>JBGQJU010000089.1:0-23999 GCA_041499185.1 Pyrinomonadaceae bacterium | reverse complement strand
CGCATGATCGCGCTGGTTGAAGGGGCTGAGCGACAGAAAACACCGAACGAAATTGCACTCAACATTCTGCTGGCCGGACTGACGATTATCTTTCTTCTCGCCGTTGTCACCCTACAGCCGTTCGCAATTTACTCGAGGGCGCCACAGACGATCTTCGTGCTTGTGTCACTGCTGGTGTGCCTGATTCCGACAACTATAGGTGGTCTGCTTTCCGCGATTGGCATTGCCGGTATGGATCGGCTGATTCAACACAACGTCCTGGCGATGTCAGGTCGAGCGGTTGAGGCAGCCGGTGACGTTAATACCCTACTGCTCGACAAGACCGGGACTATTACGCTTGGAAACCGTCAGGCGACTGAGTTCATTCCGCTGTCAGGAGTAGAGGAACAAATTCTCGCCGATGCCGCGCAGCTTTCATCACTTGCAGACGAAACGCCGGAAGGCCGCTCGATCGTTGTCCTGGCCAAAGAAAAGTACGGACTTCGCGGGCGCGAGCTGGCAATGCATGAGGCGACGTTCATTCCCTTTACGGCGCAGACGAGAATGTCAGGCGTTGATCTCAATGGGCGAGAGATTCGCAAAGGTGCGGTTGATGCAATCGCAAAATACACAGGCACGATTGATCAAAGTTTGTCCGCCGAATTAAGCGGCATCGTAGAAAGGATCTCGACGGAAGGCGGCACGCCGCTCGTTGTTGCCTATGACAAGCGGGCGCTGGGGGCAATTTACTTGAAGGACATTGTAAAAGGTGGGATGAAGGAGCGATTTGCGCAATTGCGCCAAATGGGAATCAAGACCGTGATGATCACCGGCGACAATCCACTTACCGCAGCGACAATTGCTCGGGAAGCCGGGGTGGATGACTTTCTCGCCCAAGCCACACCCGAAGACAAGATGAAATTAATCAAAGACGAGCAGGCAGGCGGCAAGTTAGTGGCTATGACCGGCGACGGAACGAACGATGCACCCGCGTTGGCCCAAGCCGATGTCGGCGTCGCGATGAACACCGGAACGCAAGCCGCGAAGGAAGCGGGTAACATGGTCGATCTCGATTCGAATCCGACGAAGCTAATCGAGGTCGTCGAGATCGGCAAGCAACTTCTGATGACGCGCGGTGCGCTCACGACTTTCTCGATCGCTAACGATGTGGCGAAGTATTTCGCGATCATTCCGGCGATGTTCGCGGGGGCATTTCCAGTCTTGAATGCGCTGAATATCATGGGACTGCGAACTCCTCAGTCGGCGATCCTTTCAGCCGTGATCTTCAACGCATTGATAATCATTGCGTTGATTCCGCTGGCCTTGAAAGGCGTGAAATATCGCGCGATGAGTGCGGCAGCGCTGCTACGGCGCAATCTCTTTATTTACGGATTCGGTGGTCTGGTCGCGCCATTCATAGGCATTAAGATCGTCGATGTGATTATTCATGCAATAGGACTAGCGTGAAAGGTAACGTGTTCATGAAAAACTTATTCACTGCGATTCTAATGACAATTGTGACGACGGTCTTGTTCGGTTTGATTTACCCGCTCGCCGTTACCGGGATTGCGCAGCTCGTGTTTACCGAAAAAGCTAATGGTCAACTAATAAAACGCTCGGATGGCACAATCATCGGTTCAAAGATCATAGGCCAACCCTTCTCTGGCCTCGGCTATTTTCATCCTCGGCCAAGTGCCGCTGGTACCGGGTATGACGCGGGAGCATCTTCAGGATCAAATCTTGGACCCACGAGTCAGAAGCTGATCGACCGCGTGAAGGCGGACGTGGCGATGTTGCAAGCGGAGAATCCGGGCAAGCCTGTTCCTATCGATTTGGTCACTACTTCGGCATCTGGACTCGACCCGCACATCTCGCAGGCAGCAGCTGAGTTTCAGGTGCCGCGTGTGGCCCGCGAGCGTGGTATGAGCGAGAATGAAATCAATGCATTGATAGCAAAACATACCGAAGGTAGGACGCTCGGGATATTAGGTGAGCCGCGTGTCAATGTTCTCTTGTTGAATCTAGAGCTTGATGCGCACAAGCCAATGACAAAGAAATAGTCCTTCTCAAGAACTATGCAAGAAGTCGCTCGCAGACCGTCTCCTGAATCCCTGCTCGCTAAACTCAAAGCGGAGGGACAAGCGCGGCTGCACGTCTACATCGGCGCGGCGGCAGGCGTGGGCAAGACTTACAGGATGCTGGAGGAAGTTCACGAACTCAGACGACAGGGAGTTGATGTCGTGCTGGCTTTGATCGAGCCGCATGGCCGCATTGATACCGAAGTTCTGGTTGATGGGCTCGAACGAGTGCCCTTGAAACGAATCGAATATCGGGGCGCGACGTTCGAGGAGATTGATGTCGACGCTGTGATCGCCCGGCGTCCGGCAGTAGCTATTGTCGATGAGTTGGCCCACACCAATGTGCCCGGCTCAAAACACGAAAAGCGTTACGAAGATGTGCTCGAGCTTCTTGACGCTGACATTTCGGTTATTACCGCTGTTAACATCCAACACATCGAGTCTCTCAACGATGCAGTCGCGCGTATCACCGGCGTCAAAGTACGAGAGACCATACCTGACACTTTTCTGAAACGCGCCAATGAAGTGATCGACATCGATGTTTCGGTCGAAACGCTGCGCACGCGCCTGCGGCAGGGCAAAATCTACGGCGTCGAAAAAATCCAGCAGGCCCTGAACAACTTCTTCCGCAAAGGTAACCTCACGGCGCTGCGCGAGCTGGCACTCAGACAAGTGGCCAACGATCAGGCTGCGAAAGCGCATGACTATCGCGAACGCGAAGGACTGGAACAAGCCGCGATTCCGGAGAAAGTAATGGTGGCGATCGCTTCGCGCGGCAGTGCCAAACGGATTCTGCGAGCGGGATCGCGTATTGCTGGACGCCTGGCTACAGATTGGGTTGCGGTCTACGTCGAAACGCCTCGCGAAGAACCCGGACGCATCAAGCCGAAGGACCATGCCCATCTGGTTGAGAACATTCGCTTCGCGGAAGAGTTAGGTGCAAAGATTGTCAAATTGAAAGGACGCAATGTCGCCGACGCCCTCATTGATTTTGCACGGCGTGAAGGAATCACACATGTAGTGTTCGGACAATCAGCGCGATCGCGCTGGGATATTCTCCTGCAGGGCTCAGTCATCAACCGCTTTCTCCGCGAGGTCCGCGATGCCACAGTACAAGTTGTTCCGTTGGATAAGGCGAAGGATAATGGTGTGTCAAATTCAAATGGTTAACGGGCCGCGCGGCGCCCATTACCAAATTCACGAACTGGCGGGCGGATGTCACCCCTTTACGCGTTTAGCGGGAGATGATGGACGGGCGAAAGACCGCTTGACCAACTACTGATCAGATCGGTTAAGACCTTGGAACCAATTCTTTGCCAGACTTTTGCCAGACTTCACAAAGCAAAGGTAATTCATGGGCCACATAAACTACTCGATTGGGTGCAATCCGCTCTAGTTTATATTGGTTATGAGGCTTATGATGGAACTTGGTAGCAGTGGTTATTGATTCATAACCCCAAGGTCGTTCGGTTCGAGTCCGACCCCGGCTACCCAGGCTTCGCGATAAATGTTTCTTGCGCAAACACACGAAGGAGAAAAACGATGCCCCGCAACAGATTCATGCTTCTTTTACTGGCCCTGGTTGTCGCCGCAACCGTTGCGCTAAGTGGTTGCGCAAAGGTAGACGAAAGCACTAACAAGAGTCCGGTGGCCGCGAACACGGAGCCGAGCGCTGCCGGCAAGATTCCTGTCACTACTTCTTCGGATGAAGCGCGGAAGGAATTTCTGCAAGGCCGTGATCTCAACGAGAAGTTGCTAATACAAGATTCCATACAGCATTTTGATAAAGCGATCTCGCTCGATCCAAACTTCGCCTGGGCAGAACTGAGTAGGGCCCAGGTAAGTCCCACTGGAAAGGAATTTTTCGAGCACCTGAAGAAAGCAGTAAGTCTCTCAGACAAAGCCTCCAATGGTGAGAAGCTTCTAATCCTCGGCACAGAGGCAGGAGCAAACGGCAATGCCGCGAAGCAGAAAGAATACTTCGAGCAACTCGTCGCAGCTTATCCGAATGACGAGCGCGCCAACTTTGCTCTGGCTGGTTACTACTTCGGTCAACAGGATATGCCCCAGGCCATTGCCCATTACAAGAAAGCGACAGAGCTGGCTCCCAGTTTCTCCTCAGCCTACAACCTTCTCGGCTATGCGTATCGGCAAAATGTTGATTACCCAAACGCGGAGCAGGCGTTCAAGAAATACATTGAGCTCATTCCCAACGATCCAAATCCCTATGACTCCTACGCGGAACTGCTGTTGAAGATTGGAAAGTTTGACGATTCGATCATGCAGTATCGCAAGGCGCTGGCAATCGATCCAAACTTTATCAATTCCCACCAGGGGATTGCCGCGGCTCTGTTGTATAAGGGAAACGCGGATGAAGCGGTGGCCGAGTTACAAAAGATTACCGACAAAGCCCGAAGCGATGCGGAACGCCGCACCGCGTTGTTTGCCTTGACTGTGGTTGATGTCGATGGCGGCAAGTGGGACACGGCGCTCGAGGAAGTCGATAAGCAATATGCGCTGGGAGAGAAGACCAACGACGTTCCCGCGATGACTGGTGACCTGCAACTCAAGGGAAACATCATGCTGGAGATGGGCAAGTATGATGAGGCAAAGGCGCTCTATGAACGAGGTCTCAAGATGACGGAAGATTCCAGCCTCTCGCAGGAGATCAAAGACAACGCAAGACTCTTTCATCACTACAATCTGACCCGAGTGGCGTTGGGAAAGAAAGACTTTGCCACAGCAAAAATGGAAGCCGAAGCCTTTCGCAAAGGCACCGAGGCCGCGAAGAACCCAGCGCAGGCGCGACAAGCTCATGAGCTAATTGGCATGATCGCTCTCGAGGAGAAAGACTACGCAAAAGCGGTGAGCGAGCTGCAACAGGCCAACCAACAAAACCCTTACGATCTTTATCGCTTGTGCCAGGCTTATCAGGGGAAAGGTGACTTGAACCAAGCGAAAGAGTTTTGCAAGAAGGCCGCGGACTTCAATTCCCTGCCGCAACTGAATTACGCTTTCATCCGAACAAAGGCCGCAAAAGTCTAACCAGATCGGCGGGTTTGAGCGAATAGACAAGCGGGGGCCGGAAATTCCCGGCCCCGCTTATTTCAACGTGTCTCCAAAAAACTCCTCGCCGCCCTGCGGTTTCACGATTTACGATTCACTGCCAACTTCCGTTGTTTCTTGGGTGAGAGCGGCGTCGATGACTTTGTCGTGATAATACCGGCCACTGGCGGGAGTCGGATGCGCCATTCATCGAGTACAACGATTTCATTGAAGCCGATCTCTACATGCTCATGAAGCTTCGGGAAGATGTGGATCGACCAAGCGCATGCACAACGTCACAGCGCCCTTATGTGAACCTTTACCCGTGTTTTTGGCCATCTCCCTGTGCTTAGAATGAACTTTTCTTCTTCGCCCTTGTTGCAGAAAGTCTTGCTTTTTTTTCTCGCTAGGGGAGGTGGGTCGTTTGGCACTTCCCTTACGACTTCTTTCGGATGTTTGTCCTCACGCAAACCCTGAAACGATGGATGCCTGATTGAACCATCTGAAGTCCATTCAATAAACGCCACCTCAGCGATCAGTTTGGGCTCCGTCCAACGGGCAGCGCGCAGACTAGGATCTTTCGGCACGACAGCAAAAGGAGATGTATTGCGCGAAAGCTTATCTAGTTGCTTTTGCAAATCACAGCGTAGTTTGAACGTGAAGCCAGTGTGCGCATCGGGGAGTGAAATTGATCAGTCGTCTACTTGGACGACATCATCGGTGCTTTCGAAGGCGACACTGGCACCATGACGTGGGCGTAGGGCGTTCCCTTCCACATTACCCACGGCCCGCCACTCTTCGGATCCGTGGGATAAGCATCCAGCATCCTTGGATCTGAGTAGAGCACCATAATATGTGGCGGCGCGACAACCCACTGATTGTCAGCGGTTGGCCCAGTGGCGTATGGGTCAGTGTTGCTCGCGCCCTTATCGCCACGGAGCATGTAAGCGATGCCCGTCCCGTCGATCTTCGGCTGACTCTTGCTCATCCAGGCTTGCGCCCACTTCTGCCACTCTTTGTCCAGGCACATCGCCTCGCTGCTCCTGCCTAGTACCATGACAGCGCACATCCATCCATTCTTGCCCGCGCGTAACTGCTTCGGCTTCGCCATGTCAGTCATGTCCATAATTGTGGCACGACGAGAAATGTCTGCGGGCGCCACGCTCATCGCGAAGGCGATCTTCTGCGCAGTGGTCATCTTTGAAGCACCATTCGTCATGGCATGTTGGGCGTAAAAAGTGGCAGGCGGCAGCAAAACCAAAACCGCGAAAAGCTGAGCTGTTTTTCGCAACATCGAAATCTCCTTTTGGATAAATGAATAGAAGTTGTGCCCAACACTATCGCTGACAGAATCACCTGTCAAGTACGGTTAGACAGCGAGAAAGACAAACAGGTAGGCTGAGGTCAATAAGAAAAAGGCGTGTGCTTCGAAGGATCCGTTGCCGACCCCCGGAGACGGGCGGTTTCTATGGGCACTAGATCCCGATGAGAGACACCAGCCCGCGCCGCTCCGCCGCGACCAAGGGCTACCAGTGGGCGACCAGCGCGTACTCGGCGAAGAGCCCGGGCAGCTCCGTCCGTGACAGCAACTGTACGCCCGGCACAAGCTCGCCGTGCTCGATCCCGCGGTCGGCGAGGTCCTCCTCTACTACGTACACGGGAATCTTCCGCTTCTCGATCAGGTCCAGGACATCGCGATCCATCTTCGGGGCCTGGGTCTGCTTCCACTCGCCGACTGTGAGGCCCGCGACGCCCTGGCCGGCGACCGCGTAGTTCACTGCGTTGCCGCGCAGCACCACGGTGTGCTCCGCACCCGCGCCCTGCATCGCGGCGAGCAGCCAGAGGATGGTGTCATCCTGTTCTTCCATCACAGCTCGATAAGCCGACTCCACGATGTTCAGCGTCTTCTTGGCCACGGCTTCACCTCACTTGGTTGGGATGACGAGGACGTTGTCCGATGCCTCGACAAAGGCGTGAAAGTCAGCCGGCGAGCCGCGTCGCGTGCCCGGCACGAACTCGTTAACACCTCGCTCGTCGACACACATGCCACAGTTGACCCAGTCCACCTTGCCACCGCTCTGCTCGGCCGCGGCGAGCAGGGCCGCGACCTGGTCCTTTGTGGTGGGGTGGTTCTCCTCTGCCACGTCCTTGCCGTGGACGGGGTTCGGGTGCGGCGTCTGGCGCACGAACGCCAGGCCCGCGGCCCCCTCGTAGGCGAAGACGTTGATGTGGTACCCGCGCCGGGCGGCGACGTCGAGGATCCGAAACGCTGTGGTGAGGTTCTCCGATTCGTAGGGAGGATCCATGAGCGCGATGGTCAGTGTCTTCCTGGACATGCGTCGTCTGCTAGTGCCAGAGGGTCTTGTGGCCGGCTGCGAGATGGTCCACGACCGCGTCGATGGGGGCTGCGGTGACGCCCTCGGCCAGCTTGGCAATGCCGCGCTCCTGCAGCGAGAAGTCATCGGCGAGCACCGTCACGCCGCTCCGCGCCAGCGCGCTGAGCGCGGCCGAGTGCGCCGACGGACGCGCTGACAGCACCCCGTTCTGGGCGAGGAAAAGAGTCACCTGATTACCGCTCTCGACCAGCCCCTTGGCCAAGTCGTAGTAGTAGCCGACGTCGTTGGATTCAAACGGATCGCGCGACTCGATGAGCAGGTACTCAGCCATCTACGGTTCTTCCTCCCTGCGAGGGTGCAACATTAGCACAGAGCGCGGAACCAGTCATCAGTATTGACGGCGTTTCGCCCGAAGCGTCGAACGGTTGAGACATCTATGTTGAAAAGTCAGGTCGAGTCTCTAGAATGAGCGACGTAGCCAACAGTTCAGATGCAACACTCGGCGCGCCGGCAACAGGGCTCACAACTAAGCCAGCAGTGCGCTTGGCCCTTGCTTCTATTCCAATCTGAAATAGAAGTCAACGGACTTTGGCGGCACAGGAGATGTCTAAGTCCCACCGATCGAGAAACTGAGATCATTGGCCATCCAACGTTCCTCTTTGTGACGAATCGCCTTGACTTGAATATTTACCGAGTGTCGGTCCAATTCGGCGAAGATATCAATGGCCTTGGCATTACCCATCGTCAAGGCTACGCAGTACCCACGCTTGGAGAGGGCCCAGGACTCACGTCATTTCTTGCTTTGTATGCGCAAGTCACTCAACGCGACTAAGCTTCAGCCGCGTTTCGCTGGCCGGGCCGGACGATGGCGCAACGCGGTCCCCGGTGCGAAGACTGAGGTCCGTGTTTTTCTGGGTGAGCCACAGTGTTGTTCCCTCGATCCGCAGTTGGTATTTCGCTACTCCGCCTGCCATGAAGTTCGGAGATCTGGCGACCATCGGGTGGAGCGTTAATGTTGCTCCAGCTACTTCGTAGGTGCCCGAATTGGCGACGAAAGAATCGTAAGCTGCGATCTTTTCCTGGTCTGTGGGGTCCTCTCCTTTGAACAGACTGCGCGGTTGGTTTCCTGGAACCCACATTACGCTGTAGTGCTTCTGGGCAAAGATGATCAGCCCAGGCTGCGGGTTTTGCACATTTGATGCGTCCGCCCCAGTGACAACAATCTCTGTCACCTTCCAGGCGCCTTCGATGGGTTTCTTTGTTGAACTCTGTGCCGATACGACGGTGGTGCACAGTACCAGTAGGGTCAGGCCTTTCAGTATTCGAAACATGCTTCACCTCCTCCAGTTTAGTAGCGCTCTCGATTCTGTCCAGCTAACTATTGTTTATCTGTTTCCGCATAAGATTCCAGCGCCGTTTCTCGTCGGAATGAACTGCTAAACGGAGCTTCCTATGACTCGCTCCGCCTCACCGACTTAACGTTCGGAACCGGCCGGCCCGGAATTTTATCCGGTTTCCGCATATCATTCCAGCAGCATCATTCAATTCATTTGACACGGCTCGCCGGTTTGAGCGACAGCATCGCTAGTCTTGTGTCTTGTCTTGGCATGATCCTCAATAGTGCTGCGTCGTCCGCCGACAGCCTGCTATTCATTGACAGATGATCCTTCAATAGCGGCCAATTGCTTCTGCAATTCACGAAGCGTGCGCTGCATCTCGCCCAACCGTCTGAACGCCGCGGTTGATCGCAGCCAGTCACGATTGTCGAACGCCGGAATTCCGGAGATCACTTTTCCGTCAGGGACGTCGTGGCTGGTGGCGCTTTTTGCCGTCAACACGACGTCGTCGCCGATAGTGAGGTGTCCCGCGACGCCTGCCTGTCCTGCCAGCACGACGCGATTACCTATGTGAGAACTACCGGCCAGACCTACCTGCGCGCATAACAGCGAGTCTTCGCCCACTGTGCATGAATGGCCAATCTGCACGAGGTTATCGATCTTTGTGCCGCGGCCGATGCGCGTCTCGCCCACCGATGCGCTATCGATGGTGCTGCCGGCGCCAATCTCCACGTCGTCTTCGATCACGACGCGGCCAGTTTGCGGAATCTTCAACCAGTGCCGCTCCTCGTCCTTCGCATAGCCAAAGCCGTCGCAACCGATCACGGCGTTGTTGTGAATGATTACGCGCTCGCCAATCTGCGTATCTTCGCGTACAGCCACGCCTGAGTGAATAACGGAATCTTTGCCGACGGCGGCGTTGTCATAAATCGTCGCGTTCGGATAGATGCGCACACCCGCTTTGATTTCGACGTTCCGCCCGATCACGGCGCAAGCGCCGATCCAAACGTGATCATCGATCTTTGCCGTGGAATCGATTACCGCCGAAGGGTGAATGAATGGCTCGAATGACGGTTCGGGATGAAAGATACGCAACGCACGTGTGTAAGCGAGATAGGGATCTTTTGCGCGCAACACCACGATGTCGTCACGGCCCGCTGCAACGCCTTCGCCGAGGTAGATCGCCGACGCGCGCGTTGTCTGCACGCGCGGCGTGTAGCGCGGGTTGGCGAGAAACGTAACCTGGCCAGTTGTCGCCTGGTCCAATCCCGCCGCGCCTTCGATGTTGATATCCGCGGAGTTTGCTTCGATGCCCGCGCCGGTCAGCGCAGCCAATTCTTTGATATTCATGGCCGACAGTTTACTCGCCAAGTTGCCCCCAACGCCAAGACGGAATCGCCGACTGGAGGCAGATGGATTTCGAGCCAACGACTTTCAGATTGCGCTATACTCACGCATCGTGAACATTAACCCGCAAGAACTAGCACGACGCCTGGCCGAGGCCGACCGTCGTCGCATTGCGCTGCGGCGCGCCACGCTTGAACTTGCCGCCTTGGGCCGACAACTACTCGAGCCGCGGAGCGAAACTGAAAGTGATGCCAACCATCGATCTGAACGATCCAGTCGCAGTCCTGCTCGCCGCCTTTCAGGCGTTTGAGCAAGCTGGCATCGAGACCGCAGCTTATGGCGGACTTGCGCTTGCTGTCTATGGCGAGCCGCGCGAAACCAGGGACGCTGATCTGGCAGTGGCGGACGTGAGCGGGACGCAGGGTGAAGCGGCATTTCGTGCGGCGGGCTTTGACGTGATTCTCGCGTTCGATCGATTGCGCTTTGGCGGTCAGTTCCTGAGTCGTATCACTATCATCGGAGGAGCGGCGGGCTCGCTGAATACCGCCGATCTGGTCGAGCCCCGATCGCCTCGGTATGCCCGCCAGGTGCTAGCACGATCGCTGGAGGGATTGCTTCGCCAACAGCCCCTGCGAGTGGTTTCACCAGAGGATTTCGTCATTCTGAAAATCCTCGCGACGCGCGACCGTGACCTCGAAGACGCAGTCACGGTCGTTCGCTCCCTCTCGAACCGCATCGATATGGAGCTGATCGAACGCGAACTCGCCACGCTCGCAATTGAAATCTCGGATCACGACGTTATGGGCAGGTGGCAGCGCGCCCAGACCGGTTTCCCGATCTAGAGCCGGACCTTTTTCTGAACTAGTGTTTGGTAATCACATGATTGAGATCGGATCAATTTCAACGTTGATTGTGCGCGAGTTGTGGCCGGCGCCGGTGACCGCTGAGACTGCAGCATCAATAATCTTACGCAACTGACGCCGGCTGCGCGACTTCAGGAGCAGTTGTATCCGATGCTCGCCCTTCAATCGTGACAGTGGCGCTGGTGCTGGGCCGAGAATGCGGCAAGCGCGATCTTGGTTGGCAAGGTCTAACTCCTTTCGCAAGGCTGACGCCGTGGCTCTGATTCGTTTGAGGTCAGGGCCGTGCACCAACAACGAGGCCAGCGCGACAAACGGCGGATAGGAGTGGTTCTGCCGGTAGCGAATCTCTTCGTCATAAAAGCCCGCATAATCCTGGGCGCAGGCATGCCGCAGCGCATAATGATCCGGATGATAGGTTTGAATCAGAACGTGACCGGGACGGTCACCGCGCCCCGCGCGACCAGCTACCTGCGTGATTAGTTGGAACGTCCGTTCGGCGGCGCGGAAGTCAGGTAGTTGCAAACCCGCATCGACCGAGACTACACCGACCAGGGTGACGTTGGGAAAATCGTGGCCCTTCGCGAGCATCTGGGTCCCGACCAGCATGTCGAGCTTCCCCGCGCTGAAATCAAATAGCGATTTTTCAAACAGGCTGCGCCGCGAGGTCGTGTCGCGATCGATGCGAGCGATCCGCAGAGCGGGGAAGAGTTCCCGGATCATCTCTTCAATCTGTTCAGTGCCTTCGCCGATGTAGTAGATGTACTTTCCGTGGCAGTTTGGACAGAGCGAAGGCGCAGGTTGTCGGTGGTTGCAATAGTGACAGACGATGACTCGCTCACTGCGATGGTACGTGAGCGTCACGTCGCAATTGGGACAGTGGATCGATTCTCCGCACGAGCGGCAGAGAACAAAGCTGGAATAACCCCGACGATTGAGCAGGATGATCGATTGCTCGCCGCGCTTCTGAGTCTCCTCGATCGCCGCAAGCAGTTCATCGGAGAAAACTCTTGGTTTGCCGTAGCGTGCAAAGACCTCGCGCATGTCCACGATTCGCGCACTGGCCAGCGGGCGGTTGGCAATCCGATCCGGCAGATTGAGGTAACGGTACTTGCCAATACGCGCGTTGTGAAACGATTCGAGCGATGGCGTCGCCGAGCCGAGAACCACGACTGCGGATTCTTTCTCGGCTCGCACGATGCCCACGTCGCGCCCGTTGTAGTAGGGAGAGTCTTGCTGCCTGTAAGTCGACTCGTGCTCTTCATCGACAATCACCAGACCCAGATCGCTCACGGGCGCGAAGACTGCGGAACGAGTGCCGATAACGATGCGTGCCTTGTCATTCTTCACTCTGTTCCATTCGTCAAAGCGTTCGCCCTTTGAAAGCGACGAATGAAAGATCGCTACCTGGTCGCCAAACTGTGCGCGCAAACGGCGCGAGAAGACCGGCGTCAACGCAATTTCGGGTACGAGCATCATCGCGGAACGGCCGAGATCCAGCGTCGCGCGCATGGCCCGCATGTACACTTCGGTTTTTCCGCTTCCGGTGATGCCGTGAAGCAGGAATGTTGCATAGATTTTCTGGGCCAGTGGCTTTTCGATCTGTCGGAGGACAGCGACTTGCGCGTCAGTTAGTTCGTGCGCATCCGGATGCAGGATGCCCGCCGTCGCCAAAGGATCTCTGCGAACTGATTGATCGAATAGCTCAACGACCTCTCTTTTTTCTAACGTCTTTATCGAGGATTCACTCACCCGCGCCGCCGCGAGCAACTGCCTCAGTGGCATCACTCCATCGGCGGCCTTCAGTGTCCGGATAACTCGCTGCTGTGATTGATTGAATTTGCTACCACGTTGGTCGGCAGCATCCAACACAGTCGGTGAAGCCAGCCGCACTGCGCGCTGCAGTTTTTCTTTGACTGGAGCGCTGCCTGGTCGTTGCGCGATTTCCATCAAGCCTGCGCGTTCAAGCTCGCGCGCGGCATGGGCAGCCTGCGTCTGCCCGAGAACATTGGCCGCGGCGCGCAGACTCAACTCCCCTTTATCGGCAGCAAGGCGCAGCAGGCGTGATTTGATTGTGGAAGATTGGGCAGTCGATGGCTTTGCCAACACCGTTTGCCCTGCGGCTGTGATCGAAAGGAACTGCTCAATGTTGGCGCTGATGCCGGGCGGCAATGCCGCCTTGATCACTTCGCCCCAGGGCGAGGCGTAGTAATCGGAAACCCATCGAGTGATTTGCAGCAATTCCGGCGTGACGACTGGCTCCAAGTCAAGCAGTTCGGCGACTTCCTTGATCTCTGATTCAATCAGACTCGAGCCGGGCCGGAGCTTGTCGCGCAATCCGACGATGTAGCCCGTGGTGAGTTTGCGCCCAAGCGGGACCATCACTCGCGCGCCCACCTGCGCAAGCTTTTGCATTGATTCGGTTAGTCGATAAGTAAAAGTGAGACTCACATGAACCGGCACCGCCACGTCAGCATACTGCGGCGCGGATTCTTGCAGGGCCCGGCCGCTGAAGTCGCCCGTTGAGGATTTCATTCGAGTTGCTGAGTCCTTCGGCACGCGGGAACGTTAACGCGAATTTCAGGATTCGGAAAGAGCCGGTGAGCTTGGACTCAATGAGGTTGGCTTGCCGTGCTGTCGAGATAATCGCGGACCTTCTTTAAATCGTCCCAGGTCTCGCGTTTCTTTGAAGGATCGCGCAGCAGAAAAGCTGGATGAAACGTCGGCATGACCTTGATGCCTTTGAAGTCCTGAAACCGTCCCCGCACGCGCGTGATCCCTTCCCTTGTCTCCAGCAGGTTCTTCATCGCCGTATTTCCCAGTACGACGATCACATCCGGACGCGCGGCGGCGATCTCGCGCAAGAGAAAAGGTTTGCACATCGCCGCTTCTTCCGTCGTCGGCGCGCGGTTTCCTGGCGGTCGGCAGCGATTAACGTTGCCGATCAAAACTTCCTCGCGTTTCATCCCGAGCGCTTCGATGATCTTGGTCAGCAGTTGACCCGCGCGACCGACAAACGGCCGGGCCTGCTTGTCCTCATCTGCTCCCGGCGCCTCGCCTACAAACATCAGTCGACCGTTGCGATTCCCCTCGGTGTGAACGATGTTAGTGCGGCCGTGGCAAAGCGGGCAGCGCGTGCAATTGCCTACGTCGGCCCAGATTTGATCGAAAGTCTCGCTGGATTCAGGCAATCGATCCTCTGCCTTGACGAAAATGTCGCCGAACAACGTGTCCTGCGGCAGAGGTGTCGCCGCAGGCTTTGCGGGCGATTTCACGGGCGGTCTATGCGTTGTTTGAAATTGCGGGATGGGTTTCTCGACTAACGGGAAATTATCCGGAGCGCTAAACGAAGAGCTTGGTGGCGCGGTTGCCGCTTGGGTTGATGCAGCAATTCTTTCACTAACTGTTGGGGCTGGCAGGCCTGTCAAGTCTTCCAAATTTTCAACGCCGAGTTCCCGGAGGTAATTGAGATGCTCGCGAGTGTCCTCGGTCAGTGAAAGCAATTCCTTAGATATCGATTTGAAGGGCATGAGATTCTGATGACAATCAAACTAAAGTAGCTAGCAGAAACACAATTCTGTTTGGACCAGCAGCCTTATCCACCTTGAGCCATTCCCGGCTTGGCAACCGTGTCATCCCGGCGTGTACCGCGAAGCCGGACGATCTCGTCGAGAATACGATGCGCGGCATCGAGTTTTGACATTAGCGGGAGTTCGAGCGCCTCTTCGCGATCGCGAGTGATGATCGCGATCGCGTTTGTGGCAGTGTCAAAGCCCGCGCCATCGCGCGTCACGTCATTGGCCACGACGGCATCCAGGTTCTTTTTAGCCAGTTTTTCTCGCGCGTGCTCGACAACATTCGCAGTTTCCGCGGCGAACCCGATTGCCAGCAGACCATCGTGTCGCGACCTCGAAACGTCGCTGAGAATGTCAGCAGTGCGCTCGAGAGTTAGAACCAGTCGCTCATCTGCCTTCTTTATCTTGCTTGCAGCGCGCTTCAGTGGGCGATAGTCAGCTACGGCAGCGGCCGCGATGAAAACCGAGGCTTTGGAAATCTCTTTCATCACCGCCGCGCGCATCTCTTCTGCTGATTGCGCGCGCACAATATTGACACCAGCCGGCGGTGCGGCCGTAGTGACGCCGGCGACTACAGTGACTTGGGCGCCGCGACTGCGCGCCGCCTGCGCGATTGCGAATCCCATGCGGCCTGAAGAGCGGTTCGAGATGAAGCGAACCGGATCGATCTCTTCCCGTGTGGCTCCCGCAGTGATCAAGAGGCGCTCGTCAGCCAAATCTCCGCGTGCAACTTTGGTACCGGCTCGCAGCAGCTCGAGGGCGGCCGCAACAATCTTTTCCGGTTCGCTCAAACGTCCGGGACCTATCGTGCCGCAGGCCATTTCGCCGGCGTCCGGATCAATAACAGTAACACCGTCGGCCCGCAATTGACGCAGATTGCGTTGCGTGGCGGGATGATTCCACATACTCGTATTCATTGCCGGCGCGATCAGAACTGGCGCAGTTGAGGCTAGATATGTGGAGGTCAGGAAGTCGTCTGCGATACCGTTGGCAAATTTGGCAATGATGTTAGCTGTTGCCGGCGTTATCACAAGCAAATCGACTGTCTGCGAGAAAGTGATGTGGGCGATCGGGTCAGGATTGTCGGGCGCATAGTCATCGACCATCACGTGCGAGCCAGATAACGCGCGAAAGGTGAGCGGCTGGATAAACTCGCAAGCTCGCCTGGTCATCGCGACGCGCACAAGGCAACCTGCGCGCTGTAAACCCCGCAGAACTTCGGCGGCTTTGTAGGCTGCAATACCGCCAGTGATGCCGAGGGCAACTTTCCGTCCCGAGAACTCAGCTTTGAAAGATTGATCCGCCATGGGTCTGGACTGCGTCGCGCTTAACTGGATCGGAAGATCAATGTAACATTGGCGAAACAGGGGCGCAATGTGTCTGGGGCGATGCTGCTATAATCTTCTAGCTGGAAACCCAAGGGAGCCGCGTAAACATTCCTGCATGTCGGAATGTACGCACCTCTAAAAGATGCGAAGCGAGAGCTCGATACTGAGGCTTGGTTTGCCGATCGTTATGGTGTTCATCTGGGGGCTGTCAGCGAGCCAGGTCGCCGCACAAAGCCGGCTGAGTCGAGAAGATGAGGAGTTTGGTCCGGTCGTTCGCGCTTATCTGGGATATCTGCGAAACGAACAGGAGGTTGTTGACGATCGCGTGAGCCGTCGCGAGATCAGCCGGGCATACTATCGTCGCAATTCCAATCGCATTCGCGCGCTCCGTCAGATTGCCATACGTATCGCTCGCGAGTCTGCAAACGATTACCTTCCGGAGTTAGAAGCCGTGGCGGCTGACGAAATGGGTACGCTATTCGAGCATCCCCCAAGGCCTGCGACACTGCGCGTTAGCGCGGTTCTGGGCGGAACCCTCAGGTTCCTTGGATCGGTGCGCTCTGGAGAGATCTTTTACGTGTTCGCGCGGCTTGACCCGTACGAACAGGTTGAGGCTACGCGCAAAGGCCGTGCTGTTGATGGCCGGCAACCGCGCGCCGGTGCTCCAAAGCGTGGCGGGCCAACCACTCGTCCCCGCCGCGTGATAACTCCGTAATTCCTTTTGAATATGCTGTTTGCTGCCGAAACGTGAGGCTCTAAATGTGCCAAGTACGCCCTTTGGCGGCAGAAATTACGACGAGGTAAGGGTTCGAGCGAAAGCTGCTCAAGCAAAGCGATTTCGGGAAGAAAACTTCTGGACTAGGCCCACCGTGCGTGGTATCCTCTCGGCGCTGGTTTTGAAAAAGCACAGTTTTGTGTAAAAGTTCCGCTAAATGATTGTTGACACAAGGCTAGTGTTTCGTGTAAAAAGCCAAGTGTTATTAGCCTCTGTGGCTCGCCATCGTACCTTTTGGGCGTTTCGCACGGGTAGCTGAGACGGAAACACAACGGGAACCGTCGCGGCGCGCAATTGGAATTTGGTTTCACTATACGGGAGGAACGTTAGAATGATTAACAAAACTTGGAGCCGCAAGTTCGTCGCGGCCTCTGTGGCAGCGGCCGTCCTGACTGTGTACTCGATGTTCACACTGGCCACGCCAGGAGCGCGATCTGGTGCGCTGTCCGTGATTGGCGAGGTTACCGTAAACGGCCAGAAGGCTATTTCCGGCGGGACGATCTTTTCCGACAGTGTCATCGTCACCGCGAAGGATAGCAGCGCTACGGTAAGCCTGGGCAAACTCGGCCGAATTGATCTGTCGGCGAACAGCAGTTTGAAACTGAGTTTCACCGACAACAGCATCATGGGCCTGTTGGACTCGGGCCGCGCACGTGTCTCGACAGCCGTAGGCGTTTCCGTCAACCTCGCCACCAAGAATGGGGCGGTTGTGGTTGATGGAAGCAAGGCCACTTCTTTTAGCGTGAACACCGAGAACGGCAATACCTTCGTTAGCACTGAGGCTGGCATTGCTGAGCTACGTTCGGGTACGACAGTCAAGCAGATCGCCGCTGGCGAAAGCGGAGTTGCAGGTACCCCACAGGCAAAGAAAGATGATGAGGACCACGGACTGAGCGGGGGAGCGCTGGCGGCGTTGCTGTTGGCTACGGGTGGTGCGGTTGCCGCCATTATCTGGGCGACGACTCATAAGCAAGACCTGAGCTTCGGCGGAACTGTGAACGTCATCAGCCCGACTAAATAGCTGTCGAAGCGAGCTTGTCACGTTCCCTAAAAACACTGCGGCGCGGATCTCCAGCGCGCGGTCAAGTAAATGCACTTTGCGGGTCACGCGACACTGTGTCGCGCTTGACCCGCAAAGTTTTGCGTTCAGCCAGCCAGTCTCTCCTTAATTCTTTCCAAAGGTCGCTTTTAAGATGCATATTGCCGTAATCGGCACCGGTTACGTTGGCTTGGTCACAGGCGCCTGTTTCGCTGAGTTTGGCGTAGACGCCACGTGCGTCGATGTCGACGGGGACAAGATCGAGCGTCTGTCGGCAGGAATCATGCCGATTTATGAGCCAGGTCTCGAACAGATGGTCGCGAAGAATGTGCAAGCCGGGCGACTAAGATTCACGACTGACATCGAGTCAGCGGTCGAGCAGGCTCTTGTTATCTTTCTCGCAGTTGGAACTCCGCCCAATGAAGACGGTTCACCTGACCTAAGCTTCGTCGAAGCGGCAGCTGGCTCTGTGGCCGCCCATATGAACGGCTACAAAGTCCTCGTAACGAAATCTACCGTGCCGATTGGAACGGGAGAACATCTTCGCGACCTTATTAGACAACAACAGAAGACGCGGGTTAATTTTGGTATTGTTTCGAACCCCGAGTTCTTGCGAGAAGGCGCCGCGATAAACGATTTCATGCGTCCCGATCGCGTAGTGATCGGAAGTCGCGACGAAGAAGCCGTGGCGATAATGCGCGACCTTTACCGGCCGCTCTATTTGATCGAGGCGCCATTCGTCGTCACTTCGCTTGAGGCGGCGGAGTTGATTAAGTATGCGGCCAACGCTTTTCTGGCGACGAAGATCTCGTTCATAAACGAGATTGCCAACCTGTGCGAGAAGATCGGTTGCGACGTGCACGATGTTGCCAGAGCGATGGGAATGGATCGACGGATTGGCAGCAAGTTCCTTCATCCCGGCCCGGGCTTTGGCGGATCTTGTTTTCCTAAAGACACCCAGGCGCTCTCGTCGGTGGCGCGTCAGTTCGGCTGCGATTCGCTGATTGTAGACGCGATAATAGAAGTGAATCGTCGTCAGCGCCGCGCGATGCTGCCAAAGATCGAGAAACTTGTCGGTGACCTCAAGGGCAAGACGATCGCCGTGCTCGGTCTTGCGTTCAAGCCTGAAACGGACGACATGCGCGAAGCACCCTCGGTCGACATTATCAACGGTCTACTGGCGCGCGGCGCAAGAGTTCGGGCATATGATCCGGCCGCGATGGCTGAGGCGCAGAAGATTCTGCCCGCAGTCGACTATGCCGAGGATGAATATGCGGCGGTCAAAGATGCCGATGCGCTGGTCTTTGTGACCGAGTGGAACCAGTTTCGCGCGCTGGATATGGCCCGCATTCGCGATTTGATGAAGAGCCCGAGAATTGCCGACTTGCGTAACATTTACGACCCCTCTGACATGCGCGAACTTGGTTTCGACTACGTTGGGGTCGGGAGATGAGAACATTGCCGATTGCCAATTGTCGATTGCCGATTGGCTCACCTCCGCAACTCCATCGCCCAATGAATAGCCCAATGATCTGAACGGAGTGCTTCGCAATGCGCAATGAAAAGCTAGCAATCGGCAATTGGCAATCGGCAATTGGAAATTTCGTATGGGTTTTTCAGGAATAGCTTTAGTTACCGGCGGCGCGGGCTTCATAGGCTCGCACATTGCTTCCGCGCTCGTGGCGAGTGGCGCTCGTGTGCGGGTGATTGATGACTTGTCGACCGGTCATCGGGAAAACCTTGAAGATATCGGCGGCGATTTCGATTTTATTCAGGCGAGCCTGACAAACGAGACTGAGTTATCACGCGCGCTCGATGATGTCGAGCTAGTCTTCCACGAAGCTGCGATCCCTTCCGTACCTCGATCAGTTGAGAACCCACGGGAAACTCACACGGCTTGCGTCGATGCTACTTTCTCTTTGCTGGCGACGGCGCGCGAGAAGAAGGTGCGGCGGATTGTTTATGCCGCATCGAGTTCGGCATACGGAGACCAGCCAGCACTTCCGAAACAGGAAGCGATGTTGCCGGAACCGCTGTCGCCTTATGCCGTCGCGAAGCTCGTCGGAGAGTACTACTGCCAAGTGTTCACCCGAGTTTACGGCCTCGAGACTATCTCCCTTCGCTACTTCAATGTTTTTGGTCCTCGTCAGGATCCCAGTTCGCAGTATTCAGGCGTGATCTCACGTTTCATTAGCGCGCTACTCAGCGGCGAAAGACCGGTGATTTACGGTGACGGCGACCAGTCGCGCGACTTCACCTACATCGGCAACGTCGTCGAGGCAAATCTGCGCGCGGCTGAGACTGAGAAAGGAATCGGTCAGATCATCAACATCGCCAACGGCGAGCGGATTACGCTGAATCAACTCCTCGATGAACTAAAGAGCCTGACCGGCAAAAGCGAAGTACAAGCGGACTATCAACCGCCGCGCAGCGGTGACGTGCGACACAGTCTGGCAGATATCACACGCGCCCGTGAGTTGCTGGGCTTTGCGCCGCGGGTAGGATTGCGCGAAGGATTGCGGCTAACCATCGACTGGTGGAAGCAGAGTCGCTTCGCGAAAAGACACAATGCCTAAGCTCCCGAACCCGCACTCTTCTCCTCAGCCAAGCGGCGCAAACTTTCAACATATGGTTGGCGCGCGACACCCTTGTCGGTAATGATCGCGGTGATCAATTCGTTCGGAGTTACGTCGAACGCAGGATTGTGAACCTCAACGCCGTCGGGTCCTAACTGCTGATCGCGAAGGTGCGTGACTTCTCGTGTGTCGCGCTCTTCGATCGGGATGTGATCACCCGAAGGAATCGAGAGATCCAGGGTGCTTAGCGGCGCTGCTACATAGAACGGGATACTGTGTCGTTTGGCGAGCACGGCAACCATGTAGGTGCCGATCTTGTTGGCGGCATCACCGTTCGCGGCAATGCGATCGGCGCCGACGACTACGGCATCAACTTTTCCGCCCTTCATTACGTGTCCCGCCATGTTGTCGGTGATGACCGTGACGGGAATATCGTCCTTCGCCAGCTCCCATGCGGTCAAGCGCAGGCCTTGCAGAAACGGCCGCGTCTCGTCGGCGATCACTGCAATATGTTTTCCTGCATCACGCGCGCCGCGAATTACACCGAGGGCCGTGCCGTAATCGCCGGCGGTTGCCAGAGCACCCGCGTTACAGTGTGTGAGAACAGTTGCGCCATCGGGAATCAACTCGGCGCCGAAGCGGCCGATTGACCGATTCGCGTCAAGGTCGTCTTGCAGAATCTGCAATGATTCGTCCACCAGGGTTCTTTTGATCTCTTCTACATCTTGCGTGCGATTCTTCGCACGCTTGAATGCTTCGCGCATTCTTTCGATGGCCCAGAAAAGATTGACGGCCGTCGGGCGGGTCTTGCTCATCATTTCGCACAGGTAATCGAAATCGTACTCGAGATCCGCCACCGACATGCCGACCGACTGTTGCGCGCCCAGCGCCAGGCCCATCGCCGCCGATACGCCAATGGCCGGAGCACCGCGCACCGCCATCGTCTTGATTGCGTCCGCGACCTCTTCGCACGATCGGAGCATGAGGTATTTCTCTTCGCCCGGCAACAGCCGCTGATCGATCATCCGAATTCCTTCATTGGTCCATTCGACAGTTTTGATCATTTTCTTCAGCGAGACTCCAAGACGTTTCTTTGTGAATCGGGCCAATCTTACTTGACGATGAACCAGAGGGCAAAGCCAGTTCGTCAAACTCTAAGTGTTTCCTGGGGCGCAAGGGACGCGCCACCGCGACAAACTAAAGTTCGTCGGACATTTGTTTGACACCTGCCGCGCCAGCGTGATAACGTCCGGCGTCAGTCAGAAAAGAATCATTGTTCTTTGGAATATGAAGCGTCTGGGTGCCTCGCAAGTGCGAGGAGAATAGGGAAGCGGGTGAGAATCCCGCGCGGTCGCGCCACTGTGATGAGAGTTTTCAGTTTTCGTTGAACTCTCGAAGCCAGGAGACCTGCCACGGATGCTTTTTGCAGCCTTTCTGAACGCTTCGCGCAAAGGTGTTCAGGCCGCAAGGGTCTCGCCTTTTTGATTCAAGAGAGTCCCACCGACAGCCTGTTTCCTTTCGCGAGAAGACAGGAGGTTGGCGGGACTTTTTGTTGAGATACGACTCTTCAAGATCGAGATCACTTGGTTATGCAGCAGCATTGTTGTTCGCCGCCCTGCTGGCCTCTGGCTTCGCCTGTTCGAGACGCAATGCAAAGGTTGTGCAGGGCGAAAGCGGGCTTACGCTCACAGTGACCGACGATGTTGGAAGGCAAGTTGTCGTTCCTGCTCACATCGATCGCATAGTCTCGCTCGCTCCTAATCTGACGGAGATTGTATATGCAGTCGGCGCCGGCGATCGGCTGGTTGGCGACACGCAGTTCTGCGATTACCCGGCGGAAGCGAAGAAGGTTGCTAAGATTGGCGACACGATGCATCCCAGCATCGAACGAATCATCGCGCTGAAGCCGCAGATCGTTCTGGTCTCGACCGCATCACAGCTTGAGGCATTCACAAAGCAACTCGACCAACAGAAGATCGCCGTTTTCGTTACCAATCCGCAAAGCCTCGAAGATGTTTTTCGTTCCATCCAAACTCTGGGTGGCTTATTCAGCCAACATGATCGGGCAGCAGGTGTCGTCGCGGACTTGCGCAGACGCGCTGACGCGGTCGAAGCGGCGACAAAACAGGTCAAGCCACTCACGGTTTTTTATCAGGTGTATGAGCAACCACTGTACACGATCGGCCGCGAAGCGTTTCTTACCGATCTAGTGCGACGCGCAGGCGGAGTTTCGGTGACCGCAGATGTGCCGGGCGGGTTCCCGCGACTCAGCGACGAAGCCGCGCTCGCTTCGAAGCCTGAAGCAATCATTCTACAAACGGGAGGCTCGATGGGATCGGGCAACTCGACGGTCGCCGCCCCGCTCAAGAATTCTCCGGCGGTTTTGAGTAATCGAGTTTACAGAATCAACGACGATCATTTGTCGCGCCCGGGCCCGCGACTTGTTGACGGCCTGGAGGAGATGGCGCGCGCGTTACACCCGGAGGCTTTCAAGTAAACTCGATGAGAGAGCGTTTTCAATCAACTACTGTCGGCCGCGCGACGCTTGGTCGCACGCTCGTTGTTTGTGGCCTGCTTCTCTTCGCACTTGCTCTGGTGTTCGTTATTGCTTCAGTAATTGGCAGTCAACGTTTACCTTTCGCCTCGTCGCTGTGCGCGCTGACTGGCAAATCGGATTGTGGTTTGTCTTCCGAACAGCAGGCAATTCTCCTGGACATTCGGTTGCCGCGCATCCTGTTGGCGGGAGCTGTCGGGATGTGTCTGGCGACGGCGGGCGCGGGTTACCAGGCGCTGCTGCGCAATCCGCTCGCTGAGCCGTATTTACTTGGCATCTCGAACGGCGCGGCCGTGGGGACAATGACCGCGCTCGTGTTTTTTGGAGCGCACGAATGGAGCCGTCCGGTGATGGCCTTTGCCGGCGCGCTGGCCGCGACGTTTGTCGTTTACCGTTTAGCGCGCGGGCGGACCGGCGCGACGCCAGAGCGTTTGATACTCGCCGGTGTCATAGTCACCACCTTCCTGTCGTCGGCGATCGTTTTCATCACAACCCTGATGGATGCAACGCGCATTCGCTCGTTCACGTTCTGGCTCTTGGGCGACCTTTCGGGAACGACGTCGAGTCTGCTGGTCGTGGCGTTTGTCGCGGCTGGAATAGGCGTCGGCTTCTTAGCGGTGAATGCGCGTTCGTTGAACTTGATGATGCTCGGCGAGCGCGATGCTTTCGATCTCGGTGTCGAAGTTGGGCGCGTGCGAGTCACTGTGTTCGTGGCCGCGAGCCTGCTGGTCGGCGCATCCGTCGCCTCGAGCGGATCGGTTGGTTATGTCGGACTGGTGGTGCCGCACTTAGTGCGTCTTTCTTTTGGCAGCGATAACCGTTTGGTGATCGTGGCCTCCGCCTTGGCGGGCGCTGCATTTGTCATTGTTGCCGACACGATCGCACGCACAATCATCGCACCGCGCGAACTACCAGTTGGCGCAATCACGGCGCTAATTGGTGCGCCGTTGTTTATCTATCTATTGAAACGTGGGTAGTCTCCCTCTCCTTTGGGAGAGGGCTGGGGTGAGGGGTGGAGCTAAGAAGACAATTAGGAAGCGAGTCGATTAGGCCCTCTCCCTAACCCACTACCAACGGGAGAGGGAAATTAAAAGTTTGTCGGTCAAATAAGATGCTTGAAGCGCTCAAAATAACAAATAACAACGGGCCGCGCGAGGTGGTCGCAGAAGT
>JBGQJU010000088.1:0-24317 GCA_041499185.1 Pyrinomonadaceae bacterium | reverse complement strand
CAAAGGCAAAAAACCAAAAACAAAAACCGTCTGTAAGATGGTCTGATCGGCTAACCGGTCAGGTGATCCCAAACCCAAATGCCAGCGGAACTTGGAACAACATTACGGACGTTATGCGCCACGTCGCTAGTAGTGCGCTCTTCAGCCGGTTTCAACGTTACTTGACTTACGTGCCTGTTTCATAGATGCGCCTTTGCGCGAAACCCACCTTGGCAAAACCTCAAGATCGGTTTGACGAAGCCACTCCTCGCTTCGCCCGCAATTGCTCACGCAGTTTGAATCGCTGTACCTTTCCCGTCGCCGTGTAGGGCAGCTCAGTGACGAACATATATTTTCGCGGTCGCTTGAAACGCGGCAGCGCTGTCTTTGCGAGTTGTCTCAACTCGTCTTCCAGCTTCGAACAGTCCGATTCTAAGTCTTCGCGCAGGACAAAGGCACACGCGCATGGCAGCCCATCATCGTCAAAATCTTCCACCACCGCCACTCGACCAACGCCTTGCTGACGCAACAACACTCCTTCAACTTCAACCGGCGACACCCATTGGCCGCTCGACTTGAAACAATCATCACCGCGGCCCATGTGAAACCAATAACCGTCTGCGTCACGTCGATAAAGATCGCCCGTGCGCACCCAGCCATCAACGAACGTGCGCGCCGTTGCTTCCGGCCGCTCCCAATAACCCATGGCTGCGCTCGCCCCCTTCACCCAGAGGTTTCCCTCTGTGCCCGCAGGCGTTGGATTACCATGCTCGTCCAGCAATTTTGCTTCGTAACCTTTCAGAACTTTGCCGCTGCTGCCGTATCGCACTTCGCCTGCGTGGTTGGACATCCACATGTGCAGCATCTCGGTTGAGCCGATGCCGTCGAGCACTTCGACGCCGAAAGTCCTTTGCCACTCTTCGCCGAGATGGGCGGGCAACGCCTCGCCGGCAGAGATACAGAGGCGGAGGCTGGAACAGTCGACCGCGTTCACTCGTCGATGATGATCCAACAGTAGATTGTAAACGACCGGCACGCCGAAGA
This sequence comes from Pyrinomonadaceae bacterium, assembly GCA_041499185.1. Lineage (GTDB taxonomy): Bacteria > Acidobacteriota > Blastocatellia > Pyrinomonadales > Pyrinomonadaceae > JAOAPY01. The sequence continues at coordinate 23,294 of JBGQJU010000088.1, read as the reverse complement.
AGATCGTCGGCTGGTATTCTCGCAAGATCCTGCCAATCACCTCAGGTGTCGGCTTCTCGCGACAGAGAATCGACGTCATGCCGTTCAAAAGCGTGAACGAAAAGCTGTTGCCCAATCCATAGGCGAAGGGCAAGCGCGATGAAGAAAACAGTCGATCGCCGGGCGTGAGCCGCAGCACTTCTTTGCAGAAGGTCTCGTCTGTATGGAAGACGTCCGCCTGGCGATGGACTGCGCCTTTGGGGTCGCCGGTGCTGCCGGAAGTGTAGAGGATGAACGCGGGTGTGTCGGCGCTGGCCTTAACAGGGAAGTCTACACTGAGAGTCCCTCTCGGCGCGTCAGCGAGCAACCTTGTGTTGACTCCAGCAATCTCGCCGACGCAAGAACTCCGATCACGACCGACGACCAGTACGTCTTTGAGATGCCGCAGTCGCTCGCTTGCACCTGTCAGCAGAGTGTTGCAGAGATCAGCTTCGACGATTGCTGCGCGCGCCGTACAGTCGCTCAGAATCTTTTCCTGCTCATCGGTCCGCAGCCCCATGTTTATCGGCACCGCGATCGCGCCGAGCGATTGAATGGCAACAAACGAAGCAATGAATTCCGGCGAGTCGTTGAGGAGAATTGCAATGCGATCGCCCTGCTCAAGACCCAGCGCATGGAGTGCTTCCGCGGTGCGAATCGTTTCGGCGCGCAACTCGTCGTAAGCGATTTCGCGATGCTCGTAAAGCACGGCAGTGCGGGACTCGCCGTCGGCGGCAAAGATGGCGCTGAAGAGTGTTGATGCGGTCATTATTGCTCGGGAATTATAACGGTTTGCCGGTCGATTGCCACGGCTCGATCATCCGCAGGACCAGAACCGATGCAGCATACGCCCAGTGGGTGTATATTTCCCCCGGCTCAAGAGCAGTATCATGGTTCACAATCGCGATGCGAGCGCGGCCCGTCATTTGCTCATCCGCGAAATCGTGCTCGTTGAAAATAGATTCGTCTTTCGCAATAGCGGTTAGAGTGACAGTCGATGGAACCACTGTTCGTATTGGCTTTCCTGGTGTTCTTGCTGATCCTGATGACCGTGATTGGTCACGGTATTTGGGTCACGATTCGGTGGTTCATACGGCAACTCGCCGGGAGCGCTAACGATTCTCGCCCACAAGTCACAGAAGTACAGCGCTGTGCAAACTGTGGTTTCCAAGTTCAAACCACGGCGGAGTTCTGTGGCCAATGCGGTTGCCCGCGATTATCGGGCATTGTCGTCGAACTGTTAAAGGATCTAAGAGCAACCGTCAGGCAGCTCGAACGATTTCATCGGGCTGGTTCCATTGACGACGAGACGTATCGCAAGCTGAACGCAAAGATTGAAGCGGAAAAGGCAAGATTAACTTCTCGACGGGCTCCAGCGCCCCTTGTCTCAACGCGGATTGTTACCACCGCTACCAGCTCCGAGACATCAAAACCAACGCCGGAAGCTGCTCCTGACGAGGTTGTTCCGATTCATGCACCGCCAGTCATCATCGTTGCACCAGCCGCCACCGACGTCTCGTTTGTAGTCGAAAGCAAAACTCCCACGTCAGTAACAATTGAAGAGCACATTCATCCGCCTGCGGAGTCACCAACACCGCGAAGACCTTTCAGCGAGATGCTCGCCGCGTTTATGGAACAGAGCAATATCCGCTGGGGCGAGATTGTCGGCGGCCTGCTGATTATCGGTTGTTCGACAGCGCTGGTTGTCAGTCTCTGGGCGCAGATCTCTCGGATTCCGGTACTGAAGTTTTTGATCTTCACGACAGTAACAGCGGCGATGTTCGGCGTCGGGCTTTACACGGAGCATCGCTGGAAGTTGCCGACGACCAGCCGCGGCATCTTGACGATCGCGACGCTGCTGGTGCCGCTAAACTTCCTCGCAATTGCCGCTGTTTCAGGAAGCACTCTGCCGGCAGGCGCACTCGTAATTGGCAGCGAGTTAATCGCGCCAGCGCTGTTTCTGTGTCTGGTCTATTTTGCCGGACGCGTGCTAACGCCAAAGTGGCCGCAGTTGTTGGCTACGGCAGTGCTCGGCTTGTCTGTGGGCCAGTTATTGATTCGTCATTTCGCGGCGCTCGATAATTCGCCCGAATTGCTTTTGGCCCTCGGAGCCTTTCCCGTTGTTTGCTATCTGGCCGCGGCCGGCTGGATGTTGCGCACGGCGCTAGCAGACGCAGAGATAGACGAGAGCGAGACTAACGCAATCTTCATTACGCTAGGAGCGATCACGTTTGCGACCGCGCTGCCTTTCGGCCTGTTGCTTTACAAGACCGGCCCGGTGGGGATGACGATGATGTACCTTGCGCCGCTGGTCACTCTGGCGGGTGTGCCGATGCTGGCGACCGGCACGTTGCTGCGGCAGAGAGTGACGAGCAAAGAGCTGGCCGCGTCGCGTACCGCGGGCACCAGCCTGGCGATTGTCGGTACCGTGATCGTTTTGTCTGGAATGATCCTCGCATGGCCCAATCCCGCGAGTATCGTGCCCGCAGCCTTATTCAATTTCGCGGTCTTCACCGCGCTTGCGGTCTTGCTTGAAATACCAGTATCTCATTTACTCGCGGCTGGATGTTTCGGGCTCGCTTACCTGGTCTCGTTCCACGTACTGGTCGGTCACATCTACTGGCAGAACCTCCGCGTCATGTCTTTGCTCGATGTGATCGTAACGGTGAGCAGTGGTCAGGCGCTGGCGCCGCTTTTTGTTCTGTTCATGGGCGCAACAGAATGGCTGACACACAAGCGACGACTGGCCGATAGTCGGTTTTATCTGATTGCCGCGTGCGCGGCGGCAGTGTTGAGCCTGCTGCTGGTTACCGTCCACGGTTTCGGACTGTCCGGCGATCCGCACGCGCTCAGGTTGGTTTACGCGCTCTATGCCGTCGGCGCGTTCTGGATCGCCTGGCGCCGGAATCTGCGCGCTTTCGCCTGGGACGGTTCGGTGTTGTTGCTCCTCGCGTTGTTTCAAATGCTTGGCCCGTGGCTGGGCGTCGGCTTTCCGTGGCAGGCAGCGATGCTCTTGCACGCGAGCGTCTGCGCCATTGCGGCGATCGTGTTTTCGCAGTACGGCAAGGCTACGAAAGACTCACTGCTCAAGCCGCTGAATCAGTCGTCACTGATTACTTCGTTTTTGGCGGTCCTGTTTCTGGTGCAAGCCTGGCGTTGGGAAATGACCGCGATGCAGTCGCAGCGTATCTTCTGGCTGGCCGCGATCTGGTTCGTGCTGCTGTGGCTGAATCGCGATCGAAGACTCTTCCGGTCGTTTCAAATCGCGCTGACGTGCGGACTCGTGCTGGCAATCAAAGCAACGCTACAACAGTATGACTGGTACGCGTATCTGCCACACGCCTTTCTGCACCCGACGGCGTTGCAGATTCAAGGCACGGCTCTGCTCCTGCTGAGTTTGGTGTGGGTCGCGGTGCGATTTATGGTTAAGCAACAGTCCGACAAACTTCAGTTTGTCGAATATCAGGATGTTCACCCAACCAGCGAAGAAAAGAGCGAACAAAGGGATTGGGCCCACGCAGCGTGGCAACTCCTCAATACGCGGGTTGCATTCGATCGCCTGGTTTCGTGGCTCGTGCTGGGCGGATTCGTGTTGCTCTCGATTTACGGCGCGCTGTCAGGTGTCAAGCAGGAACTGACCGGACGCGGAAGCGATGCGCCTGTTTGGAACATCGCCGGCTTCCCGCACCAGGAGGCATTCGCCCTCGGCTCGTGGATTTTGTTGGGTCTGCTGGTCATCGCCATGCTGGCGAACCTCTGGGAACGACGGCGCGCCGTCTATCTTCTTGGTGCTGTCGGTGCACTGGCAACGATCTGCCCGCTGCTTGCCGGCAGATGGGAGACGCAGATCGCGACCGCTTCGGCGTGGCGTTGGATTGCTTCGCTGTTCTTAGTGATGGCGTCGCTGCCGCTTTGGTTCCGCACGCGACTGAGTCCGACAAACTTCAGTTTGTCGTTGATCTCCGAAACCGACATCTCGCCTGAACAACGACAAACTGAAGTTTGTCGGACCCTTGCGCGGCAGACACGGGTGTTGTTGCTGACGGCAACGCTGGCGCCTTTGCTTGCACTGACCGCGTATCCGGCGCTGCGGGCTATCTACTACATGCCCGTGCATGGACCGTCCAGCGGCTTTTTTTATTTTCTCGACGAAGACTTCTCTTACAGCGTTCCGCTAGTGATCGCGGCGCTCGTTTTGATTGGCTATGCAGTGCGCGAGCGGCTGGCAACTTACGCGTTCTCCGCCGGTCTGCTTTTCAACTTGATAGCGACGATGGTCTATCTGCTGTCGGTGGCGGCGCTTCATGGCTCGATGAATCGCGTCGTGCTGGCGCACACGATTCAACTGAACGCGATGACCTCGGCTTTGTACACTCTGGTCTGGTTGGGTACACGCAAGCGTTGGCTGCGCCGGCTGACAGAAGTCGAGGCGGTTACCGCAGAAAGACTGTTCAAGCTCCAAATCACAATTGCTGCGTTGCTGAACGTCCTGCTGATCGTGCCGATAACTTTGCGCGTGATTGGGCGGCCAGATACGACCGGCATCGCCACAATCGAAGCAGGAAGTTTTCGCGGCTGGCTGGCGTTTGTTCTCACCGCCTGCGCCGCGGGTTGGTTTGCAAAAGCATACGACAAACGATGCCGGGCCGGCGCCTTGTGTACATTTCTCTTCACGACCGGCTGCCTCGTCGCGTTCACCGTCGCGCGCTGGAGCCCGGCGCCCTGGGCGGGCTTCCACACGCTGATGGTTGCTTCAGCAGCAACGGCCTGGTTGATTTGCTTGGCGAGATCATTGCCGGCGCTGGTTGAGCGGAGCGCGCTGGGGCCAGTCTCTGATTTGTTTGAGCGACTTGGCAAGCCACACTTCACCACAGACTGGTTTTGGGACACGGCATTGTTCGCGGCCGTCGTCGGCGCACTTACTTCCCTTCTGGCGCTGCGCGGATGGATCGGCTTTGACCATCCGATGCGTTGGTCCATCGGGACATTGCTGGCGATGAGCGCACTGGCTGCGATGCTGAGCTGGCAGACATTGCATCGCGGTTATCTTTACTCGGCTCAGATTCTTTTGAGCATCACTGTCACTGTCTGGTGGTCAACCCAGGTAACGGTGCAGCATGGACTAACAGAATTCATCGAAGCTCACGTTATTGCCTTGTCGCTGCCGAGCATTGTTTGGCTTCTGTTGGAGCTGCGCTCTCGCCGCCTTCGTTCCGCCGAAACGAGTTGGCACACTGGTTTCTCATTTCACAATTTTGCCGCGCTAGGATCGTTGCTCGTGATGGCGGGCATTGTTTGGTTCGGCGGTAGTTTTGATCAGCAACGCGTCGCAACGATTCACGCTTCGATTTGGCTTGGTTGGATGGCGTTGGCATCGGCCTCAGCATTGATGATTGCGTGTCTGTGGGATGCAGAAGCGAGATACCCTGTTGCCGGTCTTTATTTGTACGGTTTGCTGGCAGTCGGAATGGCGCTTCAGCAGCTAACGCTCAGTCCCGGCCGACAGGCGTGGTCGCTAACTATCGCGTTGGCCTTTTATGCGATCGCGACGACTCTGCTTTGGCGCAAACGGGATTTGATCATTGCCGGAGCTGACCGGTTGAAGATCCCGCGACGACTTGATCCGGCGGTTACCGAATTGAAGTGGTTGATAATTCTCAATACGTGGGTCGTTGCTGTAGTCATTTTCCGTTCCCTCTGGATCGATCTTCGATTTACCGAAGCGAAGCTCCGCGTAACGGCGTCGCTTGCTGTGGGGCTGCAAGCCATCACGTTCGGCTCGTTGGCTCAAGGTGCTCGGCGAAAGGCGTGGCAAAAGGCCGCGTTTGCGATGTTTGCGCTGGGCGCAGTCTTTTTCGGTTGGGCGTGGCTGGTGCCCGGCGTCAGCGGCACATGGTTGAACCGTGCGGTGATCTTGATGGTCGAGATGTTCGGCGTAGTGGCGCTGTTTGGTCTCGAGCTGGACAAAGCTCTCGAACGCGAGCCGGAATTGACCCGCAGCGTGCGTGATTGTGTTCCGTGGCTGACTGGAGCAGGCATCGTCGCGCTGGCCTTCATCCTCGGCACTGAAGTGGTCCAGCAAATCGAGTTTGGATCTGTCCACATCAGTTTGTTACCGCTGGCAACGATCGCCCTGACTCTCGTTAGCGCAACGGTGATCTGCATTCTGTTTGCGCTTTCGCCGGCGCACGACCCTTTGAATCTGTCTGAGAGCAAACGGAAGAGTTACGTCTACGTAGCAGAACTCATGGTGGCGTTGTTCTTCATGCACATCCGTTTGACGATGCCGTGGCTGTTCACAGGATTCTTCGAGCGCTACTGGCCGCTGCTTGTGGTGGCTATTGCTTACGCTGGCATCGCCACTAGCGAATTGCTGCGGCGGCGAAATGTGCTCGTACTCGCCGATCCCATCGAGCGCACCGGAGCTTTTCTGCCGCTTTTGCCCGTCATGGGCTTCTGGCTGACGCAATCGCAGGTTGATTATTCGGTGCTGCTGTTCATCGTCGGCGGCCTTTACGGCGTGCTCTCGATCCTGCGGCGATCGTTTGGTTTCGGCGTGCTGGCGGCGCTCGCCGGCAATGGCGGATTGTGGTATCTGTGGCACCGGACGGACGAGTATGGCTTCCTGCAACATCCGCAACTGTGGTTGATTCCGGCAGCGATGTCAGTGCTGGTCGCGGCTTACCTGAATCGCGAAGACTTTTCCGAAGAGCAAATGATTGGCATTCGCTATTTGACGCTGGTGACGATCTACGCTTCGTCAACCGCGGACATCTTCATCAACGGCGTCGCGCGGTCGCCGTGGCTGCCAATGATCCTCGCCGCGTTATCGCTCACGGGAGTGTTCACGGGGATCATGTTTCGCATCCGCGCGTTGTTGCTGCTTGGCTCGGTCTTTCTATTGCTCGCTGTGACGACTATGATCTACTACGCCTCGTACAATTTTGGTTGGACGTGGCTGTGGTACGTCGCCGGCATCGTCACCGGCGCGATGATCATCTTCACCTTTGCGCTCTTTGAGAAAAAGCGCGATGAAATGCTCCGGGTTGTCGAGGGCTTAAAAGAGTGGCAGCGATAAATCCAGATTACGCAGATCACAAGTATTACACTAGAATGCTTCTGCGTAATCTGTGCAATCTGCGGATCGTTTCTTATTTGTCGTACGATATAGCTAAGGAGAGAGGAGAGAGCCAATGCTCAAAAACTTCTTCGGCGTAGCAATGATCGCAGTGTGCGCGGTTGCCGTGCAGGCCGCTGGTGAGAACGCCCGGAACACTCGCACAGTCATCTATGACGGAGCGGCTACTGAAGTCACCGCCGCTCTTGACCCATCGAGTGATCTATGGATCACGACGAACGATCTCACACGGGCAACGAGATTCGTGATCAAGCCGCAGGGAGTTTGCCGCGATCAACTCTGCTTCCCGCTGCCGAAAAACCGCAAAGCCGATTTCATCATGAAGAAAGGCTCGACGACGTGGTTCAACTTGAGCGAGTTTGCCAGATTGATCAAGCAGCCTTTCGCTACCGATGAAAAGAACGGAGTCTGGTATTTCGGCGCGCGGACTGAAGAACAGAACGGCTATCTTGCCTCGCTCGAAGCGCCCAACTTCACTTTGCCGGACTTGAACGGCCGTATCCATTCGCTCGCTGATTTTCGCGGCAAGAAAGTCTTGCTCGTCACCTGGGCTTCATGGTGAGGCTGCCGTTTCGACCTGCTAGGCTGGCAGGCGCTCTACAAGGAACTGAAGGAGAAGAATTTCGAAATCATCTCTGTCGCCGAAGACACAGGCGGCGCGAAAGACGCTGGCCCGTGGATTACGGCGGCGAAACCTGAATACACTGCACTCGTGGATGACCAGCAAATCGTCACGCAGAAATACAACATGGTCAACGTGCCTACCGCAGTGTGGATAGACGAACGTGGCCGCATCGTGCGTCCCAACGAAGTCGCTTTCATCGACGATCGCTTCAAGACATTTACCGGCATGGACTCCGCGCCTTATGTCGCCGCCATCCGCGACTGGGCAGCGAAAGGCTCGAACAGCGTCTATGCTTTGAGCGAAACTGAATTAAGAGCGCGTCTGAAGCCCCACAGCGATGACCGATCCCGAGCCGACGCCGAATTTGCTTTAGCCGAGTATCTCTACAAGCAGGGGAAAGGCGCCGACGCGATTCCGCATTTCAAAGAAGCGCAGCGGCTTGATCCCGACAACTGGAACTACAAACGCCAGGCCTGGGCCTTGTCAGATGCAGAGCGCGATTACGGCACAAGCTTTAACAAAGAAGTGAAGAAGCTAAACGGCAAGCCCTACTACGAACCGCGCAAGCTGCCCGCGGCAGTAGCCCGACCGTAAGGGAGGGCGCAGAGTCAGTTTGTCGCTGATAGCTTGTGTCCTGCGACTTCTTGAAAGTATATTCGGCACGGAGGTAGTAAAGCGATGGTGACAAGGGAAGACGTAGTGGCTGAAATCCAGAGAGTGCCGGAAAAACATCTGGATGAGCTTTACCGGATCATTAAGAACTACGAGGACAATGGTGAGCCGCCTGATGCCGGCGAAAGCGTCATGGCAAAGCTGCGACAGATTAAAATTTCAGCCTCACCAGATTTCTCGACCAAGGCGAACCTCTATGATCTAGAGGAGCAAGATGCCGGATAGAATCTTTGTCGACACCTCATTTGTCCTCGCCTTAATAAACGAGCGCGACCAGTATCACAACCAAGCCGAAGCTCTCTCGTTCAAGTTCGAACAGTCCTTCCTAATCACAACGGTCGCCGTCCTGCTGGAGATCGGTAATGCCTTAGCGAAAGATTTCAGAAGAGAAGCGAATGACTTACTAAAACTGCTTAGGAACTCAAACAGAGTTGAAGTAGTAACTATCGACGAACGACTCTTTGATAAGGCACTGGAAATCTATGAGAAATACCATGACAAGACATGGGGCCTAGTGGATTGCATATCGTTTATCGTAATGGGTGAACGTGGAACCATGGACGTATTGACCTTCGACGGAGATTTCGCGGAAGCAGGATTCACGGTAGTCACAAATGAGAGGAGCCGCTGACGCGATTCCTCGTGTGGAGAGTCGCAGCGCCTCGTACCCGACAACTGGGACTACAAACGCTAGGCTTGGGCGCTCTCCGACGCCGAGCGCGATTACGGCACGAGCTTTAATAAAGAAGTAAGGAAGCTCAACGGCAAGCCCTACTACGAACCCCGCAAACTGCTCAGGGCAGTAGCCCGACCGTGAGGGAGGGCTCAGATCTCTTTGACGGCTTGCGCGAAGGGAATGGCTTCGTCGCTTGAGGCTTTCGCTTCGTCGTACGCTCGGATTGATTCCAGTTCCTCCTGAGCCTCGAGCAACTCAGAGTAACGCTCGATGGCGAGAAGCACCGCAGTCTTGTTCCCGCTCTCATCTACGATGAATTGTTCTTTGTTCGTACTCATTCGCAGCCTCGGATCCCCTCGTGCGATTCGTCGAGCCTAGTCTAGCACGTCCTGCCTCCTGCCCACTGCTCACCGTTTGTTCCTGCGACAATTGTGGCTAGAACAACGGGATTCCAGATTGGTCGCCGCTTGCGCCGATCAAATTCCCAAGACATCAACCCAGCCCTGAAGGGGCGGCAGAATGAAAAGGCTATTCAAGCATCGCTGACGCGAGGCCGACCGAGCAACGGTGATACGATTTGTGCTGATTGGTTTATCCCAGGCGGCACGATCCCATTTGGCGAGATTGGCGCCGGCTTCGTAGGTGCTCTGCAGAAAATCCATCAGCGCGGTTTCGGGTGAATGGGATTGGCGCACGGCATCGTAGGGCAACAGGAACTCTTTCATGTCCTGACAGCAAGACGGCTGCGCGGTTGAAATACGCCGAAGGCGTTGGATAACTTCAGCCCAGGGTAACACCCTGGGTTACCAGGAGTCCGTGATGCCGATCAACGCTGAGGGCGTTGAAGAATTAAGATTGCGATCAGAAAGACATTTCAGAATGTCTTCAACCCTTTCAGGGTTGCAACTCCAATTGTGGGATTGATCCCAGGGTGGCGCCCTTCGCGCTCTACCCTGGGTTATCTTATTTCACGCCTTCAGTGTGAAAAGACAACGAGCCCTCCCTAACAGTTGGGCTACTGCCCCGATTGACGCTCCAACACCGGCGTGATGAGGCCACCCTCTCTCAACGATCTTGTCCGAATCGACTTCATTTCGCGGCGAGAAAATACCCGCTCAGATCAAATTTATCAACGAAGTAACGACTCTTCCAGCGCGGGTTCACTTTATCGAGCAGCAATCCTTCCGCCGCGCCAAAAGAATAGACAACCTCTCGCTTCGATTCGCCCAGCTTCTGAGTCATCAACTCCCGAAAAATTCCGTCGTTCGTTGCATTGGCGATATCCGCGAACGATCGGTAGTCCTTTAGCGCGCGAAATTCTTTGCTCGCGCGGTACTTTGTCGCGGCCAGGCGGGCGACATGATACTCCGTGTAGCGCGCGATTCCTTCCTGCCACAACTGAAATGAAAAGTACCGGTAATCGTCCGCGTCGAGCATTTGCTGAAAGTTTCGCCGCGCCTGGAGATAGGCGGCCACCTTCTTCGCACGTTCCGATTTGGGAGCCTCGAGCGCTTCGGCCAGCAACTTGCTCATATTAGCAAACTGGTTCTGCACTTCCTCTTTGTCGTAAGGAAACGCGTAGTTCAGCATCCACATGCCTGTCTGATCGCCGTGGGAAAGGTTCAGGGCATTCACATCCGCGTAGTAATTTGGCTGCGAATACTGCAACTGATGAAAATGTTCATGAAGCAAAGTGACAACCCAGGGTGTCGAGGTCTTGGCGGAAGTTCGCTCGGCCTGGCCAACCACGATCGTTGCAACCATGCTGCCGCTGATTGCGGGAAAGGTCGCCAAGAAATTGGTCGGCTGCGTTCGCTTGCGGAAATACACATCGCTTTTCAAAAGAGTGTCGTATCCCAGCGGCATGAAGTCCGCCGATGGTTTAGGGTGGCGTATTAAGAACTCGTATTCCGGTGTGACCAGCAGGAGAGCAAAAGGGGCTTTGTTCCAATCTTTCCATACAACATCACCAATGCTGTCGCCAAGCTTGAAAGCTTCCGCCAAGCGGGTGCGGTCAGAATCAGGTATTGAGGGCTTGTCCTGGGCCAGCGCGCTATGAAAGTGCAGCAGCACGATCAGCGACACGACGAGTTTCGCTTTCATACAATGTCAGAGCGGGCGGGTGAATGATCAAGCCCTGCACTCGGAGCGAAAACGATCAAACTCCGTCGCTATCGCAGGGGGTTCTGAGGTGAGCCCTCCCTGACGGTCGGGCTTCTGCCCCTTACTTCTCGTCGAGCTTCCTGCCCGCATTCAAATTATCGAAATTCAAAATCGCGTTGAAGACGAGGAAGTAGCTTCCCTTTGTTTGTCCGCGCCAAAACGGATTGGTCGAGAAGAGAACGACGTGGCCGCCGCCGAGTGGCGCGTCGATCACGGCGGCGTGTTGCGCGATCTCGTCGCCGCCGTCGAGCAGACCTGAAACAAATAGATCGCGGCTGTCGGCATAGCGCAGGACAACGCGCGGACGCTGCGCGGGAGGAATAATCCCGCCGTTGTTGCGACGCTGTTCGTCAGTCAAAGGCAGCGCTTCCCAAACTTCCGCCTTGGGCATTTCTGGGGGTTCGACAGGCGGTCTTCCCTGCGGCGTGTCCGCGTCGTCGGGCGTGCCGCGGCCCGTAGTTCGCTGCTCTCGCGGCCCACCACTGCGTCGCCCGCCGCCGCCACCGAAGAGCGTGTTGCTGACATTGAAGATGGGTCCATTGAAAGCATACATCGCCAGCGAGTCGCCATAGCCATAGGCGATCGGACTCGTTGAATCAACGGTCTTCAGGCGCAGAATGTCACCGATGGCCCGCAGACGTTGGGCGCGACCCATCGAGACGCCGGGCGTGAAGTTGAAGGAGACGGCAAAATCGGAAGTATCCATCGCAGTAATCAAAAGACCGCCGCTCTGCACGAACTTCTGCAAGTTCATGAGACCCGACCAGCCGAGACCGGGGCGCATGTCGTCAGTCTCGTCTGTCTTTCCGAGGTTGGGTGTCAGTGAAGTCGTCTTCCACGGCAGAGCGTTGCCGTACATTGGCAGGCCATTGATGATCGCGGCCGCGCCACGCCCGACGGGAGCAAAGATTATGACGTCATATTTTTTCCTCAAGTCCGCATCCCTCGACGCGTCCTGCGTGTTGATATACGCATACGGCACCTGCAACTGATCGAGCGCGAGGCGCCACCAACCTTCGTCCTGTGTGCTTAGCCACGTGTGCATGATGGCGATGCGTGCGGGTTTGATCTCGTGGGTCTTGACTGAAGGCGCGTCGGGTAAGGCGAAGATTTGTATGCCGAGATCGTTTGCCGCGTGCTGCAATTCATCGGTCGAGGCTTTGCGAATGATGATTGAGCCGCGATTGAATTTGTGGCCGGCGGCTTCGAACGGTTCTTCCGCGGCTTCCATTGCGATGTCCTTCAAGCGATAGCGCAAAGTCGCGAGAACGTTATCGGCGTTGTGATTTATCACATATACAGTGCCGCTACTGTTTACGCTGCCGGGCGAGCGCACTTCGCCGCTGACACGTTCCATCGCAGCGTCGAGCACCTTTGATTCAGTCACGCGCACGACTTCGACGTTGCCAAGCTCGCCCATGGTCCAGGCAGTGTCGTCGTAGATGGACGTTTGCGGATCGGTCGGCGACCAGTACTGGTAATCGAGCAGCGCGTCGGCGATGCGGCTGTAGGGTTGGTCCATGCGCACGATGTAGGTGCCGGCGGGAAAGGTGCGGTCTTCAGTCTTAGAGTCCTTCTTTTGTGGCTCTGTCGCCGGCGAAGGAGACGCTCCTGCTTCAGAAGATGGGGCCCTCCCTGACGGTCGGGCTACTGCCCCGTCGGACCGCGCCGCACCGCCGCCTTTCTTTTTCACTGGCACTGTGAAGGGGGCAGTGGCGCGGCTGATCTCGACACCTTGAGCTTGCAGCGTGCGCAGCAACTCGGCCTGATTGCCGGGACGTGGATCGTCGCCGGGCAGAACGTAAGCCGCCGGTCCTTCCTTCTTCGGCTTCAAGACGGAACGTTTGCTCTTCAAATAAAAATTCTTGAGAAAGAGTTGCCGGTTGTTGCTGAAATAGTCGAGCGAGATCAGCAGCGCCGTCTGTTCGTAGTTATTGTTGTTGCGCTGCGACCATTTGGTTTTTGGCAGCGGCGGATTCTGTTTATACCAGGTGCGCTGATAGTCGCTCGGCGAGAGCGTGCGATCGAGCGTGTCGGCGCCACCGTTGCCAAAAGTTTCATAGAGCCGGCTGATGCCGTTATGCGTTGCGGCGATGAACATTAGATAGCCGGGCGACCACGTGTCAAAGTTTCCGTGAGTAAAGACACCGGGCATGCCAAACTTCGTCATCTCTGAAATGTTGTGCCAGCCGATCATCTGCCATTCATCAGTCAGGATCGGATCGACCCAGGCGTTGTAGGGCTCGTCGCCAATCGTGTTGTCGTAAAGATAGGGAACTGACTCGTGCAGATCGTGAAGCACTTGCGCCTTCCAACCCGTAAATGTGTTCAGCACGTTGCGCGTGAGTTTGAGTGACAAGCCGATTGCATCGCGATTGTTGTCGTGCGCGACGTAGTGGCCCCAGTAAACGAGGCCCGGCCAGTTTTCTTTCGGGTGGGCCAGGTGCCAGTTGTAAATGTCGCACATGCGATTGCGGCCATCGACTTCGACTACGGGCGTGATCAGCGTGACCATGTTGTCGCGAATGTTGCGGATGTAAGCGCTGTCATCGACCACGAGACGATAAGCGAGTTCCATCAACGCAGTCGGCGCGCCGGTTTCGGGCGAGTGAATCGTGCCGGTGATGTAGTAGATCGGAAACGAGGCAGCGACGAGTTTGTCTGCCTCCGCATCGTCCATATTGATCGAGCGGGGGTCGGCAAGTTTTGCGAGGCGCGCGCGATTCTCATCCAGCCGTGCCAAGAGTTTTTCCGACGCGACGGCCACGGCGATCATCTCGCGGCCTTCTTCCGTCGTGCCGATTGAGTAGACCTTCACGCGCGGGCTTGCCTTCTCGAGCATCCGCATGTAGCGATAGACGTCTTCGGCGTAAGGCAATTTGCCCGGCGCGCCAGAGACGTCGCCCAGCACGGCTTTTGGCGTCGGCACATTCGGCGACGCCGGTAGATAGTCGGTCAAAGGCGAGTTGAAGAAGGTTTCGGTGGTGTAATCGCGAATCTTCTTCGTGTATTCCTCGTCAATCGGTTGATTCGGATCGCGCGCGAGTTTGGTCTGTGCGTTGGTTACAACGGCGATCGTGGCCAAAAGAATCAGTGAGCAAAGCACGGAGCGAAGGCAAAAGTGTCGAGTCATTTCATGATCCTCAGCTTGGGAAGAAAAGATTGCTACTGCCGATGAGTACGCGCATCGGACTGCCAAAAAGTTCAGGCTGCTTGTCAGAATTTCAAAAGATGGAGAAGAAGCTTTTTAACCAAAGGCGGAGCTTAAGTCAAATATTTTGCAGAGAAATTCGCTTTTTGGAATAGAATCAGCGATTGAAGGAAAAAGTGCAGGCCAGAATCTTTCAACTCAACTGCTCGCCGGGCGGCGTGCCAAAGCTTGCGGTGCGTGAAGCAATGGTCACGGAACTGGGCCTGGTCGGTGATGACCACAAATTTCACGACATTCATGGCGGGCCGGAACGCGCGCTCTGTTTATTTTCACTCGAACGCATTCTTGAGTTGCAGGCTGAAGGTCATCCGATCTTTCCCGGTGCGGCCGGCGAGAATGTCACTGTCAGCGGTCTCGACTGGGAGAGGCTGGAACCGGGCGTGCGGCTCGCGCTCGGCGATGAAGTGCTGATCGAGATAACGAAGTACACTTCGCCTTGCAATTCGATGGCGGAATCATTCTCGGATGGCAACTACGCGCGTTTGTCGCAGAAAGCGAATCCGGGCTACTCCCGTGTTTATGCTCGCGTGTTGCAAACGGGGAGGCTCGTCGTTGGACAACTCGTCCGCGTGCTGGATGGATCTCCTGATACCGCCTCTTAGCTTCTTGCGCCTTTGTTGTACCAGAGGATTTTGTTAACGGCCCCTAAAGCAATAGAATTAGCCATTATTCGAGCTATCAAGGGTGCACACGATGGCGGATCAGGGAAAAACTACTGCGCAGCCGAACGCTCAACCTCCCGAAGAATCAGCGCCGGTTCAGATCACACCGATCAGCAAAATTGCCGGCGGCGTACCCGCGATCATTGAAGCCGCAAAGAGCGCGTGGAGCGAGATGGGACCGATACGCGGCACGCGCACGCTTCTCAAATTAAATCAAATGGGCGGCTTTGATTGTCCGGGGTGTGCCTGGCCCGAGCCGGACGACCAGCGCTCGCACGCGGAGTTTTGCGAGAACGGCGCCAAGCACGTCGCCGATGAAGCAACGACGAAACGCGTCACGCCGGAATTCTTCAAACAATGGAGCGTGGCGGATCTTTCTCACCAATCCGATCAGTGGTTGAATCAGCAGGGCCGACTGACGCAGCCGATGGTGCTGCGCTCAGGCCATACCCATTACCAGCCGGTCAATTGGGACGACACGTTCGCGCTGATCGCGACGGAGTTGAATTCGCTTGCTTCTCCGGACGAAGCGATCTTTTACACCTCGGGTCGCACCAGTAACGAAGCGGCATTCTTGTATCAACTTTTCGTCCGGCAGTTTGGCACCAACAATCTGCCCGACTGCTCCAACATGTGCCACGAATCAAGTGGCACAGCGCTTAGCGAAACCATCGGGATCGGCAAGGGAACGGTTACGCTGGAAGACTTCGAACTGGCCCAGGCAATCTTTGTGATCGGTCAGAATCCGGGCACCAACCATCCGCGCATGCTTACTTCATTGCAGAAAGCGAAGCGCAACGCCGCCAAGATTGTACACATTAACCCGCTGCCGGAGACCGGCATGACGAGCTTCAAGCATCCGCAGGAAATTTCGGGCTGGTTGGGGAAAGGCACGCCGCTCGCGGATCTCTTTTTGCAGGTGCGCATCAACGGCGACGTCGCGTTGTTGAAGGGCATCATGAAAGAAATCATCGCTGAAGAAGAAAAGAATCCGGGGCGTATGTTGGATTATGAATTTATCAACAACTATACGACCGGCTTTGAAGAGTTCGCCGCCGCGCTGCGCAAGGTGCACTGGGGCGATCTCCTCGATCAATGTGGTGTGCCGAAGACAAAGATTGAAGACGCCGCGAGAATCTTTATCCAATCCGAGCGCACGATCTTTTGCTGGGCCATGGGACTGACGCAGCACAAGAATGCGGTGGCTAACATTCAGGAGATCGTCAACCTGATGTTGCTGCGCGGACAGATTGGAAAACCCGGCGCCGGCTTGTGTCCGGTGCGCGGGCACAGCAATGTGCAAGGCGATCGCACGATGGGAATTTGGGAACGGCCAACTGACGCTTTTCTCGACAAGCTTGCCGCCGAATTCAATTTCGAGCCGCCACGAAAGCATGGCTTCGACACGGTCAAGTCAATCCGGGCAATGCATGACGGCAAAGCAAAAGTCTTCTTTGCGTTGGGCGGCAACTTTCTTTCCGCCACGCCTGACACTGAGTACACGGCCGACGCACTGCGCCGCTGTCGCCTCACGGTTCAGGTTTCAACCAAGCTCAATCGCGGACATTTGATCACGGGCGAGCAGGCTTTGATTCTGCCGTGCCTCGGACGCACTGAAATTGACCTGCAGGTGACGCGTCCGCAGTTTGTGACGACGGAGAACTCGATGGCCATCGTCCAGGCTTCGCGCGGGTTTCTGCCGCCGGCATCTCCGCATCTACTTAGCGAACCGGCGATTGTTGCCCGACTCGCGCGCGCGACACTTGGTGATCGGACAACTGTCGATTGGGAGAATTTGATCGCAGATTACGATCGCATACGCGAGCATATCACGCGCGTCGTACCGGGATTTGATGATTACAACCAACGCGTGCGGCAACCTGGTGGGTTTCATCTGCCGAATGCCGCGCGCGAGCGCATTTTCAAAACGCCAAACCGCCGCGCGGTGTTTACGATTCATGATTTGCCGGCGCACGATCTCAAACCGGGCCAGCTCTTGATGATGACGATCCGCAGCCACGATCAGTTCAATACGTCGATCTACAGCTTGAACGATCGCTATCGCGGCATTCACAACGGCCGGCGCGTTGTGCTCATGAATAAAGATGACATTCGCATTGCCGGAGTGAAGGAAGGCCAGATCGTCGATCTCATCAGTCACTTCGAAGGCGAAGAGCGAGTAGCGCGCCATTTCGTTGTGGTGCCCTACAATATCCCCCGCCGTTCGGCCGCAACTTATTTCCCGGAGGCGAACGTGCTGGTGCCGGTGCGCAGCGTCGCAGACAAGAGCAATACGCCGGCATCGAAATCCGTTATCATATCGATACGGCCGTCAGATAGTGTGGTGAGCAACAGTGTCACGAAGGAGGCCTAGACGAAATGTCAACTCAGCCTAAACGTCGCTACAGTCTGGAAGAATACTTTGAATTGGAACGAACGTCCGAAGAACGATGGGAGTATTTCGACGGCGAAGTATTCTGCATGAGCGGAGTCAGCAGAAATCATGGAGAACTCGAAACCAACCTCATCACTGCGCTCAACAATGACCTACGGCCTCGTGGCTGTCGGGTATACCCAGCTGACATTCGAGTTAAAGTACCTGCGGCACCTCCCTACCGCTATCCCGATCTCTCAGTTCTTTGCGATGAACCAATCTTCGAAAAGATCGGTGGCGTGGACACTCTAACCAATCCAGTGGTAATCGTCGAAATCCTGTCACCTTCAACCGAAGCCTACGATCGCGGTGACAAGTTTACCTGGTACAAATCGATCTCCAGCCTGCGAGAGTATGTTTTGGTGGCGCAGCACCGACCGCACGTCACGCATTATGTGAGGCAGGCTGATGAGTGGAAATACGAAGAGTTGAACGAGCTTGGGTCTGAGCTTGCCTTGCCCAGCATTGATTGCGTTCTCGCTTTGAGCGAGGCGTATCGCAATGTGACCTTCGAGCCTTTGACCAGCCCTCCACTGGAGCAGAGATGAGCATGACTTCTCTTCCAGGCGCAGAGCGTCGAACGATTACGCCTGCCGCCTTGTATGACCAACTAGCGTTGGAGTTGCGCAGTTTGCTTGAAGGCGAACGCGACTTCATCGCGAACGCCGCGAACTTCGCTTCGCTCCTCTTCTATTCACTGCCCGATGTCAACTGGGCCGGCTTCTACCTCTACAAGGATCGCGAGCTAGTCCTTGGTCCGTTTCAAGGCAAGCCTGCGTGCGTGCGCATTGCGATGGGCCAAGGTGTCTGCGGTACGGCGGCGGAGAGAAGACAGACGGTGCTGGTCGATAACGTGCACGAGTTCCCCGGCCACATCGCCTGCGACAGCGCGTCGAATTCGGAGATTGTTGTGCCGGTCATTAGGGATGGTTGTCTGTTGGGCGTTTTGGATCTCGACAGCCCGGTTTTCGCGAGATTTGACGACGGGGACGCGCGAGGATTGAATGAGCTGTTGAGTATCTTTGTTCAATCCATCTAAGGTGTAGCGTGTTGCGGAAATCGTTATCGGAACCTTTTGCGATCCGCAGGGTGATGAGAAGGTCACGTTACCATTGCTTTTCGCTACGGAGACGATGAAATTCACCCAGGCGCTACCATTTACGGTTTGCAATGATGGCGTCACGCGAATCTTACTGCTACTTGAAATTGCGGTGATTGTGCCACTACCAGTGAAGTTAAGTAATCGAACGCTTACGCTGGCTGATCGATTGCTGGCGATTGAGAGAGATGTAGGATTGACCGAGATTGAGCACGGAGCCGGCGTCGGAGTGGGAGTGGGTGTTGGCGTTGCGGAAACTGCCGGGTCAAGAAACAACCCGCTCAAAACGGCGTTCATGGCGCCCGTCGTTGTGAGATTCAACCTTACATGCCCTCGAATATTCCAGACTACGTACTGTCCACTTTGAAATCCAGAAAGGTTTTTGGTATCCAGCAATGCGTTGCTGGAAGCGTCGACAATGTCAACCGTCTGCGCCCGACCGTAATTGTCCCAATCAAGACAGTAGAGCGCCAGGCTATGCGTCAGCCCATCTGTAAGATTTACGTCGATGCTAAACGTCGAGTATGAGTACCAGGTAGCCGCGATACGGTCGTTGATGGCCACCTTCTGCAAGGCACGGACATCGGTGGTTGATGATTGCCACACGTATGTTGTCTGCCCTGTCGGCGTTACTTGCGCGTAGCTCGGATAGCTTGTCGTATCATTGATGATGTTGTAGCCGTCACTGCCGTACACACCTCTCCAGTTTCCCTCGGTTGAGGTATCCAATCGAACAAACGTTGCCGAGGCGCTGACAACCGGCGTTGGCGTCGGACTCGGAGACGGACTAGGTAAAGGCGAGGGAGTCGGTGTTGGCGTTGGTGTTGGCGTTGGCGTCGGCGTTGGCGTCGGCGTCGGTGTCGGCGTCGGCGTTGGCGTCGGCGTCGGTGTCGGTGTCGGCGTTGGCGTCGGACTCGGCGTGGGAGTGGGAGTAGGAGTGGGCGAAGGCGACGCTGAAACTGGTTCGGTCGTGCGGTAAATCCCGTAACCAGCCGCTGGAATTCCAACATACAATCGGCCATCAGGTGCTAGGGCAAAGGTATGCCCAAACAAAGACGGTACACTCATGGGATGTGGAGTATTGATTCGCCCGCTTGGGATTCCCGCATCGTCCAGTACCCAACTAAGACCACCACCGCTATCAGCTGAGCGATAAATCCTTCCGCCGTGAACTAACAGGTCTCCGTTCGGTAGCTTGAAAAAATCATGAACGCTGTTGTCGTTTCCACCATCTGTAGTAACACCAAAGTTCGTGGGATAGCCGCTGGCATAGCTCCAGTTTGGGTGATTGTTTAGATTTTCAACTCCAGTCGGAAATGTGACAGGCGCGAGTGCTCCGGTGTGGACAAAGATTCCGCCTTGTCCAGTGCCGACTACAAGTTTTCCATTCGCATTTACCCACATCGCGGATGCTGCGTTTCCGAACGGGTAGATTTGTCCGGGAAATACTTCATAAACCCCCAACCACTGCCATGTCTGACCGCCGTCTATCGAATAATGAATACCATCATGCTCGGTCGCGCAATAAATGGTTCCGTCTGGGCCACGATAGAGTCCATAAGTAACGGCGCTCCCATAGCCACTGCTAACAACTGTGTTGAGATTTTGGTATGACATTCCATCGTCGGCTGAGCGACGTATTTGAAGTACATCGCTTAGCAGGATGTTACCGTTCCCATCAAACGTGTGGTCGCTTCGGTATGCAGTGCCGCTGTTAGTCGATGCTGTCCACGTTCCGCTAGACAAGCGAAAGTCTCCAGGCGTGTTGAATCCAGTCGAGTCCCGAACGCATACAATTAGGGCGCCTGAAGACGTTACGAAGAGCTGACTCGTCCAACCTTTGTTTGTGGGCAAGCCGTTATTTACAGTAGTCCATGTGCTGTGATTCTGGTCTGATGAAACGAAGACACCGCTGTCGCCATAGGTGCTGGCGTACAAAGTATTTCCGACAAACGCTAAACTGGTCACTAAATCCGGTGCGCCTTGAACCTTCTCCCAGGTTATCGTTGACGAGGGTGTTGGCGTCGGTGTCGGCGTTGGCGTCGGCGTTGGTGAACCAGCGGATTGATAAGCCTCGATCTCGACAATTCGGCTGTAGCTTGCGAGAGAGTTGTTGACCAGCACCCGGATCTTATCGGTAGTGATGTTCGCGAAGGTAAACTGTCGCCACACGTTGCGATTGCCACTCACGTTACCACCTGGAACATCAGTCCAGGCCGTCCCGCTCCAATATTGCACCTGGAAATCTGTTATGCCGTACTGACTGAATAACATATTGAGCGTAGGTGTGACCGGACTGTTATAGCTGTCCTGAATCGTGAAGAGATCGATTTCATTGATCGTCTGACTACTGCTGAAATCTATTTGCACCCAGTCTGGATAGCTGTTAGCCGTGGCGTCGTTCCAACCACCGACTGCGCCCCAGTTGAGTCCTTGACGGTCCCCGTTGTTGACGGCAGCGACAGGATAGTTGCTGTTAAAGGTTGACGAGGCTGTAGCCACACCACCATTAGCAGCGAGCGCAACATTAAATATTGACGTCGGTGACGGTGTTGGCGTTGGTGTTGGTGTTGGGGTTGGGGTGGGAGTGGGAGTGGGCATCGGAGTTTGTGTTGCTCCACCCAACGCGGCCTCGAGCGCATCCTGGTTTATGCCCGGGTCGGTGCCGTCGCTGGCTTGATTGCGATAAGGACTAACGAGACTGAGCCGATAATTCCCATTTGCGGCATCGGTGAAGCCAACGGCAGACTCAGTTGTGGGGCAAAAGTTTCCGAGCGGATAGGTGTTAAAGCAATTGGGTCTATCGGAAGTAATTGTTCCAGTGATGAGCACGTTGCCGTTCATTGCCAGTCCAGGCAGTGACCCACCGCTCTGGTAACTTATCCCATATTCATTGTTGAAGACGATGTTGTCGTTGAAACTAAAGTTGTTGGTAGGAACGTAATTCACGGTCATTAGCCGGCCATTAGCCCAGCCGACGTTGTTGATGAAGGTATTGTGACGGTAGGTGACTCCGTCCCCGCTAAAATGATCTCCGACCCAGCCGCCGGTGGCAAATAAATTGTTTTCGATTAGCACTGGCCCGCCCACCACGCTCGTGCCGCTGTTGTCTTCCAGCAGCAAGCCAAAAATCTGTGAGCTAAACGGTTGCGAGACGTTCAAAACGCGATTGCTTCTGATGGTTGCATTGCGAATCGCCGACCAGGGGGAAGGTCCGCCGTGTGGCCCGGTCTGATTGTGCTGCGTGAGCGTGAAGGTGGCCGGCCAGCCGGTAAAATCGTTTCCTTCCAGGTAGAGCGGGTCAGCCGCTTTGACTTCAAAGAATCCTTTGGGGGTGCGGCCGGTATCGGCGAAGACCTGAGCGGCAATCACTGGGTTGATCCAGAAGGTGTTGTGGGTGATAGTCGCGCTGGGATTGGTGCCGTTCCAACGCGCTTCGCCCGTCAAGGGCTGGCTTGTCGGCGTCACCGCCAGCGGCGGCGCGCTGAGCGGGTCACCACAGTCTTGCGTGCAGCCAGGCCGGCTGCCGATGTTGCCGGCCCAGGGATCGAAGGTCAGCGAGTTACCGGAGATTCCCGTTACCTTGGCCACTTCATAGTAATAGCCGGTGTAACCGGCATCCGCTGCTCTGACCGGGAAAGCTACCAGGTCGCCCACATTCAAGTTAGCGACATTCGACAAGGTCGCAGCGTGAAGGGTCGGGGCGGGACTGGCGAGCACTGTTCCAGTGTTGCTCGTATTCAGATCACCGCCACCCATGAAGAACGGCGTGAACCACGCGTTAATAAAATTGTTGTCCAGCGTAAGCTGTCGCTCGGTGATGTTCATCACCGCCGCGGTGTTATCGAAGCCACTTGTCGAACCCTGGTACACGGCGGGCGTGGCGAGACGCGAGTTCGTGATCGATACGCGCGGGCCACCCACGACCACCAGCACCTTGACGCTGTTGTGGGTGTTATTGGTGCCGTCCTCCTGGCTGTGAATCCAACAGCGATCGAAAGTGAGGTCCGAAACCGCCGTCGCATATCGTCCGATGTCTACCAGCATCGACACATAATGCTGATCGTCGAGGTTCGCCAGCGTTGTGATCTCCAGTCCGGCTAACTGCCAGCCCTGAGCACCACTGGCAAACGTTATCGCCGGGTATGGACCAGGCGTCACGATCTTCGCCAGGTTCGGTCCGTCGCTGATTCCTACTCGTCCGCTGGAGAGGTTCGCAATATTCGCCGACCGCACGCTGATCGGATTCCCAATGGCACAAGGACGCGAGGGGATGACGAAACCGTCTTGCGGGGCCGTGAAGGCAAAGTTTGCAGCGATGACCATCGTATCGCCGCATTGCGCGGTGTAGAGCGCCGCTTGCAGATCGCCACCGCTGGGTACGACGATCGTCGCGGCTTTGGCTGCGCTACTGACTCCACCTGGCAGAAGCAGAATCGCAATTGCTATCGCTGCTGAAAATAAAAACTGCTTGAATAAACGTCCCAGGGAACCAGATGAAAACATTTTTCCTCACTTCGGTAGCCGGACGATCTCAGTTCCCTGAGACTCCTCGCTTTGCGAACCCGCATCGCTGCGGGGGTGCCGTTTGTCGGT
>JBGQJU010000087.1:0-24547 GCA_041499185.1 Pyrinomonadaceae bacterium | reverse complement strand
CAAACATTGTTTTCTTGAATCTTCGTTATTTGCTTCCGGGCTCGGCACCGAAGATCAAATAGTTTGGATCGAACTTCATCAATCAGCGAGGCGATGGAGATTGCTGAGCTTGTTTGGTCGCGACCAAAGTACCCGCACGCAGTTCATCGGTGCCGCGAGCAGCAACCAAATCGTTTTCCTCGAGTGCTCCGAATACCTCCACTAGATCACCCATTGATATTCCGCGCTTGACGTTGACCCACTCCGTCACACCGTTGCGAATCCGAATGACGAAACTCCGCTCAGTAGTGGTAGCGATAGCTGACGCGGGCACAAACAACGAAGGCTTGGGGCGGCTCGTGGGCCATATGACTTCAGGAAACATCCCTGGGGCGAGGCGTCCTGAATCATTGATCACGTCCAGCTCCACTGGCATAGTTCGCGTCTTCTCAACATGTGACTGACGCGCTGGACCATACCGGCAAAGTTCTCGCCGGGAAAAGCGGGCACGGTGAAGTTGACACGTGAGCCCGAAGTTACACCGGCGACGTCATCTTCAGGAACGGGAACAATCAGCCTCAAGCGCGTGATCTGTTGCAGTCGCAGCATCGGTGTGGAAGCTGAACCACTGGACGGCCCGACCAAACTGCCTCGATCGACATTCCGCTCCGTCACGACGCCATCGAAGGGGGCTGTTATGCGGAGATATGATTCGATGTCTCGAACTGAATTGGCCGCATCACGAGTCTGTAGCGCAGTCGCAGAAGGAAAATGAAAAGGCGACGTGTTAGCCGTGATGGTGATCATGCGCTGCTACTTGCACTACATCGTAACACTCGTTACACTTCAGCCATTGTTACTAAGCGAAACGTTAAGCGCCTGACACAAAGGCAGGACTGGGTGCTGCTAGTTCACCAGTTACCGCCGAAGCCTACAAATCTGCGCGTGCGCATTTGGCGCAAGTTGCAGAAGCTGGGAGCGGTGGCGATTAAGAACTCTGTCTACGTGCTGCCGGCAAACGAGAAGACGCATGAAGATTTTCAGTGGTTGAAGGAAGAGATCGAATCAGCCGGCGGGGAAGCAACCGTGTTTCAAGCCGCCTCCGTCGAAGGGGCGACTGACGAAGAAATCATAGCGGCTTTTCGCAAAGCGCGTGACGAAGAATTTGCAGCCATCGCGGCAGAACTCGACGGACTGGCCGGCGCGGTTAGTCAACAGACTCGGGGAAAGCACCTCTCCATCGGACGACTGGCTACGCACGAATCGGAGTTGGATAAGCTGCACTCGCAACTGGAAAGCATCATCGCCAACGATTTCTTCAACGCCGATGGCCGCGCACTCGCGCTGGCGGCTTATGAGCGTTGTCAAAAAGCAGTTCGTGCTGCGCACGGTCCAGTCTCAAAAGCAACTCGCTCGACCATCAAATCCGGAACTCTCGATCTGGCGAAGTATCAAGGTCGCCGCTGGATGACCCGACGCAACCTGCATATCGACCGGCTCGCTTCCGCTTGGCTGATCAAACAGTTCATCGATAAACGCCCGCGTTTTTATTTTGTCGCCGACGGCGAGTCGGTGGAGGGTGCGATTCCCTTCGACATGTACGGCACTGAGTTCACGCATCATGGTGAGGATTGCACCTTCGAAACGATACTGAAACGGTTCGGCTTGAGTGACGGCAAAGCCCTACGCGAAATTGCCGAAATAGTGCATGACATCGATCTGAAAGACGATAAGTTTCACCGTCTTGAGGCCGCAGGTCTCAACGCAATTATCAACGGCTTGAGCGAGACGTTGCGTGATGATCGCAAACTGCTCCAGCAATGCAGCGCTATCTTTGATGGGCTGTATTCGCTGCTCGGTCAAAACACGCAGAACGAGAAAGCGAAGCGAAGCGCGCGGCGGGTTCAAACGAGTCACCGGCGCGGCCGCGGTCCGCGTCGCTAGAAAAGGCCAGGAGACTATTTGATATTGACCGTGGCGATGCAGTTTGACGCTGTACAAGTCCTGACAACTATCTGACGAAAGGAGAAGCTCGTGAACATCAATGCTTTGTTAGCAAGAATCGTCTTCGTGTTTTTGATCCTGGGTCTTTTGGGGCCAACAATCTCGAGGGCTCAGGAGAAAGAGGCTGAAGGAGACTATGGGCCGCTGCTCAAGGTTCTTTCTCAGAGCAAGCATACGTTGGCTGATGGCATCCGTCAGGCGACCAAATCAACAGAAGTTCCCATCTCGGCGAAGTTTGAATTAGACGACAATGGGAAGCTTTCGCTCTCGGTTTACACTGCCGGGAAGGGGCTCACCACTGACGCCGAACACAACATCCTTAAGGAACTCAGCGCAAGCCCGGAGGCGGCAGCGTGGAATCCAGAGGTCGAAGTTTTCAAGGATCCGGAGCACCTAAAACGCGCGGCGGAGCAGCAAACGCTGATGGCACTCTCTTCGTTGTCGCTCCTGGATGTCATCGCTAAGGCGCAGAAACAGCAGCGGGGAACAGTGTTTTCCGTCACGCCCGTTGTGGTTGGTCACCAGCCGAAATTCAATGTGCTTGTGGCCGACAATGGCCGGGTAATAACGCTGGCGTACGACCTCTGGGGAAATATCGTGAGGTCACCGAAGTAAGCGGGTTTTTTGAGGGTACGGGTTTTCATAGGTTATGGGCATCCGTCTAAGTAGGACTTTCGTCCTGCGCAAGCTACACCAGTTGTCCGGCATTGTGCCGCTCGGCCTTTTTCTCCTGGAACACTTTTATACGAACTCGAAGGCGCTCGCTGGACCAGTCGATTTCAACAAAGCCGTTGTGGAGCTGCAAGGTATCCCGTACTTGCTGGCGGTGGAGATCTTTGGCATTTGGATCCCTCTAATCTATCACGGGGTCTATGGACTTGTGATCACGTCAGAAGCCCGCCCGAATAACCTACTTTACCCTTATGCACGCAACTGGTTCTATACAATCCAGCGAATCACAGGAGTGATTCTCTTCTTCTTCATTACATTTCATATGCTCAACTTCCGCTTCGGCCTCATTCCTGGACTGAACAATCAGGCGGTTGCTTATTACCCCGATCAGGCGTTCTCAATTGTGGGGCGAGAATTCCGACTGGTGCCCATATTTATCATCTACGTTGTCGGTATCACGGCCACAGTCTGGCATTTTGCAAACGGACTCTGGTTCTTCCTGGTCGATTGGGGAATTGTCATAGGTGAGCGAGCTCAGCGACTAACTGGCTACGCGTGCATAGCGTTTGGTGTCGTGCTCTTGCTTGTCGCGCTTAACTCGGCTGTTGCTTTCATCCGTCCAGGAGGACTGTTATGAACCGTTACATCGAGGCCCCATCCAACTGGATTCTCTTAGAAAGGAGTGTTCTATGCACAGCAAAACTTTTCCTATGATCGCCGTGATGATACTAGCGCTCGCTCTTGCGATGGCCTGCGAGCGCAATGAGAAAGGTGAGGGCGACAAGAACGAAGACGAGGGTGCTGCCGCTCCCACAGCCACCACAACTTCAACGCAGCAACAAGTGGCCCTGCCGGCGGGAAAGGCCGCTACCTATAACTTTGATAGCGCGTCGCTAGGCAACTTGCCTTCCAATTTCACGAGCGCGCGAACGGGTGGAGGCGATATGGGCAGTTGGGCCATCCTCGCTGACAATACCGCGCCGTCGAAGCCGAATGTGCTCGCACAGACTTCGACTGACAGCACCGATTACCGTTTCCCGATCGCCGTCTTGAACGATGGCGTCTTCAAGGATCTGGAACTCAGCGTCAAGTTCAAGCCGGTAAATGGGAGCGTCGACCAGGCGGGCGGACTTGTCTTTCGCTACCGGGATGAAAACAACTACTACGTTGTTCGGGCAAACGCATTAGAGAATAACTACCGGCTCTATCACGTTGTCAATGGAAGGCGTCAACAGTTTGCCGACGCCAACATCACGGTCACGCCAAAGCAGTGGCACGAGTTGAAAATAGTTTGCGTCGGTAATCAGATCACCTGTTTCTTCGACGGTAAGCAGGAGATTCAAGCTACTGACGGTACGTTCAAGGAAGCTGGAAAGATCGGCGTCTGGACGAAAGCCGATTCGGTCACTTACTTCGATGATCTTTCCGTTACGGCCAGGTGACTGGTGAGAAATCAAGGGCACCAAACCAGGCAGGCAGTCAAAACCCCATGATGATCATACAGCGAAAGGGAGGACAGTTATGAGGGGACACGCGAAAGTAAGGATAATCAATCGTAGCGCGCAACGCAGCGTGAGGCGGATAACATTATTAGCAGCGTCGCTAGTGCTTGCCAGCGCGTTCAGTATTTTTGTGGCCTGCGCCGCGCCTGAAGGTCCAAAGGAAGCGAACAATGCGCCACAAGCTGCGTCCGCAGATTGGAAGGCGGTTGAGCAGGCGCTGGGCAAAGCCGGCGCAATGCAGCCAGGGGATGTTTACAAGGTCAGTCTGCCACGAAGTGATCTAAAGGTGACCGTAAACGGTGTGCAACTCAAGCCAGCGCTCGCGCTCGGATCGTGGGTCGCCTTCAAGAAGGCGGGCGATATGACGATGGTCATGGGCGATCTCGTGCTGACTGAAGACGAGGTGACGCCTGTATTAACTAAGTTGCAGGAAGGCGGAGTCGAGGCGACGGCACTCCATAACCACGTCCTTCATGAGTCGCCGCGCGTAATGTACATGCACATCCACGGGATGGGTGATGCAGTGAAGATTGCCAGCGCGATCCACGACGCGCTCGCATTAAGCAAGACGCCGTTCGCGGCGCCAGCGGCTGGTAGCCAAAATGAGGAAATTGGAATTGATACGAAACAACTCGACCAGATCATGGGCCAGAGTGGCAAGGTGAACGGCGGAGTCTACCAGTTCAGCATACCGCGCGCTGAAGAGATCAATGATGGCCCGACGACGCTGGACACGAAGGGGCCGGTTATCCCGCCTTCAATGGGCGTTGCCCAAGCAATCAACTTCCAGTCGACGGGCGGGAGCAAGGCGGCGATCACCGGTGACTTCGTGCTCATCGCGAGTGAAGTTAATCCTGTGATCAAAGCACTACGCGAGAACGGCATCGAAGTGACGGCGCTCCATAGCCACATGCTGGTTGAGTCACCGCGTCTCTTCTTCATGCACTTCTGGGCCAATGATGACGCGCAGAAACTTGCGCGGGGGCTTCGTGCCGCCCTAGACAAAGTGAATATCGCGAAGACCCCGGCGAAGTAGTGCAGCTCGCGCTCTTCTCATGAGCAACTGTTAGCGTCTCGCGGTCGGCAATGTTGCCACTAAGCCGGACGGCGGGTAGGCAGCCTGGTGAATACCGAACGCGACGAAGTAATCACGAGCATCAAGGTTGCCGCATCGCCGGAAAGAATTGCTTTTAAAGGGCCTTAAACGATCATCGGACAGACGACCAGAGAAGAATTCATGTGAACAACCAAGAGAAGGTCGAAAAGCGGAATGACGAGGACCACCAGATGCCTTCGTGGCGCGAGGTGTTTCTGTACTTTCTTTTTCTTGGCTTTGTAAACGTTGGCGGGCCAGTCGCGCAGATCACGATGATGTACAACCACATGGTCGAGCGGCGGCATTGGCTGTCTAAAGATCGCTTCGTGAAGATCATGGCATTCTGCCATGTGCTGCCTGGTCCCGAAGCACTCCAATTGGCGATCTATGTTGGTTATCTAAAACGTAAACTCCGAGGCGGAATCCTCGCAGGTCTGACGTTCATCATTCCCGGCGCCGTGGTAATGATCGTTTTGAGTTGGCTTTACGTTACTTATGGCAGCCTGCCACAGGTTAATAATTTCCTCTATGTGCTAAAGCCAGCCGTGCTCGGCATCATCGCTGCGGGAATCATCAAGCTTGGGCGTGCCGCGATCCGCAACTGGTTTCTTGCCGTGCTGCTAGTCGGCGCGTTTGTGGGTATGCGTTTCGCAGGGATCAACTTCTTGCTGATTCTCCTGCTGGCCGGTGTCTTTAATCTTCTGATCGCCGAAGGCTGGCCACGCTTGAGACGCGCGCACACAATGCTGCCAGTGATCATCGGCGGGCTGGGCTCGATTTTTCCTTTCGCGAGTTCGCGCTGGTTTCAGATGATCTGGCTTTTCCTCGAGACCGGACTCTTCAGTTTTGGTGGCGCATACGCTTCTCTCGTTTTTGTGCAGCGCGGCGCGGTGGCCCAATATCACTGGCTCTCAGACGGTCAACTGTTGGACGGCGTCGCGTTAAGCGTGGCGACGCCGGGACCATTCATGCTGTTCACGACCTTCGCGGGTTACCTTGCGGGCGGAGTGCGCGGCGCTTTGATCGCGACGTTCTTTGTCTTTCTGCCCTCGTTTGTGTTTGTGCTTGGCGGCGCGCGGTATGTGGAGTTAGTTCGTGACAACCGTTGGCTCCAGGCATTTCTTGCCGGTGTCAGCGCTGCGGTCGTGGGGGTAATCGTTGTGGTTTCGATTGACTTGATTCCGACAGCGCTGGTTGGTTGGGTAAGCATCGCGATTGCGACGATAGCTTTTCTCGTCATCGTACTCTTAAAGATCGACGTTGCGTTCGTCGCTCTCGGTGCAATGGCTTTAGGAATTGTCTATGTGGTCGTGCGAGCTTTGGCGTAATGCGTTCGAGAGTGAACCCAGTGCGAAGCGAGAGATGGAGGCGTCGAATGAAGTGGATCACACGCGAGCGAATTCGAGTCAATCGCACCGCAACCTGTTGGCTTATCCGGCGCTTTCTCGATCCTGAAGCTGAGTTCATCTTTGTGCCACCCGATCAAGTTGCATCCATGCAGAATGAAACCGGCGCGACTGGCTTCGATGCTCCCGGAGCAACCTAACCTCATAAAGATGCCCAAGGCCTTTGCTCGTTTGCGGCGCTGGGAATAGACCATTGACTCCTCCTTTGAATTTGCCGTTGGTCAACGCACCCGTTCCGCGCCCGCTGAACGCAGACTGAAGGTTGAATTTAGGAAAGTACGATCGATCCAGAACGTGTACTCGGGCCTGCACTGTTTCAATGGCAGCCTTTTGCGCAATCACCAGCGGGTGAGACTCAAAGTTGGGTGAAGGAATTGATGTATCCTGCGGGAGATTTAGCAGTGGGCCGGCCTCAAGGGTAACAGCGGTGCCTGGTGTTCCCGGAATTTCGGCAAGCGCGGCGCGGCTAATCTCCTCGGATTGCTGGGCTCGGTAAAGTTGGTTCTTAGCTGTCGATAGTTCAGCGTCGGTGCGCGCCGCATCAGCGCCGGCGCGGAGTTGATTGTTGACCAGCACATGCACTGCGTCAGCGAAGACTTGAGCCCGCGCAACGTTCGCCTGCGCCGCGCGCACTGCCTCTTGTGCCGCCAACTGTGTCATAAACAGATCGGCGGCCGAAGTCATGACGTCCAGTCGCGTGACAATCACTGCTGCGTACGCTTGCCTTGTTTGATTTCGCGCTACGTCGACGCTGGCTTTTCGCAATCCGAAATCGAAAGGCTCCCATGAAAAGAGCACGCCACCGGCACTGCCAAACGCGCTCGAGAGCGATTTCGTTCCGAGCACCGGCCCGGATATCGAGGGGATGCCGCCCTGCGGCAGCAAGGCGCCGAAAACATTATTTGTGCTCGCCCGATTCTCTTGCCAGATAAGATCGAGACGCGGCAAGTAAATGGTTTGCGCCAATCTGGCCGGGCAGCCCGTGTCCGACGATTGCCATAAAGCCGGTGCGACGGCAAACCTCATCAACCCGCCGGGCCAAATCCAGCCGCGCGCTTTGGCCTTTGCCGAATGTTGAGATGTCGACTGTGGCAAACTCTTGCATGTGCCCTCTCTGAAGAAACCGATGATCGTAAGCGGATTTCATATTAGCCTTCGATACCAATTCAACCGTCGGCCTGCATGTCCAGTTTTTCCGCCGTGACTCTAACGATCAACCACATATTAGGACAACAATCGTCGCGTCACCGACCGACTGGTGGCGCACTTTTAAGCGACCAGCCATCAGCCGGGCGCTCAGCACGCCATCGCTGCCTTTTTGTCGGGTTATCTGAACACGGACATGCGCGCGGCTTTCGCGCGATTAACTCAACCTGCGATCCTTGTTTGCGGCAAACAGGATCTGACGACGCGGTTGAGAATGCGACCGCGCTCTTGCAGCTCAACCCCCGCGCCAGTCTAGAGGTTTTTGATTACTGCCGCGTGACGCCGGAACGGGAGCACCCGGAAAAGTTTAATGCACTGGTTCGCGAAGCGCTTCTAGCCCAGTCTGCCACCGCTTGAGCGACTTTCCGACAGAGTACCTCGATTTACCGGTTAACTATCTTACTGTTCAGCGCGTCGGCATTCACCATAAAGATGTCGAAAGCCAGTTCAATCAGGGTAGGCGATACGTCTGCCTGAGGAAACTGCTGGCGCGCAGCCAGTTCTTGCCAAATTGGCGGAAGGTTTGTCATCAGGTGGACCATGCCGCCAGTGAGATCCGGTGAAAGGTACTTGACCGTACCTACGCCGGATGTAATCAGTCGGGCCAAACACATCGGGCACGACTCTAGAGAAGTAAAGAGCGTGTAATCAGCCATCGACGTAATGCTCTTGTTATTCTCTTCGAAGGTGTCCATCACGACCATCTCACCGTGTCGGTCACTTCGGAAGTAGGGATTAAAGAGTTCGTTATGCCCCTGCACAACAACGTTCTGCGAAGAGTCAACCAGCACGCAGCCGATCCCGAAGTTCCCTTCCAGGACAGCTTCATACGCAAGAATGCAACTTAGCTGACCAAAGAAATCGTCGGGATAATCAGAAACGTTGGGCTGGTAGCTCTTAAGCGCATTCTCTATCTCGTTGGTTGGTCTGCTGGGCAGGCCATATAGGTTCTGTAGGATTCTAGTCATTGCGTCCTCCTAGACGTGGGAATGGGTTAGATTCGTTGAGAGTGCCTGAAAACACCCGCATTAAAGCCGAGGTGATCGATTGGCAATCGTTTCCGGGCGTGGCGTTCTGACCGCGAGCGTTGAAGAAATAAGCTTGCGGTCGGTGAAACAACCTTTCAGCGACACGCTGCCGCCAAAATCATTTTGAAAATCCGATACGGTTAAGCAAATCGGCGAAGCGCCTGTCAGAGCGAAGTCCGTCGAAAGCGGGATCGACCTTCACATAGACAAGGTTCAGATCGTGCTCGTCGTAGGCCTTTTGTAGCCATCTAAATGACTCTTCCTTGTCTCCCATGGCAACATAGATCGCCGCCACGTAATAGGGTGATATATAACGTTGTTTGGATAAGGCGTTCAGTTCATCCAGGACTTTCGCTACTGCTTCCCGCTGGCCCGATGCCGCACTAACACGGCCGAGTGAAGCCAGGTATGCAGCCTCGCGGCCCGACATCTCGACGGCCTTTTGAATCTCGGTCATGGATTCCTTATATCTGCTCTGTTGCAGGTAAGCCCATCCGAGCAGATTGTGCGACCAGGTGAAACCTGGGTCCATCTCCAGCACGCTCCTATATTGATCGATGGCACGATCATACTGGCGGGCGTGGTAGAAAGCCCATCCCAGGTCACACGTAATCACGGGCGATAGCGGGTCGAGATCAAGCCCGCGCTTTAACTCGGCAATAGCTTCGTTGCTGCGCCCGGATCTCATCAAGAATAAGCCATACCAGTTATGTGCCAGCGCAAGATTAGGATTGAGTCGAATAGCCTCGCGATACTCTTTCTCCGCACCCTGCCGATCCCAGTCATATCGCTCCAGGACGTTGGCAAGAGAGACATGTGCCTCCGCAAGGTTGCTGTCCAGCTCCAACGCCTTGATCGCCGCCGCTTTAGCTTTCGGCATGACATCTTTGGGCGGCAATATACGAAATCCAAGGCCTGCATAGGCATCGGACACTCCCGCATAAGCAAGGGCATAATTAGGGTCTTTTTCTACGGCCCGATTGAAGTAGTCAAGGGCCTTCTGCCATCCCTCAACGCTCAATCTGCCCCACTCATAACGGCCTTTAAGATAAAGCTCGTAGGCCTCGGCATTCTCCGTGTAACGCTTTGTCAGGAGTTTCTCTTCCTCGCTTGTCAGCTTCAATTTCAGTTTGTCTGAAATCTCGCGCGAGATATCATCCTGAAGCGCCAGAATGTCTGTCACCCTGCGGCTATATTGTTCCCCCCATATCTGTGTCTTGGTGCGCGTGTCAACCAGCTCCGCGAAAATGATCAGGTTATCGCCGCGTAGAGAGACTCTGCCGGTTAGGACGGCTTGAACGCCAAGTGCTTTCGCAACCTCCTGCGGATCAACCTCTCTGCCTTTGTATTTGAAGCTGGAGCTTCTTGCGATGACCTTCAGCCTGGGCAGTTGCGATAGCGTGTTGATGAGGCTTTCGCAAATGCCGTCTGTCACATACTCCATTTTCGGATCACCGCTCGTGTTCATAAACGGCAGCACGGCAATCGATTCAATGGAGGCTTTACTGCTTCTGCCGAACGATAGGAGATAGACCGCCGCCATAACGGCTAGGAACGCAGACCCAACCACCAGGGCGAAGCCGCCCTTGTGACGTTTGATTTCACTGACGATGTACTCCGCGCTCGACGTCCGGTGAGCGTCACCAATCCGTCCAATTCGCGGTTCGGCGATCTTTGCTGTGAGGATCGCACTCCTCGTGCTTGGCGAAAACCGTCTTGTGTCGCCGCTTATATCTGGCGCTACGCTGCGCTCAAGCTCGGACTCGAACTCCAGTTGCCGCTTGAGTTTCTTGAGATCAAGAAGCAAGTCCTTAACAACCTGGTATCTCTCTTCGCGATCCTTCTCCAGCGCTTTCGCGCCAATTCTTTCGATTTCCGCAGGAACGGTTGAAACGTATTCGCTCAGAAGCGGGGGTTCCGTCTTAAGAATTTCGGCAATCACATCGCTGGTGGATTCACCGTCAAATGGCACACGCCCTGTGATCATTTCATAGATCAAACATCCCAGGCTCCAGATGTCTGTGCGTGTATCAACATTGCGACCGCGCACCTGCTCCGGCGACATGTAATAAACGGTACCCATTACCGTTCCCGGGATCGTATCCTTCATCACTGTGGGTGCTTCCGAGTCACCCCGTGTCTGTTCGGCTTCTATCGGCTTGGCCAGACCGAAGTCCAATACTTTGATCAAGCCATCACGCCTGACCATAATGTTGTCAGGCTTGATGTCGCGATGCGCAATACCGGCTTCATGGGCAGCCGCGAGAGCTGAAGCAATCTGTATCGCTATGTCGAGGGCCTCGGCGAATTCGAGTTGTCCTCCTGCCTCTTCCATGTGCTGGCGCAAGCTTTGGCCGTCAATAAACTCAGTGGCGATAAAGTGCACACCGCCATCGAAACCTATTTCATGGACAGTCAGGATGTTGGGATGATTGAGGGCTGAGGTGGACAAGGCCTCGCGCTCGAAACGGGCCAAACGGTCTTCGTGTTGCGTGAACTCTGCCGGCAGCAATTTGATCGCGACCGGACGTCTGAGCTGAGAGTCATGCGCGAGGTACACTTCTCCCATTCCTCCCACGCCCAGAAGGGATCGGATCTCATAACGTCCTAAACGCGTTCCGGAAGGGTGAGATGCGCTCATGCTGAAGACCACTAATCAATTGCGTTTCGGATTCATTTCAACTACTCACGACAAAGCTCCGAGACTAAAGATCTCTTTGATCGAATCCTAACTCATTCAAGCTTGGTTTGCTACACCAAACGCTCGTTTGCGAACGTGCGGCTTGTCGAAGATATTGTAACCATTGCGAGGCTGCTCGTGGGCTCGCTGATCTCCACGCCCATTCTAAGGCGATTTGAGATGTATGTGGAGGCTCGGAACGACTTTGGAGCCAACCCCTCAGCAAAGCAATGAAGGTGTTGACACTAGACGGAAAGATTGACTAAGATGAGCCACCTCGCGGTAGACAGCGGCGCCATATTAAGTATTGTCGGCTACTGCGGAAGTTACTTCTGCCTAGCTCTGGGTTTTCGCGTAGTGATGACTCAAACTGAAGAACGCTTCGTTCTTCCATTCTGAACACGACCTGAAGTTGACATTCAAATCTCAAAAGAACGACAGGAGAAAACTATGCGCAACGCTTTGCTTCGTTCCCTTGCCGTGCGGGTCACGGGAATAAGTGTTTGTCTGCTCTTAACGTTCGTACTTGTGCCGGGTGTACTAGCGCAAAGTCAGATCACTACCGGGACCATCCAGGGAACGGTAACCGATGCCAACGGGGCCGTTGTGCCTGGCGCCAATGTTGAAATCAAGCATCTCGAGACCAACATCGCCAGAAGTCTGATCACCGATGAAGGCGGGCGCTTTGTTGGTCTGGCCCTGTCGCCGGGTAATTATTCGGTAACGGTTTCAAGGCAGGGTTTCGCCACTCTGGTATTAGAAAAGGTGGAGCTGACCGTAGGGCAAACCGTCACTGTGCCCTTTACCATGAAGGTTTCAGGGGTTGAGGAAAGGGTTACCGTCACAACAACTCCGACGGTCGATACTGTGAAGACGGAATCGAGCAGTACAATTAACGAAACCTCGGTAAGCACTACTCCGATTCTGGGCCGCAAGTTCGAAGACCTCTTAACCCTGACGCCCGGCGTTAGCGTCGTTCAAGGTCCGGACGGAGATGAGATCACCTTTTCGGGTCAGCGCGGTGTCTTTAACAATGTAAGTTTGGACGGCGGCGATTACAACAACGGCTTCTTCGGTGAACAGCTTGGCGGGCAACGCGCGGCGATCGACATTCCGCTGGACGCCGTGAAGGAATTTCAGGTTGTGGCAACCGGAGCCACCGCCGAGTTTGGCCGCACCGCCGGCGGTATCATCAATGTGATCTCAAAATCAGGGACCAACAACGTACACGGCGGCGTTTTCCACTTTCAGCGACTCGAAGCGCTGACCGCGAACACGTCTGACGGAAAGCCGCTCAAGGATTTTCGCCGCGAGCAGTTTGGCGGCACGGTCGGCGGGCCAATCAAAAAGGACAAGGCGTTCTTCTTCTTTGCTTTCGAGGGTATTCGCGAAAACCTGAGCCGCGACAACTTGAGTGCGGCAAGCGGCACTCCGTGTTCGGTAGCGGCTCCCACGATAGGAGCGAACGAAGCGCTAATCAACAGCAGCGCAGATTGTCAAAGACTCGCTCTGATCAACTTCATCAAGGCGACGAGAAGTCAGGATGAAGGACTGCCCGTGAAGCACCAAATCAATAACGAGGCGTTTCTCGCAAAGGTGGACTGGGACGTTACGCCTTCGAACAAGCTGGCGATCTCGTACAACTTCGACTATTCGAAGAATACAAACCAGACGTTCGACGTTGCGACCTACGGAAACTCCGCCAACGGCATTGAAGGCCCGTCGAAGATCAACAACTTTAACGTGAATCTTTTCAGCGCCATCTCGCCAACGAAGGTGAACGAAGCTCACTTTTCGTACACACGTGAGCTGCGACCGCGTAACGCTATTCCTTCGAATGTGCCGGCGGACACGGCCATGGGGTTTGCGACAGCATTCAGATTTGGTAACCCATTCTTCCTGAACCCAACGATCGATGAACTGTTGTGGCGCACTGACGCCAAAGACAATTTCTCGATCGTTTCAGGTAACCATAATGTCAAATTTGGCGGCCAGTGGCTGCACACGCTCAACGATCAGGTCTTTCGCGGGTTCTTTGAGGGACGATACATTTTCGATAGCGTGACTGGCTTCCTGCGGTACGCCTCACCCGCGGCCACAGGTGGGTTCGGACCAACGGTAGGTGAGTGTTTTAGCGGCACCGGGGCATTCACTGGATGGATTACTCAGGGTGCTCCCTTTAGCCAAACCTGTGCGGCGGGCAGCAGTGTGGGTGGTCCACTACTGTTGTATTTGCAGAACGGAATACCGACCGGTATCGCGGGCGTTCCACCACCGGGTAAGTCCACAATTAAGAACGAAGACTTGGCGCTGTTTGCCCAGGATAAGTGGCAACTGAAGCCGAACTTCACTTTGAATTATGGTCTGCGCTGGGAAGCCCAAATCTTTCCGCAGCCCATTGTTCCTCCGTCCAAGACGGCGTACGCGTCGCTGCTAAGCAATCCAAGATTTCCTTCTGACGGCACCTTGCATAGTCCGAAGAAGGAATTCCAGCCGCGTGTAGGCTTTGCCTGGGACGTCTCGAAGACGGGCAGGTCCGTGCTGCGAGCCAGTTACGGGATTTATTATGGACGGCAGAACATGTTGTCTCAGGTCGGATCAATTACCGACAACGGGGTGCAGCAGTTCGGAATATTCTGTAACTCCAGCTTCGCCTTTACCTGCTTTGGCGCGGCAAGCAGGCCGCCCACCTGGCCCGGCATACAGTCCGTGCCACCGTCGGGGGGCATTCCCTTCGGCGCTTCCGTGCGCGTGTTTAGCAAGGATTATGCTAACCCGCGAATCTATACGGCGAATGTACAGTTCGAGCAGGAAGTAGCACGCGATCTTTCCTTGTACTTTGACTTCACTCATTCGAAGGGTGTCCACCTCACTCGCTTTTTGAATTACGGTACGACGGGCCTGTTCCCAACTCTGGGTGACGTGTTTGTTACGAGCGCGGTCGGCAAGTCACTCTACAATGGCTTCACGGTGGGAATGAGAAAGCGCTTCAGCAATCGCTATCAGTTCGAATGGAACTACGTGCTGTCGAAAGATAAGGACGACGATTCGAACGAGCGCGACCCGTTCACGGATCGTTCGTTCAACATCAACAACCTGAGCCTCGACTACGCGCTTTCAGATCGCGACATCAGGCACAAATTCAACTTCTACACGTTTGTGCAGATGGGCTGGGGGCTCGAGGGTAACTTCCGCATTCAGGCCCGCTCAGCGCAACCCATCACGCCTGATCCGCGTACGGCAACCAACCGCAACACGCTGCGTAAAGACAATCAATACTTCTCGTTCGATTGGCGCATACAGCGTCCGTTCAAGTTTGGCGAGCGCTACGCGCTAATCCCCATCGTCGAGATGTTCAATACCTTCAACAGCGCGAACAACATTAATCCGCTCAGCACGCCGGGCCTATTCAACTTCGACGGCTTCCTGCGTCAGGGCGTGGGCGACCCACGACAGGTGCAGTTGGCGGTGAAGTTTACATTCTGAGGTGTGGCGCAGACTTTTCAGACTTTAGTCTGTGATCGTTACCAACAAAACCGAAGGCGCAGAGTGAATCAAATCCTCTGCGCCTTTCGTCGTTGTTCGACAAACTTCAGTTTGTCGTTTTAGCGGTTCGCAAGCAGCTGCCGCCCCCTCGGTTAGCGCTAGCTTGACTCCAAGCGAATGCGCATGAGAAATCGACAAACTGAAGGTTTGTCGGACAAGCAAATGACCCAGGAGGTCAGAAAACAAATTGAGGAGATCGTCAATCGCGAGACACGCGCGTGGGATACGCAGGACGTCGATCTGTTGATGACCGTCTTTCATCACGACATGGTCTGGCCCTGGCCCAGAACTCCGCTGTCACACGATCCGATGGATTGGGTACTCGAATGGGGAAGGTACGATTACGAAAGATGGAAACGCGGCTGGCAAGAACTCTTCGACACGCACCGCCTGGCACACAACCAACGAGAGATCAAGAAGATCGAAATCTCAAACGAAGGCGATGGCGCCTTCGCCGTCGTTGATATTGACACCCTCTGGATCGATCCCGCAGGTCGAAAGAATCATTGGCAAGGCCGCGTGTGCAAGGTCTATACAAAGGTTGGCGATGAGTGGAAGATGATCATGCAGACCGGGGTGCTGGACTACACTTAGAACCGGTTGTTTGCGCGCCGATACAGCACGCCGCGCAAAGTGTTTCCGTGGACAATCAGGCGGCAGTGACACTCTGGCAGAAACTAGCCAGTTTCGTTTCATCCAACCTGCCATTCGTTCTCACGCCACTGCAGACATCCACGCCAAATGGCCCGACTTGTCTGATCGCCTCCGCGACATTCGTTGAGTTCAGCCCGCCGGCCAGGAAAACTGGCACTGCAACTGCCTCGCGTATTCGTAAGCTAACGCTCCAATCGTGGGTCCGTCCGGTCCCGCCCAATTCTTTCACGGGCAGTGCTTGATTGCCTGAGTCGAGCAGAATCGCATCGACAAGGTGCGCTACCTCGGCGGCTTCAGCGACGGATTCCGGACCAGTAACGTGGATTACTTGCACCAAAGAGATTCCCGGCAAGGCTGCGCGCAGAGCCTGATGGCTGCCGGGTGCGAGGCGATCGCAGATTTGGAGTGTATTTACTTTGAGCCGTCTCTGCTGCTCGATAATCGATCGTGTCTCCTGCCTGCTGGTCAAAAGAAAGGAGCCAATCGCCGGAGGGATCTTCGCGGCGATCTCAGCGATCAAATCTTCGGGTATGACGCCGGGACCGCTGGGCATTTCCGACACCAGACCGATTGCCGACGCGCCATGGTTAATGGCCGTCCAGGCGTCCTCAATGCTGGCGATGCAACAAATCTTGATCCTGGGTCGAGCGATCTCTTTCATAACTCTTAGAAGTGGAACGAAAGCTCGATGATGTGCCGGCGACTGAGATTCCGAAAGGGCATGCAATTCACCTAAAGTCATTGCGCGCTCCGTAACCGGAAACGAGTTCTTCAGCAGCCGCTCCATTCTGTCATAAGGGCACTGTTCCGCTAAAGGCCATCGGCGTTTGCGCATCGTCGGCGCGTGTCCTGGCCAGCGTGTAGTGCAACCGTGCGCGTTGAGATTTAGGGCTCCGTTCTGGTTCGAGTTCCAC
This sequence comes from Pyrinomonadaceae bacterium, assembly GCA_041499185.1. Lineage (GTDB taxonomy): Bacteria > Acidobacteriota > Blastocatellia > Pyrinomonadales > Pyrinomonadaceae > JAOAPY01. Next base: position 7,860 of record JBGQJU010000087.1, on the reverse strand, counting down.
CCGGCCTGTTCATAGAGAGTTCAGATGCAGTTCAGATAGATGTAACACACCTCCTCTAGAGTTGAGTGGTCATTCTAGTTACAGCAAAACTAAAGGAGAAACTCATGCCCCTTTTCCCCAGACTTTCTCGAATCGTCGTCTGGTTCTTAACCGTCTCGCTGGCTGCGTTATCTCTTTCGTGCGGACGCCCCGTAAACCTGCAAGGTGCGGGCGCGACGTTTCCTAATCCTCTTTATCAAAAGTGGCTGAGCGAATACGGCAAACTCAATCCGAAAATTCGCATCGACTATCAATCGATCGGCTCCGGCGGCGGAATCAAACAGATTCAGGCGCAGACGGTTGACTTCGGCTCGTCGGATGCACCGATGACCGACGCCGAAATGAAGGGCGCCCCTGGCGAGCTGATTCATATTCCCACCGTCCTCGGGGCGGTTGTGCTTACTTACAATCTTCAGGGCCTATCGAAACCGCTGCGCTTTTCGCCGGATGTGATCGCGGACGTCTTTCTAGGCAAGATTACGAAATGGAACGACCCGCGGATCAAGGTGGACAACCCGGACGCGAATCTGCCAGCAGCGGACATCGCAGTAGTTCATCGTGCTGATGGTAGTGGCACCTCCTTCGTCTTCACAGATTATCTATCAAAAGTGAGTGCTGAGTGGAAAACAAAAGTCGGCGCGGACAAATCTCCGAAATGGCCAGTCGGGCAAGGCGGTAAAGGCAACGAAGGCGTCACGGGCCAGATCAAGAATCAGCCGAACACAGTCGGATACGTTGAACTGGCTTACGCGGTGCAGAACAAACTGCCTGTCGCGCCGATCAAGAACGCGAGTGGCAAGTTTGTCGAACCGACAATCGAAGCGGTCACTGCTGCTGCGGCTGCGTCAGCGGCAAATACGCCAGACGATCTGCGTGTCTCAATCACTAACGCGGCGGGCGCCGATGTTTATCCGATCGCAAGTTACACGTACATTCTCGCCTACAAGGATCAGAAGGACGCGACCAAAGGGAAGGCGCTGGTGGACTTTCTCTGGTGGGGCATTCACGACGGCGAGAAGTTTGCCAGAGATCTTCAATACGCGCCGCTGCCGGCCGAGATAGTTAAGCGCGCGGAAGCGAAGATTAATTCAATTACTTCCGGAGGCAAGCCGCTTAGATAGGTGACGAGTCTCTATGTCCGACAAACTTCAGTTTGTCGCTGACCGTGGGTCAGTGATCGGCAATGGGAAACAGATCGGTTACCGCTGAAGACGACAAACTGAAGTTTGTCGGACATTTGCGCCGCGCGCTGTCGCCCACCGGCAACGCGGGCGACGCCGTGTTTCGCGGCCTGGTGTTTTTTGCGGCATTGCTCATCCTGCTGATCGTGGGCGGGATGATCTTCGCGCTGGCCTCGAAATCGATGCTCTCGATGCGAGAGTTCGGCTTTGGTTTTCTGACCAGCAGGGAATGGAATCCCGTCAAAGGCGAGTTTGGGGCGCTGCCCTTTATTTACGGCACGGTCGTGTCGTCGCTAATCGCCTTGCTGATCAGTGTGCCGCTCAGCCTGGGCATCGCAATCTTTCTCGTTGAGCAAGCGCCTCGTAATCTCGCGCGTCCCATCACCTTTCTCGTCGAGTTGCTGGCCGCAATCCCTTCGGTAGTCTATGGCCTGTGGGGAATCTTTGTGCTGGCGCCATTTCTGCGCGTTCATGTGGAACCGCCGCTGGCTCGCTGGTTTGGTTGGCTGCCTTTGTTTCAGGGCTCTATTACCGGCATCGGACTGCTGACGGGCGGCATCATTCTCGCGATCATGGTGACTCCCATAATTTCTGCCGTAGTTCGTGACGTGCTCTCCGCGGTGCCGAATTCTCAGCGTGAAGCGGCGCTCGCGCTTGGGGCGACCAAATGGGAAACAACGCGAGTCGTGCTCGTCAACGGCGCGCCGGGAATCGCGGGAGCAGTGATCCTCGGATTGGGTCGCGCGCTGGGCGAGACGATGGCGGTGACGATGGTGATCGGCAATCGCGCGCAGATCAGCGCCTCGCTCTTTGAGCCTTCGTACACCATCGCTTCGGCCATAGCGAACGAGTTTACCGAAGCAACTCAAGATCTTTATTTAAGTTCATTGGTTGAGCTTGGCCTGATTCTCTTCTTCGTTACTTTTGTGGTTAATGGCGTGGCGAGAGTTCTGGTTTGGAATGTAACGCGCAAGACCGGCACTGTGTAAGCATGATGATCGCTTTGACCAGAGCAGACAGATCCCGGCGCGTGACCAGTGGCGTGATGACCACGCTGACCGCGCTGTGCACTTTGTTTGCGGTCGGTATCCTGCTGCTGATTCTGTCGTACATCGCCTGGCAGGGAATTGGCTCTGTCAGCTTGCGGTTTTTGTTGGATAGTCCTCGCCCCGTGGGTGAAGGTGGGGGCATCGGCAATGCAATTGTCGGATCGGTGGTGTTGCTGTTGCTCTCATCGGCGTTTGGCATGCCACTGGGAATTGCGATCGGGGTTTTTCTTTCAGAATTCGGCGCCGGACGCTTCGCCAGTTTGGTGCGTTTCGTGGTTGATACTTTGACTGGCATACCTTCCATCGTCACCGGCGTTTTTGTTTACGCGATCATAGTGGTTCCATTGAAACACTTCTCGGCGTTGGCGGGTGGCGTGGCTCTCGCAATTATCTTGATTCCGATTGTCGCGCGCACAACAGAAGAGATGATCAAACTTGTGCCGCAAAGTTTGCGCGAAGGCGCGCTTGCTCTCGGGGCGCCGCAATGGAGAGTGACGCTTGGAGTAGTTATTCCGGCCGCTGCTTCGGGCATCGCGACCGGCGCAATGCTGGCCGTTGCCCGCGTTTCCGGCGAGACCGCGCCGCTATTGTTTACGGCATTCGGCAGCCGGTTCTTCAGTTATCAACTGGACCAGCCAATCGCGTCATTGACGGTGCAAATCTACAACTACGCGATCTCGCCCTACGACGAATGGCACGCGCAAGCGTGGGCCGCCACCCTGGTATTGATGACGATTATTCTCGGTATCAACATGACAGTCCGTTTCTTTACCCGAAGGAAGTTTTAGTTCGCAGATGTCGACGCCTACGCCAACGATCGCACCGAAGTTTGCCATACGCGAGAGCGCGATCGGGACGCCATCGCCCGCGGCAGCGACCGGCGCGGCCAAGATCAGCGTTCGTCATCTGAATTTCCATTATGGCCGCGCGCAGGCGTTGCACGACATCTCTTTGGATATTCCTGAACGCATTGTAATGGCGTTGATCGGACCCTCGGGTTGCGGCAAGTCCACGTTCCTGCGAACGCTCAATCGAATGAACGACGTGATTGCGGGGACGCGTGTCGAGGGTGAGGTTACGATCGATGGCCGCGACATCTACGCTGCGGGAACGGATGTGGTCGACCTGCGGCGCCGCGTGGGCATGGTGTTTCAAAAATCCAATCCTTTTCCCAAGTCAATCTTCGACAATGTTGCCTATGGCCTGCGCATCAACAGGCTTACTGCAAGCAAAGCCGAGCTGGCGGAGCGCGTCGAGCAGGCGTTGCAGGACGCAGCGTTGTGGTCCGAAGTGAAGGACCGTTTGAAGGCGTCCGCGCTCAGTTTGTCGGGCGGGCAGCAGCAGCGATTGTGTATCGCGCGAGCGCTGGCTATTAGACCTGAGGTACTATTGATGGACGAACCTGCATCGGCGCTGGATCCGGGAGCAACCTATAAGATCGAGGAGCTGATCTTCGAACTCAAGAAGCAATACACGATTGTGATCGTTACGCACAACATGCAACAGGCAGCGCGCGTCTCGGATGTGACGGCTTTCTTCCTGCTGGGTAAGCTGATCGAAGTGAATGCGACTGAGAAGATGTTTACCAATCCTGACGAGAAATTGACCGAGGATTACATCACGGGAAGGTTTGGGTAAGAGCAAAGGGCAAAGAGCAAAGGGCAAAGAGCAAAGAGCCAGAGAACTAAACCAGATCAGCGATCGGAGACCAATCGGCAATTGGCAATCGGAAATAACCACATGGACCTTCACAGACATCTTGACTACGAGCTAAACGAACTGCGCGACCGCGTCTTGTTGCTCGGCGGTGAAGCTGAACGTGCGCTCGAGCGCGCGATGGATGCGCTCAGGGAACGCGACAACGGCATCGCACGCGAAGTGTTGGACCACGATGACCGGATCGACCAGCTCGAAGTGGAAGTCGACCGGCTATGCATCGACATCATTGCGCTGCGCCAGCCGGCGGCCCGCGACCTCCGGTTCGTGATATCGGTTGCGAAAATGGCGCCCGTTTTGGAGCGCATCGCCGATCATGCCTGCAATATCGCGCGCGCCACGGTCGATCTAAACGCCGAGCCTGAACTTAAACCCAATGCCGACATTCAGCGAATGGCGGAGCATGCGGCGTCAATGTTGCGCGCGGCGCTTGATGCTTTCACGGCAAACGATCCGGCGGCAGCCCGCGAGGTAATCAAACGCGACACCGAGATAAATGATCTTTACAACCAAATATTCCACAATCTTATCGAGATGATGGTTTCGGAGCCAACGACCGCGACGCGCGATGCGCGTCTCCTTTTCGTTGCCAAGCACCTCGAGCGCATCGGCGATTACGTGACCGACATTTGCGAGCTTACTGTCTACATGGCTGAAGCGGCAATCATCAAGCACATTCATTGAAGCTATGGTTCGACCGGTTTTGATCATTGAGGACGACAGCGATATCGCGGAGAGTTTGCGGTACAACCTCGAGCGCGAAGGGCTCAGCGCCGTCGTTGCGCTGACTGGCGAGCAAGGTCTCATCGAAGCGCTCGATCAAACGAAGCCTCCGTCGCTGATCATTCTCGACCTGATGCTGCCGGGCATGAGCGGCATCGAGCTGTGCCGCCGGCTCAGAAGAGAGCCTCTCACCCGCCGCACGCCGATTATCATCCTGACGGCAAAAGCCTCGGAATCAGATCGAGTTGCCGGTCTTGATCTTGGCGCCGACGATTACATAACGAAACCGTTTTCGGTTAGGGAGTTGCTCGCGCGCGTGCGTGCCGTTCTGCGCCGCGCCGACGAGAATGCGACAAAGACTTACGAAGACGATCTGCTGACGATAGATTTCGCGGACGTGCGCGTTGTTTGCAATGGAACTAGAGTCAAGTTAACCAACAAAGAGTTTGGTCTGCTTTCCGTGCTCGCCAGGAGCGTCGATCGCGTCGTCACACGCCAGCAACTGCTCGACAGTGTCTGGGGCTATAGTTACTATGGCGACGCGCGCACGCTCGATGTTCACATCCGGCGGCTGCGGCAGAAGTTGGGCGACTGCGGCGACTGCATCGAAACGGAAGTTGGCGTTGGTTATCGCTTCACCGGTTGCTCAAAGAGATCTTGAGTCAAGCAACACGGACCATGGGTAGGCCCTAGTTTCATCTTCTTTGCGGCTTAAGTAGTCCCTTGGCGTCTTTGCGTGAAATTGCAGTCTAAACCAACGGTTTCGCGCAAAGACGCGAAGTTAAGACGGAAGGCGCAAAGATGAATCAAGACCCTGCGGGATCATGAAGGTTAACGGTTGTGTCTAAGCATCACTGGTTCTTGCTCGCCGCTGTTATCGCTCTTACTGGTGTCATCTTTCTGACTCCGGCACTAAATGCGCGCCTTGCTCTGGCGATTGTCTTTGCCGTTCTCACTGGATTCCTTTTGAGTTCATGGGTGCGCCGGCGCGAGAGGCAGTCTGGAGCGCGGTCCTCAGGAGTAAACGCCAACGGCGATCGTTCTTCAAGCGATGAGTCATCGCACGTCTTTGCCCTCGGCAAATTGTTTGAAGCAACGATGAGCGGCATGCGCGAAGGTTTGCTGGTAGTGGACCGCGACATGCGTGTGGTGGCTTCGAACCCGGCCGCGCATCGACTATTCACACTCGCTGAAGTAAATCTGAATGCGCAACGCCTGACTGAGCTGACGCGGAACCCGGCCATCTACGGCGCCTTTCTGGACGCGCTCGGCGGAAAAGAACTGTCCGGAGTAAAAGTCGAAACGCACGATCCGGATCGTCGAGTGTTTGATCTTCGGGTCGTGCCGCTGAAAGGCGCGGACGGAAACAGCACGCAGGGCGCGATAGGCGTCTTCTTTGACATCACCAGACTGGAAAGGCTCGAGCGCGTGCGGCAGGAGTTTCTTTCAAATGTTTCCCACGAGCTGCGCACGCCGCTGACGGCCATCCTCGCTTTTGTCGAGACCCTGGAGATGGAGGCCAACGGCAACGACGAAAACAGTCAACGCTTTCTGGCCATCATTCGCAAGAACGCGACGCGCATGCACAACCTTATAGATGACATCCTCGAACTCAGCGCCATCGAAGCAGGCAACGTTCAGGTGAAAGCAGAAGTCATCGAGCTGCAACCGCTGGTCAACGAAGTGCTCGCCTCGCTGGCGGCAAGGGCTTCGACCCGCCAAGTTGTTTTGGATAACGAAGTCGATCGCGGCACGACGGTCTTCGCCGACGCGCGCCGGCTCGAGCAGATGCTAAACAACCTTGTTGAGAACGCCATAAAGTTCAGCAGCGAAGACGGCCACGTTGCTATCAGATACGAGAGCGCGGCCAGCCAAGAAAACAGACACGAGACTGGCTTGCGCGATCGTATTGTTGTTGAAGACACAGGCGAGGGCATACCAGCGCAACATCTGCCAAGACTCTTTGAACGTTTCTACCGCGTTGACCGTGCTCGCTCGCGCGATTTGGGAGGCACGGGTCTGGGACTGGCGATCGTCAAGCACCTCGCGCGCGCGCACGGCGGCGAAGTGACCGTCGAATCGAAACTCGGAGAAGGATCGAGATTCACGATTGAATTGCCTCGTCCCGCGGATGTCTACGCCCACCAAGCAGAAGCCCGACCGTGAGGGAGGGCTCGATCGGTTTTCAGTCACAGAAATTAGCCCTTGCTGACGCGCGGGCTTCTGCTTGTGAAGCCCGACCGTGAGGGAGGGCTCGATCGGTCTTCAATCAGAGAAATCAGAGCCCTTGCTGACGCGCGGGCTTCTGCTTGTGAAGCCCGACCGTGAGGGAGGGCTCGATCGGTTTTCAATCACAGAAATCAGAGCCCTTGCTGACGCGCGGGCTTCTGCTTGGCTATACTCCCGCTATGTCAAAGGAGCTTGATACAAATCTCTTCCCACTCGCTTACCTCATGACCTTTCGGACATATGGGACGTAGATGCACGGTGAGGAACGCGGCTCGATTGATCGCCGGCACAATATATATGGAACTCCGGGACTGGAACCAAACCGCTATCGCAAACAAGCAGAAACCCGACAACTCAAGCATCCGCCAATGCTCCTCAAACCGGCTCAGAGAAAAGCTGTTGAGGCTGCGATACGCGAAGCTTGTGATGTTCGTCGCTTCAATCTCTTAGCGCTCAATGTAAGAACTAACCATGTTCATGCCGTGATTGCCGCCGCGCGAACGCCAGAGCCAATTCTCGAAGCTCTCAAGGCTTATGCTACTCGCAAGCTGCGGAGTGAAGGACTGGTTTCAGCGACGACGAAACCCTGGGCACGACACGGCAGCACTCGGTACTTGTGGAAAGAGGAACAGGTGACCAATGCGATCGCTTACACAATGTATGACCAGGGCGAATGATTCAAGCAGAGCCCGCCAAGCAGAAGCCCGACCGTCAGGGAGGGCTCGATCGGTCTTCAATCAGAGAAATCAGAGCCCTTGCTGACGCGCGGGCTTCTGCTTGTGTACCCCGAATGATTCAAGCAGAAGCCCGACCGTGAGGGAGGGCTCGATCGGTCTTCAATCAGAGAAATCAGAGCCCTTGCTGACGCGCGGGCTTCTGCTTGTGAAGCCCGACCGTGAGGGAGGGCTCGATCGGTTTTCAAT
>JBGQJU010000086.1:0-25584 GCA_041499185.1 Pyrinomonadaceae bacterium | reverse complement strand
CCTTTGCGGCCTCTGCGTCTCAGCGGTGAGCTTTTCGCGGCCAGGACTCACCGCTGAGACGCAGAGAGTGCAGAGTTAGCACAGAGAGTAAATCAAGTAAGACACTACGCTGCCAGGCCGAACCGTAATGAAGCTCGATGGAAACAACGTATAATGCGGCCGGGTAGCCGTCACGCAATTCCGAGGACCACGCGTTTGAAGCGAATCAAATCTCTTTCAGCGTTCACGCTGTTACTCTTGCTAGTTCAGAGTGTTTACTCTCAATCTCCTGCGTCCACGAACGCCCTAGCGAAAACAAAGATCTTCCTGCACGACGGTTGGAAGTTTCGTCAGGCCGGCGCCACTGACTGGCATCCGGCGGCCGTCCCCGGTTGTGTGCATACGGATTTACTCAGCAACAAAATGATCGACGATCCTTTCTATCGCGACAACGAGAAGAACTTGCAATGGATCGGGAAAACAGATTGGGAATACGAAACAACGTTCGACGCCACACCTGAACTGCTCAAGCGAGAAAACATCGAGCTGGTGTTTGATGGTCTGGATACTTACGCAAATGTCTTTCTCAACGATACTCAATTGCTCGATGCAAACAACATGTTTCGCATGTGGCGCGTGGCCTGCAAGAGCCTGCTCAGGCGCGGCGCAAACACTCTGCGTATAAAGTTTCGTTCGCCGATCAACGAGATTCTGCCGGTGATGGCGAAGCTTGCCTACGAACTGCCGGCTTCAAACGATGCCGGCGAAAAGACGAGTCCCTACACGCGCAAAGCGCCTTACCAATACGGCTGGGATTGGGGTCCGCGCTTTGTGACCAGCGGCATCTGGAGGTCAGTTTCGCTCGAGGGATGGAACGCGGCGCGTGTGAATGATCTCCACATCGTTCAGAAACAAGTTGATCGTAGCGCGGCCAGCCTTGCCGCGGAAGTTGAAATTATTTCCGCAACCAATGTGGACGCGACAGTCTTCATCGACGACTCGACTGACAAGACAGTGGCCGCTCGAAAGGTGGTCAAGCTCAAGCCCGGATCAAATCTCGTGTCGCTGGATTTCGTGATTTCGCATCCATCGCTCTGGTGGCCCAACGGGCTTGGCGCGCACACGCTGTACAACTTCCGAGCGCGCTTGATTATCAATGGCTTGTTGGCTGATCAGAAACAAACGCGCACGGGCGTACGCTCGCTAAGGTTAAGACAGGAGACGGATGAATGGGGCAAGAGCTTCGAGTTCGTCATCAACGGTGTGCCTGTCTTCGCCAAAGGCGGCAATTGGATACCGGCGGACAGTTTTCCGACGCGCATCACGAAGGAGAAGTATCGTGAGTTGCTTCAATCGGTGCGTGACGCAAACATGAACATGGTGCGTGTTTGGGGCGGTGGCATTTACGAGAGCAACGACTTTTACGATCTCTGCGACGAGCTGGGCATTCTGGTTTGGCAGGACTTCATGTTCGCTTGCAGTATGTATCCCGGCGATCAGGAATTCCTGGATAACGTTCGACAGGAAGCGATCGATAACGTAAAGCGTCTGCGGAATCATCCGAGCATCACTATCTGGGTCGGCAACAACGAGGTTGAGACCGCGTGGTTACACTGGGGCTGGAAAGATCATCTGCCGTCGAAGCTTTGGGATGATTACAAGAAGATCTTTCACGGTGTCTTACCCGAAGTTTGCTCGACTTACGATCCTTCGAGGCCTTACTGGCCCAGCTCGCCGAGTGCGAACCTGGAAGCTGATCCCGAGTCGCAGCGCATCGGCGATTCGCATTACTGGGGAGTGTGGCATGCGGCTCTGCCATTTGCCGCTTACGAAAAACAGTTCCCGCGGTTCATGAGTGAATACGGTTTTCAGTCGTTCCCCGAAATCGAGACCATCAATTCCTATACGCTGCCCGTTGAACGCAAGATTGATTCGCCCGTGATGTTGCTCCATCAAAAACATCCGCGCGGGAACCAGTTGATTCGCGAATATCTTTTGCGCGAATACCCGCCGCCAAAAGATTTTGCATCGTTCCTCTACGTCAGCCAGGTGCTGCAAGCCGAGGGCATCAAAATCGGCGCCGAACATCTGCGGCGCATTCGGCCGCGCAACATGGGTTCGCTTTACTGGCAGATTGACGACTGCTGGCCGGTGGCCTCTTGGTCGAGCATCGATTATCTCGGCCGCTGGAAGGCGCTGCACTACTATGCGCGCAGATTTTACAGCGACGTGCTTCTCAGTCCTCATGAAGAGAACGGCCGAATTGATTTCTCTGTCGTTTCAGATCGGACCAGCGCCACGCGAGCGCATCTCAACATCAGCTTGATGGATTTTGAGGGCCACTCACTCTTGAGCATGGCCAAGGATGTCGAGGTGGCTGCCTTGCAAAGCAGGTCTTACTTTAGTGTCTCTGAAAGCGATCTATTAAGAGGCCGAGACAGAAGCAAGGTGTTTGTCTATTGCGAGCTGCTCGTTGACGGCAAGGCTGTCTCCAGCAATGAACTTTTCTTTCAACCTTACAAAGACCTGAATTTGTCCAAAGCGCAAATCAGCACGAGCATCACACGCACTCGCAGCGGTTTCAAAATCGCTCTGACAACGGACAAGTTTGCAAAGGCTGCTTATCTCTCCGTTGAAAACGAAGGCGGAAGGTTTTCGGATAACTATTTCGATCTGATTCCAGGAAGAACCGTTGAGGTAGAGTTCCGTGCGCACAATCCAATTACGCTGAATGATTTTCGCCGCCGGCTCGAAGTTCGTTCGTTGGCAGATGCGTTCTGATCACTTGTAATTCTTCTCTCGCTTACTAACCCTTACTTTAGTATGGCTGCCTGCGGGCTCAGAAACACCAGGTGCCAGCGCGGAAATGTGTAAGCCTCATATGGCCTGAGGCGAACGTACGCCGTCTGGATGTACAGTTTCTCCGGAGCAGGCCATTCGAGCTTTACAATCGGATTGAATGACGCCAGCACTTCTGCCGCCGGTTGGGTGGGTGGGCTTACAGTCTTGCCATTCTGATTCTCGGGCTTCTTCATCTTCTGTTCGTAAGCCCGCGAAGCGGTCATCAGTTCGTCTCGCAGCGGGATTCGTGCTTGCGTCGGTTTGTTTGTCGCGGCGTCGTAGATACCCACATCCGTATTGAATGCGGTGGCGACTTTTGAAGAGTCGGGCGACCAAACCGGCAATGCTTCCGTCGAATGATCGTCGAGCAATCGCTCTTTGCCATCGGGCATGATTAAACGCGGTCGACCCGTTGGCAACTTGAACTCTTTCTCGCGCGCGTTCCATTCGCTTTCCTTGCAGGCCAGCGCCACCAGAGCATGATTATCCGGAGCCCAGGACAAATAAAAATAGATCAATCCTTCGCGTGCCGTCAGCGGCTTAAGCTCGTAACCGTCGCGATTGCAAATGTAGATCTGCTCGGTGTTGAAAAGTTGTACCGGCGCGAACGCAGGCGCAACCGACGGCGATGCGACCGGAACTGGTGAACCGGTCGGCAGCGCTGGTTCGGCGTCCCCAAGAGGAGTCGGGCTGGGCTTCACGCTGCGGTGCGCGATGAAAGTGATGTAGTTGCCGTCAGGCGACCACGCCACGGTTTCGGAAAACGCGCAAGAAAGATCCGGCGGCGTCAGGTTGCGCAGGAACTTTCCATCCGATGAATAGATATCGATGCGAAAAGCTTCGTTCGGCTCGTCCGCGGTGCCGTAAAGCGCCAGCACGCGCTGGCCGTCCGGCGAAACAACCGTGCGGATCAGCGCGTCGACTTTGCGGTTCGTAATAAAGTCGGTTCGGATCGTCGCAAGTTGGTCGTTTTCGTCTTGAGTCTTGATGTCTGACGGCAGTCCGGTGTCGGCTTCGAAGCGAAAGGCGAGCCTCTGCGCCGGCACATCGTGCAGGACCAGCGGGCGCACGTCCGGCAGCTCTACTTTGTTCTGACAGCCGGTAACGATGATCGCGATCAGAAACGCGACTAGCGTCGTAGCGATTCTCAAACGGGAAGATTTGCCGAACTCGGAAGGTTTGTCGAACGGTTTCTTTTCAGCTTTCCACTGCGGCTCTGTGCTTTCCGCTTTCGCGTGATCATGTCGGAGTGATGTGTACTTCATGTGAACGGACGATGATAGAAACGGGGGTGATCATTGTCAACGAAGGGACCGATCGCAGAATGGAGCTGGCGGCGCGAGCTTCACTTGCCATAAACAAGCCCGCGCCTGAGCTTCGGATCGAGAGCCAGCACCGCGCGAATAGTGTTGCGCGGAGAAAGATGATCTTCGTCCGAGTCGTCTTCGTCCACGCAATTGTGCTCGATTGATCGAGCCAGCCGCCGCGGCAGCCGTTCGTAGTTTGGCGTGCTCGAGATCAATGACTGCGCCGCCAGGTCGCCGACAAGATCGCAGGTCAATTCTTCGGCGCGCTGGTCGCGAATGCTCAGGCCCGTAAGGCGTGAGGCGCGATCGCCGACTGCGCGAAACAACGCTCGCAGTGTGTCCCTGTCGCCGTCCGCGATGTGTACCAACTCGTGGGCCAGAACACTGACCATCCCTTCGTCGGAAGGCAATCCCGCAAGAAAAATCGTGCCGAAGGTAATCGTATGCGGGGTCTTGAGATAGACCGACGCGTTGTCGCGCGCGTCGACATCCGGCTTGACGTGGTTGACGGCTTGCACCCGCGCGATCGCGCGGCTGATTTTCGTTTGGTAAGTTTTGCTGTTGCTGATTCCGTATTCGTCTGAGAGTTGGCGCAGCGCGCCGGTAACGAGATTTTTGGCCGTACTCAGCAGGCGCTGTGCACGCTCGGCGCCGGCGATCACTTCGGGCGCGCGCAAGGGAAGCGAGGGCCGTTTTTGCATGTCATCAATCGGAGCGCTTCCCTTTTCATCCCGCGCTCTCTCCGAGCAAACAACGCCACTCGCCCGCTCGACCAGCCCGCGCTCTTCAATTGACAGAGTCTCTAAAGGGCGGCTCGGATGCGATCCACTCTGCGTTCGCCGCTGGGCTAGCGCGCCGAGCGTGGGAACAAGCAGCGCCAGCGTGAGGAGGAAGACGAAGAGACGGAGGGATGGGGAGACGGGGAGACGGGGGGACGAGCAGGCGGCGAGACACGAAGACGACGTTTCCCCCTTTCTCCCCATCCCCCGTTCTCCCCGTCCTTCTGCCTGTCTCATCGATTCCTCCAGACCGGCTTTCGCTTCTCGATGAACGCTTTGACGCCTTCGTTGGCGTCTTCGGTCTTCATCAGTTCATGCAGGTACATATCTTCTACCTCGGCCAGCACCGATTCCAGCGAACGTCCGCGGCCGAGATCGAGTGCGCGTCGGGTTGCTTCGAGGGACGTGCCCGAAAACTCGCGCAGCCTTGAAAGAATCTCCTGCGTCTTTTGCTCCAGATGATCGCCTGGCACAACGTAATTCACCAAGCCAAGCCGCGCAGCTTCACTGGCGTCGATCAGATCGCCCGTCAAGATAAGTTCGCGTGCGCGCTTGTCGCCAATGATCAGCGGCAACAACACACAGGCCACGGGCGGAAACACGCCGAGCTTTATCTCAGGTTGTCCAAAGCGCGCATGGTCACTCGCGACAACGATATCGCAGCCGGCAACCAATTCGCATCCGCCGCCCAAGGCTGCGCCGTCAACCACCGCAATCGAGGGTTTTGCCAGTTGGCCCAAACTGCGAAAGATTGCATGGAACGTTTCGAGCATTTGATAGATCGTTTCTTCGACGTGCTCTTCGACTGCGACACCGGCACTGAAGACGTGCGCATCCGGCGTGGCATCGAAGACGATCGCCACCAAATCACGCTCGCTTACCAGATCGTCGAGCGCCTGGCCAATCTCCTGCATCATCGCGATGTTCAGAATATTGAGCGGCGGCCGCGCCAGCGTGATTCGCGCGACGCGGTCTTCAACCGTGAACTTGATGTATTGATATTCCATTCAAACGTGTCTGCGATCGTTCCCTGCGAAGATTACCTTGCTTCAAGCGGCGCTCCAAGCCACGCCTGGTAACTGCGCTTCTGTTCGTCGGTTGGCTGGGCGACTGGAATGATGCGATAGCGCGCATCAATCCGTCCGCCGAGCTTGATTAGCATTATGCTCAGATCATCTGAGCGAAATATCGTGAGACTAATCGGATCTCCGGGGCGCTTTTCGGCAATGCGCGCATCGAAGAAATCCTTGTTGACCCGCAAGTTGTTCAAGGCCACGATCTGATCGCCAGTATTCAGGCCCTGTTCGTATGCAGGTGAGCCGGCATAAACTCGCCTGACCATCAGCCGATCGCCCTCCTGGACGAGGTCCGCGCCGAGATAAGCCTTCTCGACCGGTTTTGCCGCAGCCGTCGCACCGGTCGTGTCCAGGCGCAACCCGGCTATGGCCAGCGCCGCGTCATAGACGAGTTCTTCGCGACCTCGAACATAGCTGGCGAAGAATTGTTCCAGACTTGCACCGGCCATCAGCTCACAAGTTTTCTGAAAATCCTCCGGCGTATAGTTGCGTCCCTTCTTATAAAACTCGGTGTAGAGATAGCGCATCGCGTCGTCCAAAGACTTTGCGCCGCTGCTGCGTTTTCGAATCTCCAGGTCAAGCAACAAGCCGAGAATAGAGCCTTTGTTGTAGTAATCAACCTGCGAGTTTACAGAGTTCTCATCCTGCCGGTAATACTTGATCCAGGTATCAAAACTTGATTCCTCGGCGCTCATCTCCAAACGACCCGGCGTGTTCTGTAAAGTCTGAAACCGTCTGGCACTTTCGCTGAGAAAATCTTTGTCCGAGATCAAACCCGCCCTTCTCACTGCAACCTCCGCGTAGTAATCAGTGATGCCTTCCGCGACCCAGAGCATTTTCGTGTAATTCTCTTTCGTATAGTCAAACGGCCCGAGCGCGTCGGGTCGAATGCGCTTGACGTTCCACAAGTGAAAGAACTCGTGGGCCACGAGGCCCCAAAAGCCGCGATAGCTTTCCTCTGGCTTGAAGCCAAACCGACGAAAGCCCAGCGCCGTAGAGTTCAGGTGTTCGAGCCCGCCACCGCCGCTCGATCTCAAGTGCAGAATGAAGGTGTAATCGTGGTAGGGAATCTCGCCGCCCATTAACTCTACTTCTGCTTCGACGATCTTCTTCACATCGGCGCGCATTCTCTCCGCGTCGTAGTTTCCTTCGCCGTCAATGACGATTCGATGCGGCACTCCCTTTACCTCAAAGGAGAGCGTCTTGAAGTTGCTGACTTCAACCGGTGAATCGTAGAGCACGTCAAAGTTTTCCGCGCGAAATGTATTCTTCGGGCCAGGCACTGCGGGGAGCCCGGTTGCCACCTTCCACGGCTGAGGAGCAAGGATATGCAGCGTCGAGGGCTCTTTGAGATGACCATCCAGGTACATCAAGAGCGCCGCGTTGTTCCAAAAGGCGTGATCGGAATTCAGTTCATTTGTTCTAACCGAAAGTTCGTTCGCATAAACTCGATAGGTTACACGCCATTCCGGCAAAAGATTCGTCTTCACCCGCCAGGAATCCTTATCTATTTTCTCCCACGGCAGCGCTCGGCCGGATGCGTCTGTGGCGGCAAAGTCCTGAACGTTGCGCGCGAACTCGCGAACAAGATATGACCCCGGCGTCCACACCGGCAGCACCAGAGTATCTTCCGCCGGCCAGGCCCTCAGTCCGCGCTTTACATGGATTTCAACTTCGAGCAGATGCGTGTGAGGCTTCGACATCGAAACCGTGTAGGCAATCTCTTGCCCACCGTCCTGCTTGCTGGTTTGCGCCGCGGCGGAGAACGCGCAAACAATTGTCAGGCTCACCAAAATGAAAGCAGACAAATATCTTCGGCGCATAGTTGCTGTTCCTTCTCTTTCGGAATTGGTGCGGAGGCAGTTCAAGAGTGGGCATGTTACTACGAACTCGCGTTAGCAGTCTAAAATGCGGTAGCGGGCCAGCGACAATTCGGGTCAGATAATTTAATATGCGGTGTTCGAGTTTTGAGATCAGTTACAAAAACAGCTTCCAAAGACAAAGATCCAAAGGTCAAAGACCAAATCCATGAAGCGTTCTCCGCTGCTGGTCATCTTCATCACGATCTTCATCGACCTGGTGGGGTTTGGCATCGTCATGCCCGTGTTGCCTTTCTACGTCGAAGGCACGCGGTTCAATGCCACGCCGCGCCACGTAGGTCTGCTGTTCGCTTCCTACTCGGTCATGCAGCTAATCTTCGCGCCAATCCTGGGAAGACTTTCGGACAAGCACGGCCGGCGTCCTGTCTTGCTCGTCAGCATCATCGGCACGGGCATCTCGTTTCTGATTCTCGGCTTTGCGACCACGCTCTGGATGCTGTTTGTCGGCCGGATTCTTGATGGGATTACCGGCGGAAACATCTCAACCGCGCAAGCGTACATCGCTGACTCGACCACCAAAGAGGACCGCGCGAAGGGCATGGGCCTGGTGGGCGCGGCGTTTGGTCTCGGCTTTGTTTTTGGTCCGGCGATTGGCGGCGTACTGAGTCATTGGGGCATCGGCGTGCCTTTCTTTTTTGCGGCCGGGCTGGCGTTTGCCAATGCCATTCTGCTCTATTTCACTTTGCCCGAGACTGTGACGCCCGATCATCCGGCGCGCGTGTCCGCGGCGGGCGGTCGCGACTGGCACGAGGTTCTGAAATCTCTGAAGCAGCCAAAGCTCGGCTTTGTTCTAACGATCTACTTTCTGTTCATTGTCGCTTTTTCGATCATGACGACGACGTTCTCGCTCTTCACAATGTTTCGCTTTGGCTATGACGCTTCGCACACCGGCTATCTGTTCGCTTACGTCGGCATCATTGGCGCGCTGATTCAGGGTGGACTGATCGGGCGATTGGTCAAACGATTCGGTGAGCTGTCGCTGGTCTTGATCGGCGCCTCACTGTTTTCTTTGAGCTTGTTTCTGATCCCTTTCACTGGGCCGCACACGGGCTTGCTGACACTCTTGGCGGTGGGTGGAGCGTTTGCAGTAGGCAATTCACTTGCTACACCTTCGCTGACGAGTCTCGCGTCAAAAAGTGTGAGCGAAAAGGAACAGGGGGTGGTGTTGGGAGTAACGCAATCGGTCGCCAGCTTAGCGCGTGCCGTCGGGCCATCAGTGCAGGCGCTGCTGATTTACAGCGCGGTTGCGGCAAAAGGTTTTGACGGCGCGTATCACAACATGAGCGATCACTCGATCCTCGCGACGTTCTGGACTGCGGCCGCCATCATGTTTTTGGCGTTTCTGCTCGGCGTCTATTTCGCGCGTGCGCATGCTGGTGAATATGCGGATCGTGGGACGGCGGAGGTGGTTTGATCTGACTTAGCGTCTTGGCGTCTTTGCGGGAAATCAAAAGAGCCGCGCTGCGTTCACTTTGCGAAGCTGCTGACGGGAGCGTCCGGCTTGATCAGATCCTTCAACACAGAATAAGGAACGAGCACGCTTTGCGGACCCGCGGCATATGGCCCAACCTGATAGGCATCAAACGTAAAGTCCAATCCCTTCCTCCCGATGGTCCAACTCAGAAAATTCCTGGCATCGGGTCCGGCACCGCTCTTAATCATGTCGTCCGGCAACGAGTCTCCGTTTTTCTTGGATTGTTTCTTCAGATCGTTGAGGCAATATGCCGAAATCGCCTGCAGGTATTTGGCGCCCGGCTTGAACAGATCGGCGAGTTTCAGCACCTTGCCGGCCTTCACGTCGTAGTTCAGTACCGATGAGCTTGAATTGCCATGCGCGGCGCCGGCGGAGTAGCCGCCAATATCGTATTCGACGCTGATCAGATCGTCGCTGGCCAGGGCTACAGTGTAGCCGCCGCTGAGATCACTCGTAAGGTCCGACAGGGTTGGTGGCTCTGGCATCTGTGCTTCCTCCTTCGCGGCATCGGCTCTCTCTTTTTTGAACGCCGCGACTTGTTTCATGACCAGGCTCTTCGCTTCCTGGTTGAACTTGGCGAAGCGATCATCGAGCGTCCCCGTTACCTCCGGATACTGAACGTCGATCTTGTAATTCAGTTTCTTGTTCGATTCCTTGATCGACTTCGCAATGATCTCGGTCCCGCCGCTGAATTGGATGGGTTCCTCATGGAGCGAGAACGCCGTTTTCTTTTCACCGTTCGGCTTGGACCAATTGCCGGCGATACTGGCGCGGCCGTCTTCGGTGTCAGTCTTCCAGAGGCCCTTGAAGACGCCGGTCTGTTTGCCGCTGGCGTCAAACTCTTCAAGGGTCACGTTGCCATCTTTGTCTACAGTCCCTTTCAGATCGATCCTGGCGCCGATCTTTTGATAGAAGTAACTACCCGTCAGCTTCTCGCCGTCGCGGATGAGTTTCATCTGCAGGCCATTATTACTACCGATCGAGCCTTTGAAATGCGTTGTTGGAAGCGTTGGCGTGATTCCACCTTCCGGCGGATGCGAGAGTTCGGGCGAGGCAGAAACTGGCGCGGTGCCGGTTGGCGCCGTCGAATTAGCTGTCTGGTTCTTACGGCAAGCGCCGATAGACGCAAGCGCGATCGTTAGCAGCATTAATGCGATGAGTTTCTTTGGGTTCATTTTCTTTTTCCTGAAAGGAGATAACAAATACCCTCACGCGCCGGAGGCTATTCCCGCTATTCCGCTCCTCATGATCTCGTTTCGAATATCTTCAAACGTCAACTCGCAAAGCTTGCCACCTGTGAACATCTCATGGTTCGTCACGTCGGCAATTGCGAATGGCGGCGGCGGGAAACTGTCCAGCTCTTCATCAGTCTCAAAGCTCACTTCAGCAAGCACTAGTCCGAAAAGGTCGCCGAGAAACATGTCAACTGAAAACTTTCGTCCCTCAAACTCAAACGGGTAGCGGTTCTTGCGAATCTCATTTGCCTCAAAGATGGCGAGCGTTTCCGCTTCCGGGAGATTGAGATAGATGTTCGTGATGATCGTGCGCGACAGGTCTTCCGGATTGGGCGCAAACTTCTGCGTAAACTTCACCGTCCACTTGTTCGTTCGCGGATCGCGCACCTTGCGGATCCGCAGCCGCGTGCCCGTGATGTAGTTGTCGGTGATCTGCAGATGATGATCGGCGCGCGTCAACCCTGCCGGCAGATCCTGCAACAGGTACCGCCGCTCGCGCTCAACCAGGGCATATTTGCTTTCCGGCACGATCGTATTCTGGTCTGTTAATTTCGCAACACCCATTATCTCTTGCTGGAGTCAAGTCCCTCAGAAGGTTTTGACGCAGAGCTAGACTATTGGTCGCGGTCGATATCGAGCCTACGCAACCTGCGTTCAGGCGAGCACTTCATCCAGACGCCGTACGTGTAGGACTTCATTCGGCGCAAGCGGCTCGATCTGCGATTCACGCACGGTTACAACCGCAATGGTTTCACCAATGGCATTGAAAACTTCCAACGAACAGCCAGGCTCTTGCCCAGGTGCGCCGGAATGAGTTTCGACAATCGTGGCTACATCGCCCCGCCGCAGATTGTGCTCGGGCAAATCGTCCTTCAAAGCCACTTTGGTGAACAACTGATAAGCCATCGTCAGCCCTCCTTGACCGGATAAAGCGTAATGAACTTTGTTATGTTGGTTGCACTCTCGATCATCCAGATACTGACAACTCGCAACGTCTGCCCGTTCGGACCGGTGAGTGTGCCGGCGATTCGATAAAGCTCTCCATATTCTGTCGTCTCCGCAAACTCTGCATCGAGCATAAGCAGTTGTTGCCTGATGTCCTTCGTAACTCACCCCGTTTGGATTTCCATGTAAGTGTAACGCGTTCATCGAAACGAACCAACCAGTGCGATCCAGGAGGTCATGATTCTTTGATAGTCACACATAGAAAACTTTGCTCCTTGACTTGCTTCATGCTAAAAGGGGCACGCACGCAATTCATCCCGGCTTTTCTGGAGGACAACCGAATGTCTAAACGCACTTTTCCGGCGGAGCTTTGCCGCCGCACTTTCATTCTCTGCGCCGGTCTGCTGATTGGCGGTTACATATTCGCTTTCGTTTCGGTACGCGCCCAAACGCCGAACGGGCAGACGCGTCTGTTGCGCACGCCGACCGTCAGCGCCACGCAGATCGCTTTTGCATATGCTAACAACATCTGGGTAGTGCCGCGCGCCGGCGGCGCTGCGCGGCGACTTACAAGCTTCCAGGGCCAGACGACGAATCCGCATTTCTCGCCCGACGGAAAGTGGATTGCGTTCAGTGGCGAATATGCCGGCAACTTCGATGTCTACATGGTGCCGGCCGAGGGCGGAGAGCCGCGTCGCTTGACCTGGCATCCGGGCGCTGATCAAGTGCAGGGTTGGACGCCCGATGGCAGGGCGATTTTGTTTTCGTCGTCGCGCGCCACGTGGACGCCGAGCGGCGCGCCGCGGTTTTGGACTGTGCCCGCCGCTGGTGGCGTTGAAGAGCCAATGCCGCTGCCCCGCGGTTATCAAGGCAAGATCTCGCCGGACGGAACTCATATCGCGTACCGGATGAACAACTCGTGGGATGAGGAGCGCCGCAATTATCGGGGTGGACAAAACCGCCCGATCTGGATTGTCGATCTCAAGAGCTACGATCTTGTCTCGCCGCCATGGACCGATTCGAAGGACATGGATCCCGTCTGGGTGGACGACGCGGTCTATTTCATTTCCGACCGCGACGGCGTTGCTAATGTTTGGGCCTATCAAACGAAGGCTAAGAGACTGACGCAAGTCACGAAGTTCACTGATTTCGACGTCAAGACAATCGATTCCAGCGAGGGCGCGGTCGTGTTCGAGCAAGCTGGCTACATTCACGAGCTGGATCCGAAGAGCGGCAAAGAACACATCGTGAACATAACAGCCGCCGGCGATTTCCCATGGATGATGCCGAAATGGGAGGACGTGACCAGCCGCATGACGAATATGGCGCTCTCGCCCACCGGGAGACGTGTGGTGGTCGAGGCGCGCGGAGAAATATTCACCATCCCGGCCGAGAAGGGAGATGTGCGCAATCTCACAAATTCAAGCGGCTCCGCGGAACGCGATCCGGCGTGGTCACCGGATGGCAAATTCATCTCGTATTTCAGCGACAAATCAGGCGAGTATCGTCTTTATATTGAAGCACAGGACGGCCTGACGCCGCCGCGCGAAATCGTGCTCGAGCATCCCACTCACTACTACACTTCTTCCTGGTCGCCTGATTCGAAGAAGATCGTTTTCACCGATACGAACTTGCACGTGTGGGTGCTCGATGTCGCTAGCGGCAAAGCCAAAGTCGTCGGCAATGATCCGTGGATGGTGCCGCAGCGCACGCTCAATCCCGTGTGGAGTCCCGATTCGAAATGGGTAGCATACTCGAGCCGTTTGAGATCGATGTATCACGCCATCTTCGTGAGCAACGTCGAGACGGGCGAGACAAAGCAGATTACTGACGGTCTCGCTGATGCTGTATGGCCCGTGTGGGATGCCAGCGGAAAGTATCTCTGGTTTCTGGCCTCGACGGATTTTGGCTTGCGCTCTCAGTGGCTCGACATGACTTCCTACGATCACGAGGAGAACTTTGGTTTGTATTTCGCCGTGCTGAAGAAGAGCGATTCGAGTCCATTGCTTCCCGAAAGCGACGAAGACCGAGGGGTGGGCACCGGTCGGCGCACCGCAGCGCCCGGCGTTTGTAGCGGCGATACGGCGAGCACTGCAAGTGACGTAACTTCAGGCGAGCAGCCGGCGCAGACACCGCGCGGCCCACGACCTCCAGTCACGGTGCAAATTGATTTCGATGGTTTGCAGCAACGCACTATCTCGGTGCCGGGCGTGCCGGAGCGTCAGTATTCGGAGTTGCACTCGGGAGTTGACGGAATAGTCTATTACCTTGAGGCCCCGGCACGCGGCGCGGGTGGCGGCTTCGGCGCCGGTCCGGGAAGTGAGTTGATTCGGTATCGTCTCTGTGACCGCAAAGCTGCGCCATTCGTTAACGGCGTAGCCGCATACGCTGTGAGCGCTGATGGACACAAACTGGTCTATCGTGCGGCCGGCGGTGGTGGAGGCGCCGGTGGTCCGGCCGCTGCGGGTGGCCGGCCTCCCGCTCCGTCTCTCTTTATTGTTGATGCAGATCGAACGCCGCCACAGCCCGGCCAGGGTCGCGTCAACGTCAGCCTCCGCATGTATCTCGATCCGAAAGAAGAGTTCAAACAGATCTTCAACGAAGGCTGGCGCAACCAGCGCGACTATCTCTATGTGCCCAACACGCACGGCACCGATTGGGTCAGAGACAAAGAGATGTATGGAGCGATGCTGCCTTATGTGATGCATCGCGCCGATCTGAATTATCTTCTCGACCTGATGGGAGCCGAGATCGCGATCGGGCATTCGTACGTGCGCGGCGGCGACATGCCCGAAGTGCCCCCATCTCCGGGTGGATTGCTCGGCGCTGACTTCGTAATCGAGAACGGGCTTTACAAGGTCACGCGGATCTACGACAACGAAAGCTGGAACCCCGAGTTGCGCGCGCCATTGTCGGCGCCCGGCGCAAACGTCAACGTTGGCGATTACATTTTGGCGCTCAATGGCGTCGAGCTAAAAGCGCCCGACAACATTCATCGACTGCTGGATGGAACGGCGAACCGGCAGACGACTCTCACTGTGAACAGTAAGCCGACGATCGAAGGCGCGCGACATGTGACAGTCGTGCCAGTGGCCAGCGAGCAAGGCCTGCGCACACGGGCCTGGGTAGAATCCAACCGCCGCCTGGTTGAAAAGCTTTCCGACGGCCAGCTTGCTTACGTTTACCTTCCGAACACGGGACAGCCCGGCTATGCGAGCTTCAATCGCTATTACTTTTCGCAGCAGGATAAAAAGGGAGCAATCGTCGACGAGCGATTCAACGGCGGTGGCTCAGCGGCAGACTACATCATCGACGTTTTGCAGCGCGACTTCGACGGCTACTTCAACAACGTTGCCGGCGATCGCTATCCGTTCACGAGCCCGTCGGCCGGCATCTGGGGCCCGAAGGTAATGATCATTAACGAGATGGCGGGCTCAGGCGGCGATCTGATGCCTTACATGTTCAGACACCGAAAGATTGGATTGCTCGTCGGCAAGCGGACTTGGGGTGGGCTCGTGCACACTGCTGACACGCCGACGTTTGTTGATGGCGGATCGATGATTGCCCCGCGCGGCGGCTTTTTCGCGCGCGATAACAAATGGGCCGTAGAGAACGAAGGCGTTGCGCCCGACGTCGACGTCGAGAACTGGCCCAAAGATGTAGTCGCCGGACGCGATCCACAACTCGAGCGAGCGGTCCAGGAAGCAATGCGCATGCTCAAAGAGCATCCAGTTGATCGCGCAACCAGGGAACCACCGTCGCCCACTTGGGGCAAGCGGCCGAACCAGCGATGAGATTGGGCGGCGGTAGCCTCACGAAGCTGTTTGATTAAGTCTGGAGTGCAGCCATGAACACACGTCTGATCGTCACCTTGGTTGCCGCGGTGGCAACAGCCGTTTCGTCGGGCGGCGCCTTCACGGCTCAGCGTACGGCTCAGCCGTCGCGGTTCACGCTCGACGATGAGATGAGGATGCGGGCCATCGTCGACGTGCGCATCTCGCCCGACGCCGAGCGCGTGGCCTACGTCGTGTCGACCCCTTCGCTGGCGAAGAACGAACACGAGGCGGCGCTCTTCGTCGTGTCGTCCGGAGGCGGGACGCCGCGGCGGCTGGGCGACACCGTACACATCTTCAATACGCCGGTACCGCGACCGCAGCTCCGCTGGTCGCCGGACAGCACGGCCGTGTCCGTGGTGGGCCTCGCCGGCGATCGCCCGCAGATCTTCGCGATTCCCATCGCCGGCGCGGCGCCGCGCGCGCTGACCGCGGCGTCTGAAGGCGTCTTTGCGTACGAGTGGTCGCCGGACGGCAAGAGCCTCGCGTACCTGACACGCGACGGAATGACGCCGGACGAGGCGCGCCGGCGGCAGGACAAGTCGTTTGTGATCCAAGCGGACGCGCCGGAGCCGGTCACGCGGCTCGTTGTCCAAGGGGTCCAAGGTCTCGACGGCAGTGCGCCGCGCGTGATCACACCACCCGCGCACTACGTGGACCGCTTCTCGTGGTCACCCGATGGCCGCGAACTCGCATACTCCGCGGCGCCACGCACCGGCTTCAGTGCACCGTACGAAACGCGGCTTTACGCGATCGCCGCTGACGGTGGCGCGCCGCGCACCATCGTCGATCGCGCCGGCATGAACGTTGGTCCGCGCTACTCTCCCAACGGCCAGCTCATCGCGTTCATCACGACAAATGGCAAGGCCGACATCATGGCGTCGCGCAGTCTTGCGGTGGTGCCGGCGCTTGGCGGCGCGGTCCGTACGTTCATCATGGATGACGCGTGGGTCAATGAGTACGTCTGGTCCAGCGACAACCAGTCGATCTACTTCGAGGCCAATGACGGGACGTTCTCACGTGGCGAGCACATGTTCGATCAGCCGATCGCGCGCGTCGCGATAGACACCGGTCGCGCGGAGCGTCTCGTGCCAGGGCCAACCGTGGACTACGCGCCGAGCCTTTCGAACGACGGCCGGCGGCTCGCGTTCAAAGCGGCGGAAGGCCGTACAGTGGGCGATGTGTTCGTGATGGACACGGCGAGCCGGCGCACGACGAAATTGACGGACGTCAATCCCGAGCTGCACGATCGCGCGCTTGGCGAGCTGAAACCGATCAGCTGGCGATCGTTCGACGGCATGGAGATCTGGGGTCTGTTGCTCACGCCGCCCGGCTGGATAGCAGGTCGCGCGCTGCCGCTGCTGGTCTACATTCACGGCGGACCGGGCGGCGGCGTCACGCACGGGCTCTTCCCGCAGTTCATGCACATCGTGCCGCAGGTCGATCCCTATCCGACCGAGGCGATGGCGAGCGCGGGATTCGCGGTGCTGTTTCCGATGCCGCGCGGCGGCGCCGGTTACGGCGAAGCGGGCCAACGGACGATCGTCAACGCGTGGGGCGAGGGCGACTACAAGGACATCATGGCCGGCGTCGATCGTCTCGTCGCGCTGGGAATCGCCGATCCGCAGCGGCTCGGCGTGATGGGCGCGTCGTACGGCGGCTTCATGACGAACTGGATCGTCACGCAGACTGATCGGTTTAAGGCGGCGGCCTCGAACGCCAGCCTCACCGACCTCACCGACGAGTACTACTTGTCGGAAGGCGGCCAGTTCATGGTCGACTATTTCAAGCGGCCGTGGGAAAACCGCGAGGGGTATGCGGCGCACTCGCCGCTGACGTTTGTGCAACGGGTGACGACCCCGCTGCTCATTCAGCATGGCGAGCGCGACGCGCGCGTGCCAGTGAGTGGCGCTTGGAAGTTCTATCGCGCGCTCAAGGCGCTCGGCAAGATTGTGGAGCTGGACATCCACCCCCGCGGTGGGCACGTGCTGTACGAACCGGCGCTGCAGCGCGAGCAGATGCGGCGCAACCTCGAGTGGTTCTCGCGCTGGCTGAAAGTAAACGATTAGGCGTGAAGAAAGACGCGATCCCCAACTGGAAGGAAGGAATGCGGATGCTCAAAGAACATCCAGTTGATCGCGCAACCAAAGAGCCACCATCACCAACCTGGGGCAAACGGCCAGGCCGGCGATGAGTAGGCAAAGCGAGGAGCCTCTGATGAAAAACTACAAACTATTCTTGACCGCGCTTGTCTTAGTCTTATGTTTCTGCGTTGCCGTACTGCCGCAGAGCCCTGCGCCGCAGAGCGGTCTGATTCGCCCTGCGCCGCCGGAGGGCAAGGGCGTTGTCGTGCTGCGCGCTGCGCGATTGATTGACGGCACGGGAGTGCCGCCGATTAACAGCGCCGTCATCGTTGTCAGCGACAACAAGATCACTGCGGTCGGGAGCGCCGGCTCGGTGAGCATACCCGCGAACGCGAAGGTTATCGATCTCGGCGACGTTACTTTACTTCCCGGTTTTGTTGACGCACACACACATCTCATCGGCCGTGTGCT
Organism: Pyrinomonadaceae bacterium; assembly: GCA_041499185.1. Taxonomy (GTDB): domain Bacteria; phylum Acidobacteriota; class Blastocatellia; order Pyrinomonadales; family Pyrinomonadaceae; genus JAOAPY01. Next base: position 7,680 of record JBGQJU010000086.1, on the reverse strand, counting down.
CGGAGACCCCGAGGGCGAGATGGCTGCGGTCAGAGACTACGATTCGTTCGGCGCGATGCTGGGCGTGATACACGCGCGCGAGACTTTGATGGCCGGGTTCACCAGCGTGCGCAACGTCGGCGCGGCGGGACGATTTGACGATATGGCGCTGCGCAAAGCGATCAACGAAGGCTGGGTACCGGGACCACGAATCGAAACAGCAGGTCACGCAATCGGCATCACCGGCGGCCACTGTGATCAGAATGGCTTTCGGCCCGGCGTCGGGGAACTGTCAGCGATCGACGGCGTCGCCAACGGACCGGAACAGATTCGCCTGGCCGTTCGTCTGCAAATCAAGTACGGCGCGGACGTCATCAAGACGTGCGCCACCGGCGGCGTGCTCTCGGAAGGCGACGCAGTCGGCGCTACTCAATACAGCTTTGAAGAATTGAAAGCGCTGGTCGAGGAAGCCAATAAGCTGGAACGCAAAGTCGCAGCGCATGCGCACGGCACGGAAGGGATCAAACTCGCGGTGCGCGCGGGCGTCTCTTCCATTGAACATGGATCATTTCTGGATGAGGAAGGCGCTTTGCTGATGCGCGAACGAGGGACCTTCCTCGTGCCGACGCTCTCTGCTGGTGAGGCCGTCGAGAGAGCAGCGAAGAACGGCGTTTTGAAAGGCCTGCGCGCGGAGAAAGCTTTGGCGGCTGCCGCGGCAATTCGCCGGGCAATCAAGCTGGCCGTCGCCAATAAAGTTCAGATCGCTTTGGGAACCGACGCGGGCGTTATTCCTCACGGCACCAACGCGCACGAGTTCGTGCTGATGGTCGAATGGGGCGGCATGAGCAACATGGATTCAATCATCGCGGGCACACTCAACGGCGCAAAGCTGCTGGGCTGGGACAATCACCTCGGCTCTCTGTCGGTTGGCAAGTGGGCCGACATCGTCGCCGTCTCAGGCGATCCGCTCAAAGACATTCACAACATGCAGAAGGTTGTGTTCGTAATGAAGAATGGCGTGATTTATAAACAGAATCGGGAGTAGCTAAACAGCGGAGGCGAGGAATGGATTCACCACTCTCACTCCGTCGTAGTCTTGTCCGTGGCTCAGGTCTTCGCTAAAAAGCGTATCGCAACCAAGCCTTCGGGATGCGGCAATGATCGCCGCATCCCAATACGAAACTTGAAATCGAACCGTTAGCGCAACAGCTTCCAGAACCAGTTCTCGATCTACCGACAAAACCGGGAAGGGACCTAACGCCTCTAGGATCACCAGCGCTTCGTCATGAGTGATGTTCAGCCGCTCCTTACGCACTGCTGCATAATAAAACTCCTGCATCACCTGCGCTGAGAATCTGATACCCGGTTGGGCTAATACTTGGCGGGCAATTGCCTTCTTCGGCTGGTCCTCTCTGGCTCCCGATGCAGCGTAGAGCAGGATATTAGTGTCGATGAAGTGGGCGGTCATGGAGTTCTTGGCGCCGCAGAGGACCGATCGACTCGGTGTTGCGTCCCTTGTCGAGTGCGGCAAAGAGGTTGGCTATGTCTTCAGACTGAGGCCGACCGTCTTCAGTCGCGGACTCGACCAACTCTTCAACGAAAGCGCTCACCGAGATCTTTCGCGCGTTTGCAATGCCTTCGGCGCGCCGATAAGCGTCATCATCAATTTTTACTACTATCTCTTTCATACTCTCAAATTAACTGCGAAAAGGCAGCGCGTCAAGGTTCGCGCCGCAGTCGAGTGGGGCGGCATGAGCAACATGGGTTCAATGGGCGAAAGGCTCTCTCAAATAGGAGCTTCATGCGGCAGGAACGGTCATGAGCTTGCGTTCACGGTCAGCAGCAAAGGCAATGCACGCTTTAAAGTCTTCACGCGTAAGGTCAGGAAAATCGTCCAGGATTTCTTCTTCGGTCATGTCCGATGCCAGATACTCCAAGACCTCATAAACAGTAATTCGCAAACCGCGAACGCAGGGTTTGCCGCCACGTTTGTTGGGGTCAATCGTGATGTAGTCCTGGTAGTTCATGAGTGGAGATTACGTCCGGCCTATTCATAACGTCAAGAGTCGGGGCGCAAGCCAAAGTCTTCGAGCGCAGCAACATCAAATTCCAAGCTTCTCACGGGCTTCCTCGAATGGGATTCCGGATTGACGTTCCTTTGCTTCCAGTAGACGACGCTTCATATTTTCGCTCTTCAGCAAATAAGCCGTCTCCTTCTCAGATTCGATTTCACGCCACAATTCGATTGGCACAACCACGCTGACAGGATTGCCGCTCTCATCCGAGACGTATTGTATTTCTTCCATCGCAAGAACGTCCAAACGCATTTGTTTCGGACCCGTCGCCGAACGTCAAGGTTGATTGCAAGCGGGCTGACATCGTCGCCTTCTCCGCGATCCGCTCAAAGACATTCACGCGATGGAAAAAGTCGTGTCTGTGAGCAGTACTCAATTGCGGGCGCCAAGACTGGCACAGCCGGGTAAACTGGTTTTAGTCCCTCAGCTCATCCTCTTCGTCATACTCAGAGCCGCCCGGTCTATGTTGGAGTCGATTTCTCAGTCTAATGAAAAACCTGAGGCTTCGGAAATAAAAGATACACGCGAACAATATTCCAACCACAGCTATCAAAAGCCCACGTAAATATCCAAGAGTCGTTACCGAACTAATCGCGAAAGCGATGGCAAGTGCTAGCTGGACTGACCAGAACAAAGATTGCTGCACGGGAGAGAGTCGATTCATGGAACCCACATGGCCCACTCGTTTGAAGTTACCTAGACCATTGTCTAGCAGGATTATTAGAAGTAAGGAAATATAGAACCAGACTGGAAGCATAGGACCTCAAGCAAGAACGCAACGCAACAGACCGCCCGCGTACTGGTCGCTCAATGCAAGGAACGATAGCATCATAGCCATTAGTTTCGGTCCCCGCTTCCTGTGGCGTTCTTCGTTCCTAAATATTCGTCATGAATCTCAGATTGACCAAAAGTGCCCCGCCATCGTGGGAATCATAAATGGCTATTGCAAATCCGTTTCACGAAGCCATTCCTTTATTAACTGTTTCGCCTTGGTTTCGGTGAGATTATTCGGGATACACATTGGACTATCGATACCAACTCTCATATCCTCCTGTCCTTCGTTTGGTTCTTCCTCCTCCAGCCCTTCTTTCAACACGCCACACAAGTGCGTTATGACGATGTTGGGCTGCGGGTCTTGAGCGGGTCGCCATCGCATCCAGCTATAGCTCTCTTTCGCGTGCCGCTCCTCCAGGACTTCACTCAAAGCCGCCCCGGCTATCCGCTTAAACTCCTCCACGTTCACCTTAGCCTCCTAACGTTTCGGCTCAAGATTAAGGTCCATAGTTAACTTTCACAGAGAAACTCTAACCGAGGAGGCGCATCCTACATCTTTCCCGCCTTCATGTTGGCAACACGCTTCTCGAAAGCCGTGGTGTCCACTTTGTCGGCTTTTCCTTTCGCGATGGCCGCGTCGGCGACTGTCAACGCTTCTTCCTTTTTGCCCGCTCCCCAAAGGATGTTGGCTTTGGCTGAGAGATTCCGAAACGTCTCTTTGACTTTGATGGATTGGTCAACAAACTTCAGGGCTTCATCCCAGTTCTTGTCGTTGGCGTAAGCATTCGCCACCTGAAGCGGAAGCACTTCGTTGGTTGGATTGGCAGCGATCAGTGCGTCGGCCCTGGCGCGCCAGACGGCCTTGACGTCTTTCACTTCGACGATAAAAGGAACGCGAACTTTCTCCCAACGAAGATTAACCGTGGCGGAATTCTCGGTAACAGGATCGAAGTTGTAAATCAGCCACTCTTGATTATCGCTTACCGTCTGGGGTTTCGTCTTGACGCGCAGCGCGTCTTTCTTCTCGTCATAAGTAAAGCTGCCCCACTGTCCGGCATCGTTGTTGAAGACGATGGTCCACTCTTCCTTACCGGGTATGGCGTGCATGCTGTACGTGCCGGCCTTTAGCGGTTGACCATTGATCATGACATCGTCGGTGACGGCAAACATCGTCGCCTCGTTTGCGCCGGCGCGCCACACGTGGTCGTAGGGAACGATGGGTTCGCCCGCCTTACGTTCATTTTGATTATCCAGTGTCGCTTCGCCTTTGGCGCGCGCGGCCATCGAGGGCGGAGCGTCGGCGAAAATTGTTCGCCCCTTCACCGGCGGGCGGCTGTAGGTGATGGTGATGTCGGTGACGCCGATGGTCTGCATCACGCTGGCCTTCTGGCTGGGCCGGATTGGCTTGACTGCGAGTGGCGGCTGCTGCGCGGATGTCAACGGCGCTGCGCAAATCGCGGCAAACAGAATAGCGAAAGAGAAAAGTGAAAGTCGTGTTAGGGAAATCATTGGGTCTGTCCTCCTGATTGATTTGGACGCATTATCCATCGTGCCGCGGGTCCACTGCAAGTAATCGTTCTTAGCGGTCCGCTATCCTTCGTGCTGCCATCACCAATTACACCGCCTGCACCGCGACCAAGTGCCGACGACAAATTCTTGGCCTGTGCGTTGATGCGAGCTTTACTCAGAAGCGAAAGCCAAAGCCGACACTCCCCTGAAAGTTGTGCGTCGTTTCGGCTGACACCGGAATGACAACCAAACGTATTGCAGTCAAACTGCCGGGCGCCGGTACTTGTATCGCGACAACGTTGTGTGCGCCGGCCCGGATTACAGTATCGCCGGCGTCGAAGCGAACAATGGTGCCCTTCGTGGGATAAAGTTCAACGACGACGCCGAGATCGAAAGCGAAGTTTGTCCGGGCTTTGGGTTCAAAGCAGGCGATCGGCGGCGGAAAGATCGCTATGCAGCCACCAACCGATCGGTAATCGCCTTTGGCAAACCGAACGAAGCCGGGCCTTGCTTTAGCGAAGATCCCAAACTTATCGAACCGCTTGCCGGCCTTCACGCCAAAGAGACCCTGGGTCTTGCGACCGCCGTCAAGATCACGATCACGGGGAAAGAAATTTCCTTCGACTTCAGCCGCGACGTACTTCGAAAAGTTGTAACCGAAGCGGCCACCGAAGCCGGGCTCGGTCTCGCGGCCTTCGGCGAAAGTAGTCACGGTCGGACAGGGCAGCGGCCCTACACAAGGCAGAACCGCCACGGTACCGGTCCGCGAAATAAGGCGCAGCGGGGAAAACTGTCCGCCTACTTCAAACTTCCTTTCATCAGATTGCGCGCGCGCGTCGGGAACACTAAGAGCGAACAAAACAATCAGTGCTACTGACCAGACCATTCCTTTCAACATGAAACCCTCCTCGGTGCGACCTTGGGTCGCTTGCCTACATTCCCGGTGACCGCAAACCATCCCGTCCGGGATGCCGACTCTGGAAAGACTTGTTGGGGAGAGAACTTCTCGAGAAGCAACGCTGATGCCGGAACGTCGCTTTTTGAATTTCGCTCGATAGGCGTAGTTTTAAGAGAAAGTTTTCGGGCGCGAGTGCAACAGAACACCTGGACGCAGCGACGAACCAGTCCGAGAATTTGGATTTTTCTTCATTTTTCTGGAAAAGGATTGTCGCTCCTATTACTTCGCGTTTCGGCCGATGTGTTTCCGCCGCTCGTGAGAGAATATTGAAGCGGCTCAACCAGCGTCATCCCGGGGCCGGCAAAGATTAAGCGCCTAAATGGTGACGGCTACGCTCCAACCAACTCTTCTTTCGCCTCGTGCAAAAACTCAAACGGTTCGACGATCTTTCCGGCGATTGCCGAAGCAGCTACCACGTAAGGCGATGCCAAATACAACCTTCCGGGGCCGGAGCGGCCGGGGAAGTTGCGGTTTTGCGCGCTGACAGTGACGGTCTCGGCAGTCGGAGATGCGCCGGGGCCGGCGTTGATGCAGGCGCCGAAGGGGGGACCATCAAACAGTTCACCCTTGCTTGTGGCGCGACGGGGAAAGATAATAGGCGCGCTTAACAGAGATGAACACTTCAGCTAAAAGCGGATGTCGCGCACTTACACGCGAACGAAGGAATTGCAATGAAACCGAGCGGTGAAGGAACCCATGTGGCTACCCTGAGTGAGGAGTATCGAGGCAACGGAACTATCTCCGTTAGTGACATTCGCAGTCCCAAGCGAAGGCCGCGTTCACAACCATCGAGAGCGGATTGGTTTCGATACTACGCTGATTTCTCGGCCGAATTCGTTGAAGACATCATCTCCCATCTAGATCTAAGTCCGGGCGCTACGCTGTTAGATCCGTGGCTTGGTGCAGGCACGACGGCGGAAGTTGCGACAGCAAGGGGATTTCGTTTCAAGGGGTACGACATTAACCCTGTAATGTTGCTCGTTTCGAGAGCGCGCACGATTCCGACGACTGCTGCCACTCAAATTCCAATATTCATAGAGTCAATCGCCCGTTCGTACAAGAAGAACACAAAAAACGGAATGAAGTTATCTGATTCGAGGATCGATCCACTAGAACAGTGGTTGCAGCCCGCTTCGGCGCACGCGTTTCGTATTTTGGAACGGTCAGTCGAAACCTCTTTGTTCGAACGCCAGGAATCTCTAGCAACGCCATTATGGCGACGAGCTGATCAGGCTTCTCCGCTATTGGCTCTGTTCTACGTCGGTTTGTTTAGAACTTTGCGTTATTTCATATCGGACTTTCAAAGTTCGAATCCTACCTGGATCAAAGTCTCTAACGGTGGAGAACGGATTCAGGTGTCGTCAGAAAGGCTACTTAACCGCTTTCGCAAAGAGGTTGAAAGTCTGCTGACGTCTATTCGCGCAGAGACGCAAGTGATGCCGTCAGTCAGTAATCGGCGTTGCGGAATTAATCGAGCCTCATCTTTGCGACTCCCTGTGGCATCCGGTTCGATTGATGTGGCCGTATCATCACCACCCTACTGTACGCGGATCGATTACGTTCGGGCGACGTTGCCTGAACTCGCAGTAATCGGATATCCAAACGGAACGGTTACACGTCGTCTCAGAGAACAAATGATCGGCACGCCGACGATCGACAAGTGCGTGACCTATGATAGTCATCTGTGGGGCAATACCTGCTCGCGCTTTCTGTCAGCAGTTCAGCGTCATTCATCTAAGGCGTCGTCTACTTACTACTTGAAATACTATCGCCAGTATTTTGCGTCCGTCTTCGCATCATTGGTTGAGATTGATCGAGTGCTCAAACCACGCGGTCAATGTGTATTGGTAGTGCAGGATTCGTACTATAAGGACATAAAAAACAACTTACCGCGCATCTTTATTGAGATGGGCGCTCAATTCCGTTGGACTCTCAATAAGAAGAAGCCGTTTCGTGTGAATCAAACTCTCGCGGGCGTGAATCCCGACGTCAAAGCGTACCGTAATACCTTTCATGCGACTGAGTGGGCTCTGGTCTTCTCTAAATAACCACAGAGCAATCGTGATCTAGTTTTCCAACGATAGGCACGACAGTGGCCACAAAGAAAAAAACAAGGGCCAAGCCAAAGCAGGTCGTGTATCTGTTAGGGGCAGGTGCGACGCAAGCAGAAGTAAAGTATCTCGGCGCTGCAGAGGTTAATCTACTTATGCGCGATTCTGAAGAACTGGGGGGAGAGGGTCTATCAACAGCAATTTTGAAAAAGTTAGGTGTTAAGGGAATTCCTTTTGTAACCCTCCCCAAAAACCGGGCCATTGAAAACTAGAGGTTTCCGGGCGAGTATGACGCCAGGAGGCCTGAATGCGGAAGAGCAAATATAGTGAACAT
>JBGQJU010000085.1:0-25622 GCA_041499185.1 Pyrinomonadaceae bacterium | reverse complement strand
GGGTTGCTCTCCAGCAGAGCCCGCCTCCGCTTCACCAACCGGCGGCACTCTGCAACAATGGCGCGGCGCTTTGCAACTAGCAATCCGCTGCTATACGAAAACCACCTTAACTCGTGGTCTCACTCTAGGGGCGCACCTCATCTAGTTACTTAACAACTCTTCTTCTTCGGCCTCCATCCATGCGGGCTTTAGACCTTCATAGAGCACGTCTGGGTCTATATCCGCACCGTTGGGCCATACGATGGTTCCGGCCCGGTCATCCACACTGACTGAACGAAACACTTTCACGTCGTTACGGATGGGCTCGAAGACAGGACCGTGAAGGTATGGCTCCAGATCGATCTCTCTTGTTGTTCCGTCAGTGAACCCCAACTTGACGCGAAAATCGGAAAGCGCCTCAACAGATTTCACACGGACCATTTCTCCCATTACTACTCCCTCGCGTTTCTAATCCAACGACTGGATCTTTCTTAGTGGTTCTCGTTGTCTCGCTCGCTGCCAATTCTCCATTAGCTCGGCCCGATGAATATCCGCCCACTCTATCACCAGGTTGTGAGCTCGCCGGGGTAGGGAACCTCTATTAAGACGCAACGTCTCGATTTCGTACCGCGCTTCACTCCCGGCATATTCGGCATGAAAGTGCGGCGGCGCATGGTCGTTGTATTACATGTAGATTGCGATACCAAAGAACTCACATATGCATGGCATTCGGTCTTCCTTCTGACCGCATTCAACTATACACCATCCCACCGTTCGTCTATTGCTGAATCAGTCGCCAGACAGTCTCTGGCTTGACCGGCATATCCAAATGCTTCACGCCCAGCGGCGCGAGCGCATCCACGATCGCGCCGACGATCGCCGGGGTTGCGCCGATCGTTCCCGCTTCGCCGACGCCTTTAACGCCAAGCGGGTTGACGGGCGAAGGCGTCTCGGTGCGATCCAACTCCATCCAGGGAATCTGCGATGCCTTTGGCAGCGCATAATCCATCAGTGTTCCCGTAACGAGTTGTCCCTGATCGTCGTAAACCACTTCTTCGTACAGCGCCTGCCCGATCGATTGCACGATGCCACCGTGAAGTTGGCCATCGACCAGCATCGGATTGATCACCTTGCCGCAATCGTCTACGGCGACGTAGCGAAGAAACTTCAGATCGCCCGTTTCGCGATCGATCTCAACCGAAACAATGTGCGTGCCAAATGGAAACGTGAAATTCTTTGGTTCGAAGAAGTAGGTCGCGGAGAGTCCGGGTTCCGTGTCGGGCGGCAGCTCTTTAGCCAAGTGCGCGGCCAGCGCGACATCCTGAATCGTGACGCTCGATTTGCCGTTGGTCTGAGGTTCCGGTAGTACGCCCGCCGGCGCTTCGCCGATAGGCACAACAGGTTCGGAAACCTCGCCAGCCGCAGCGGCCTTCGCTGCCGTCACAGAATATCGTCCGCCCTCGAACGCAAGTCTTGAGGCATCAGCTTGCAGCAGATGCGCGGCAATCCTGCTAGCTTTTTCCTTGAGTTTCTGAATCGCAACCAAGACAGCCGTGCCTCCAACCGCGGTCGCGCGACTGCCAAACGTCCCGATGCCGTATTGCACAATTCCGGTGTCGCCGTGAATCACATTTATGTCGTTTAGATCTACGCCGAGTTCATCAGCCGCGATTTGCGCGAACGAAGTTTCCTGGCCCTGACCATGCGGCGATGCGCCGGTCATGATTGTCACTTTGCCAGTCGGCTCGATGCGCACGGTCGCGCTCTCCCAACCGCCGGCGGGCATCGCCTGCGATGGACCAAGCGCGCAGATTTCCACGTAAGTTGAAATGCCGATACCTACAAGCCGGCCTTCGTCACGCGCTTTCTTTTGCTCTTCGCGCAGCTTTGCGTAGCCGATAATTCCTTGCGCTTTGTTCAAAGCAGCTTCGTAGTCGCCGCTGTCGTAATCGAGACCGGTGGCCGTGTGAAACGGAAACTCACTTGCGGCAGGGAAGTTCTTTCTTCTCACTTCAGCCGGATCGATTCCGATTTCCGCCGCCACCAGATCCATTGCTCGCTCGACAACATAGGTTGCCTCCGGACGACCCGCGCCGCGATAGGCATCCGTGGCCATCTTGTTTGTGAAGCAACCCGTCACATTGATCTGAATCGCGGGAATCTTGTACGCACCCGAGAGCATCAGGCCCGTCAACGTCGGTATGGCGGGCGTCAGCAATTGATGATAAGCGCCGAGGTCGGCGACCACGTTGTAACGAAGGCCGGTCACTGTGCCGTCGTTCTTACAGCCGATCTCGATATAGCCAACCTGACCGCGACCGTGAATCGTCGCCTGCATGTTTTCGCGGCGCGTCTCGATCCACTTGACCGGCTTGCCAAGCTGCATCGCGATCCAGCCAAGCAGCGCTTCTTCGGCGTACACATTGAGTTTCGAGCCGAAGCCGCCGCCCACTTCCGGTGTAATCACGCGCAGCTTGTTTTCCGGAATGCCGATCATGATGGCAAGCTGCGTTCTCAGCAAATGAGGAATCTGGGTTGATGACCAGACCGTGAGTTCTTCCTCGCCAGGAAAGTATCGCGCCAGCACACCGCGCGGTTCCATTGCCACGGGCGCAAGCCGTTGGTGAACGACTCGCTGCTTGATTACATGATCGGATGATGCAAGCGCTGCTTCGATGTCACCTTCGCCGGCAGTCAACTTGTAAGCGACGTTGTCGCCGAAGCTTTCGTGAATTACCGTCCCGCCTTTGGCCGCTGCTTCAACATCGACCACGGCCGGCAAGTCTTCGTAATCAACCATGACGAGATCAGTAGCATCGCGCGCGAGGTAGCGATCGGTGGCAACCACTGCCGCGATCGGGTGGCCAACAAAGAAAACTTTGTCCCTTGCGAGTACACGATAGTCCGGCACTTTGAGATCGGGCAGCGCGCTCGCGCACGGCACCGGGCCAATCTTCTCAACTACGTCTTTGCCAGTGTAAACGGCGACCACACCGGACGCTTTCAAAGCCTCACTCGTGTCAATGCTATTGATGCGCGCGTGCGCATAAACCGACCGAACAAACGAGACGTGTAAAGTGTCCGGCAGCTTGATGTCATCGACGTAGTGCGCGAGACCCTTGATCAGTCGCGGGTCCTCGGTGCGCTTCACTCTTTGTCCAACGTATTTAGCCATGATGCCTCCAAAAACGATCTTTGGTCTTTGGACCTGATCTTTGATTGAGCCTGTTGATGAGCACGGGATTCAAGTCAGAGTCAAAGACCAAAGATCAATGACTACCTGTTGCTTTCTTCGCAGCGTATTCAACCGCTTCAACAATGTGCTGATAGCCGGTGCAGCGGCACAAGTTTCCTTCCAAGCCATGGCGAATCTGCTCTTGCGACGGGTTGGGATTCCGCTCAAGGATTTGCGCGCTGGCGATAATCATGCCGGGCGTGCAGTAACCACACTGCAAGCCATGCTGCTCCCAAAATCCTTGTTGCACGGGATGCAGCTCGCCGTTCTTCGCTAAACCCTCGATCGTGGTGATGTTCGCGCCGTCTGCCTGGACCGAAAACATCGTGCACGACTTTACCGCCTGCCCATCTAACAAAACTGTGCACGCGCCACAGAGAGAAGTTTCACAACCGATGTGTGTTCCGGTCAGGCCTAAGACCTCCCTCAGATAATGGACGAGCAGCAGACGCGGCTCGACTTCGTGCTGGTGCGTCACACCATTCACGTTGATACTGATAGCTTTTTTCATGAGCTACCTCGCTTTATCAGATTAAGTTGGAAGGCGAAAAGTTACTGACGTGTTTTCTATGCCAGTTTTGGAGGAAAGTCAATGGCGACGAGTCCGACAAACTTCAGTTTGTCGATCGCGGCGGCATGGCTAAATTCACACTAATGTGGCAACCCACGACATCGACAAAATGAAGTTTGTCGACTTTTTGCACGCGCGCTAAACAGTTGCTTTATGAATCTGCCGCTTTAGCCGATGAATTGTGCGCCGCACGGTCTTAAGCTGAGCGTGATCGTGAGCCGTCAAGGCCTCGTCGCGTTTCTTCTTCAGCTCGCGTATACGAGATTTGATTGCTGCCTTGTCGACACCCACTACATCGTGATGCTCGTGCTGGATGCCCAAAGCCTTCGAGATTGCCACCAGCAAGTGCTCTTTGTTCAACTGCGTGTAGCCTTGCACGGCTTCGTGTTCGATGCCCTTGGCGATCTCGCGCAGCTCAACGACCGTCTTGTGCCTTAATTGTTCAAACGTGTATTCCATTGTCCCTTCGTCTCCTCCGAAAGTGCGTAAGCGTGTTAGTTAGATAATCCATTTCGCTCAGAATGTGAAGCCGCCGCGTCAAAAATCTGAGCCAGGTGATGCTGCAAGTGTTGAATGTAATCGCGGATGAAGTATTCGAGAGTGACAGTCTCGCTTTCAGCAACCGTTCGCCAGGCGAGCTGATGAAGATTGTGCCTGGCTCGAGGCTTGGTTAGCGCTTGCTCAGGCACGTTGGACATCAGATGCAGCAGATGCAGATTGTAATGCCGCCAGAGTTGAACGAGCTGCGGCCACGACTCTTCGTTGTAGTGCTGCACTCGCACCCAGTCGTCCTGTTGATATCCCGGAAAGACGAGATCGTCGGTGAACTGCGCGCGCACAAATCGCTGATGATTGTTGGAGGCGGAATCGATTAGATGGCCAATGATTTCTTTTGGCGACCACTTGCCGGCGGCTCGAGGCTTTTCACTTTGCTGTTCAGAGATTAGCATTAAACGCTCAGCCGCCCTTTCTACTGTTTGTCGAAAATCTTCGAGACAAAGTTTGTAAGAATCCATCAGTTTGTAAGTTACCGCTGCGACGGCACTGGACTCGCTCGCAGCTCCTGGATTTCTTTAAGAATGCCGGCGACCAAAGCCTTTGTCACCTTTTCGCCTTTCGCTCGCGTCGCCAGCGTCGGATCTCCCCAACTGCCGGTTGGCGAATACGTTCCATTGCCGTTCGGATCCCGCGTCAACGGACCGGGTTTGTTCGGATGATAATCCTTCACGGCTTTCTTCATGTTGACGGATGCCGGCGCCATATACAACATCATCGAGGTCTCAATCTCATCAGCGTGAGTTCCGCCTTCTTCCTGCCTGATTGTTTTCTCGACAGGCTCCGTTATCTTGAGGTCTGTATATCGCAAAAGAATTCCGTCGGCTGCCAACAGGTCCGCGGCTGGTTTCAAAGCCCTCAGCGTTGAGATGCCGGTGTTAAGAACGTAGAAACGGCGCGGTCCATAGCGAGCCAGACTCCGGCAAATATCCACGACTAAGTCGCGCGCCGTTTCCAGTCGGAGCGAGGTAGAACCCGGATATTCGACGAAAGCTGGATAGAAACTGTAATTGACGGTCGGCGCGATCACGACACTTGATTGCTCAAGGACGCGCTGCTTCAAATACTCGGCCATGACGAAATCATTCTTCAGTTTCAGATGCGGTCCATGTTCCTTGGCCTGGGCGCCCAGCGGTATGACGACGACAGTGTCGGGAGTAAGTATCTTCTCCGCTTCAATCCAGGTGAGGTTCTCAAGCAGGATTCCCTTTGTCTGCGTCTGCCTTTCAGCTTGGCCTGGTGTGATCGACGCCATTGCGAAAAACAAAGAGAGAAATAGAAAGATCCTTTTCATCTGTGTCCTTTCAATCAAGTCGCCTCTTCAACCGCCTTGCTGAATGAAGTGCTGTTCGAGGTTACTCGTAGCTCAATGCGTCCACCGCATCCTGGCGCGCGGCGCGCACGGCAGGGTACAAGGCGCCGATGGTTCCGCCAAGCAGTCCCACTAGAAACGCCATAGCGATCCAGCGTGGCTCGATCTCTATCGTCAGTGAGGTTGCGCGCATAATCAGAAAACGAGCGCCCAGCGTGAGCAACACGCCGGCGATCACGCCCAACAGGCTGACGACGATCGCTTCCTGCTCGATCACCCAGGCAATTTTCGACTTGGACATGCCCAGTGCTTTAAGGACACCAATCTGGCGGGTGCGCTCAGTGACCGTTGTGTACATGGCCAGCAGAATGACAAGCATGCTGATCGCCGCGGCTACGCCAACGACTACTTTAAGAAAAATGTTTAGCGCGGGTACGCCTGAAGCGTAAAGCTCCGGCAAATCACGCGTGAAGATCAACTGATCATCCGGGAACTGTGCTTTGATTCGCGCGGCGACCTCATCCTGTTTGGCTGGATCGACGCACCCGACGAAAATCGCCGAGCAATGGTCTGCGCTGCCCAGGTGTTCCTGCATCGTTGGCAGCGGAATCTTGACGCGCGCGCCACCCGGCGGTTCGTAGATTCCTACTACCGTAAAAGGCCGTTCAAAAATCTGCACGGTCGAACCAATCCGCGCATGGCGCTCTTTGATCCAGACGGGGTCGACAATCGCCTGATCTCCGCTCGTAAGCTTCGAGCCCTCGTTGATCCTGATTCCCGTTAGGGCAGCGTACTCGTCAAAAGAGATGCCGTCGATAAAACGCATGCCGAATCCACCGTCACTCTTGTCGAGCGCCTGGCCGATCGGCACCGCGGCGCGAACGCCTTCGATGCGGGCAATCTCTTGCGCGTGCGCGACGGGCAAAACGAAGGCCTCTGTGCCGCCGAGACCGATTGTCCCTGAGGCGCGCACCATGATCTCGGCGTTGATATTTGCATCGCGTTTGCCGTGCTCGTGCAGCATGCCATGGGCCAGGCCCACCGTGAAGATGATTAGCAGCACGCCCACCCCAGTGCCCAGAACACTGACAGCAGTCCGCGCGGGTCGATGAAGGATGTTTGAAAGTACGAGGTTATCCATAATGCTGGTCGATCGCTGAACGGGTGATTGTACCCGGCATGAAGTGAAAAGGTGAAATTCATAATCGCGGCAGGACACGGGACTCGACTACCGGCAGAGTTACTGCTCAGCCGATGTACCGATTGGTTGATAGGCCCGCGAATCTATTTAGGCGCAGGCGGGCTTGCGTGAGTCGGGTTTTGGCCGGCGCCGGAACCTTCGGTTGGCCCTTCCTTTTCAGCGGGCAGTTGCCAGCCGGAACGCTCGAGCAGAGCGATCGCGTACCGAATGGGCACGGCGAAGTTGGAAGCCTGGTTTTCCGTGAAGACTGCGAAGTTGACTCCGATGACGCGGCCGGATGGTCCAAACAAGGGTGCACCCGAACCGCCTTCCGCCGTGCGGGCGTCGTAAGCAATGCGACGCACGTCAAAACGCAGATCGGTGATGCTTCCCTGCGTCGTGAGCGGTTGAATACGTTTGGTCTCCGAAAGATGTCCTAACAGGGATTCGTTGGAACCGTAGCGCTGCTGAATTCCGCGCGACTCGCTGTCGTCAAGCAAAGCAAGCAAACGATCCAGACCTGAAGGATAGCCCATCATCACGACACTGTTGCCAACTGCCACTGCGCCTGAATCGTTTTCCAGTGGGAGCACGGGGATGTCGTTCGGAAGATCCTTCACCTCGAGCATGCAAACGGACAGATCGTCGCGGGGCGCAGCCTGCTTAAATTTGAGCACGTACGGCTGCGGATGATCAGGGAAATAGGCAGTGAGCTTCTTCAAGCGCGGCTGACCCCTAACCGCGCTGCTCATACTTTGCGCGCGCTCGTCTGCCAGCCACGGCTGCGCGATGTGCCGGTTCGTGACAACGTATCCCTGGCCTACGTAGAAACCGCTGCCCACAAACTCGAATTCGGCGATTGCGCCTTTGCCTTCCGGCGTCAGCGACGTCTGCTCGCCGCTGCTTTGCACCGCCGCGCCGCTCTCGTTCATTTGTGCTTCCGGGTCACGCAATGGCCGACCCGAGCCCGCCTCGACGTAGTAGAATGATCCGGCAATCAGACAAACACCTGCGCCATACTCGTTGCGCAACTTCACAGCCAGCGACAGACTGTCGCGAATCTCTTTGTTAGAGCGAGTGATATCTGTGAGTTGCTGGTTTGTTCTGGCGACCTGGTCCTTCATTTGCGCCAGTTGCGTGCGCTGAGCGTCGGCCACGCGGCGACTGGTCTGGATCTCTTTGAAGAGGGCGAAACCGATGTAGAGTATGCCGCCGACCAGCGCGACGGCGATGGCAAACGTAATTAATTTGGTGCTGGTGTTAATCTCGCGGACCAGCTCGTGAGTGAACTCGCGCAGGAAAACTTTGGCGTCATCGCGCCGCGCGGTTGCGGCTGATTCGATCGCGGCCTGTTCGATAAAGGGCGCGACGTGGGTTTCATGCGGACCGGAGGGAATAACTGCGGGCAGGGAGCGGATAGGAAAAAACTGCAGCGATAGATCAGATGGATGAAAGCGAACCTCGTCGCCGTCCTTGATCTCCGTGTCGGGTTCGAGTGGTTCTCCGTTATGTGTGATGTCAATCGTATGATCGAAATCCGTGACTCGATAAAAGCCGTTCGTGCGTCCTATTTCAAGTACCGCTTCCGCGCTCTCCGCCGAACGCGGCAAGTCAGAAGCCCGCAGTCGCAGATCGCAGTCTTCAGTTCTGCCGATGCGAATATGCTCGTCAGTTAGTACTTCGGTGTGCTTGTCTTCACCCGAGGAGACGTGGATAACCAGACCACTTGCCATAAACCAGATAGAGCGCTTGCCTAAACCGCCTGCCAGACTTCCGCGTTACAGGAAATCGGGCGCCCGCGTCAGACCGTTTGCGCGGTCATCTGAGCGGTCGCCCTCATGGGCGTATTCTACAATGTATTTTGAAGGCTAGCAAAACAAGGCGGAGACA
The DNA here is from genome assembly GCA_041499185.1 of Pyrinomonadaceae bacterium. GTDB lineage: Bacteria > Acidobacteriota > Blastocatellia > Pyrinomonadales > Pyrinomonadaceae > JAOAPY01. The sequence continues at coordinate 16,900 of JBGQJU010000085.1, read as the reverse complement.
TCCGTCTTGCTTTAGTTGTGTCTGCGCCTTCGTGCTAGCATAGCGAACTGGCTGGCCGCCTCCTGCCGGTTCGTGTCGTCTATGGCAAGCACTTCGTTTATCAATGACTGCGAAAAGCTTCAAGCGCTGGCGCCCGTGGCGTCTGCGCCGATTCGTCATCATGTCTTCGTCTGCACCGGAAAATCCTGCTCGGCGGTGGACAGCGCGGCAGTGAAAGAGGCTTTTGAGGTGGAGCTAAAAAGGCGCGGGATCCTATTCGGTAAAGAGGCGAAAGGCAAAAACCCAAGAGGCAGCGTCGTGTTGACTGAATGCGCCTCCGTCGGCTTCTGCGCGATCGGCGCGGCGGTAATGGTTTATCCGGACGGCGTTTGGTATGCGCAGGTGCAAGCTTCGGATGTCTCGGAAATTATAGAAGAACACCTTGTGAAGGGTTGTGTCGTCGAGCGACTGGCGCTCCTGAGAGTTCCGGCGCAAACGAGGGTGAGTGAAACCAACCTGGCTGACAACGCCGACTGGGAGGCTTAGCTTAGGTTGAAGATGTGGCCACGACCTATACCGCCGAGCGTCGAATCGTCGCGGAACGTGTAATCCGGATTGGCGTTGCCTGAGTCCACAACCGAAGACATTGTATTACCGCTCACGGCCCGGCTAGCCGAATTGCCAGCCCTTGACGCATGCCTTGCTATTGACAACCTTTCTCGCGGCTGATAGCTTCTGCAATATGAAAACTATTGCTATGACTATTGACGAGCCAACGCTCAAGCGCATTGATCGCCTTATGGCCAGTAACTCTGTCCCTTGGAAGAGCCGGTCCGAGGTCATTAGGCATGCAATCCAGCAATTCGTAGCTCGCCTGGAACGCGCGACCGAAGAAGAGCGAGAGCGCGAAATCTTTCGTCGTCATGGAGCGCGCTTGAATCGTCAGGCTGCGGCCCTAATCAAGGAGCAGGCGAAACCGTGAGGCGTGGGGAGATTTACCGTACCAAGGAGAGAGTGGCTGAGCGCGGACATAAGCCCGGCTTCTACGTTATTGTCTCGCGGGATTTTGTAGCGGAAAATGATGATATCTCCACAGTGATTTGTGCGCCCGTTTACAGCGAGATACTAGGCCTTCGTAGCGAGGTCGTGCTAACTACCGAGGACGGTCTGCCGCGAGATAGCGCCGTCAGGTGCGACTTTTTGACTTTGATGTTCAAGAGGAAACTGACCCACTTCGTTGGCGCATTATCAGCGGACAAACTTAAACAGTTGAACCACGCGCTTCAGTATGCCCTGGACCTCAAAGACTGAACCGGGTTTTCGCAAACAGCTAACGCACTTCAGGGGGAACCGGTCACGTGTCTGCGCCCTTGTCCAATGACGTTCATTTCACCTCAAACTTTACTGCGCGATGCGCGCGCCCAGGAGCCATCGCTGCTTGGCCGTCAACTCCTGCTCGATTCGCTCCCTGCTTTTAGCGAGTCGCTCTGGCGTTACATCGGAGAATCTTGATTGAAGCAGGACGTACGTGTCGTCGATCGAGTCGCCGTGTTCATATACACAGCGAAACACTTCCTGATCAAACGAGGAAAGGCGCGCGATGGACCGGAACACGCGGCGCCTGCCGAACTCTTTGCGGCGCCAGTCCAGGCATAAGTTGCGCACTACGGCTCGCAGCCAGGTCGAGAAGCTCGCCGGACCTTGTGGTTTGAAGCGGCGCAATCGCCGAAAGCTGTCGTCGCTTAACCTTGCGCAGACAAATTGAAAGCAGTCCGAGGCTCGATCGATGTCTCGTTCAAGGTGGCGAACAACCGAGAAGACCAGAGCGGAATACTCTTGCAGGAATTCGGTCCACGCCTCTTCCGGCTCGCGCAAGCGAAGCTGCTGGAGAATCCGGTCGATCGGCGCTTCCGACATTTAATTCGCTTCCCACTTCCCGAGGCCTGTAACTAGGGATGTGGCCCTGATAAGCGATTTCAAATAATCCCCTGCCCGATTTACATATCATGCCGCATCTGCTTTCGTCTTTGCTTTCCAACACAGCACAGGCTTGCGGGCGGCGGCGGCTTCGTCGAGGCGGCCGATGCGTGTTGAGTGTGGCGCATTCAAATCAGTTCAGGATAGCCAACAGTCTCTTATTCCTGTTCGGATTTCAGATTCGTCTGACGTTCCCGAATCGCCTCAAGCTCAGGCAGCGCAATCAAATCCTTGGCGCGACCGGCCGTGCGCTTCGCAACGATCAACTTATCTATTTCAATGACGGCGAACAGATACCCGAACAACTCATACATCACAGCCCCCGGAAGCACGTCGTCGTAATAGCCGACTCCGCGAACTTCACCCAATAAATCCAGGCTTCCAATGTCAGTGGTGAAAGTGAAATTCAAGCCCCGCCGCAGTGTCTCGGCATCCAGAATAAAGGGTATGGCTTCGGGAGCGTTTCGTAGACGAGCATGAACTGACTGAAGCGCCTTCGCTAATCTTTCCAAATTCGGTTGGTTTCTCGCGTGACAAACATCCAAGTCCGTCGTCGGAATCTCTGATCCGTGAAGCGTCGCCGCAACTCCGCCGACGATTACGCATTCCACGTTGAACCTGCCAAGAAGACGGACCTGCTTTTCAATAAGGTGCGTTAATCCCTCATTCAGATCTGGCACGCCACTCCTCATATTTGCCGAGAAACTTCGCGTTCGCTTTCAAACTTGCGATGCCGGCCAGGTGCTCGTCGAGTTTGCGGATTCTCTCTTCCGGCGTGAGACGCAGGTTATCGAGCGTCAGCGTCAGATCGATGCCGAACTCTACAGCGCGTTCTGCCGCCGAACCCGGTGGTGGATTCAGGAAGGGATCGTCACTGGAATCCAAGGCTTTCATTTCATGGTCAGTATAGCACCATGAACAGCCGTTCAGGACCATTCACGCAGTGCTCGTCGCTTGCTTCGGCTTCCAGCGAAGCACAGGCTTGCGCGCGGCGGCGGCTTCGTCGAGCCGGCCGATGCGTGTCGAGTGTGGTGCATTCAGCACCAGTTCAGGATTGTCGACAGCCTCGCGCGCGATTGAGCGCATCGCGTCGATAAACTGATCCAACTCCTGATGCCCGACGGATTCGGTGGGTTCAATCAGCATCGCCCCTGAGACGATCAGGGGAAAGTAGATCGTCATTGGGTGAAAGCCGTAGTCAATTAATCGCTTGGCAATGTCGAGTGTGTGAACGCCTTTGCGTGATTGGCGTTTGTCGGTGAAGACGACTTCGTGCATTGGTGGGGAAGCGAAAGGCTTGTCGTAATCGCTGGTGAGGCCGTGGGCGATGTAGCGCGCGTTCAGCACCGCGGCTTCGGTCGCTTCACGCAGGCCGTCGTAGCCGTGGGTCTGAATGTAAGCCAGCGCGCGCAGCATCATGCCGTAGTTGCCAAGGAAGGCTTTCACGCGACCGATTGATTGCGGGTAGTCGAAGTCGAGATTGAAAGAATCCAGGGCTCCTCCACCAACGTCAAGCCCGTCGCATCCACCACCCCAAGCGGGCTGCCCGCTCGGGGACCCCGGTCCGCTCCGGGTTCTGACAATTCGCGGCACTGGCAAGAATGGTTCAAGCTGCTTCGTGCAGCAGCAAGGACCACAACCCGGGCCTCCACCGCCATGGGGCGTCGAAAACGTCTTGTGCAGATTCAAGTGAATGATGTCCACGCCCATATCACCCGGCCGAGCGACGCCAACCAGCGCGTTCATGTTTGCGCCGTCCATGTAGACCAGGCCACCGGCATCGTGAACAATCCGGCAGATCTCGCTAATGTTTCTTTCAAAGAGTCCAAGCGTGTTTGGGTTAGTCAGCATCAGACCCGCGACCTCACCATGAGCGCAAAGCTCGCGCAGGTGATCCAGATCAGTGAGACCTTCGGGAGTTGATCTGATTGTTTTGACGGAGAAACCGGAGAGATGCGCCGACGCCGGATTCGTGCCGTGCGCGGAATCGGGAATGAGCATGGTGCGCCGCTTGGCGGACGCGTCCGCGCCATCGCGCGCGTCAATATAGGCGCGAATGATCATCACGCCAGTCATCTCGCCGTGCGCGCCGGCGGCGGGTTGCAGCGAGATGCCGGGAAGTCCGGTTATTTCGGCGAGATGCTGTTGCAGCTCGTAGATGACCTGCAATGCCCCTTGCGCATCCCGTTCTTCGGCGAGCGGATGAAGATTAGCAAAGCCCGCGATGCGCGCGACCTGCTCGTTCAAGCGCGAATTGTATTTCATCGTGCACGAACCCAGCGGATACATGCCAAGATCGATGGAATAGTTCCATGTAGACATGCGAATGAAGTGGCGAATGACGTCGACTTCGCTGACCTCGGGCATATCTTCAAGATCGTCTTCGCGCTGAAATTCCCTTGGGACAATTTGATCGATATCCGTTTCTTCGACATCCAGTGGTGGCAGACGATAACCAACTCGGCCGGACTGCGAGCGCTCGAAGATTAAAGACTCGTTGTGGCTGATGTGGTTAATGACTTTTGTGATCTCGGACTTCATAAACAGATAACCACGAAGACACAAAGCCACGAAGACGATTGACAGCTCAGCTTTGTGTCTTCGTGTCTTTGCGGTTAGAACTTACTGCCAGACTATCAACCAGCGCATCGATTTCAGCGCGTGAATTCGTTTCTGTCACACACACGAGAACATCGTTCGGCCGATCACTGAAATACCGCGACAGGGCTAACCCGCCGTTGATGTTATTTTCTTTAGCCAGACGCGAGAGTAGTTCCTTCGCATCGATCGGCGCGCGCACGACGAACTCGTTGAAGCGCGGCGCGGTGAAGGGAAGCGAAAACCCTACCAGCTCGCCGATCCGCCGCGCGGCGTAGGCAGTTTTTTGAGCGCACTGGGCCGCCACCTCCTGAATTCCACGCCGGCCCATCGTTTCGAGATATACAGTTGCCGCCAGCGCGATCAGTCCTTCGTTGGTGCAAATGTTAGACGTCGCTTTCTCGCGTCTGATGTGTTGCTCGCGTGTCGCCAGTGTCAGTACAAAACCACGGCGACCTGCCTTGTCATAAGCTTCGCCAACCAGACGACCGGGAATTTGGCGCGCATACTTCTCGCGCGTGGCAAATAACCCCAGGTACGGACCGCCAAAAGAAAGAGGGACGCCAAACGATTGTCCTTCGGCAACAACGATGTCCGCGCCGGATGAACCAGGCGATCGCAACAGTCCGAGTGAGATGGACTCAGTAATCGCAACGATCAAAAGCGCGCCGGCGGCGTGTGCTTTCTCAGCCAGAGCGGCAACGTCTTCGATGCACCCGAAAAAGTTTGGTGATTGCACGACCAGCGCCGCAGTCTGGTCATCAAGCACGTCGTCGACCGCTGCCGACGTCTGGCCAGTTCGCGAATCAAAAGGAACTTGCCGCAGATCAATACCCGCGTGCTGCACATAGGTGTTGACGACTTCGAGATACTCCGGGTGCACGGCGCCGCAGGCAATCACTTTCGATCGCTTCGTTACTCTTTCCGCCATCAGCGCGGCCTCGGCAAGAGCGGTCGAGCCGTCGTACATCGACGCATTCGCGACTTCCATTCCCGTTAACTGACAGACGAGAGTCTGAAATTCAAAGATTGTTTGCAGCGTGCCCTGGGAGATCTCTGGTTGATAAGGCGTGTAAGCGGTAAAGAATTCCGACCGCGAGATGATGTGATCGACGATCGTGGGCACGTAATGCGAGTAAGCGCCGCCGCCGAGGAAACTCGATCGGTATGCCGCGGCGTTGCGGCCGGCCATCTGCTCGAAGCCGGAGAGCAATTCGATTTCGGAAAGAGCAGCCGGTGTGTTCAGACGCCCGCGTAAACGTAAGTCTTCCGGAATTGATTGGAATAGTTCTTCAGGCGAGCTGAGGCCGATCTGTCGCAGCATCTCGGCCCGCTCTTCGGGCGAGTTGGGAATGTAACGCAAAGTTTACTCGGTCTCTTTCGTGAAATCTTCGTACTCTGCCGGCGTCAACAAGCTGTCGACCTCGCCCGGTTTCGACATCTTGACGCGAATCATCCAGGCGTCGCCGTACGGGTCCTCGTTCACTTTCTCTGGCTCGTCTTGCAGTGTTGGGTTGGATTCAACTACCTTACCCGAGACGGGCGTGAAGAGTTCCGATACGGCCTTCACCGATTCGACCGAGCCGAACGATTCATGCGCCGCAAACTCGTCTCCCGGCTTTGGCAATTCAACATAGACGACATCGCCAAGCGAGTTCTGAGCATAATCGGTGATTCCTATGGTCGCGATATCGCCATCGACTCTGACCCATTCGTGGTCTTTGCTGTAATGCAGATCCTCTGGAACGTTCGCCATGCTTCCTCCAAGATGATTTTAGATTGCAGTCCTAACGTTCGCGTTTATAGAACGGCGTCCTTACGATCTTTGCGGCAACTGCACGTCCACGCACGTCGATCTGAATTGCCTGGCCTTCGTTTGCAAACTCGACGGGAACGTACGCGAAGCCGATGTTCTTTTTCAAGTACGGCGCGGGGCTGCCCGAAGTAACACAACCAACACTCGCGCCGTTTATCAGGACTTCCTGGCCGTCACGTGCGATACCACGCTCAGTCATCTCAAATCCAATCAGCCGCCGTTTTACTCCTTCTTCCTTTTGCCGGGCTAACGGATCGCGGCCGATAAAATCGCCTTTGTTGAGTTTACAGATCCAGCCAAGATTTGCCTCAAGCAATGTCGTCGTCTCGTCGATCTCATGGTCATAAAGAGCCATCCCTGCTTCCATTCTCAGTGTGTTTCGCGCCGCCAAACCGCAAGGGAGAACGCCCGTGGACGCGCCAAAGTTCCCGGCCTCGAGAATCTTATTCCATAACTGCTCAGCGCTGTCGGACGCGGCATAAACTTCAAAGCCATCCTCGCCCGTGTAGCCGGTGCGCGAGACTATTGCGGGTACGCCATCAACCGTGCCTTCGCGAAAGTGGTAGTACTTGATCTCGTCGAGCGGGAGATCAGTCAAAGTCTGCAAAATGCGCATCGCCAACGGACCCTGCAAAGCCAACTGACAGTAGCCGGCGCTTTTGTTTTGCAACTCAACCGATTCGTTCTGGTGATGAGAAGTGATCCAATTCCAGTCCTTCTCAGTAGTTCCTGCATTCACAACCAGCAGCAGATGGTCCTCAGCGCAGCGGTAGACGAGGAGATCGTCGCTAACTGTTCCGTCAGGCGTCGTCAATGCTGAGTATTGTGCTTGCCCATCGATCAGCTTCGCAGCGTCGTTCGAAACGAGACGATTGACAAACGCGATCGCCTCCGGGCCGCGGACTTCGATCTCGCCCATGTGCGAAACATCAAACAATCCTGCATGCGTGCGCGTACGCAGGTGCTCTTCGAGCGTGCCGGCAGGATATTGCACCGGCATGTCCCAGCCACCGAAATCTACCATGCGCGCGCCCATGCGGCGATGCGCAGCATTCAGTGGGGTTTGTTTTAGATCGAGAGCAGGCGCACTCACACGCGTTCCCCGAACTCGCGAGATCAATCAGTAAAGAATCGAACAGAAAAGCGAAGTCGGAAACCTAGCATGCGCCATGCAGTGCGTCAAGCGGGTCATGAGCTGTGGCCCACAGCGCAACGCGGATTCTGCCGGACACGAACAATAGTTTTGTTTGCGCTGTCGAGGAGGTAACCGCTCGTGAACGACTAGTCATGAATGGACCAGTGGGTTGGAGAGCTTGCGGAAGCGTTATCGAGTGATCGGAATGACGGCAATCCGTCTGGCGAGTTAATTCCCTAAATAAGGCCGAAGCCCGCGCGTAAGCAAGGGCTCCTAAGCCAGGTGACGAAGCCCGCGCGTAAGCAAGGGCTCCTAAGCCAGATGACAAGCCCTCCCCAACGGTCGGGCTTCTGCCTCGTAGTGAGCAACAAGCCAAAGTTTATCGGACTCTCGTCTTTGCACTCTTAGAAATTACGATCGCGCACGTCGACCTTTTGCACGGTGAAGACGACTCGCATCGTATCGGGCCGGCGATCTAATGATGCGGGCACAAAAGCAGCATCCCGTCGCAGCGCGCTTTCAAAGTCGTCGAGCATCCGGCGATCGCGTGGCGCCTGGACGACTTCCGCCAGAGAAGCGCTGCCGTTGCTGAACACATCGGCCACGACGACCATATCGTCAGCCTCTGCGTTCGGCTGATTGGGATGAGCATTCGATCGTGTTAATGCAGCCAATGCGCCGCCCGGGTTCAGGCTGGGTGATTGCTCGGTAAACGGCGCGCGTAGCGCCGCGTAGTCTGCGGGCGTAACTGGTTCGTTGATATCGTAGCGGGACCTCGGCGTCACAAGGTAGGCAGCATCGAGTTGCCTGGCCGCTTCGTGCAGTGCGACGAAGTGTGGGCGAAGGCCGGCAAACATTGCGATGAACAGAATGATCGAAGCAAAAGAACCCACAGTGTACGGCATTAGCTTTGGCTCGAGCCACTGAACGACGCGCACACCAAAGGAAAGCTCTGGCTGGATCCGAAGGGCCCCGGCTTCAATCTCCAGCGCCTCAGTGATCGCAGACGCAAGATTCGCTGGCGGCAATGGGCGAGATAGCGCGCGCAAGCTTTGCCTGATCGAACGCAGCTCCGCCAAAGCGGCGCGGCAGACGGGGCAACTACGAAGATGCTCGTCAACTGTCACGCGCTCCGGCAGAGATAGCGCATCGTCAACGTACAATGAAAAAAGCGGTTTTGTTTCTTCGCACAACATAAGGCATTTCCAATTTCCAATTGCCGATTTGCGACTACCGATCTACCTAACGGTCTGGTCAGCACGCCAATCGGAAATCGGCAATTGACAATCGGCAATGTTTCGGATGGCTGACCGACCCCGGCTGCTCCCTCTTTCTGCAAGGAAGCAACGCCGATAAAGTTCAGGGCTGGCCGAACCGGCTTCTCGAGCGACTGTGTCAACGGGTGTTGCTGGCCACGTTTTCAAATTCGCTCTTCCGGCTGGCTCTTCCTGCCTCGCACTCTACCGTTCACTTCGACCCATTTGGCACCGAGTTGTTGTGAGCCGGGGCGGGTCAGCCATTCAAATCATTTTCGATTTTCGATTTCCGATCGCCGATTGAAACCCATCCACTGCGCCTGCGAGTTCTTACAAATCGGCAATTGGCAATTGGCAATCGAAAATGCGTTTACAAAGATCCTTCCAACTTGCGGCGCAACTCTTCTCGGCCGCGCGATAATCTCGACTTCACAGTACCAATGCTAATCTCCAGCGTCGCCGCAATCTCTTCATAACTGAATCCTTCAATGTCTCGAAGGACCACTGTCTCCCGATAGGCGCGACCAAGATTCTGCAAAGCCGTTCTGAGCACTCGTTCGCGTTCGTGATCCAGCGTCTCTTGCTCGGGGCTGCTGGTTCGCTCTGCTCGCAAAGTTGCGTGTAGCGGTTGGCCATAAACCCCATCGGGCGAATCCAGCGACACAGTGGCATCACGACGACGGCGGCGCCACCAGCGCCAGCGATTGCGCGCCTGGTTAATAGCGATCCGGTAGATCCAGGTGCGCAAATCAGCCTCGCCGCGGAAGCGTCCGATGCTCTGAAACGCGCGCAAGAACGTCTCCTGCGTTAAATCGCGAGCCTCTTCGGCGTTTTCAGTCAAGCGATAAAGCAGACCGTATATTTCACCCGATCGCTCGGCTACCAGCAGCTCAAAAGCCGCCGCTTCGCCTTGTTTCAATCTTTCAATGAACTGCGTCTCTGCCGCGGGACGTGACTCAACCGGGGCCGCGGATGCAACCTGCTCCAGATCCATTTGCCCGCGGAGGGCGATCGGCTCTCCGTAGCTCACTGGTTACCCCCTGGGGCGGGAAGCGCAGTAGCAACGAGCCTCTGCCTTTTCCCGGACAGTCCGCCCTTTAGACACCGCTTGCTTTCCATTTGTTCCAAAGAAGAAAGGCGCATACTCAATTACATGCTTCTCGCGCACGCCTCAAGCGAAACCGCGCTCTCTGGGCAAGCCGCTCGGCCAACGGCCAACTCACTTGCTTGACAAGTTTTCGCGGCGACCATTAGAGTGAGTGTTTCGCTTATCATACACCTAAAAGAACGCAGTTCACTATGAGGACTTGCGAGAAAGAAACGAAAAGGAAATAAGTGGCCAAGTACAAGAAGAAGCGCGCGCGCGAACTTAAACAGGACAAGTTTCGCGACACGGCAATGAAGGTCATTGACCGCGTAGGTGACCGGCTGGAAGGGAAGGGCCGCTCGATTCTATATAGCATCGCGGGCGTCATTATTGCCGCAGCCGTCATCTGGTTCTTCATCAGTTGGAGCAATCGCCGGGCTGACGAAGCTCGTCACGCGCTGGGTCGGGCAATCACGATCGCCTCGACCCCCGTATCGGCGACGCCCGCGGCCGGTTCCACGGCCCCGAGCTTTGCCACTGAGCAAGAGCGAGCCCAGAAAGCGATCGACGAGTTTCAGAAAGTCGCCGCCAAGTATGGTGAGCCTTATCGCACAGAAGCGCGCTATTTCATTGCGGCTAACCTCCTCTACATTGATCGGAATAAAGGTATCAGCGAGCTAACCGAGCTGACCAGGAGCAGTAATACTGAAGTGGCAACACTGTCGAAGTTTGCACTGGCGCAGGCAAAAGAGGCTGATGGAAAGTATGACGAGGCAGCGGCGCTTTATGGTGAGCTTAGCAAGCAGAACAGCGCCGTGGTAACCCCGGAGTCGGCCAATCTTCGTCTCGCGATGGTCTACGAGAAGCAAGGTAAGAAAAAGGAAGCGGTAGAACTGCTCTTCAATATTGCGGATGCGGCGCGCAAAGCGAAGGACACGGAAGGTAACCCGGCGGCGCAGTCACAGGCCGCCCGCGATGCCGCTCAGGAACTTCAGAAACTGGATCCCGCGCGATACGCACAACTGACGCCTGAAGCGCCCGCCAACCTGGCATTCTGACATTGCCGATTCCTATCGCTTGATTCTGAATGCCGATTTTGAACCTGGTAGCGACTAGACGACGGAAATCGGCAATTGGCAATCGGCAATCGAAAATGTCTCGATGGATAACCTTGCACACTCGCTGGTCGGGCTGGCGGCGGCAAAGGCGGGACTTGAAAGGCTATCACCCTCAGCAACTGCGGTCTGCATTCTCTCTGCCAATGCGCCCGATCTCGATGTCCTCTCGGGACTCTTCGGCGACCGCTGGTCGGTCTTGCACTATCATCGCGGCCTAACACATTCGATTGTCGGCACGTTGGGGTTGGCGCTTATTATCCCTTCGGTTTTTTGGCTTGCTGACTTGCTGATCGCGCGAATCCTGGCACGACCACAACGCGTACGTGTGCTTAGACTTCTGCTGGTATCGTTGATTGCGAGCGCTACTCACCCGCTGATGGATTGGACTAACAATTATGGCGTCCGGCTGTTGCTTCCGTGGAGCGGAAAATGGTTCTACGGCGACTTGGTGTTCATAGTCGATCCATTCTTGTGGTTATTGTTTGGCGCCGCCGCATTCCTGCTGACTTCAGAGTCAAAATGGCAACTGGTGCTCTGGTCATTGTTCGCAGCGATCCTTACTTTCATTTTTGTCTATGCCGGACTAATGCGCGGCGCACTGGCTCATCCGCAGGTTGTCGTGACGCTCTGGGTTGCGGCCCTTGCGGTGCTGGTAATTTCTCACCGGATCAGACTTGGCCCTCGATGGGGCAGCAAGATCGCCCTGGCTGCATTTGCCTTGCTCGTTGTGTACTGGGGAGGCTTGGCTTTCTTGCACGCGCGAGCACTGACCCGGGCGAGCGCGGTCATGATCTCTGCTACGAACGACGGAGAGCAGGTCATTAGGTTGGTGGCCATGCCCACCCTCGCTAATCCCGCCCGTTGGCAATCCGTGGCAGAGACGGACCGCGCTGTGTATCGGTTCGATCTTTATCTGCTTGGTGGCGCAAACGATGCTCCCAGAGTGGTGCGATTCGAAAAACCCGATGCGGCCAGCGCGAAGTTGATTGCGCTGGCTTCGCAAGACCGGCGGGCCCGGATATTCCTCGAGTTTGCGCGCTTCCCGGTGGAGCGCGTCGCTGCTGCTGATTGCGTCACCCAAACGCTCGTGCAATTCGCGGACTTACGTTACACTGAGCCAGGAAGGTTGCGTGGAAACTTCTCGCTCGAGGTTCCGGTGGAATGTCCGCGTAACGCAGCAACTAACAATGGACGATAGCAAAAAAGTTGAAGCACTGAAGCTGCTGGCTGATGCGGTGAAGCACCGCGAGAAGGCCAGGCTCAGATGGCTGGCCAGCGTGCGCGTGTCGCCGGGAGGTTATTTGGCTGCTGCGAGCGTCTTAACCTTTGCTTCGGTTTTGCTCTTGCGTGCGCAAAGAGATCTATGGGCGTTGCTGGCGCTCGCCGTGGCGTGGTTGTTGATACCGGCGCTGGCCTTTACGGATCGCATCGTGTTTGATGGCCAGTCATTGTCGCGGAGGGGCCCGCTTCCATTTATCCTTCAACTCATTTCAGCGAGAAGGCAGCGGCTCAGCGTCGCGGATTTTGAGAAGGTGGATACGCGCGCAGTGCGCACGCTTAGACGAGGCGGCAGCGTTCGGTATCGGTATCGCAGCCAAATTCTTGGCAAGGGGATTAGCTTCGTCATTGCTTCTGGCGGCAAGAGCTATCGCACGATGGTGCGGCAGCTTTTTCCCTTGATTCATGAGGCGAAGATTGATGCGCGGACGCGAGAGCTGCGCGACTATCTGTGCGAGCCCGGCTCGCTCGCCCGTGACGCAAAATCTCTGCGGCTGGCATCGACGGACGTGCTCGACAATGCCGCCTCTGATTTGAAAGAGCGGCTGCGCAATCGTCGCTCCGCGGACTCGGAATCTGCGACCGAGGACGACCTTGAGCGCGCGCGACTGTTGCGACGCCTGGCAAACGAGCTGAGAGTTGCCGGCCGGTTGCGAGAGTCGCGCGAAGCGTTTCGGCGCGCGCTGATTGTGCTGTCACGCGACGGCTGGTTGCTCTATGAATTTGCGCGCCTGCTTCGTTCGCAAGCGAGTGCCATGGGTGACGCGCGTTTGCTCTTGCGCGCCCGCGCCGCGCTTCGCCTGTCAGCCTCGCGAGCGGGACAAGACGCCACCTTGCTAATGTTGGTTGGCGAGAGTCTGGTTGAATGCGGAGACGTTAGTCTGGCCGAGCGACTGCTCCATCGCGCAGTTGACTTGAATCCGCGAAACTTTCGCGCCTGGCTGGAACTTGCCGACCTCGCGCTTCGCAACGGCAAGTTGGCCCACGTCATTCACCACTACGGTGACGCGGCGCACGTTGCCCCGGACAAAGCGCTGGCTGTTTACGCGCGACGCGAAGGCGATTACTACGCTCGTCTCAACGATGACGAGGATTACCTGGCTACGGAACTGCGACGCATTAGTTGGTTGCAAAATACCGTTCGAGTTCGACGGCTGGCGGGACGTGTGGCGAACGCCAGCATCCTCGTAGCGCTGGTCGGTCCTTACATCGATCCAGCCGTCAGCAGCATTGGCTGGTCGCTCGCTTCGTCTTCACTCGTTGCCTGGGTTTCCGCGCTCTTCGCGGGCAAGATTCTTTCCGATCGACGCAAACCCCACCCGGCCGAATAACGAACGTTTGCCCCAGTCTTTACTGATTGTATCCTTCGCCCGAGGAGAAGATACCTTTAGTTTTTCTGCGTGCCGTCTTGCTAGTGTCCGTATCTGATTGTGTATTGGCGTTCTAGTTAGGGACAATCTGGGCGAGTCCTTGAATCTGCCGCGCGTACACAGCAAATGAGCCCCAAGGGATTGCAGAACAGGACTGCTCTACCAAGGATAATCGTAAGGTATTAACTGACGCCGCGGAGCTGCCGCTGACTTGCCCAGCGGCGGGTTGTTCGATTTGATACCGTGTCGGACAATGACTACATCAAATGGTCCGTCGTCAAGAAACGTCCGCTGGTAGGCGAACTGACCTGCAGTAGGGAAAGTATTACAATCAGCGTCGGCGATGGTAATGACATGTTGTCTACCGTGACACAAGCTGGGATTATCTAGGCACTGATGGCCTGGCGCGCCCTCAATGTCCACGACCTTAGTCTCTGGACGAATCACTCGTAGTTCCAACCTACGAGAGAGATAAGCCTCAAGTAGCAAGACCAGAAAGCGGTTAAGAGCGTAACAACTTGAAAAGTGATCACAAGGGTGAACCAGCTTTATGCGCAGCCTTGCAGTCAAGCTTCCAACTATAGGGTCAAGTGATTTAGCAATCTTCTTCCATCCGACTGCAAGCAGGTTGTCTATTATTGCCTGGTAGTCCCGCTGAAGTCTTTGATTGATTGGGTGATCGAGTAGGCCTTGCCTGGCCCAGACGGCGGCTCGCTGGGCGTGATCTTCCACAATACGTACCTCCTGCTCGATCGATTCCTTGTATTCCTCAGGCAATGATTTGTAGATTGAGCTAGCAGGTCGCCCGTTCGTAACGATTCGCAGAAAGTCCTGCAGAGCACCATCTCCACCGCCTGATATTAGAACGTTTGGAGTTCGTCCAAGGATTCCAAGATTTGGTTTTCCGTACTCGTCAGCATCCCAAAATGCGTAACCCCTGTACGTCGGCTGGTCTTTTGAAAGACTGCACCTCTCGCTGCCGAATCCAGCACAAGCGATCGCCAAAGAACATTCGAGGGGTTCCCGCGGCAGTGGCGGATCGAAATACGCGTTCACAATCGAACGCGCGCGATCCACATCATGCTTGATAAACCTCCGTCTAGATTCTATGCGAAGAAGTTTTGGATTAAGTGAGCTTGCATTTCTAAGTTTGCTCTGCCACTCGAGCGCGACAATGCTCGCCGAATTAATAGACCATTCAAGCGGCATTGGTTGGCCGCTCCAGGGATATCGACTGATGGCCCAGTGCGGAGCGGGCCAGTCGTACTGAGTTGGGCAAACATATCGTGTGTAACAGCTGGCGAGTCTGGTCAGCGGCTCGCTTTCCTCCGATAGAACAACTGGCACCCGGTGTCCGACGGCAACCATCGCAGCCATTGCACCAGCGACGCCTGCTCCCACTATGAGGATGGGGATTTCCTGGTTCTCCTGAATAATCCCCTGAGCCAGAAGTCGCTTGATCAGGATGTAACCCCGAAACATCTGATCACGAACGCTCATCGGTTCTAGATCGGAACTGAGATCGTAGAGTCGAGAATCAGAATCTATTTGGTAGGTGAGGAGGACAGGGTCCACGGGAGTTCCTCTCGCGTGATCTTTGGAGTCATAAAAACGAGAAACTAAAGGCAGTGCCGCTATCTTTGACAACGGCCTGCCAATGATTGACTCGGTGCCTAAAGTCCCGAAAGAAAGTCGCACTCGCGACTGCTACACTTGCATAAGGTGCGTAATTAGGCGCTCCATTCCACTACTGAGTCCCCATCATACATGATCATTGGACCATACGACTTTGTAATCTCCTGCGCCAAGGCGACGAAGGCCTCGTCAAAGGATTCGCAGCCGCTCGGCCAAGGGTGAAACATCGCACCGGCGGGTAGTAATTCCCGGGAGATCTGCCACATTTCATCTGCGTTCAACTTATCGGTGTTGCCAAGCACGGAGATGCAGATACTAGTACCTTCGTCTCGATGCGCTGCAGCCTCCTGGGCCGCCTGAACCCAAGCTATGGTCTCTCTGAGACCGAACTCATGAAGATCCAAACAAAAGATATCCGCCAGATTTCGCGGGCGTAGCTCAGGACTTGTGCCGCGCGGAATACACACCAATTCTACTGTGTAGTTCTGGCCTTCAGCGATCACGATGCGGCGGCAACCGCAAGGCTCAGTTTTCCAAATAGTGGCTGCCTTTGTGGCAGCACTGTCGCGCGCCATGCTCTCTTCCGTTTCTGTGGAGTACCGACCCCAAAAGCCGCGCTTCCGATTCTCCGTGGTGCTCATCGCCCATCTCCTAACGTTCCAACGCCTCGCGGCGAAGATACTCTAGAAAGGCAAAGCGCGTACCCGAAGCGGCCCTCGCGGCCGGCTGGGGTTTGATCCGTTGTATTGGCTGATTCCCCAAACCTGTTCGCATGCACTACAAGGTTTGCGTCAATCGTCGTGATTAACGAAAACGGCATTCTACACTCCCGGTACTTGTATCTGTCAAGCATTGCCTTACCTATACCTAAAAGTTTGGAAGAAAGTTCCGAGCATGAAAAGCTCGTGTTTTCTTTGCTGACTTACTCATGAATGTCGGAAAGAATGGTAAGGTCGGGCCACTCTTTTGGGGCCAACTAAATAAAGGTGGGAACCTACGGGAGCAAGCGTCCCCCTCGGTCCACGTGCATCTTAGCCTGTAACCCCTCTCCAATTCAACCAAAAAGTTTAACCCCTTAGGGAACAAGGGAGAGCAAATAGCCGTGTTTTGATGCGGCAGCGAGACACTCGATAGCCTGTTTTTCCACCCTGGAACTGATTATTCTCTTTTGTCATCGGTAGTTATCCCCCTGTAAAGAACTATCGGGGAATCGCTCCAGCACTCCACCCCAATCCAGAAGCTGGACACTGAATCTAGAATTCAGAACCCAGAATGTTGGTTATCGCTACAGCGTTGACTCAAAGCCAGACACCCCCATTGTAACCCTCCCTAAAAACCGGACCATTGAAAAGTAGAGGTTTCCGGGCGAGTATGACGCCAGGAGGCCCAAGTGAAGAAGAGCAAATTCAGTGAGCATCAGATCATTGCGATCTTGAAAGCAGTCGAAGCCGGACGGACGGTAAGAGACGTTTGTCGCGAGCACGAAATCAGCGATGCGACTTATTACAAGTGGAAGACAAAGTACGGTGGCATGGAAGCGGCTGACATTCGACGCTTGCGTGAACTCGAGGAAGAAAACCGGCGTTTAAAACAGATGTATGCCGAGTTGTCTTTGGAACATCGGATGTTGAAGGATGTGCTGACAAAAAAG
>JBGQJU010000084.1:0-25634 GCA_041499185.1 Pyrinomonadaceae bacterium | reverse complement strand
CTTTTGTGTTGATGCAGTACTTCGGCTACCTGCATCGTGATCTGGATCGAGACGGCTACGACTTTTGGCTGGACGTTGTGAACAACCGCGAGCCGAACAACTACCACGCGATGGTCTGTGCGTTTATCACATCGCGAGAGTATCAGTTGCGCTTCGGCTCAGTGGTGACACGGAGCAATGCCGACTGCAGTCAATGATGTTCAGCCGCATTCATGCGGCTTTCCCGGAGGGTTACTAGACCAGCCGTTCGACGGCTGGGTTGGCAGGACAACAAGATGTTTCGGCCCGTTTCCAACGGGCTTGCAGCGGCGAGGCTTGAGCCGTCTCGCCGAATGCTGAAGCGAACGAAGAGAAGCACGCTCTCTGCGCCCTGGCGTTGAATCACTGGCCCGTTACCCAGCCGTAGAACGGCTGGTCTAGTAACCCTGCGGGCAAGCCCGATGAATCGGGCTAAGGAAGATTCCTGGTTGGGAAAGCAAGAGTCATCGTTTTGTTACACAGAGGAGGCTCATATGAAAACCCAAAGAAACCACAACCGACAGATAGTCGGTCTGATTCTGGCAATCGTCGGTTTGATCAATGTGGCTGCCGTAGTGCTGAGTGCAGCGAGACGGGCCTCTGCACAGACGGTTGCTCCGAGTTGGAGCTATACGGGCAATCTCAACTTCGCCCGCGCTGTTCACACTGCGACACTGCTTCGAAACGGCAAGGTCCTGGTCGCGGGGGGCTCCAATTACAACCCCGGCGGCGGCATTGTTAATAGCGCGGAACTATGCGACTCATCAACTGGGATATGGACTAGTACGGGCAACCTCAATACGAGTCGCTATGCACACATCGCGATATTGCTGCCCAATGGGAAGGTCCTTGTCGCAGGTGGCTATGACGGTCGTCCTCCGAATATCCTTAACAGCGCTGAACTGTACGACCCAGCCACCGGAACCTGGAGCATTACCGGCAATCTCAACACGCCACGCGCGGGTTGGCATACAGCGACGCTCCTGCCTAACGGCAAGGTCCTGGTCGTGGGGGGCATCGTCGACTCGGATGGCCACACTACCAACAGCGCGGAGTTGTACGACCCTTCCACAGGAACGTGGAGCTACACAGGCAACCTGGATCCAGCCGCCGGTGGTCCAGCTATGCTGCTGCCTAACGGCAAAGTCCTGGTCGTGGGGAGTGACCGCGTGGACCTGTATGATCCGGCCACAGGAACTTGGAGCATCACCGTTAATCCCGACCCAATCGCGTATCATTCTACCGCGACGCTGCTGCCTGACGGTAAGGTCCTGCTTGCGGGCGGCATGGAAATAGATTGCTTCGGCGGCTGCCCTTCAAACACCGCCGAACTGTACGACCCAGCCACAGGGACTTGGACCAGCACCGGCAATCTCAACTTGGCCGGCGGTGGCCACACAGCGATACTCCTGCTTAGCGGTAAAGTCCTAGTCATTGGCTATGGCAACAGCGCCGAGTTGTATGACCCGGCTACAGGAACGTGGAGCATTGCGGCCGGTCTCAATACGGCCCGCGTCGCTTACACAACCACTCTTCTAAGCAACGGAAAGGTCCTTGTCGGGGGCGGAAACGTCTCCGGCGGCCTTGGTACCCTGAATAGTGTCGAGCTGTATGACCCTGGCACCAATCCAACTCCCAATCAAATCGACGAGGCGCAGTACTTCGTCCGCCAACAGTATCTTGACTTTCTCAACCGAGAGCCGGATGCGGGCGGGCTCGCTTACTGGACGGATCGGATCACACAGTGTGGGTCGGATGCCCGATGCATTCATGAGCGCCGCATCGGCGTGAGCGCTGCCTTCTTCATCGAGCAGGAGTTTCAAGACACTGGCTACTACGTCGATCGCTTCTACAAAGCCAGCTTCGGTCGTCAGCCAAACTACGCTGAGTTCACCTCAGACCGCAGCAAATTTACCGGTGGGTCAAATCTCGAAGCGAACAAACAGGCCTTCGCCGATGAGTGGGTGCAGCGCCCTGCCTTTGTCACCGCTTATCCAGTCACGCTGAGCAATACCGAAGTTGTCAACAAACTGTTCGATAGTGCTGGTCTGACTGGTTCGACGTACGACCTGCAACGACAGCAGGAGATTGCCGCTATGAACGCGGGCCGGAGTCGCGCGCTCGTCTTGCGCGACGTGATCGAGATTCCTGATTTCAAAAACATTCCGGATCCGAACGATCCGCGCTACAGCGAAATCAAGCAGACCAGTCAATACAACCCAGCCTTTGTGCTGATGCAGTACTTCGGTTATTTCAAACGCAATGTGGATCAAGGTGGCTACGACTTCTGGCTGGACGTACTCAACAACCGCGAGCCGAACAACTATCACGGCATGGTGTGTTCGTTTCTTACCTCTTCTGAATATCAGTTGCGCTTCGGTTCCAGTGTGACTCGGAGCAATGCTGATTGTAGTCGGTAGTTGAATGTTGATGATAATTCTGCGAGCGCTTTTGATGCGTCTATTGCTCGCGGCGAGTCTGGCGGCGTGCATAGTCTGGCTCGCGCTCTGCCTCTTGCTGATGCCAATTATGATGTGCGTGAGAAGAGTGCAGCGCAAGGCAGTGGCGTGAATCTTGGAGATGTTCGTGATTCAGAGAAGAGACATTCGTTCTCACCGTACCGCAAACTGGACTGTCTGCGGGGCATTCATTTAGTACTACGTCCGCGAATCTCCGTGTCCCAGTAACGCAGCCAGTCACTCCCTTGTTTACGCAGCAGATCCCAATCCAGCGGCATTCGTGTGAAGGGCTCGTTCATCCAAGCGGGCAACTGTTGGCGATCCACGTCAGTGCGAGCCGGAATGCGATAATAAGTGTGCGCCGCGTGTATCAGATTCTCGGTTGTGGTAACGAAGTCATAGAACTGCCGAGCTTCCTCTTCGTGCGGCGCTCCATGCAAAATCGCGATGCCGTCGATAACTACGGGCGTGCCGCTGGTGGGGATCACGTAAGCCACCGGCAGCCCTTTCTGCTCTTTGAACAAGCGCACGTCCGGCATGTCCCAGAGACTGATCAAGCCCTCGCGCCGCGCAATCTTTTGCATTAGCAGCGTGCCGTCGGCTGTATACTCATGGACGTTTCCGTCCAGTTTCCGCAACCAATCGTAACCCTTGTCGGGCGACCCCGTGTCTTTGTAAAAACGCCAGATCATCGCGCCGAAGATCGCGCGCATCGAATCGGACGGATTTGGATTACGAATCAAAACTTTATCGCGCCACTTCGGATCGAGCACGTCGTCCCAGTCGCGTGGCGCGTCTTCCGCGCGCACCGCCTCGCTGTTGTAAACGATTACTTCCGGTGTTTCGTATGTGCCGTACCAGCGGTCTTGTGCGTCGTGCGCAGTGGAGGAAACTTTATCGGCCCAGGTCGGCCGATAAGGCGCGAGAAGATTTTCGTCAGCTGCGGTCTGAAACGTCGTGTGGGCCGCGCCCCACCAAAGATCCGCTTGCGGACGATTGCGCTCGGCGCGCACGCGCGCGAGTATTTCCTGCGAGCCCATGTCCAAAGACTGCACGTCTGCCTCTGGATGAACCTGCTTGTAGCGCGCAATGAAATCGCGCAGCAGATCCTGCCCGTGCGGTGTGTAGATCAGCAATTTATGGCTGCCAGACCGATTGCTTCCTTGGCAACAGAACAACAGCAGTGAGAGGCACAGAAAAGCTAGTAATAACGAACGCCGTTTGACCAGCATTTGATCGAATAAATCATCCGCAGAATTGAATTGGGAACCCCGTCCATGCTAGCACATCACCTGCCGGTTCCGGGCAATGTCCAATGAAAGACTGGCGTTCGAGCGGTGGGCCAACTAGAATGGGTCCATGCCAGCGGGTCTGAAACGGCGCATCATCAGAAGCGGCGGGATGCCAACCTGATGCTAACAAGTCGCCTGGGTGAACACCCTCAACCTTCAACTAAGTCGGCGACAGCGCCCCACTCCCAGTAGAGGAGGATTTGAATGGATTGGCCCATCTTTCTTTTCGTCTTGGGCTCGGTCGCCGGACTCTTAAGTTTGCTCCCGAAAAGATTTCTTAAGAGACTCCACGAATTTTCATTCACCGTCCGATTCCTGTTGCTGAATGCAGCAGTCATCTCAAGTGTAAGTTGTCAATCTGCATCGCGGCCCGCAATTGCACCTCCAAAAGACGTAGAGACTAAAGTCACGTTTGTTGCCGTAGGCGATATCATGCTTTCGCGAGGCGTGGCCCGGATGATGGACCGGACGAACGATCCACTACTGCCTTTCAGAAAATTGGAAGCGGTTCTCAAATCAACGGACTTTAATTTCGGTAATCTGGAATCTCCGTTTTCAGGCAACGACAAAAGACAGGGGCACGACTTAATCTTTAATGTTCACACGCGGGATATGGCCGGCCTTACGCAGTTCAACTTCAAAGTTCTGAACCTGGCCAACAACCATGCCTTCGACCAAAATGTCGCGGGGTTACAAAACACTCGAAGATATCTAAAAGATCATGAGATTGCATTTCTAGGCACAGGAGATAATCTGGAAGAAGCCTGGCAACCCAAGGTTATTACGGTCAACGATCTCAAGCTCGGATTCATCGGGGCTTCCTACGCATCAGTCAATGACGGCGGAGTCGCCCGCAACGATTACGTCGCTCGTATAGAAGATGTAGAAAATCTCAAGAGAGCCATCGCTGAATTGAAGTCCCAGGCCGATTTTATAATTGTAACGATGCATGCCGGAACGGAATTCGTTGCAAAACCTGACCCGCGGCGTGCTCTTGATAAAGGTCAAATTGATTTTGCTCACGCGGCTATCGATTATGGAGCGGATCTTGTGATTGGTGCTCATCCGCACTGGATTCAGAATCTCGAAACGTACTCCGGTAAATATATCTTTTATTCGCTGGGTAATTTCATCTTCGATATGCATGACCCGATAGCCAATGAAGGACTGGTCCTGAAGATCACCTTGCGCGGCGAAAAGAGGATCAACCTTTCTGTTTCTGCACCCAACGGTCAGGAACGAGTAAAGTTCAACACTCGTATAGAGCAGATAGAGTGCCTTCCAGTAATTATTGAGAACTACAGCACGCCGCGTTTGGCTTCCGAGACGGAGGCAGCGCGAATACTAACGAGGATGGGTCTCCCGCGGAAGTTATCCAGCCCTTGATGTGAAGGCAAGTTTTTGCGAGATTGTTCGATGGTCACGGCTGCACGACCAGGTCCCGCGCAAAGATCCAGTCGCCGTCCGCTTTTATCCTAATGTTGGTGACATTGCGACGCGCAACGACCATGATGCTGGAATACCAAAGAGGCGGCATCGGGACATCGCGGCTAATAATCTCCTGGGCATGCGCATAAAGCCGCTTCGCCTTTTCGCGGTCGGGAGTATTGACGGCTTCTTCCAAAATCGCGTCGAGCTCGGGATTGCTATATCTGGTGCGGTTGAAGCCCATCCGGTCTGGTCTTGGAATACCCGACGTAGCGAACAAATCCCGCAAAAAGATCGGGTCGTGATTTCCGCCGACAGACGTCCTCGTTATCATTTGATACTCTCCCTTGATTTGCTGGTCTGTCAGCGTTACGGCTTCCAGCGTTTCCATCTCTACGGGAATGCCGACCTGTTTCAACTGGTCTTGAATTACTCCTGCATACTGGCGCGTTGCTGCGCCGCCGGACAGCTTGAAGACGATAGGCTTTGGCAAACGCATCTGAGGACCATCACCGTCCGGGTCGCGAAAACCTGCTTCATCCAGCAGCTTTTTTGCTCGCTCGGGGTCATAATTGTATTCCTGACCAGGCACGTAGGCCCAGGACTCTGCCGGCAGAATTGAGTACGCTATCCTCGCTTGTCCGAGCAGTAGCTCCCTGATTATCTTCTCCCGGTCAATGGCATACGCTATGGCTTGCCGGAAACGCACATTATCAAGCGGGGCACTACGGATATTGAAACCGAGATAGACTATGTTGGCGCCGGGAAATTGTTCGACCTTGAGATTCTGGTTCTGGCCGAGTGTCCTAAACGTATCGGGAGTCAGATTTGTTACGTTCGGCGCACAATCAACCCGACCGCTTAGCAACTCGGCTTGAAGAGTATTGGCATCCTTGATCGAGACCACGCGCAGTGAGCTGATATGTGGCGCGCCCTCCCAATAGCTTTCATTCGCCTCCAGCTCAAGCACCTGCCGTACTTGATCGAAGCGAACAAACTTAAAAGGGCCAGAGCCGATGGGCTTATCCTTCTGGCTGACGGCTGTGCCACTCGGAATGATCCCAATCGGCACCAAATTAACGAGCAGTTGGAGCCAGGGCTTACGCAGACGTATGACGAGCGTGCGCGCGTCGGGCGCTGTAACGCTTGTGATGTAGGACTGTTTGCTTGAGCCTGTGCCCTCAAAAAAGCTGGCCGCTTTCGCCGCATTCGATGTTAGCAGCGAGTCGAGCGTGTACTTTGCGTCAACAGATGTCAGGGGTTTTCCGTCGTGGAACTTCACGCCATCTCGCAAGGTGAAGGTGACTGATAACCCATCTGCTGCCGTCTCGATGGTAGAAGCGAGTTCGCCGACGTATTCAAACCTTTCGTTCTTGCGGATGAGCGAATTGAACATCAACTGGCGCATGCGCTCGCTACCTAAATCCACGTTCGTGCCGCCCATTGGATCAAGCGTAACGATACTCTCCGATGTGGCGATCACAAAGGCATTGCTTTTCCGACGACAGCATGGCAAAAGGATTGTTGCCAGGGCGATGAAAACAAGTATTGAGGCGGCTCTAGTTAATCTCATGGGAACCGAGACGATTCTGGACTTTTGCCGATTGCGTACACAGGTGGACGTGCCGTGAACGGCCGCACTTGTTCAAAAGCGTGCACGAGGCGAAACAATAGAGGCTCAGACCAGTAGGGTCCCAGCAGTTGGAAGCCAATCGGCAGTCCCGCCAAGGAGAGACCGCAGGGAACACTTATCCCGGGAACTCCGGCGAGATTGGCCGTGACCGTGTAGATATCGTTCAGGTACATCGCCAGCGGATCGTCCACCTTTTCGCCGATTAGAAACGCGGGCGTGGGTGAGGTGGGCGTGATGATCGCATCACAGCTCGCAAAAGCGCGGCTGAAATCTTCTCTGATCCGAGCGCGCACTTGTTGGGCTTTGTGGTAATAGGCTTCGTAGTAGCCTGCTGATAGCACGTAAGTGCCGAGCATGATGCGTCGCTTCACCTCGGGCCCAAATCCCTCGTCGCGTGTGCGACGGTACATCGCGCGCAGTTCAGGTGTTTCTTCGGCGCGAAAGCCGTAACGCACACCGTCGTAGCGCGCGAGATTCGAAGACGCTTCGGCAGTGGCAATGATGTAATAAACCGCAATCGCGTACCTGGCATGCGGCAGCTAAACCTCGACTATCTCCGCGCCGAGCTCGCGATAAGCTTCGACTGCGTCCTCCACGGATTTGCGCACTTCAGCATCGAGCCCTTCACCAAACAGCGCGCGCGGAAATCCGATCCGCGCGCCTTTCACGCCCCTCGTGAGTTCCGCGACATAATTCGGCACGGGCACGTCCGCCGTCGTGGCATCATGTTCGTCGCGCCCGGCGATCACGCCCAGCACGGTTGCCACATCGCGAACATTGCGCCCGAAAACACCAACCTGATCCAGCGACGAAGCAAAAGCGACCAGACCGTAGCGCGAATTTCGCCCATAAGTGGGCTTGAGTCCGACGACGCCGCAGAGCGAAGCCGGTTGACGTACGGAACCGCCCGTATCCGAACCCAACGCCACCGGCACGATGCCCGCGGCCACCGCCGCTGCGGAACCGCCGGAAGAACCTCCCGGCACCCGCGATGTGTCCCAGGGATTTTTCACTGGGCCGAACGCGGAGTTCTCATTCGAAGATCCCATCGCAAACTCATCGCAGTTTGTCTTGCCGATGATTACTGCGCCCGCGCCGAGCAAGCGATCGATCACGGTTGCGTTGTAAGGCGGATGGTAATCACCGAGGATGTGCGAGCCGCAAGATGTTTGCATGCCACGCACGCAGATGTTGTCTTTGATCGCAATGGGCAACCCCGTTAGCGCGCCCTGCGCGAGCGCCGGCGCCGCGCCTGCCGGCTTTCGCAGTCGTTTTATGCGCTCATCAATTTCGGCGCCGCGCAGCAAAGCACCGGCGCGATCGATCTGCAGAAAGGCGTTGAGAGTGTCGTTGAGATTTTCCGCGGCATCGAGAGCCGACTGGACAACCGCGCGCGCGCTTACGTCGCCACTGACGATGCGGCGTTGCACGTTCGCGATGTTGTCAAAAGTAGACGGCACAGATTTATCCTGATGTTACGAAGTTCTATCGTCGCGTTGTCGAAACGCAGACTTGGTCACAAATCCTGGACCTACAAAATCTTCGGCACGCGGAAATGTCCGGAGGCCGGATCGGGCGCTTCTTCGAGGGCCAGTGTTTGACCCAGCGAAGGCGCAGTTGTATCTTCGCGTGATGAGTCGGTTCGTTCGCCTTCAGGCGTCAAGCCGCCGGTGGCGGGCTCGACGTTGCTGGTATCGACCTCGTTGAGCTGTTCCACATAACTGACGATTTCAGCCATCTGCGGCGCAAAAATGAGACGCTGTTCACGCGTAATTTCGAGATGCGCGAGCTGCGCGATCTTTTCAATATCGGCTTCGGTGATTGGCATAAGGGTTTCGATTTCAGATTTGCGATCAGTCGCGGACAACGACTAACCTTCACAATCGCTGATTTTGCGATTCACTCAGCTTTCTCCAGTCGTCTGATGCAACTTGTGGCCGCGCCGAGAAAGGCTCGGCGCAGATCATGATCGTGAATCGATGCTGCCGCGGAGACGAGTTCCAGGGGAAGCGGTTCAAAAGCGTTCGCTTCATAGTGAACCGGCTGCGCGATGTTTGCGTGTTGCTCGCGTGCCGACTGGAGCGTTTCCGGATCGACGCGGAATTCGATGAATGTCACCACGGCCTGGCCCAACAGCGAGTTCAAGCGAAAGAGCAATTGACCGGCCATTGATTCGAGCTGTTTTTGCCAGATTGCATCAGCTACCGCAACAATCAAAGTCTTGTTATGGAGACGAAAGGGCGCGGCATGCGGGCGCAAGCCTTCGCCGGCGACGTGTTTCCACACGGCGATGGCAGCGGCTTCAGCCACGTCTTCGCTATCTCCAGCCGCTTGCAAAACGCCCGGCAGCGCTTTGATCAGTTGATCCATCTGCCGATTCCCATTTTAGATTTACGATTTGCCATTTAGTCTTTTCAATCTAGAATTGCCAATCTCGATTGACGACGCCAAGTGTAACGGAGAATCCGCGGCAGCGACAAGCAAGAGGACCAAAAGCGTGATGACCGACGCCGCGTTAACTGAGAAACTTGTATTGGCCTCGACCAGTCCGCGCCGTGCGGAGATATTACGCGCTGTCGGTTGGCCGTTTGAGACATTGGCGCCAGACGTTGACGAGACTCGCGCGCCCGACGAAGACGCTGTTGCTTACGTGAGGCGCCTGGCGCAGGCAAAGGCAAAAGCCGCGGCCAGCCGGCTTGAAGTGGGGCTTGTGCTTGGGGCTGACACGGTCGTTGTGATCGAGGGAGAGATACTCGGGCAGCCTCGCGACGCTGAAGACGCCCGGCGCATGTTGAGACTTTTAAGCGGAGAGTGGCACGAGGTGCTGACAGGCGTGGCACTGATTCGCGTCGGAGCAGCAGAGCATTGCGTCGTGGATCACGAACTAACTCGGGTGCGATTCAGTCGGTTGTCTGCAGCGGAAATTGATTGGTACATTGCCACTGGAGAGGCGATGGGCAAGGCCGGCGCTTACGCGATGCAGGGCCGCGCGGCGCTTTTCATCGAAGAGATCGAAGGTGACTACTTCAATATTGTAGGTTTGCCGATCAGGCTAGTATATGAACTCTCGCAGCAAATCTGAACACCATCGTTTAAAGAATCTTGTCCAGCCGCGACGCGAGCTGCGCTGCAAGATTGCCATCCGGGTCGATGCCTTTAATCGGCTCGTCAACCGGATTGCCCTGCTTGTCTAGGATTACGATCGAGGGCAGTTGGTCGATGCCGAACTTCTTCGATATTACTCCGTCAGGATCGCGTAACACTGTAACTTTGAGCCCGTACTTTTGTGAGAAAGTTCGCAGTTGCTCGTCTGACGCATAGTTCTTCGACTTCTGGTTCTCAGATTCTGTGCTGACCCAGAAAACCGCCACACCGCGATCGCTGTATTCATCCGCGAACTTCTTTACACCCTGCAACTGCGTGCGCGACAGCGGCAGCCACGAGGCGCCGAACGCCAACACGGCCACTTCGCCGCGCAGACTTTGTGAAGTTACAGTCTGGCCGTCAATCGAGCGCAAAGAGAATTCCACTGGAGCCGCAGCGCCCTTTTGGCCGAAAACGACGGCCGACGTGCCGAGTAATACGGCCATTACCACACCCGCGATGCCTTTGTGATTAAGTAAGAACATCCGATCTCCTTTGTCGCCTTCGACGTTTGCGGCCCTGTTCCACAACCAGGAACTGACGATTCACGGTTATCGAAGGGAAACCGTCGCGCCATTAGATGGTCTTCGAAGCTTTTTCGTTGGGTGCCGCTCTGCTTGCCTCCCTGGTCCAGACCGAATTATCCGGTTCTCAAGTTCGGAGGTGCTATCCCAAAAACTTCCTGGTGCAAAGCGCCGTAATCTTCCCATGTATCAATATCGCGAGCAATATAGGGTGATTCAACGGGCACGCGGCGCACCTGTTCGCGCTGCGCATCGAAAAGCGCTTGCAATCCACGTTTCGGGTCAAGCGTTAGCAACTCGCTGCGGAAGTGGAGATCGACCAGAACAGGATGACCGCCGCGTCCTTCATATTCAGGTACGATCAGCTTTGCGCCGGTTGTCTTCCATTCGTCGATCAATGTCGCGACGATTTCTGAAGGAATCGCTGGTTGATCGGTCAAGGCAATGAGTGTCGCCGTTGTTTGTTCGGGAAGTTCCTCGACACCGCAGGCGATCGAAACACTCATCTCACTTTCCGGATCGGGGTTCACGACAAAACGCACGGACGTGTTTGCGAGTTGCTTGCGAACGTCATCCGCCCGGTGGCCCAACACGACGACGATCGTTTCCACTCCGCCACGCTTCAGATAGTCGATGCAATTTTCGATGACGGTCTTGCCGCCAAAGGGAAGCAACGGCTTGAACGCTCCCATGCGCTTAGAGCGGCCCGCAGCGAGGAGAATGGCGGCTACTTCATTCATGCCGAGAAGATAACCACAAAGACGCGAAGACACAAAGGATCGAAACGTGAAATGGTAAGCAGGATTTTCTTGGCTTTGTGTTTTTGTGGTTCAATCACGCTCGCAGCGCTTCAAGCGCACGAATCGTATATTGTCGCGCCATCTGCTTGCGCCAATTCATCACGAAATCAGTGTTGTCCAGCGGACGAGCTTTGATGTAGGCGGCTTCGGCGGCTGCTTGGATGTGATCGTCGTCGAAGCGGTTCCCGATCAGAGTTTGAGCGGCTTCGTTTACCTCGATGGGGGAAGGGGCGATGCCGCCGAGAACGATCTTTGCGTCCGTAATAATTCGGTCGCTAGCTCTCGGGGCAGTAGCCCGACCGTGAGGGAGGGCTCCGTTGGGTGTGGCCTCATATCGAACGCACGCCGCCACTCCCAACACAGGAAAATCGAACGCGCCGCGCCGGCGAAGTTTTTGATAAGACGCGCGCCAACCGTTCGTCTGCGGCAGATGAATATCAACCAGCAGTTCGTCCGGGCGCTTTTTCAAATAATCGATGCCGTCATCGTTGTAAAAACCTGCCGCATCAATCATCCGCTCGCCCAGCGTGGAAACCAAACGAAACTTCGCGCCAATCGCTACCATCACCGGCACAAGATCAGATGATTGCACGGCCCAACACTTCGAGCTGCCCGGCGCCACCCAACACACGTCGCCGTCTTTCTTCAAACAAAAGTTGATGCCTTTGCGCCATTCGTAATTCTGATCGTAGTAATTGCAGCGCGTGTCTAATAATAGATTTCCACCGATGGTTCCCATGTTGCGCAGGATCGGCGTCGAGATGGTCCGCGCCGCGCTTGCTATTACAGGATAATCGCGATTGATGATCGGGTGCTCGCAAATATCAGTCAGCGTCACCGACGCCCCAATCTTTATTCCCGACTTTCCTTCCCCCGTGATTTGATTGAGTTCCGGCAGACGCATCACGGAGATCACCGTCCGCGGCGTCTGCTGCCTACGCTTCATATTCGGATACAGATCCGTCCCCCCCGCGACAAACTGCCCCTCCGGCCCCGCGTCACCGATAATCTTCACCGCCTCCGCGATGGTGCGCGGTGTGCGATATTCAAATTTGGGAAGACGCATCATGTGATATCAACCGGAAACTTGTGGCAGACGTCTAACCCAGCGAGCCTAATCGTTCTAATGCTTCCCACATTTCATTCACGTGTTGATCAGTGACTCCGAGTGAGGTCAGTCTCTCATGGATCTTACGTACGTAGTCAAAGCAATTCCCTTTTCGGCCCTTAGCTAGTCTCGCCATTTGCACTCGCTCTTCGATACTCCGATCTCCAATGTAAGTACGACTCTTCAGATCATTAATCGGTGTAAACGCTTCTTGGACAACTCCGTCCGCCAACTCGATGTTCTTCTTGACTAACTTGAAGCTCGAACCTTCTCGGGCTCGAAGATAAGCTAAAATCGCCCGTTTCCATTTCTCTCCAAAACAGAACGCGCTACCAATGCATTCAGCGTCCTTCTGTTTCAAGAGTCCAAGTGTGGGGCCTGGCTGTTTGCGTGTCCCCCAACTTTCTACCGATTGCTTATTGAAATCTCGTCGATAATTCCGTAGGTGGGCATTGTCATGTTTTGTTCCGTGAAACACTTTTCCCAGTTATCCCACATCAAGGAGCCGTAACCGAATACCCACATGCGTTAGTCTCTCAGACTCTCTCCTTCTCGCTCCAATCCGGCTTCTGTATACACGAGACCGAGCTGCCACATATCCATGAAAAGTTCAGTTGGAAACTTATCCCCATCATTGACGCCGCGTGCTCGCAGAAATAGAATTCCCTTCCGATCCACTTGCCAAGTAGCGTGATCACGATAGAAATGATGAATGTAGTGACATCCATCACTACGCTCTAACAATCTAGGCATTTCCCGTCTCCCCGCTCATGGCTAACGAGTCTGTGATGCGTGACGACGATTTCTTGTCAAGGCCTTTTGAGCCTTTGAGAGTTGCCTTTTTCCTGCCTTGGCGACCACTCGCAGGGCCTCATTGACCGACTCATCATCAGGAAAGGCTTCCCTAACATCACGGTCTAGCAGCGCCAGGTTCGTGCCTGACCGAAACCGCTTGGCATAGATTCCACGCCCAACGAGTTTCATTTTGCTGAAGTCGTACTCCGGCAACAGATCGTCTTCCATATCAGCTTTATTTGCTTTCTTTCTCATATGCTTTTCTTTCGCGTGGTGTAGCCTTACGCGCGCTGATTATTCTGATTCGTTCGCCTCTCGTCGCGTGCGCAACAACGAGTACGTGAGCTTGATCAGACATGCCAATCGTAACGTACCTTTGCTCACCGTGCGAGTGCGCCGAGTCGTCGTAGGTGAACGCGAGCACATCGCTGAAGACCATGGCAGCCTCTCTGAATGAAATATGGTGCTTGCGAAGATTGCTCGCTGCCTTCTTCGGATCCCAATCAAATTCTAGAAGGCCCGCTTCCATTTCACGTTCACGAATGCACGCCGCTCGCGCATCTCGCTGCTCGGCAAATTCACTTGATCTTTATCACCGGCTGATCGGGATGCGCCGGATTCGGTACCACGCGCTGACTGACACAGTCAACAAACAGATCGAGGCTTTCCAACACCGTTTGGCCAATCAGCACTTCTGAGCCAAGCACCAGCATCTCCTCTGTTGTGCGACGGCCGTCAATTTCAATCCCGACAACTTCTGTAACGTCGACATCCTCAGCCGTGTCGTTGGCGTAGGTGGCTCTCGCCTTACCAACCGTTGCCAAACCCAAGCGCTGGACCACGTGAATTGGCAAAACGGACCGCACTGCGCCGGTATCGACGAGCGCGTCAGCCTCATAACTGCGAATCTTGTCCGCGGTCGCCAGTCCTCTCCGAACCAAAATCTCATCGCCAGCATTTGTCAGCGTAACTTTCACTCTTACTTCGCCCATAGCTTTCTCCCGGTCCATCGCTGCGGATTCTTGGCGAACGCTCCTGCCCGGCCCACGCGCTACTATACGCATTCCGCTGAAGTCGTAAACTGAACGCAATTCATCTTCACTCGGTGGTTTTATTCTTTCTTCCATTGCTAGTTCACCTCAAATTTCTACGAATGCACGGCCACGCGCGGCATCTCGCGGCCATCGCCGCCTTCGGCGGGTGTCAGCACGCGCAGAGGCTCAGGCCAGTCGACTGAAGGGATCGAATCCGGGCCAAAGCGAGGGTCCCGGCCGCGGGCTTTTTCGCGCAAGGCTTTCAAAACTTTCTCGGGCGTGATGGGCACTTCGTCGATGCGCACGCCTACTGCATCGCAGACGGCGTTGGCGACGGCGGGTGGGACGGGGAGCAACGGTCCTTGTCCTACTTCCTTCGCGCCGAACGGGCCGTTGGGATCCGCGTCTTCGATCAGGTAAGTCTTGACGTCGCACATCTCCATCGTCGTCGGGCTCTTGTATTCGAGCATCGACGGAAACTTGTGCACCACGTTGCGATTGCCGCGATAGGCCATCTCTTCCATCAGGATTTCGCCCAGGCCCATGTAGACGCTGCCTTCGACCTGGCCCAACACCAGAACGGGATTGATCGATTGGCCAATGTCATGCGCGATCCAGATACGCTCGACAATCACGATGCCGGTCGATGGATCGACATCGACTTCGGCCACTGCCGCCGAGTAGCTGTAGGCGGGCGATGGACCGACGCCCGAACCTTTGTACTTGGCGGGCGACGCCGGCGGCGTGTAAGAGCCGACAGTTCCAATCGTGCCGAACTTCGATTCGGCCAGGACGACGGCCTCTGCGAACGAAACGCCAACCTCCGGATTCTCGACATCGAAGGCTCGGCGCTCAGCGAGCGAGATGTTCTCGAGTGGCACACCAAGTTTTTCGGCCACTGCCATTACCAGCAATTCGCGGGCGCGTTCAGCCGCTTGAATCGCGGCATTGCCGGTCATCAACGTGACGCGACTCGAATAGCTGCCCAGATCGACCGGCGTCAAATCCGTATCCGCTGTAACGACGCGAATGTCGAACGGATCGATCCCGAGAATTTCAGCGACGATGTAAGCGAGGATCGAATCTGAGCCCTGACCGATATCAACCGAGCCGCACATCACGCAGACGCCGCCCTGGCGATCGAGCCGCAACTGCACGCCCGATTGGGGCATGTTGTTCCAATAGATCGGCAAGCCCGCGCCGCAGATGTACGAGCTGCATGCGAAGCCGAGGCCTTTACCAAATGGAAGTTTTCGATTGTCGTGATCCCAACCGGAAAACCTGTTCTTCCAGTCCGAACCCTCAACAACCTTCTCGATGCACGCGCCGAGGCCCATGCTGCCGATGCGCAGGTAGTTCGCCGTGACTGAATTCGGTTTGACGAGATGGCGCTTGCGCATCTCCGCGGGATCCAGATTAAGTTGTTCAGCGATCTTGTCGAGATGAACTTCGAGCGCGTAACGCGGCTGCGGTGTGCCGTGTCCGCGTTTGGGACCACACGGCGGTTTGTTGGTGAAAACGCGCAATCCTTCGAACTTGTAACGCGGGACATCGTATGTGACGGTTTGCAAAGCGCCGGTGTAGAAAGTGCTGGCGACGCCGTAGCTGCCGTACGCGCCGCCGTCGAGGAATGACTTGAAATGCATCGCGGTGATCGCGCCGTCTTTCTTCACGCCAGTCTTCACGTGCATCAACACGGGATGGCGGCCGCGATGACAGTAGAAAACCTCTTCGCGCGTCAGAGTGTTTTTCACAGGGCGCCCCGTGATCATTGAGAGCTTGCTGACGACAATTTCGTGATTAAACGGATCGCTTTTGCCGCCAAAGCCGCCGCCGTTCGGCGTGGCGATCACGCGAATGTGGCTGGCGGGCAGCTCCAAAACTTTGGCCAACGCGCGATGAACGTAATGCGGCGTCTGGGTCGCACTCCACAGCGTCAACTTATTGTCCGTGTCAAAATAGGCAACCGCCGCATGCTGCTCCATCGGCAGATGCGTGTTGCCTTCGTAAAAGAAAGTGTCTTCGCGAACCAGATCGGCTTCGGCGAATCCTTCCTCGACAGCGCCGAATTCCAGCGAGACTTTCTTGTGAATGTTGCCGCCGTCGCCGTAGTCGTGAATGCGCGGCTCGTCGATCATTACTGCTTCTTCAATCGATGAGATCGTATTCAGCCGTTCGTATTCGACTTCGATCAGGTTCATCGCGTCGAAGGCGACGTCTTCATCGATCGCGGCCACGGCCGCTACCGGATCGCCGATGAATCGCACTTTGTCGATGCAGAGTGCGTGTTCGTCCTGACTGACGGGAAGGATGCCGTAGGGAATTGGCAGGTCACGGCCTGTGATAATCGCGAGAACGCCGGGCAAGGCAATTGCCTTGGAAGTGTCGATGCTTTTGATAATCGCGTGCGGCTCGTGGCTGCGCAGGATCTTGCAGTAGAGCATCCGCGGCAGCACGATGTCGTCGGCAAACTTCGTCTGCCCCGTACATTTCGCGCGTGCGTCGACCTTACGAAAGGGTTTGCCGACTACCCTGAGAGGCTTTCCGTTGTTATCGATGTTATTCATCAATCAGTTTGCCACGAAAAGGCACAAAGAGCACAAAAGGCAATTCAATTGAAAGAGAGACAATCAATGACATAGATTCGTGTTTCAATTTTCTTGAGCCTTTTGCGCCTTTTTGCGGCCATCTCTTATTGGCAGCCATACAGACTCTCTCGCGGCAATTCCATCGGTTCTCCGCGCATTCGTGCCGCAGCCAGCTCGACTGCTTCGTAGATCTTGATGTAGCCCGTGCAGCGGCAAAGATTGCCCGACAATGCTTCCTTGATCTCGTCGCGCGTTGGCTTTGGATTCTTCTTTAACAACTCCTCGGCGACGAGTAGAAATCCGGGAGAACAATAACCACACTGCGCCGCGCCCAAGTCTGCAAATGTTTCTTGCAGCGGATGAAGCGTCGCGCCGTCGGCCATCCCTTCAATTGTTTTGACCGCGCGACCCTCGGCATCCAGACCGAGCATCAGGCACGAGAGAATCGAGCGGCCGTCTACCAGCACGGTGCAGGTGCCACACTCACCTAATTCGCAACCGTGCTTTGTGCCCGTGAGATTAAGATCTTCGCGCAAGACCTCGAGCAGCGTTTTGTGCGGCGCGAAAGCAACTTCAGTTGTTTCGCCGTTGAGCGTGAATTTGATATGGGACTTCTGTTTCATGCTCATGTTCGTGAAGCCTAAGCCTTCGCTTTCGCTGCGTCTTTCTTCGCGCCGATATTCAGCACAATGTTATCAATCAAGCGTGTCTTGCCGATGCGCGCGGCGACGGCGATGAGAATCGCGCGCTCGTCGAGTTTGTCCAGTTTCTCGAGCGTCTCAGCGTCGGCCACGCTTACATAATCGATTCGCGCGCTTGGTTCCGTTTCGATTGTACTGCGCACAATGTCTGCCAGTTTGCCTGCGTTGCGTTCACCACCGTTGTAAGCTTCGCGTCCCTTTACGAGGGCGCGTCGAATCACCTGAGCGGCCTCGTGCTCTTCGTCGCTCAGGTACGCATTGCGAGAAGAAATTGCCAGACCGGAATCCTCACGCATCGTCGGCAGCACCAGGATCTCCGTGTCGAAAGCCAGATCGCGAACGAGCCGTTTGATAATTAGCGCTTGCTGCGCGTCTTTCTGTCCGAAGAAAGCGAAGTCGGGACGAATAATGTTGAGCAAGACCGTGACAACAGTCGCTACGCCGCGAAAGTGGCCGGGTCGCGCAGCGCCTTCAAGCTGGTCCGACAATCCTTCGACCGTCACGTACGTCGAGTAACTCTTCGGGTAAATCTCTTCGACCGTCGGAGCGAAGATGTAGTCAACGTTGTAGTCGGTCAGCAGCGCAGTGTCGTTCATCAAGTCGCGCGGATAGCGTTCGTAATCTTCGCTGGGCCCGAACTGCGCTGGATTAACAAAAACTGAGACTACGACAATGTCGCACATCTGCCGCGCCTCGCGCACCAGACTGAGATGGCCCTGGTGCAGCGCGCCCATCGTCGGCACGAGCCCGATGGTCTTATCTTGTTCGCGGCGAATCTTGCGCGCGACGGAACTCATGCGCTGGCGGCGATTGATAATTTCCATAAGAAACAGAGGTCAGAAGTCAGAAGTCAGTTAGCAAGAACCTGGTTGACATTTGAGTTTCGCTCTTGCGGAGTTCGGTGTCACACATTACTTACCTTTTCTTGTCAACAACTTTATCGACTGCTATGTGCAGTTGCTCTGCTGCCTCAGACGGCAGCGCATAAGATTCATCTGCGGACGGATACGTGCCGTTGCGCACGTCTTCCGCGAAGCGGCTGACGGCGTCGGTAATCGTCTCGCGCAGGTTTGCGTAAGGACGAACGAAGCGCGCTTGTTTGCCAAACGAAAATCCGAGCATGTCGTGCAGGACCAGCACCTGTATGTCGCAATGCACCCCCGCACCAATGCCGATCGTGGGAATGCTCAGACTCTGAGTAATCAATCTGGCGATCTCGCGCGGCACCACTTCCAGCACGACGGCAAAAGCGCCGGCGTCTTCCAGCGCGCGGGCATCGTCCAGCATTTCTCTGGCCGCCTTGGCGGTCTTACCCTGCACGCGATAGGCGCCAAGTTTGTTAATTGACTGCGGCGTCAAACCGATGTGGCCCATCACCGCGATCTCTTCATCAACCAAACGCTTGACGAGCGACACACGTTTATGTCCACCCTCGAGCTTGATGGCTTCGGCCCCTCCTTCTTTCACCAAACGCAGCGCGTTCCTTACCGCTTCGTCAGCGCCGGTGTGAAACGAACCGTAGGGCATGTCGGCAACAAGCAAGGCGCGCTGCACCGCGCGACGCACAGCCTTAACATGGATCAGAATTTCGTCCAGCGTCACCGGCACCGTGTTGCCATAACCGAGCACGACATTGCCGAGACTGTCGCCGACCAGAATCACATCGATGCCCGCTTCATCGAGAATGCGGGCGGTCGGATAATCGTAGGCCGTCAGACAGACAAGACGCTCGCCGCGTTCCTTGCTGGCGCGCAAAGACGGCGCACTAACTTTCTCAGGGCGTTCAGGCTTTAAATAGGGCATGATTCAGCTCTCTAGTCGTATCGCTTGGGGCGGAAACACCGCCGAACCGGGAATATTGGGATGTGCAAGGGGTGATAACAAGTGCGCCCATTATAGCGGGAAAAAGCGCAAAAGGGGAAAGAAGACCGGACGGGGAGAACGGGAGACACCGGGGACGGGGAGACACGGGGACGGAGATACAAACTCACGAACGCCAGCGGCGCACTTCGGACTTATCGTCTACATCCGAAAGTAACTCACCGATTGTTCTATGGAGCGTCGGGTGCGGAAGCCTGGGCGCAAGCTCGGCAAGCGGCACGAGCACGAACCGGCGCTGATGTAATCGCGGGTGTGGCAGGGTCAGAAACTGCGTCGAGCGCAATTCATCCCTATACAGCAGCAGATCAAGATCGATTGTGCGTGGACCCATTGAAACCTCACGCGTGCGACCGAGCGCATATTCGATGCGCAGCAGCCGGGCCATGACTTGTTCCGGCGCCGGCAGCGTGTTGCCGCGCAACTCTGCCACCATGTTCAGAAAGGCGGGTTGCGCAAACGTCTCGACTGCCTCAGTCTCGTGGATGGCTGACAAACGAGTGACCTCCAATCCTGCTTCCATCATGCCGCGTACTGCTAACAAAAGATTGCCCGCGCGGTCGCCGAGATTGGATCCGAGACTGACGTAAGCGTTGGCGATTTGGGAGTGATGGGAGAACATTGGTGCTGGTCAGTAGTCAGTGGTCAGTGGTCAGTAGTCAGTGGTTAGTGGTCAGTAGTCGGTGGTTAGTGGAGCCGAACTCGACTCGTTTCTTCAGCCGATTGATTCTATACTCTCGGCGAATTATCTGTCTGACGAGGGCAGTGGGACAAGGTCCGCGTGCCACTGACTACTGGCTACTCCCTATTCGCATGTCTCAATTGCTTACATTAATCTGGCTCAAGTGGACGCTGTTTCGCAATACCATGCGTTCACGCAAGGCGGCGTTGAATCAGATCGCCTCGATTTTGGGCACGCTGACGGTGCTCGCCTTTGCGCTCCTCTTCGCACTTGGGTTGGGCATTGCAGCTTACGTGATCACTTCGCAATTTGGCGTGACGCACCTGGCGCAAGCGAAAGCAGCCACCAGAACCGCGGCAGATATCCCGCCCGCCAGCTTCATTATGTTCATGATCTTTGCCTTCCTCTATCTGATTTGGGCGACACTGCCCTTGAGCACCGGCGGCGGCAGTCAATTCGATCCCGGCCGCTTGCTGATGTATCCGATCAGTCTACGCAAACTCTTTGCGATCGATCTCGTAAGCGAGCTGACCAGCCTCGCATCTTTGTTTGCGGTTCCCGCAATCCTGGCGATGGCTATCGGTGCCGGGCTGGGAACGGGATCGATCTTCAGGGCGCTTGTGGCTACAGTCCCGGCAACCATTTTCGGCATCGCGTTGGCGAAGTGGCTGGCAACTTCGATTGGGTCGCTGGTGCGAAAGAGGCGCACTCGGGGCGAAACAATTCTCGCTCTGATCGGCGCGTTGGCTGGATTGAGTGGAGCGTTTATGGGCCAGCTCGCGCCCATTGTGATGCGCCACGCCGAATCGTTTCGCGGACTGCGCTGGACGCCGCCGGGCGCTGCGGCGCTGGCCCTGTCTGACGGACTCAGCCCTGACGGCGGGCCGGGCTATGTTCTTGCTTTGGCAATGCTCAGCGCGTATGCGGCGGTTTTGATTTTTGCGACTTACTGGATCGCGCAGCGGGCCGTACTAGGAAAAGGAGGAGTGAAACGTCGCAAGGCGGCGCCTATTCAAACCGTGGCGCGCGAAACCTACACCGGTTGGGACGTTCCATTTTTGCCGGCGGATCTTTCGGCAGTGATTGAAAAAGAGTTGCGCTATGCGCTGCGTAACGCGCAACTGCGCATGTTGGCGCTGATGCCGACGATACTGTTAGCGGTCAGATTTATGAACTCAAGACGCTTCGGTCGGGCAAGAAGCTTGTCCCCTGACGCCGCGTTGCAGGTCGCGGGTTTTATGCACTACGGCGAAGGACTGATGGCGACTGGTGGAGTACTCTACATTTTCCTGATACTGGCGGGGCTCGCTTGCAACGAGTTTGCTTTTGAAGAGGGAGGGATGCGCACGCTGGTGTTGGCGCCCGTCGATCGGCACAAGATCCTGCTGGGAAAGAACGTGGTGATCGCATTAATCGCTCTCGTGTTTTCGACGGTCCTGATGATCCTCAACCAGATACTCTTTCGTGATCTCAATCTGCGCGCGCTCTTGTTCGTCGCGCTCAGCTTCGTTGTGTTCGCCACGATGATGGCGCTGACCGGTAATTGGTTCTCGATTCGCTTTCCTAAGCGCATGAAATTTGGCAAGCGCATGAACCTCTCGGGCGTCGCTGGGTTTCTCCTGATTCCGATTCTGCTCGTGATGGGCTTACCGCCGCTGGCGGCGGTTGGTGTCGGGTATTTCACGGAGAGCTTGCCATTGGAATATGTTACACTGACGTTGTTCGCAGGGTTTGCGTTGGCGCTCTATTTTCCACTCGTGAAGTTGCAGGGGCGCTCGCTGCTGCGCCACGAGCGCGATGTCCTCGAAGTAGTCAGCAAAGAGGCTGACGCTTGATTTTGAAACTATTCCAGTGAGGCCGCACGCTTAGCGTGCGACATCCGGGCGGGTCGCGACGGCGGGTCCCTATTGGCGCGCTGAGGTGCGAGAGCCCCGTCAATACACAAATGGCTCGCCGAAGATTTCGCAGCAACCAGCGGCACGAACCCACGACGGAACGTTCCTTCCAGGAATACGTCTTTTCCATTCCGGCCCAATTGACCTCGCGAGTTGAATTGCTGCGGCTCGTCCGTGGCGGCGAGGACACGTTTCTCGAACTCAAAGTCAAACTTTCAAATTCGGAAAAGATCGCCCAGGAGATCGTTGCCCTGGCCAACACCGGCGGTGGCGTGATCGTTTTTGGGGTGAACGATCAAATGCGTATTGAAGGAGTCGACGATCCCGAGAGCGTTCAGGAAGAGTTGGTGCGCATCTGCCGTGAAGAGATTCAGCCACCAGTTGTTCCCTTTGTCGATCGCATCGCTTTCGACAGTGGCCGGCGGGTCGTCGCGCTCGACGTGGAAGGCAAACGCCGGCCGTATCGAACGCGCGACGGGCGCTTCTACTTGCGCGTGGGTTCCGAAAAGCGCGAGGCGACGCGCGAAGAACTTTCCGCGCTCTTGGACGAAGCGCGGCCAATGCATTACGAAAACGTTCCGTGCGTCGGCGCGACTATTGCGGATATTGACGAGGCGCATTTGTGGAGTTTCGCGCGCGCATTCGAAGGCGATGCTTTTAACGAGAAGAGAGCCAATGGCTATCCGACAAAAGAAATTCTTGAACGCGATCTGCTGCTGGCGCTCAGCGACAGTGGTGAAACGGCGCCGACGGTTGCCGGGCTGCTGCTATTTGGACGCGATAGCCAGGTAGCGGAGTTTCTGCCTCGATCCGCGGTTACGGCGACGCGATTCGCCGGCGATTCTATTCAGGCGCCCGTCGTCGAGCGGGTGCGTTTGACCGGCAATCTGCTGACCCTCCATGAGGCAACGCTGCGTTTCATCGCACGTTATGTCGATCTCTGGGAGGCGCGGCCACGCAGTTTTCCCGGAGCTGACTTTTCAGACAGTCCGGTGCCCGCCCGCGCGAATTATCATCGTGGCGCAGTGAGCGAGGCCGTGGCAAACATGCTGGTACATCGTGACCTTGCTCTGCGCGATCAAACGACGCGACTGATTATCTTTGACCGCATGCTCGAGTTCATCAATCCGCGCCGGTCGGCCGGCTTTTCGCCCGTCGCGCAAAAGGCAATACGTTACGGCGTGCCGCAGCGCTTGAATCCACAGTTGGCCGCGATCTTTTCCAGTCCCGGCTATGGGCTGCAGCTCGCCGCCGGTGGTTTGCCGATGCTGCTGCGCGAGGCGCGACAGTTTTCCAATCGTCCGGTCGAGATCGTCGCGTTCAATGATGAGTTTCGGTTGAGAATGCATGGAGTGTGAAAGCAGGAGGCAGGAGGCAGGAAGCAGGAGGCAGTAGGCAGAAAGCAAAAAGGCAGCGGACAAATAATGTCGGCTGCCTTTTCTTTTATTCAACCCTAATCGTCTGTTATCGGCCTGCGCGGTGAATGTTCGTTGTCGTCTTCTGCCTGCCCGCTGCCGTCTGCCTACTGCCGTCTGCCTACTGCCTACTGCCTACTGCCTACTGCTTCCCGTCCGCTTTCGGCGCGTTGTAGTACTCGCGCGCCTGGACGACGTACTGCTTATCATCGTAGGTGCCGTCGCCGTCGACATCGACCTTGACAACGATCTTATGAGACTTGCCGTCGCGCACATCGGGCGGCTTAAAACCAAGGCTGTACTGGCTGCGCAGCATCGCGTTGATGTTTTGGAGAATGCTCGGTATTTCGCCTTCAAAGACATAAGGATAATACGCGCCGCCTGTTTCAGCGGCGAACGTCTTGAGTTGGTTGTCAGCTTGCAGGAGGTCCATCCTTCCCGGCGATCCATTGAGTCCACCCGTTGCGGGTAGCATGTCTCCGTATTTCGCCCTTAACATGCCGCCGGTGCCGATAACATAGATAGGTATGCCCGCGTTCTGGGTGACCTTTCTTGCCTGGCCATAATTGATCTTGCTGAAGGTATCCCATCCCGACGCTATCAAGATCACGGCCCTGCGTCTGCCTTGAATGCTTACCAGGCCGGCATAATCGGACTTCTCGGATTTGGAATCTTCGAGCACGACTGAGTCGCCGCGCCCGCCAACGAGAACGAATTTGAGTGCGTCGAACAGGTTGTTCTCTCTAAAAGCAGGAGAGTTGCGGAGCAGCAGATTGATCACCTGATTGATTCGCGCCGGGTTGTTGGTGAAATCGGTTAGCGGCGTTGGGCGCATGTCAAACGCAACCACCGAAGCGTAATCGTCCGGTGGTTTGATAAATTGGGACAGGAACATCGCCGCCGGCCTGATTACCTCGAACGTTCCTGGCTCGAATCCGCCGTTGGCGCGACCGAATGCTTCTGTCCACTTGCTGTATTCGATAACCATCACGATGGTGATTGGCGCTTCGGGAGTTGCGAAGTTCGTAATCTGTTGCTGAACGCCATCAACAAAAATGGCAAAGTTCCCTCTTCTGAGACCGGTAACAATCTGGCCACCCTTTTTCTGATAGACAACTGCATCAACGTTGACGAGGTTCGTCGCAATAGTCAGTTTTTCAGCCTCCTGTGGCTTGTTGCCGACATCCTGCGGCGGCGGCTCTTCCTTCTTTTCCTGTCCGGCCTCGTCAGGTCGCTTGTTCTTTTTCTGATTCGTTGCCGGAGGCTGGCGACGCGCTTGAGCGAAGACGTTTGCGTTGCCCATCGCTCCCAACATTAGTGCAAGCAGAATGGCAACGGAAGAAAACCAGCGGCAGAAGTTCAAATATTTCATGGCAATGATCCTATGCAAACAAAAAGGAGGGGCTGCTACGATACCGCAACTATAGGCTTCGGATTCGCGCATGGTCAAGCAATCTACCGGGAGACATCCTGTCCGCCTTCTGCATCCCGTTCAACCAAAGCATGATCTGGCAGTTCGGTCTGTTCTGCTCGTTCTGATGCCCGAGCGTTGAGACAAGTTCGCCGTCTATCGCGGCGTGTTGCTGCCGGCCTCCGCCTCGATCACAATGTCGTACGAGCCGTTGTTATCGCTCAGGTCGCCCTCGTTTACTCCGAAGAAGAGCACGCCATCGCGCTGCGCGACAAACTCGCGCCGGGCGCCAATGAAGATAAAGTCGTCGTTGTCGTCGCCGATCACGGCGATGAGACCGCCGGTCGCTTCGGTGCGCATCAGTTTATCGTTGTCCACTGTGGTTGACACTCCGGCGGGCGTCGAAAAGCGTCCTTTCCCGAGCGACACTCGCCCGGAAGCAGTAATGCGCAGCCTTTGTCCGCGACGCACGACCAGGCCGCTGTTGCTCCAGCCGTTATTGGTGTTGTCTGCGCGAACACTGACTTTGATCGTGAAGAACGTTGGCGGAGTCGCCGAGGCCGGCTGTGTATTGGTCGGCGGCGGATTAGTGTCAGTAACATCCGGCGTCGGAGTGGGGCGAGACAACGGCGGTTGTGCAGCCGTTTCCGTCGGGTTGCTGGGAGCGCTCGCTTCTTCTGTGGTTGGGGCCGCACCACTCCCACTCGTTGAGGCGTCAAACTCTATGGAGTCGACGTCTTCAACGTAGATGATCGTGCGGCTGCGCCGTCCCTTTGAGCCGCCAATCAGCACCGTAAACTGACCGTCTTTAAAAGCGACGACCTGACCG
>JBGQJU010000083.1:0-25635 GCA_041499185.1 Pyrinomonadaceae bacterium | reverse complement strand
GCGAATTGACGAGGATGGAAACGTCGGCGTTTTCTATCGTGGCTTGGGCCGGCCGCAGGGACTGGCGTTCGATAGTGAGGGCAACTTGTATGTTGCCGCCACGCTGCGCGGGCGACGCGGCATCGTGCGAATCTCGCCTGACGGACAGCAGGCAGAACTGTTCGTGGCTGGAATGAATCTTGTCGGATTAGCATTCAGCTCGCTGGGGGACATGGTCGTGGTCAGCAACGATTCCGTCTACAGTTTGCCGTTGGGTATGAAAGGTACTCTACTCGATTGACCGATGCTGTCAGCTCGGTCCCATCAACAAAAAAGCATCAGTTTTTGACAGCTTTTCGGTGCCATGTTAGTGTGACCGATGCGACTTTGTAACGATCTCTTTGTGGTTTTGGCTGCTCAATGAGAAACATAGACAGCGCTGCGATAGGCCAGTTTATCCTGTTCATGGTGGCGCTGGTCTTTTCTCTATCAGTCCACGAGTCGGGCCACGCCTGGATGTCCAGC
The DNA here is from genome assembly GCA_041499185.1 of Pyrinomonadaceae bacterium. Classification (GTDB taxonomy): domain Bacteria; phylum Acidobacteriota; class Blastocatellia; order Pyrinomonadales; family Pyrinomonadaceae; genus JAOAPY01. The sequence continues at coordinate 25,131 of JBGQJU010000083.1, read as the reverse complement.
AGATTCGGCGATGACCTTGCTCGATCGCAAGGTCGCATCAGCCTGAATCCGGCAGTACACGTGGATCCTATCGGCACGCTACTGTTTCCCGCCATCATGTTTTTCACCGGCGCTCCGTTGATTGGCTGGGCGCGGCCGACGCCTGTAAATCCGTTGAGGTGGCGAAACAAGAGGGTAGCCAACTTTTGGGTTTCGGCAGCCGGAATCATTTGCAATTTCATTATCGCGCTCGCTGCCGGCATTGCCATCCGCATACTCTACTCGACCGGGGTGATTAACGCTGCGCTCTTGCCCAATACAGACTCGATGATCGCGGTTGGGGCAGTTGAGCTTTTACGAGTCTTTTTCATCCTGAACGTCGCGCTGGGTGTTTTTAATCTTATTCCCATTCCCCCGCTTGACGGTAGCAAGATTCTGCAGAGCATCCTGCCGCCGAGTTTCGAGTCCGGGTTCGAAGCGCTGGAAAGATTTGGGTTTATTCTGCTATTCATAGCAGTCTTTACTGGCGTACTTAGACCAATCTTCAGTTTTGTAATACCGCTTGCCGTGAACCTGGTCTTCATAGGCGCTTCCTGAAGTAGATGAAACGAATTTTTAGCGGCGTACAGCCGACCGGCAATGTCCATCTCGGGAACTATCTCGGTGCGCTGCGCAACTGGGTTGCTTTGCAGCGGGAGTATGAAAGTTTCTTCTGCATCGTCAATCTCCACGCGATCACCCTCCCACACGATCCAAAACTGCTCTCGGAAAAAACCAGAGAACTCGCGCGCATTTATCTCGCGACTGGAATCGATCCGGACCTTTCGACAGTCTTCGTGCAGTCCGAGGTAGCCGAGCACGCAGAGCTGACATGGATACTCAACTGCGTCGCCCGCATGTCGGAGCTGGAGCGCATGACCCAGTTCAAAGAAAAAGCGCGCAAGCAACGCGAGAACGTCGCGGTTGGCCTGTTTGACTATCCGGTTTTGATGGCCGCCGACATCCTGCTGTATCAAACCGATCTGGTTCCGGTCGGCGAAGATCAGAAACAGCATCTTGAACTCACGCGCGATCTGGCCATACGATTCAACCGGGATTACGGCGAAACGTTTCGCGTGCCCGAGCCCTACATTCCAAAGGTCGGCGCGCGCATCATGTCGCTATCTGATCCAGCGAAGAAGATGTCCAAATCGGATGACGACCCGAATGGCTGCGTAATGCTGCTCGACGACGCCGACACGATCCGGCGCAAGTTCAAGCGCGCGGTGACGGATTCGGGCACGGAGATTCGCTTTGACGAAGGGCGCCCGGCTATTAATAACCTGTTGACGATTTATCACTTGATGACCGGTAAAGAGAACGCGGAGATCGAAGCGCAGTTTGCCGGCAAGGGTTATGCGCAATTGAAGCAGGATCTGGCTGATGTGACGGTTGAATTTCTTAAGCCCTTTCAGCAGCGAGTGAAAAGCATCACCGATGACGAGTTGAATGGCATACTCGACCACGGTCGAGAGAGAGCCAGAACTATCGCGAGTGCGACTCTCAAAAACGTCATGGAGCGAGTGGGACTGATTGGCGTTGGCGGACACTGAGTAGATGGATACGAGTATAACGAATGAAGCTGAAGAGAGTGGCGCTGCCCAGCCGGCAGTGACCGAACCCACTGGCGATCTCGCTTCGGACGGCAGCGGGCAGGACGCCGGCGTTTCCAGCACAATCAATGTGGCAGGCGCTGCGCCCGAGATCGTTGAAGATCAGAACACCGACGATCTGCGACTCATTCTTGGAGAATTCGAGGGACCGCTCGATCTTCTGCTCCACTTGATTCGCCAGGAGCAGATCAATATTTACGACATCCCCATCGCGCGCATCACCGACCAGTACCTGCGCTACCTGCAGGCGATGCAGGAGATGGACATCGCGGTTGCCGGCGACTTTTTGGTGATGGCGGCAACTCTGATCGAGCTAAAGACCAGAATGCTCTTGCCGCGCGATCCGTTCGCGGAGCTTGAGGAGGAAGAGGACCCACGGCTCGATCTGGTCAACCAGTTGCTCGAATACCAGAAATATAAAGCTGCGGCGCAGATGCTCTGGTCCCGCGCGACTGTAGAGCGAGCGGTCTTCAAGCGCGCTGAGCTGGAGACGGACAAGAACAATCCCGAGGTGGCGGTTGGCGTGTTCGATCTGCTGCGCGTCTTTAACGAGATTCTCGCGCGCCACAAAGAAGAAGTGTTGATGGAGATCGAGCGCGAGGAAATAACGATGGCGGAGATGCTCGAACGACTGCGCAACATGGTGATGTCGGCAGGCGAGTTGAATCTTCGGACGTTCTTCGAGCGCGCTCGTTCCCGCCGTGAACTTGTCCTGGCGTTTCTTTCCGTACTCGAGTTGGTGCGCACCACGGAGATCAGATTGTTTCAACGAGAAACTTTTGGTGAGATCATCGCGCGTGTTGCCAGTTAAGCCGGCATCTGCTTGGGAAAACATTAGGCGACTCGCTCGCGCCGGAGTTCGACTACATGGCTGAATCGATGGAACAATTCAACGAAGAAGAAATGGATCTGGAATTGGCGGCGCCTGATGAGGAATTCAGCGAGATCGAGGAGGCGTCCGGCGAGACTGATCGCAATCAAGGCGCTGGCGCGCCGCACAGCATTCAAAGCTCGGCCGAGCGCATGGCGATCATCGAAGCCTTGATCTTCGTGTCTGATGAGCCGCTCAGCGCCAGGACGGTCGCCGACGTGCTCAAAGAAGATAGCAACGCGATCGAAGCGGCCATGGCGGAGCTGGCGCAAGAATTTAACGCGCGAAATGGCGGCTTGCAGTTACGTGAAGTGGCAGGCGGGTGGCAGTTCGCGACGCGACCGGAACATCACGAGCACGTGCGCGCGTTTCTCAAGTCGCGGCCCAGCGCGAAGCTTTCGCTGGCTTCGCTCGAGACGCTCGCGGTAATTGCTTACAAACAGCCAATCACTATCCCTGAGATTCTCGATATCCGCGGTGTACAGTCGCCTTCTGCAATCAAAACGCTTTTGGATAAGCGTCTCATCGTCGCCAGAGGCCGCAAAGAAACCGTCGGCCGGCCGATGATGTACGGCACTTCCAAAGAGTTTCTGATTCAGTTCGGATTGAAGGACCTGTCCGAGTTGCCGAGCATCGAAGACTTCCAAGACCTGGCGGGTGGGAGCGCCTGAAGGTTATCATGTGATTCGGCAATGATGTTGTGCCCGGAGGCTTCGGCTCATGATAGAAATGGATCGGATAGAACACCTGAGCGATCGCATCGCCAAAGAGTTTCACCCGCAGCGAATAATTTTGTTCGGTTCCTACGCCGACGGTGCGCCAAGGCCTGATTCGGACGTTGATCTGTTGGTCGTCATGCCTTTTAGAGGGAATCCCCTTCATAAGGCTTGGGAAATAATCTCTAGACTGAAACCGTCTTTTTCGGTGGATGTGTTGGTTCGCAGCCCTGAAGAAATAGAACAACGCGTCGAAAACAACGATTGGTTCATGCGCGAGGTTTTGGAGCGCGGCCGCACACTCTATGACGCCGCTGACGCAGGAATGGGTGGATAAAGCCGAGGGTGATTTCGCAACCGCAGAACGTGAATTACAAGCCTCGGTAATGCCCAACTTTGATGCTGTATGTTTTCACAGCCAGCAGTGCGCGGAGAAGTATCTGAAAGCGCGATTGAATGAAGCCAAAATACCCTTCCCAAAGACCCATAACCTTTCAGCCTTATTGGATCTTCTTTTGCCAATAGAACCATCTTGGAGAGTCCTCCGTTTGGACCTTCAAAGCTTGAACCTTTTTGCAATCGGTTACCGGTACCCGGGATTCTTTGCTGACAAGAAGGCAGCTCGCAAAGCAATCGTCCGATGCCGAAAGATTCGAAAAGTCTGTCGGCGGTCACTGGGATTGGGCGGGCGATGATATCGAGTGCTCGCATGCCAGAACGTTTGCAAAAACTAATCGCCCAGGCCGGCATCGCTTCACGCCGTCACGCCGAAGAGTTGATCACTGCGGGCCAGGTGACGATCAACGGCAAGGTTGTTACAGAACTCGGGACAAAAGCCGATCCGGCATGCGATCACATCAAGGTTCGCGGCAAACTAATCAATCCACTGCTCCAGGAGCGCGAGAAGGTTTATGTTCTTCTGAACAAGCCGAAAGGTTATCTCTCCAGCGTTTCCGACACGGAAGATCGGCCGCTGGTCACGGACCTGTTACCGCCATCGCTCGGCAAACTCCATCCGGTTGGTCGGCTCGATTTTAATACCGAGGGCCTCCTGCTGCTAACGAACGACGGGGAATTTACCAACTTCATTACCGCCGCCCGCAATCAAGTTGCCAAAGTGTACGAGGTCAAGGTGAAAGGAATTCCGCCCGCTGCGGCCATCGAGCGTATACGGCGCGGCGTCGTGCTCGAAGACGGAACGCGCACGGCGCGCTCGGAGATCAACCAAGTCAGAGAGACCGACAGCAACGCCTGGTTCGAAGTTATGTTGCACGAAGGTCGCAACCAGCAGATTCGCCGCATGTTCGATCTGATTGGCTTCTCAGTCGTGAAGCTGCGGCGAGTTAGAATCGGCTCTCTGAGTGATGAAAGACTTAGACCGGGCCAGTGGCGTCTGCTCGCCAAGACGGAAGTTGAGCGTTTGCTGAAGAGTCGAGCGAAGAGTACACCAGACAAGCGGCCAAAAGCCCGCCTCGCGAGTCACGGTTCGGGCCGTCGTTAAGGTACAATTAACCCGTGAATAGTTTCGAGTTTCGGGTTTCGAGTTTCGAGTTTGCAAAAAGCTCGCGCTCGCCAGTTCCCGAAACTCGAATCTTTGTTGGGGCACAGGTTTTCATCCTCGGGTAGTCGGTAAGGTACATTAAATGGAATTCGAGCTAAACGAAGAACAAAAACTGATCAAGATGAGCGTGCGCGAGTTTGCCGAGGCAGAAATCGGGCCACACGTGCTGGAATGGGACGAAGCGCAGCATTTTCCAATTGAGTTGCAACCGAAGCTCGCCGAGTTGGGACTGACGGGGATTATCTTCCCGGAAGAATACGGTGGCGCGGGCATGGGCTATGTCGAGTATGCGACCGTCATTGAAGAACTCTCGCGCGTTGACGGTTCGGTTGGCATCTCGGTCGCGGCCCACACTTCGCTTTGCTCAAATCACATTTACGAATTTGGCACTGAGGAACAGAAGCAGAAATACCTTGTTCCGCTTGCTCGCGGCGAGCGTTTGGGCGCGTGGGGGTTGACCGAGCCAGGCTCCGGTTCGGACGCTTCCGGGACGCGCACGGCGGCGGTAAGAAAGGACGGCGGGTGGATCGTCAACGGCTCGAAAAACTTTATCACGCACGCGATTCACGCGGACACGTGTGTTGCGTTTGCTTCAACTGACCGCGCGAAACACGGCAAGGGCATCACGGCTTTCATCTTTGAGAAAGGCCTGAAGGGTTTTTCGCCTGCGAAGAAAGAGAACAAGCTCGGCCTGCGTGCTTCAGAAACAGCCAGTGTCGTATTTGAAGATTGCTACATCGCGGACGAAAATCGACTCGGCGATGAAGGGCAGGGATTTATCAACGCAATGGAGATCCTTGACGGCGGACGCATCTCGATCGCGGCGCTGGCCATCGGCATCGCGCAGGGCGCGTACGAATCAGCGGTGCGCTATTCGGGCGAGCGGCAGCAGTTCGGGAAACCGATTCGCGAGTTTCAAGCCATCCAGTTCAAGCTGGCGGACATGGCCACACAGATCGATGCCGCGCGGCTGTTGGTGTACCGCGCCGCCTGGATGAAGGATCAGGGCAAGAAGACAACCAAAGAATCTTCGATGGCCAAGCTCTTCGCTTCAGAGATAAGCGTGCGCGTTTGCGAGGAAGCGATCCAGGTTCATGGCGGCTATGGCTACACGAAAGATTACCCGGCGGAGAAGTACTGGCGCGACTCGAAGCTTTGCACGATCGGCGAAGGAACTTCTGAGATACAGCGCATCATCATCGCGCGCGAGATATTGCGGCAAGCTGAATGAGCCCAGTGGCTGAAAACACTTCATTAACCGATCGCGTTACCGCTGGTGACCCGCGCGCAGTGGCGCGTGCGATCTCGATGGTTGAAGACGGGACGCCGGGTGCTTCCGATCTGCTGAAGGAGATCTTTCCGCACACCGGCCGCGGATTGGTCATCGGAATTACCGGCGCGCCCGGAGCTGGCAAGTCATCGCTGGTTGATAAGCTGGCGCTGCTCTATCGCCAAAAGAACGAGCGTGTGGGTATCGTTTGTGTGGATCCGTCGAGTCCGTTTTCCGGCGGCGCTATCCTAGGCGACCGGATCAGGATGCAGACGCTCGGGCTTGATAAAGGCGTCTTTATTCGCTCGATGGCGACGCGCGGAAACCTCGGCGGGCTGGCGCGCGCAACTGTTGATGCGGTGGCAATCCTGGATGCCGCCGGATACTCGAAGATCATCGTCGAAACCGTGGGCGTGGGCCAGGACGAAGTGGAAATTGTGAAAGCTGCCGACGTCTCAGTGGTTGTGCTCGTCCCCGGAATGGGCGACGATATCCAAACGATCAAGGCGGGAATAATGGAGATCGGAGATGTTTTCGTCATCAACAAAGCGGATCGCGAGGGCGTTTTTGTGATTGAGAAGGAGCTTGAGCAGCTATTGTCGCTGGCGACACGGCAGGATGGCTGGCAACCGCCAATTGTTAAAACCATCGCGACCGAGAGCAAGGGAATTGAGGAACTCGCAGGCGCGATTGACCGTTTCAGCGAATCTCATTTGAAGACGGACGTGGGTCTTGAGCGCCGGCGCGCAATTGCCCGCTGGAGAATACTGGAGCTTTTGCGCGAGCGAGTGCTAGCGCGAACTCTCGATGGTAATTCGGCATCAGAGACGCTTGAACGGTTGGCTGATGAGGTTGCAAGTCGCCGCCGAGACCCTTATTCTGCAGTGGAAGAGATTATTCATGTCAGTGGTCAATAGTCCGTTGTCCGTAGCTCGCTAACTAAGACATATCGGTGATCGCTGACCAGGTTATGAAGATCGAGCACATCGGCATTGCGACGCGCGCGCTTGAAGAGACCGTTGGCTTTTGGCAACAGATCCTTGGTCTCAAGTTGGAATATACGGAGGAGGTGCCCGATCAGAAAGTGAAGATCGCGATGCTGCCCCTCGGCGAATCGCACATCGAGTTACTCGCAGCCACAACCGCGGATTCGCCCATTGCAAAGTTTATTGAGAAGCGTGGCCCTGGCATTCATCACATTGCGATCCGAGTCGATGACATTCACGCGGAGCTCCGGAAATTGAAAGAAAGAGGCGCGCGTTTGATCGACGAGACGCCGCGCGTTGGCGCAGGCGGATGTTTGGTGGCGTTTGTTCACCCTTCAGCAGTAAACGGCGTACTGCTTGAGTTGATCCAGCATCAGTAGTTTTGTGTATCGTGGTCTGTATTTGGAAGGAGTTTGAGTTTAGATATGAAACAGTGTCCAACCTGCAGTCGCACTTACAGCGATGACGCGTTCCGCCTTTGTCCTGAGGACGGGGCAACGCTGGTGCTCCTGGATGGTTCAGACGTTCCGGCTTTAGCGAAGTCGGCCGAGCAAGACGCCAAAGCTCGTCCGACGGCGTCTCGCCGTGGCGGCAAGATACCGGCCAGCAAGGCAACGCCCTCGGCGGGATTCGCGTTGACTTCAACTACTAAAGCGTTAATCGCGGCCGGCGTGGCGGTTGCTTTCGCAGTAGGGTTAATTGGCTGGCAGATTAAGGCCAAAAAATACGAAGCAGTTAACCTCACGCCCGAAGACATGGCTATGATTGCGGAGGACCAGCAGCCTCAGCTCAAGATTCGTCTGGCCTCAAACGAAGCCGCGCGCAAGGATTTTGCCAAGAACATCCGTGAACTACTCGCGGTGGCTGAGGAGGCTCGGGTCAAGGGTGTAGCAGACCGTCCTGAGATCAAGCGCCAACTGGATTTGATGCGCTCGGTCGTGATTGCCGAAAGTTACTTCAAATCGCAAGTAAACAAGACCGGCGGTCCGCCGACTCCGGACGTTTCGGATGCGGAAGTCGAGGAATTTTTCAAACAGCCGGCGAACCAGGCGAAGTTTGATCAGTTCATCAAGGATGCGCAAGCCAAGAACCCGCAGTTTGCCGGCAACAAGATTCCCGACGAGCAGCTTAAACAGGTGCGACAGCAGTTGGGCCAGGTGCTGGTCGGCGAGACTAAGGGCGTGCAGAAGGGTTTTGAAAAGAAGCGCGACGTCCAGTTGAAGATTCTGATGGAACAGTCGCGTGTGCTCGCGTCAACATACGCGCAAGAGGAGTTGGTCAAGACGATGAAGGCGACCGATCAGGAGATCGATGCCTACATTCAAAAGCATCCTGAGCTCGACTCAAAGCAGGCGCGCGCCAAGGCCGAAGACGTGCTCAAGCGTGCGCGTGCCGGTGAGGACTTCGGTAAGCTCGCACAAGAGTTTTCCGCCGATACTTCCAACAAGGACAAGGGCGGAGATCTGGACTGGTTTGGACATGGAGAGATGGCGCCCGAGTTTGAGAAGGCGGCGTTTGCCCTAAAGCCCGGCGAGATCAGCGACATCGTCAAAACCACATTCGGGTTTCACATCATCAAGCTCGAAGGGCGGCGCACTGAAGACAAGGACGGCAAGCCACAAGAGCAGGTGCATGCGAGACACATCTTGATCGCGGAAGGGCCGCCTAACCAAACGGGGCGGCCGAGATCCGGTCGCGACCAGGCGAAAGACGCCGTCGAGCAGGAGAAACAGAAGAAAGTCATCGACGAGATTGTGGCTCGTTCTCATGTGAAGGTTGCCGACACATTCCAGGTGACCATGCCGGCAGCACAGCAGATGCCGGGACTGCCGCCGGGTATGGGCCAGGGAAACGAAGATGAGCAGCCGCCCGCTCCGGCCCCTCCGCCCAGTCAAGACCAGGGGAAACCCAAAGCTCCGTCGACGGGCAAGACGGGATCAAAGCAACCCAAGTAGCTGAGTTGTTAACTTGCGATGCGACCGGGGGAGGAATCGCTGCAGGCGCAAGGTTCCAGTGTGCGCCAGAGAAAACGGTTAATGCAGCTTGGCGACTATCGCGTCGAGATTGTTCCAGACACCGAATTTCGTCTCGATGGGGGCGCGATGTTCGGGGTCGTGCCCCGCAATCTTTGGTCGCGGGTGTGCCCGCCGGATGAGCAGAACCGCATTCGAATGAATTTGAACTGCTTGTTTATCGAAGCGGGTAGAGAGCGAATCTTGATCGAAACAGGCATCGGCGACAAGTGGTCTGAAAAGCACGCCGCGATGTATGGCATTACGCGTCGGCAATCGTTCGCCGCATCGCTGCAAACCATCGCGGGAGTTGGAACGGAAGAGATCACGATCGTCGCAAATACGCATCTACATTTCGATCACGCCGGTGGGAACACAAGACTCGACGAGCAGGGCAAAGTTGTCCCGACTTTTCCGAATGCGCACTATTTTGTTTCGCGCGCGGAATATGAACACGCCGAAGCGCCAACGGAACGCGATCGCGCGAGTTATTTGCCGGAAAACTGGCGGCCGCTTCAGGAATCAGGCCAACTCGAGTTGAAAGCAGCAGATTACGAAGTTGTGTCCGGCCTGCGGATGGAGACGCACGCGGGGCACAATCGCTCGATGCAGTGCTGGCGTCTGGATCGCGGTGGCCGGACGCTCTTTGGCTTTGCGGATCTCGTGCCCATGCGCGCGCACGTGCCGTTTCCCTGGATCATGGGTTACGATCTTTTCCCCCTCGAGACGCTGGAAGCGAAGAAGAAATTATTGCCGCAAGCAGCGCGCGAGGGTTGGCTCTGCCTCTTCTATCACGATCCGGATGTCCCGCTGAGCCGGATCGTTGAAGAAGATGGCAAGCTTGCAGCCGTAGCGTTCGAGAGTTCCCATGCCTCAGAAAAATAACGTGCTCGATCAAATTCTTAGCGGACGGTCCGATGCAAATGTCACGTTCAATGATTTACTCGGTCTTCTGCGTAGCCTTAACTTCGAGGAACGAATCCGCGGAAGCTATCATATTTTCACGCGAGCGGGAATTGAAGAGATACTGAATCTGCAACCGAGAGGCGCGAAAGCCAAAGCCTATCAGGTCAAGCAAGTGCGGCGCGTAATACTGAAGTACGGGCTAGGAGGAAATCTATGAGCAAGTACGAGGTAATCATCTACTGGAGCGAAGAAGATGACGCCTATGTCGCGGAAGTTCCCGAACTGGCGGGATGCATGGCGGATGGGGCCACGTACCAAGAGGCGTTGGCAAACGCCGAAGTAGTGATTCAAGAATGGATCGACACAGCGACCGAGTTGGGACGCCCCATTCCCGAACCGAAAGGGCGGTTGATCTACGCGTAATCCAATGAGGACGAAGATCGGAATCATTGGCGGCAGCGGGCTTTACCAGATGCCGGAGCTGAAGGACATTGAGGAGATCAAGGTTGAGACTCCTTTCGGTAGTCCATCTGACGCTTTCATCGTCGGCACGTTGGAAAACCAGCGCGTCGCGTTTCTGCCGCGGCATGGACGCGGACATCGTTTTACGCCGACTGAAGTTCCTTTTCGCGCCAACATCTACGCGATGAAGTTGCTCGGAGTTGAGCGCATCTTGTCGGCATCCGCCGTTGGATCTTTGCAGGAGAAATATGCGCCGCTCGATATGGTGATCCCCGATCAGTTTTTCGATCGCACACGCGCGCGCGCAAAAGAGTCGACGTTTTTTGGCGAAGGCATCGTGGCGCACGTTACGTTTGCGCATCCCGTTTGCGGTGATCTCGGCGACGTGCTTGAAGATAGTTGTAAGGCGGCGGAAGTTACAGTGCATCGCGGCGGCACCTATATTTGCATGGAAGGTCCGGCGTTTTCGACCAAAGCGGAATCCAACGTGTACCGTTCTTGGGGCATGGACGTGATCGGCATGACGAATCTGCAGGAGGCCAAGCTGGCGCGCGAAGCGGAGATTTGTTATGCAACGCTGGCGCTGGTGACTGATTACGATTGCTGGCATCCCGGTCACGACGCCGTCAGCGTTGAAACAGTGGTCGAGTATCTGAACAAGAACGTCCGCAATGCGCAGATCATCATACGAGAGGCAGTAAAGCGTCTCGGCGACGTTTCGCGAGACTGCGGCTGTGGTTCGGCGCTGAAAAACGCGATCTTTACGGCGCCTGATCTTTGGCCCGACGCGACAACGAAGAAGCTGGACGCGATCATCAAAAAGTACGCACCAGTGGGGCAGTAGCCCGACCGTGAGGAAGGGCGTGATGTTACATGAGAGGTACGTTATGAGAAGAACTTATTCGCTGTTGGCTCTAGTCTTGTTCACACTCCTGTTTTGCATTCCAGTCGCTTACGCACAAGGGAATGTTAAGTCGGGACCTGATCCAACGACCATACGCGACCCGGAACTAGAGAAGGATTCGCTGCACAACCTGGAGGTGGCGCGTCAATATTTCAAACTAAGGAAGGCTTACGTGGCCGCGTTGCAGCGCTGCGAAGAGATCATTGCCGGCAATCCAAACTTTTCGAAGATAGACGAAGCGTTGTTCATAGCGGGCGAGAGCAACCTCTACCTCTCGCAGGGCAAGGGCAAGCAAAAGTCATCTTTGTACGTGAGGCACGACGGCGCCGAGAAGCGGACGTTGACTCCGGATGAATTCCGGCAAGAGGCACGCACCTATCTGTCACAGCTCTTCAACGATTATCCGAACAGCATATTTCGCAAGCAGGCTGAAGAAGATCTGCAGGCACTAGGCGGACCAAAGCCGAAGCCGGAGGGAAGTAAGCAGTAGGCAGGAGGGAGGAGGCAGCAGGCAGGAGGCAGGAGGCAGGAGGCGGCAGGCAGGAGGCGGCAGGCAGACAGGTCAGGGTCAGAGGTCAGACAATTAGTAATCGTTCTTCAAATTCGAAATTCGAAATTCGAAATTAAATTATGTCCTTACTCGTAGTTGGCTCGGTAGCTTTCGATCAAGTTGAGACGCCGTTTGGCAAGTGTGAGAAGATGCTCGGCGGCTCGGCTTCGCACTTCTCGATCTCCGCAAGTTTCTATACCGACGTGCGCATTGTGGCTGTCGTCGGCGGTGATTTCGGCGAAGAGGAGCAGGTGGTCTTTGACCGCCACGGAATTGATACGAGTGACCTCGAACGAATACCCGAAGGCAAGACGTTTCGCTGGTACGGGCGCTATGAATATGATCTTAACGTTGCGCACACGCTCGACACACATTTGAACGTCTTCGCCGACTTCAAACCGAAACTGTCGGAAGCAGCAAAGAGATCACGATTGGTTTTTCTCGGGAACATTCAACCCGATTTGCAGCGCGAAGTGCGCGAGCAGGTGCCGGCTGCCGAGTTGGTGGCGTTGGACACCATGAATCTCTGGATCGAGACGACGCGCGAATCGTTGCAGCGCACGATTAGGGGCGTTGATTTATTGATCGTCAACGATGCGGAGGCTCGACAGTTGACAGGTATCCCGAACTTAATCAAAGCAGCGCGAGAGATACTTTCGTGGGGACCAAAAGGCTTGATCGTCAAGCGTGGCGAATATGGGGCAGCATTATTCACAAGCAAAAACTATTTCGCGATTCCAGCCTACCCGCTCGAATCGGTTTTTGATCCAACTGGCGCCGGCGACACGTTTGCCGGCGGGTTTATGGGTTACCTGGCGAGCCAGGAGAAACTCGATGAGCCGGCCATGCGCCGCGCGATGATTTTCGGATCGGTGATGGCGTCGTTCAACGTGGAAGAGTTTGGCACCGAGCGCGTGCGCAAGCTGACGCACGACGAGATCAATGAGCGCTTCAGAGCGTTCAAGCAAATGACCCACTTCGAAGAGATACCGTTTGAACGCGCCGTGCGTGCGGTACAATGAAAGAGTGATGAGTGATGAGCGGTGAGTGACGAGTGACAAGTGACGAGTAGGTCTTATCTTGTCATTCGTCACTTGTCACTTCTTACTGGAGGTCCCATGTTCTGTCCCATCTGCGAATCTGAATACCAGCCGGGAATCACGCGTTGTCCCGACGACAACGTCGAGTTGGTCGAGCGATTGAATCCGGAAACCAGCCACGATACAAGCGAGGCGCGCTTTGTCGCGCTCCATAATCTGGGTTCACCTGCCGAAGCGGAAATGGTCAACGACATTCTTGTCCAGAACGGAATCCGTTCGGTAGTCCAATCGGGAGGCGCGGACGCCTTCTCGCCGCTCTTTTCGGCGACGGCGCCCGGCGCGAAGGTGTTGGTCGACGAGCGCGACTATGACCGCGCCCTGGAACTCTACAAGGCGTTTTTCGGCGACGACACGACCCCGCTTACAGGTACAACAATCGAAGAAGACGAAGAGGATGAAAGCAGCTAAGAGCAAAGAGCTAAGAGCTAAGAGCTAAGAGCCAAGAGCTAAGAGCTATTCCGCTTTAACCGTCTTTCATTCTTGGGACGATGACTAACGACTCATCTGATGCGATCGTTGTTTTCATGACCGCCGCCAACGGTGAAGAGGCGGTGCGGCTCGCGGACATGCTCGTTGGCGCTCATCTTGCCGCGTGTGTGCAGATCATGCCAAAGATGGAGTCGGTCTATCGTTGGCAGGGACAGATCGAACGCGCTAACGAAGTGTTGCTCATTGCCAAGACTGCTGCGTCGAAGTTCGAGGAATTGGAGCGCGAGGTGCGCGCGTTGCACAGTTACGAGACGCCGGAGATTGTCGCCATCCCGATAGTTGCCGGCTCAGCCGCTTACCTTGAGTGGCTCTTCGCAAACACTGAGCTGCTGGCCGCCGGCGGGGGCATGCCCCCTTCCTGACCTCGAGACTTTCCGAGTTGAGGGATTGATCCAAAGAATTGAGATAACCGAGAAGAGATTTTAACTAACTGATCGATCACAGCTGCTCGCTGGTTCGATATTCGTCCGTAAGGGTCTTCGCGGTTTTGAGGAATGAACTCTTGTAGCCGCTAATGACGTCAACGATCTCCGAAGGCGAGTCCTTCAGATGGAGCAGTCGCAAATCGTCCTCACTGAGCTTTCCTTCCTTCAACGCGTAATCGCGAATCCAGTCGAGCAAGCCACCCCAGTAACGCGAGTTGTACAGCACCACGGGAAAGTCTCGAATCTTGTGCGTTTGAATCAGCGTCAGCGCTTCGAACAACTCGTCAAGCGTGCCGAACCCGCCGGGAAAGATGATGAACGCCTCGCTGTACTTGACGAACATCATTTTGCGCACGAAGAAGTATTTGAACTTCAGCGAAAGCGTTTGGTAGGGATTCGAGCTCTGTTCGAAGGGCAGCTCGATATTGCAGCCGACTGAGACGCCGCCGGCCTCGAAAGCGCCGCGGTTGGCTGCTTCCATAATGCCCGGCCCGCCGCCCGTGATCACGGAGCAACCCGCGCGGGCCAACAGCGCGGCCGTCTCTTGCGCGGCTTTGTAATCGGGATCGTCGGGCGCGGAGCGCGCGGACCCGAAGATCGAAACGCCGCGCGAGAGGGTGGCCAGTTCGTCAAAGCCTTCGACAAACTCACCCATGATGCGGAACACGCGCCACGTGTCGGTGTGCGTGAACTCATCGGGCCGCGGGCTTTCGAGTAGTTGTTCGTCCTGAGTGGCGCCGGGAAGATGGGGTTTTCCGCTCTCTGCCTTTTCCATGCCCGCCTCCTCCTAGATGCCCATGATGTTGTAGCCGCAGTCGACGTAAATCACTTCGCCGGTGATCCCGGAGGAAAGCGGCGAGCAGAGAAAGAGCGCGGTGTCGCCGACCTCGCGCGGTTCGACGTTGCGGCGCAGAGGCGCGCGCTCGGCGGCGTGCTTCAACATCGTGCTGAAATCCGCGACGCCGCGGGCTGAGAGAGTCTGAATCGGCCCGGCACTGATGGCGTTGACGCGAATGTTGCGCGGTCCAAGATCAGCGGCAAGATAACGTACGCTCGATTCCAGCGCGGCCTTCGCCACACCCATCACGTTGTAGCCTTGATAAACCTTCTCAGCTCCGTGAAAAGTCATGGTGACGATGCTGCCACCTTCGGTCATCAGCGGAGCGGCAGCGCGTGCCAGTTGTGTAAGAGAGTACGCGCTGACCTCCAACGCAGTCACGAAAGCGTGGCGTTCAGTTTTCAGATATTCACCCTCGAGCGCTTCACGCGGAGCAAATGCGATACTGTGAATTAGAAAATCTATTCGGCCAAACTCCGACGCCAGGCGCTGGAATGTTTCGTCAACCTCTTCTTGCTTCGTGACGTCACACGGCAGCAGCAGCGATTCGGGCATCGCTTCTTTCGTTAGGCCCTCTACGTTTTCTTTCAATCGCTCGCCTTGATAGGTGAACGCCAACCGCGCCCCGGCTTCGTGCAGCGCCAGCGCCGTGACCCAAGCGATTGAACGTTTGTTGGCTACGCCGAAAATGATTCCGAGTTTGTTTTTAAGCATCAGTCTCAAGTCTCGGGTCTTAGGTTCTCAGGTCCCACGATTGTTTTTTGAGACTTGGGACCTGAGACTTGAGACTCGTTAAGCCGCCGCGCTTTCCGGCTCGCCTGTAATCAACCCTTTGTACTCGCCGCTTTCAACCCACTGCAAAATCTCAGACACGCGCCAGACGGGAAACGGGTGACTCAGGCCGGAAGTAATTACGTCTGCCCAGAAGCGGTCGAGCGCTTTCTCGTCGTAGTTCTTCTGAAAGTCGCGCGCTTGCGCCAGAAACTGATCGTAGTCAATTCTTGAAGCAAACGTGCCGCCGGCAAGCTTCATCATCGTGCGCCCGATAACATCTGCATCCTGGGTGACCAGCAACGCAGCGCGGTCACAGGAAAGCTCTGCGCGGCGCGCCCAGGCAAGCAAGGCCGCGCGCATGGAAAGTGTTAACAGCTCTTTGACAATCGGTATCAGTGGCGAGGCCAGCACCGCAGTCTTCGCGAGAAACTCGATCAAGCGCGCTGCCGTTAAATAAAGGACGTGCTCCGCGTGAATGTGGCCTACTTCGTGCGCCACCACCGCGAGCACCTCCTCATCGGTCAGCCGCTCGAGCAGTTGCGAGTAAAGAACAATCACCGGTCGCTCGACGCCGCCGGTAAACGCATTGGCAACCGGATTCTGTTGCACAAAGAGTTCGGGCATGTCCACGCCCAGCGTCGTGCAAGCTATCTGCAGTTTGGCGTGAAGGTCAGGACACTGCTTGGGAGTAACCTTCACAGCGCTCGCGGTGAAGATCACGCGAATCGCGGACTCGCCTGTGACGGCCAGCAACTTTTTCAGCGCCGAATCGATTCCGGGAATCGCGCGCAATGCGGCGAGCGCTCGCTTGTCGGCCGGATGGATGTATTGGTTCTTATGCAGACGGGCAAACTTCTTGTGCGGCTCATCGGAAAGCAGCAGCCGGCACCGGCCGCAGCGCGCCTCGATGTTCTTGTCGGTGCGCGTTTGGTTACGCTGGCCACAGTAGCGGCAGCGGATTGATTTTCGCTCGTCTTCGAGGGCAGTTTCGTCGTTTGCCATGACACTCCTCTTCTTAACTGGCGCGTCGCGGAGACGGTGCCAGTATCAGTTAGATCAGTCTATTCGAGCAAGTACTTTGGCAATGTCGGTAGCGTATTGTGCACACTTTGCAGGCGGGACGCCCGCGGTCCCAGTCTAATGCTTGAAATGTCGCACTCCGGTGAACACCATTGCCAGGCCGTGCTCGTCCGCGGCGGCGATCACCTCCGGATCGCGAACTGAGCCGCCGGGTTGAATCACGGCAGTTATTCCATGCTTCGCCCCTTCATCGATGCCGTCGCGGAAAGGGAAGAACGCGTCTGACGCGAGCACGGAGCCTTTGATCGGTAGTTGCGCACGCATGGCGCCGAGCTTCACTGAATCAACGCGCGACATCTGACCAGCACCCACGCCAACCGTTTGACCTTCGCGCGCATAGACGACGGCATTCGATTTTGCATGTTTGCAGACGGTCCAGGCGAAAAGCAGCGCCCGAATCTCTTCTTCGGTTGGCTGACGTTTGGTAACGACCTTGAGATCAGCCCCTGACAGTCGATGCGTGTCGCGCGTTTGGACCAGCATGCCGCCACTGATCTGTTTGTACTCAAGGCCGTTTGTCTGTTCCGGGGTGCCCGCGCGCAAAACGCGCAGGTTCTTTTTTGTTTTCAGGATTTCCAAAGCGGCAGGCTCATAATCCGGCGCAATGATTACTTCCGTGAAAATTTCGACGACTGCGCGCGCTGCCGCCTCGTCAACCTTGCAATTGAAAGCGACGATGCCCCCGAAGGCTGAAGTTGGATCCGTTGCCAGCGCGCGCCGGTAAGCTTCTTCCGTGAAAGCGCCCGACGCCACGCCGGCCGGATTGGTGTGCTTGATGATCGCGCATGCTGGTTCATCGAAATCGCAAACCAGTTGCCACGCGGCGTCAGCATCGACGTAGTTGTTGAAGGACATCTCTTTGCCGGAGAGGAGTTCTGCATTGGCGATGCCGCTTCGCAAGCCTGTCTTATACAAAGCAGCAATCTGATGAGGGTTCTCTCCGTAACGCAGATCCGCAGTCTTACTGATCGTCCACTGGGCAGCGCCTGGCAGGCTGCCTCGGAAAGTCTCTATTGAAAATTCTTCCGAATCGATCCTGGGTGCGTTCGCCGAAGAAGCAATTCCCTGTGAATCAACCCGGAAGGTTGCTCCCCCAATGCTTCCGCCAAGGCCCTGGGCTTCATTTCCTCTGCGAGAAATTCTCCCCATGAGATAGGCGCAGACAATCATGTCGTAGCGCGATGTTTGCGCAAAGGCCTCACGCGCGAGCAGGTTTCTCGTCGCCAGTGAGAGCGACCCCGCGCTCGTCTTCATTTCTTCAATCACTCGGGTGTAGTCCTTCGGAAGGACGACTACCGTAACGGCCTCGAAATTCTTAGCCGCCGAACGAACCATAGCCGGCCCACCAACATCGATTTGCTCGACAGCCTCATCCAGCGTGACTCCTTCGCGTTTAATGGTCTCTTCAAACGGATAGAGATTCACGACGACCATGTCGATTGGCTCGATGCCGTGCTCGCGCATGGCCGATTGATGCGCGGTATTGTCGCGAATGCCTAACAAGGCCCCATGAATCTTAGGATGCAGCGTCTTCACGCGGCCGTCCATCATCTCGGGAAAGCCGGTGACGTCAGAGACGTCGCGCACTTCGATTCCCGCGTCGCGCAACACCTTTGCCGTGCCGCCAGTGCTGATAATCGCTACGCCAAAAGCTTTAAGTTCGCGCGCGAAATCGACGATGCCGGTTTTGTCCGAGACGCTGATGAGCGCTCGGCGGATTTTGACCAAACCAGGGTTGTTATCAGTCATGATTCCTTATTACTTCAAGCTGTACTCGTCACGCAATGCCTTCACGCGAAACCGGTGATCGTTCCGAGCCAACTGCACCTCGATCCGGTGGACGCGGCCATCGCGAACAGCGCCGCCGGGATAGAACCCAAGCAGGTACTGACTCGCCAGGTCATCTTCAATCGATTTGAATACGGCCGAGAGATCGTATTGCGCATGCGGATCGAGCGCCGACTTTACGTCACCCACCGTGAAATAGCGTCCACCAGTCTTCTCCGCCAGATCGCGAAAGCCTCTTGTCGGTTGCCGTGCCGCTAGATGACCCTCGCTCGGCGCGAAGATTGGAAAGTGGATCACATAAAAAGAGATTGTCCCGGCGCGAGCGCGATCGATCACTTCCGCAGCTCGCTTCGTGCTCGCCGTATCCAGACCGTCGCTAGTCAAGATGATGATGCGTCGTTCTGTTGGATTGCTCTTTCGCTCGTTGAACAACTGAATCAGCGAGGCGGCCGAATCGAATATCGCAGTGTGTCGGCCGGTGACGGCGGGGAAATCAAATCCCGAACGTGCTTTGCCGATGTCGGTCGTAAAGGGCGCTGCGACTTCGGCTCTTTCGCCAAAGCGCAGCACCGCGACTTCCGAACCTGTTCCAAAACGCGAGAAGAGCGCCAGCGCTGCCTCACGTTGCCTAGCCACGTACTCTTGTGCGCTTCCCGAGGCATCCAGCAGGAACGCGAGTGCGACGTGATCTGTGCCCGTGGAAAAGTGGTCCAGCCTGACGCTGCGGCCCTCGTCGCGCATGACAAAGTCTTCTTGTTTCAGGCCAAAGACGCGATTCCCGCGCGAATCCAAAACGACAACCGGCACCGTCACGAGATCCGTTCGTACGCGAACGACGTCTTCCTGACTTGGTTCTTGCGCGATTGCCGAGGGGAACAACAGAGACAACAATAATCCCGCGAAGAAGATTCCGAGAATGCGATTGAGCGGAAGTGAACGGGCAGCGCGAGAAGGTGAAACGCTTCGATTGAGCGCTGCGAAAGGCAGGAGCATCGCTGAAATTTCGGGCTAGATGAAAAACCGCCCGAACAGCAGAATGCTCAGGATGATCAGAATCGTGATAACGATGATCTTAACTAGTGTCACGGCCGTACCTCGGTGGTTAGCAGCACCGAAAAACAATTGAGCAACGAAACACGGTTATTCTAAGAGCGTGTGGCGCAAACTGTCAATAACTGTCAATAAAAACTAAGGTCCGGAATCCGTCTACGAGGCAATACGACTCCGGGCCGAGAGCAGTTCAAACTAATTTCCAAGACGTTCGAAGTCCACCAGTTCTCAACTGACGGGTGAATCGAATGCCCTGACTAAGCTTCGCCGTCACTTTACTTAGAACGTAACTCCAACCTGTCCCTGAAAGCTGCGCGGAGACACGAAGAATCTTCAAAACTGTCTCTCCTAATAACTGCCTCAATCCGTCTGCTAGAGTCCGATTTTGTAATGTAGCCTGCTTAGGCGAGTGTCAAAAAGATCTTCCTCCGGTTTTCCGTCGACTTGACCATTAGAGCTGAATGCCTGCAACCTTCCATTGATGCACTCTTCTGCTGGAAAAGCTTACCGGGCAAATGCTTTCCGAATTATCGTCGCAATATGCGCGATTCTGGTTTGCGCCGAAACTGGCCGGGCACAAACGTTAAGGGCGCGCGTCAGTGTACTACCGGGATCGTCTGCCGGACTCAAGATCGAAGGCGAATACCCTGGCGGTGCGAAGCAGTGGTCCTTCCTCAACGTATACGGCGGAATAGTCGGACTCGGCGATAGAATCCGGAATTTTAGACTAGCCGATTCCGTCGGCAACGATGTGTCCGTTACGAGGTTGGGACCCGGCGAGTATCGTGCGGCTGGGCGAGCGACGCGCTTCAGCTACGAAGTGAACGCCAGTGAGCCGCACAATCCGTCGGATGCTGCTCATGTTTCCTGGTTGACTGGAGACTGCGGATACCTAATGCTGGCCGACCTCTTACCTAATCTAAGCGATGGATCAACCGCTCTCATCGAATTCGGGTTACCGGCAGAATGGACCATTGCGTCAAGCGTTCAGCCTGACTCTGATCGTCACTATCGCCTGGGGGAGCCGGGAAAGGCTGTTTTCTTCGTTGGCCGTGCCTTGCGTCAAAAGCTTAAACGTATCGGGGCGATGGAGTTTCTGTTCGCGACTGCGGGCGACTGGACTTTCTCCGACGACGATGTGGCAAGGGTTGCCGCCAAAGTACTCAAGGAGCACACGAAACATGTTGGTCGTAATCTTGATGGGCGATCCGTCTTGATGCTGGCCTCTTTGCCCGGAGTTTTTGGAGCGGAGCATTGGGGTGCGGAAACGCGCGGCTCCAATATTGTGCTGTTGTTGGGTAAGAACTCCTCTCGCGGCGTCTTGTTGGGTAAAATCGGTGTTGTGCTAACTCACGAGTTGTTTCATCTTTGGGTGCCGAACGCCTTACCATTCGACGGCAATTACGATTGGTTTTTTGAAGGATTCACACTCTATCAGGCTTTGCGCTCAGCCGTGCGGCTGGGCTTCATAGATTTTCGTGAGTACCTCGACACGATGGCGCGCGTGTACGATTCATATCTGGCCACGCCCGATCGTGACCGGTTCTCATTGATTGAGGCGTCCGAGCGGCGCTGGACCAGCTCATCGTCGCTCGTGTACGACAAGGGCATGTTGGTGGCATTCCTTTGCGACTTGATGCTCCGCAGCGCCAGCGAGAATCGTCGTTCACTTGACGATGTCTATCGTGAGCTGTTTCGTCGCTTTCCGCAGACGGCGAGACGAGTGGATGGCAACGAGGCGATAGTTTCCCTTCTGAATGAAGCGCTTGGCAGCAACGAGTTTGCGGAACGCTACATCAAGAGCCAAAGCGGAATTGACCTGGATGCAATGCTGGCGCCCTACGGCTTGAGAGTTGAGAACGCCGGCACTCGAAAACGTTTGTCGGTCAGTTCCGTGTTGAATAGGCAACAGCGCAAATTGTTGCGCTCGCTGGGTTACAATCGAAGCTCGTAAGGGCGGCTTGTTGCCTTCGCTTGCAGAACGCGGATCGATTAAGATAGACACTCAGAAGAAATGAAGGCTGATTCATAAATGACCTTTCCTAAAGTAAGACTGATCGTACTGCTCATCGGCGTAGTTTGTGTCGTTGGTTGCAGCACGCTCGCAAAAAAGAACGACACCGGCGTCATTGTGGCCCGGCGTGCGCAGATTCGCAGCTCGACGGCCGTAGTCGCGGCAGATCTGTTGGAAGTCAATCGCGGTGATGCCGTGGACATCTTTGATTCCATTGATGTGGCGGATCCCACCGACAACACGAAAAAAGAACGCTGGCTGCGCGTCAGAGCTCATAACGATCAGAGCACCGAAGGTTGGATCGAAGCGCGCAACGTCATGCCACGGGACGTGCTCGAGAGTGCGCGTAAACTGGCTGAGCAGGATAAGGGCATAACTGCGCAGGCTACGGGCCAGCTCCGCGCCAGCTCGAACCTGCGTTTGAATCCCGATCGCGCCGGCAACGATAACATCATCATGCGACTCGACAGCGGGTCGAGTTTTGAGATCACGGGATGGAAGCGCGTACCGGCACCCAAAGGATCAGAGGCACCTGAGAGCGATACTGCCCCAAAAGCGGGGAGCGCGCCGCAGCCGGTGACACGGAACAAGAAGGAGAGTGACGAAGAGAAAGCGCCAGAGGAAACGAATGAGCTCTGGTATAAGGTCCGGCTGCCGCCTTCTTTTTCGCCCGCGCCGGCTGGTTGGATTTATGGCAAGCAAGTGGAGCTGACCGTGCCGAGTGACATCATTTTCTATCGCACGGGCGGCGAGTTTGTCGCGTGGCAGCGACTCGATGGCGACCAGAGCAGCGCGGACGCCTCCGGTAAAGGCAGGGACGCCGCGAAAGAAGGGCGGCCGGGTAGTTGGGTAATTCTAAAAAAGAGCAGCACGGACCAGCCGCACACGCTTGACGAGCCGGATTTCGATCGCATCTACGTGATCGGTTACGACAAACGAGATCAGGAGCATTACAGCGCTTATCGCGGTCCTGAGCTGAAAGGATTTCTGCCGTTGCGAGTGGAAGGAACTGGGCAGAACAAGACTTTCACGATTCGCGAGCAAGACGAAGGCGGTCAAATCAAGGATGTTCAATACAGCCTCTACCGGGACGCGAGAGGATACTTGAAAGTCAATGCCCCAAACGCGCCGCCTAAAGAAACGAAAAAGAAAAGGTAGCGATACCGAATTGAGAGTGGTGTGGATTTCTCTTGGCCGTCTGGGAATCTGTTTTGCGTTGATTACTTGAACTTGAGTCACGATGCGACGCCCAACAATCGTAGCAATCGGCGGATTCACATCTGAGGTTGGTAAGACCACCTTGATGTGCGACCTGTTGCGGGCCTTTCCCGGTTGGGAAGCGATCAAGACGACGCGCGGACATTATCGTTCTTGCGGTAAAGAGCCGGATTCGTGCTGTGTCAGTCATCTGTTAAGCAATGAGCCTCTGATCCGTTCGGGCCGCGAGGAAACCTACGCCTCGGGAAAGGACACTGGTCGCTACTGGGATGCGGGCGCGTCAAAGGTTCACTGGGTGATTGTTACCGAGGAGCAGGTTGAGCTGGGAATCAAGAGCGCATTGGCCAGGGTTTCAGCTCCCGGAGTTTTCGTCGAGGGCAACAGCTTCACAGAGTTTGTGGAAGTTGACTTCATGCTGATGGTGGCGCGAGCCGGCGGCGGCAAGATCAAATCAACGGCGCGCCAGGCTCTGTCAAAAGCCTCGGCCGTTTATCTCTCCGAACTTGCGAACGATGGCAGCGCTGCGCGCGAAGCGTTTGCCCGGTGGCGTCGCGCATCCGTCGCCGACAAACTGATCGGCAATCTACCGGTTTACACTCGCGACGATCTTCCTCAACTTGTCGCGCAATTGCAAAGGATCCATTTAGGGCTCGCGGCTTGAGAGCAATGATCCGTCCCGTCGATTTCCGAGTTCACCCGAACTGAGATTTGACATGCAACCTCTGGAAGAACTGTTGGCAGAGTGCGGTCGTTTGCATGGGCACATGTGCGCCGGCCAGTTGCTCGGTGCGCGCATGGCGTTGCTCGGTTGTCGTCTGATTGGAATCGACGATCCGCGCGGTGCTGATCGCAAGAAACTGATCGTGTGGGTGGAGATTGATCGTTGCATGGCTGATGCAGTCAGCGCGGCAACCGGTGTGCGACTAGGCAAACGAAGCTTGAAGTATCTGGATTACGGCAAGGTGGCGGCAACATTTCTCAACACGGAGACAAACGAAGCTGTGCGCATTGTGGCCCTTGAAGAATCTCGCGCCCTCGCTGACGCTCGCTTTCCGCAGATTGAAAAGAAAAGCGAACGACAGTTTTGCGCCTATCGCGAAGCGGCAGACGATGAGTTGTTCAAGGTCGAGCGGGTCGTGGTGGATTACAACGAGATGGATGCCCCCGGGGCGCCGCGTTCGCGCGTGATTTGCGTATCTTGCGGCGAAGGCGTCAACGACGGTCGAGAGGTGAAAGACCCGCAAGGCGCGACGCTCTGTCGTCCATGCGCGTTAGGTGGTTACTACACAACGATCTAATCAGCTCATTTGATTTTATTGAGAGAGTGGTGCTTGAAAAGATATCTCACTTATTGACACATGCACGCCCGTTGACACCCGCGCTTCCGCTGGTTAGAGTCTCGAGTTGAGAGTAATGGTGCGGTAACGCGATGCCAACTGTCTTGCGAATTGGACCTTATCGGTTCTACTTCTACGCCGGTGATCGCGACGAACCAGAACATGTTCACGTTGAGCGCGACAACCGGGTAGCTAAGTTCTGGCTTGATCCGGTGAGATTACAACGCAGCGGCGGTTTTGGCAGCAGCGAAATAAATCGCATTCAGAAGATAGTAGATGAGAACAGAGACGATTTGATTAGGAGTTGGAATGAGTACTTTAGTCGTTGAAGTCCGGGCACAGAGTCTCGTCGTTACGGAAGACAGCTTGATCGTCGATCTGAGCGACGGTCGCTCTATTACCGTGCCGCTGGCGTGGTATCCGCGGCTCGTTCACGGCACGCCCGAGGAGAGAAACAATTGGAGATGGATTGGAGACGGCGAGGGAATTCATTGGTCCGATCTGGACGAAGACATTAGCGTCGAGAATCTAATCCTTGGCAAAGCTTCAGGCGAAAGTCAGGACTCGTTTCGCCGGTGGCTGGAAAAGCGGGGGGTGAGACAGTGATTAACTCGTGAGGGATCAATGATGCAGTGCGAATGGAGTGGCTGTTCTAATGAGGCGACTAGGATCGTCTACCGTCTTGCTACCGAAGAAGAGCAAGAGCAAGGCCGCGTCGTAACAGAACGCGGACAATCTATTCCAATGTACGCCGAGTGCAGCGTGTGTGACGACCATCTGAAAGAGGCGCAGAAAGAGTATCCGCACATAATGGACAAGAAGCCGTAAGAAGGTCCAAGGTTCCGCTGAAGCCGCGAAAGGATGCCGTGATCGCGTGAGGTACTCATAGCGCTCAGTTCCAAGCCGCAAAGATGCGAATGAACTCACCAAGTAAATTATGGGTGGCAGGGACTCTGGTTATATCGCTCTGTTTATGTGTTCCCGTCGTTAGCTATTCTCAGGGTAAAGTGTAACCCTCCCCTCTTTAGGACCAGTCATAAGTAGAGACTTCCGGGTTTTGGGTTAAGAGAAATTCTCTGGGGGTCATGTCGCCCAGAGAGTCATGTGGTCGTTCTTCGTTGTACTCCTTGAGCCACTTTTCTGTTTGCT
>JBGQJU010000082.1:0-26356 GCA_041499185.1 Pyrinomonadaceae bacterium | reverse complement strand
GGTGCCCGGGCGCTGGCGGCTTCCATGCCTAATCTCGCGAACCTGTCGTTTCCGAAAGCGATCCGCTTCACTCACGCAGAGCCGAGCTACCGCGCCGAATACGACCGCATCTTCGGCGTACCGCTGTTCTTCGACAGTCACATGAACGCATTGCTGACTGATGAGGCAATCCTGAACATGAAGTTGCCACGCACGAACCCCTATCTTTCCGAGGTTTTGAGCGCTCGCGCGGAAGAATTGCTCAAGAGTCTGGAGATGTCGAAAACCACCAGGGGCCGCGTCGAGAACCTGTTGGTCCCCATCCTGCACACTGGCGAAGCGAACATGGACACGATCGCCGGCCAACTAGGCGTCAGCCGCCAGACGCTTTTTCGCAAGCTGAAAGCGGAGGGCGTCACCTTCGAGAAGATTTTGGATGAGTTGCGTCACAAGCTGGCGCTCCACTACTTGAACGGAAAGAAAGTCTCAGTGAACCAGACGGCCTATCTGGTGGGGTTCTCCGAACCGGCCGCGTTCTCTCGCGCCTTCAAGCGTTGGACCGGATCGAGCCCGCGCATTTACGTCTCGCGGTCGGAATCGTCAGGCTAACAAGCTTGGGCGTAGAGCGGCGCAATAACGTTTGTCATCTGCTGACGTTCAGCGTCTTAACCAAAAGGATTCTTGATGCAAACAAGATCGTTTGCTATCGACACGGCGATTTGTTTTTGCCGGAATTTTGCCGGAATGCGCCTGACGTTTATGCAGTTTCAGCAGCGTAAAGTGACTTCTCTAGCCGCCAGAGTTAGTTTTCGCGCTGTAAAAACGCATTACGCGTTATGCGCGGCGCCGGGAAGCGGCTTGACACGGTAGGGGTCTGGGGTTCAAATCCCCACACGCCTACCAATCCTCATGCATGATCTATCCTCCTTTCAGGCAACCAACCCGCTACGGCTTGAAAGCGACAAAGCAATCTCGGGCTGCTGCATCGGGTTGCCTAATACGGCATGTCGCACTAGAATCGCCCGCATCAATCAGTCTTATCATTTCGGCAACTCAATGAGGAGGAGATATGAACCGAATAGTGATCCTGTTTACGTTGGCGGCATTGTTTGCCGGCGCGGTGGTGTGCTTAGCCGACGACCCGAATATGGGCACCTGGAAGCTGAACGAGGCAAAGTCGAAGTTCAGCCCGGGGGCAACGAAGAACCACACCGTAGTCTACGCGGCCGCGGGCGACAGCGTGAAGGTCACGGTGGATGGCGTCGACAGTGCCGGCAATCCGAGCCATAACGAGTGGACCGGCAAGTTCGACGGCAAATACTACCCCGTAACCGGCGATCCGACTTCAGACATGCGGTCGTACCGGAGGATAAACAGCCGTACGTTGGCGTTAACCGCCAAGAAAGGCGGCAAGGTAACTCTAACCGGTCGAATAGTCGTTTCGGCCAACGGCCGAACTCGCACCGTGACCACGACCGGAACTGATTCGAAGGGCAAAAAGGTCACCAACCGGGGGGTATACGACAAGCAGTAGCGGGAACTGAGCAATCACCAATTCGCGAACCGGTCACCCAGGCGATTGCGATGTCAGTGAGGGGCGACAAGGTTGGCGATTGGGGCAGTAGCCCGACCGTGAGGGAGGGCGTTAGCGAAGTGCGCCATCAACAGCAAAGTCGTCGCGAGCTATGACAAGTCTGCGCTGGTAACCGACCCCGAAGGCGTCGCACGATGAATTGTTGATGCAACCCTTTCAGGGTCGCGAGTCTCTTGATGGATTCGAACCGGGGGGCGTTGCCCCCGGCTAATACATTTCACGCCTTCGGCGTGAAAACCACGCTCCCACCTTACGGTCGGGCTACTGCTCCTTCGCTGGGAGAACAGGCGGGCGGTAGCCCGCCGCTAAACGAAATAATGCGGGCAAGGATGCCCGTTCCGATCACTTCCTCACCACCGCGATCTTCACCTCCGACGGATACTGCCGGGAGTGATGGACAGCGTTGTGGGAGACGACGCCTCTTGATTCGTCGTAGTTGTTTCCGCCGGTGTTCAGGTTCCGATCAAAACGCGGGAAGTTGCTGCTCGACACTTCAATCCGAATTCGATGCCCGGCATCGAAATAGTTGCTTGTGTTCATCGGCTGAAGCGTCACCTTGTACACTTTCCCCGGCTCCAACCAGGCCAGAGGCTTGTCGTATCCGTTCCGGTAACGCAGCCGCTGGATCGTCTCGTCAAGGTTGTAGGCCCGCCCGTCGGGATACACGTCGATCAACTTCACTGTGAAATCAGTGTCCCTGGCGTCCGACGAAACATAGAGCGTGACTTCAATCGGTCCGCTTACTTCCATTCCTTGCTTCAGAGGCTCGGTGGTGTAAACCAGAATGTCGGGACGCGTCTCCATCTTGCGCTGATCAAAGGCGCCGCCTTGAACCGCGTTTCCGGTGCAGCAAACATTCCCGCCGTACGACGGCACCGGATTCATCGGGTCGTAGTCAAATTTGTCCGAGTTGTCCGCTGCCGGCGCTCCATCGACCAGAGCACCGTCGCCGTCGAGCGTGTTAGCCTTGCCGCCGCTCGCCAAGAAATAAGTTACCGGCTGCGCTCCCGCCGGTGGCCAGGTGTCTGCTGTCTGCCATTTGTTGATTCCCATGGTGAAGTAGCGCACCTTCGGCATCTTCTCGAGAATGCCGTTCTGCTCGCCCTTGAGAAAATAATCGAACCACGCGTAGGTCAGCTCGTCATAGTTCAGCCGCGCGTCTCCCATGCTGCGCTCCCCGACTAGGGTATTCTCAGTCGCGCGCTTGTACGAGCAGTGGAGCGTGGGCGCGATCACCGCGTACTGTTCATTGGCGATCTCAGGACGCGCTGTCTTGCGGACGTGATTGTAGGCGGCAAGATTCGGCCCAACCGACACGTCGTACCACGACATGAACCAAAACCCCGGCACGTTGATCTTCATGCTGTCATGCCACAGGCCGCCTTTGTACCACGCGGGATCATTTGGCGCGCGGCTAATCATCGAACCCCCTGTATCTACCGGCATTTTGTCGGCAAAGATCCCGTGCGGTCCATCCAACGCCTTAATGATTTCATTCTCGGGAAGATGACGAAGCGCCTGCGACCAATCTACCGGCGGCAACTGCTGTGAGAGATCGAACGCCTTCGACGCGCGAATCAATTCTTCCTGCGAAGTGTTCGGCGGAAACATCGGCCGCACCTGGTTTTGCTCACCGTAGATCCACGCGATGAAAAGCATCTGGACCGCGCCGCCGCGATACCAGTTCCCCTGCTCGTAATACGGCGCCACGCGTCCCACACCGGCGCCGAATCCCTGTGGGATCATCGCCGCGTATGCCGGATTGCCCTGCGCCGCCACGGCTAATTGCCATTCGGCGGTTGAGGAGCACCCAATCGTGCCAACCTTGCCGTTTGACCAGGACTGTTTGGCCATCCACGTGAACGCATCATCGCCGTCGGTGAGCGGCGGGCCGAGGATGTCGTAATTTCCTTCGGAGAAGAAGTGGCCGCGTTCGTTCATCTCGACGTAGGCGTATCCGCGCTTGACGGCTTCCAGCTCACTTGTCATATCGCGCGGCAGGCCATTGCGAACGTCCCAGAAATTGAAGTTGTACGGCGTGCGAACAAAGATCGTCGGATACTTCTTGGACGTGTCCTTCGGTCGATAGACGTCCGCGGCCATGCGCTTGCCGTCGCGCATTGGCACCATGACCTTGCGATCGACTATCGCAAGTGACTGAAGTTCTTGCTCGAGCGAGTTTCGACGCGCGATCTGTTCCAGAGTCAGACCACCGCGCCCTTGAGAATGAACGCTTTGATTGGGAGTGGTTTGAATTGGAACAATGAATCCCGCTACGGCAAAGATCGGAATCCAGAGAATCCTCTTTCGCATGCGCATGCTCCTTAAGGAAAAGTGTCCGACAATGCGCCCCATTCTAGCTGGAGTAAGGAGGGCCGTACAGCAGGTTTTGAGTTCTCGCTTGATTGAGCCCTCCCTTACGGTCGGGCTAGTAGCCCCGTCTGCGTAGAGCCCTCCCTCACGGTCGGGCTAGTGCCCCGTACATCGCATCCGCTCACGTGGATGGTCCTACCAAACCTCTGATTTGGGCAACCTTTTTGACGGCTTTCTCGTAGTTTCTTTAGACGGCCAGGTTAATTGAGGAAGGTCCAACTAACCTCCTGAAGCGAGACGTGAATGAAAGAGTAAGGCGTCAATGAAAATTTTTCGACAAAAGTGAAACAGAATCCCGACTCGGCGGTGTTATCTCTGAGAAGGCAAGAAAAATGAAACGGAACCGAGCGTATTCGCACTAACTGACCAATAACTGACATGGGGGAGAGAGTTATGTTGAAAGTACACGCCAAAAACTTAGGTAATGTCGCTGTCCTGTGCCTGCAAGGGCGAATTGTGAACGGTGAAACGGAGACTCTGCGCAAGGCCGTGCATTCCCTGTCAGAGGTCAGCGCAGTCATACTCGATTTGGCGCGGGTGACTACAGTCGATGCCGGCGGTTTGGGAGTGATGTTGGAGTTGCGCGAGCAGACTGAATCAAGAGGTATCCGCTTCGAACTCATGAACGTAACCAAACTGGTAAGCAGGGTGCTGGAACTCACGCGCCTGGATTCTGTTTTCCAAATCACATCTGGGGTTGAATTCTTTCCGGCAGTCTCGCGTAGCCGGCGAGCGTCGATGGCGGCGCTCGCGTCGTGCGCCTAGCTCCTGAAGGAACGACGCCTTTTAGTCCCGCCATAATCCTCCGTAGCAGTGCCTGACCTGTTACTGGATCACTGATCACTGACCGAGCCCTCCCTCACGGTCGGGCTACTGCCCCGAATGTGCAGCTTGCGCCCTGCCTAAATTTGTTTGGCGCTCCAGAACCGAACGCACCGACCCCAAAGCTGCGATGCCATCGTGGTTGTGCGCAGAATACGCGATGTACCCGTCCGGTCGGACAAGTGTTACATCGTGACGGGCCCCCGATCATAGCTCAACGACATCGCTAAATGATCCGGCGCGCTGGGCAGAACTATCGAAGGCTCGCTAATCCCAACGCTCGACCGTCGTCTGAGTTCTGGAACATCCGTCCAAATGTCAGACAAATCCTGACGGTGTGTTTTCCGGTTTCCGCGTTTTGCTGAGTACTTCGATGCTTGTTTCACTCCGAGTCTTGCGGCGCGCGATTTGCCGCGGACCTCGAGTACAGGGCACAGCTTATTCTTTACTGCTCGAGCCCGGCGAGAGCGCCCGTTGCCTGGACCAAACATAGTTTTGGAGTCAAGGTTGGCGAACTGTGACGTTCAAAAGCCTTTCTCGTCCTGGAACGTCGCCACGACATGTAGTAGAAGACGGTCCATTACAATTTGTCCCGATCCGGCGACTCGGCGCCGGTAGTGAAACTCAGGCAATGCTGTATGGTTTTATTTCCGTGACTCGGCAAAGAATTGTGAATTAATCTTTATTGCAAGTGTTTCGTTAGAGAGTCGTCTTTTCTCTAAGAGGATCCGGAAGAGGAAGAACACGCGAGGCGCTGGCCGACGCCTTACGTTCAGAGTTCATGTTTCGTCCCAACGAGTTGCCCGCTATTCTCTACTGGCCGCAAGGTCGTAGTGTATATCTTCGTTATTCCAGCCCGATTGCGGCCACGATTGTCGCAGCGAGTTGTACCTACCTGATATGGCCGCTTATCAATCCGGCCGTTTCACTACTCTTCTTCATAGCAGTTCTATATAGCTCGTGGTATGGAGGGCTGCGACCAGGGTTGCTTTGCTCAGCCCTCTCGACACTCGCCTGTAATTACTTGTACGTTGCGCCTTTGGGCTCGGTTCATTTTGGCGCCGATGACTTGCTGCGACTTGCGGTATTCATGATGGCGGCAGTTATTGTTAGTTCTCTCACGCTTTCTCGTCAGATGGCCGATGCTGCAAAGGTCAAGGCGGAGAAACATCTTCAAATCACCTTCAGGAGCATGGGCCATGCGGTAATCAGTACCGACGCGCATGGCAGAGTTGTTAGTATGAATTCTGTTGCTCAGTCTTTGACAGGCTGGAAGCAGCAGGACGCCAGAGGCAGGAAGCTTCAAGATCTCTTTCAAATCGTGGATGCGGAAACTCACGCCGAGATGGAAATGGTCGTTAGCCGAGTTGCACGGGAGAATGCCGTTATCGGACTTGGCAACAGCGTGTTAATGATCACGCGAGATGGAAGCGAGATTCCAATAAACGAAATTGCCACACCGTTGCGAGACTCCGAAGGAAAGATCACTAATGTTGTAGTGGTGTTGCACACTCTTCCTGCCCCGAAGGCTTCTGCAAAGGGAATGGAAGAGCTTTTAAAGGAAAGGCTCGCCTTGCTGGAAGCGGTCGACGCTAAGTTATATGGAGTTGACCTTGAGGGAACCTGCCTCTTCATCAACACCTCGGCTGCCCGCATGTTGGGTTATCGCCCCGAGGAATTAGTCGGTAAACAGTTTCACGAGGTGATGCACGCGCAGTCATGCGATGGATCAGCCTCTAAATGGGAAGCCTGTCCTGCTTACAGCGTGATGTATGGTGAAAGCGAAGTTATACAAAGCAAGCAGAGATTATTGACACGCGATGGCGAGTTGATCCCGGTAGAGTTTTCCGCCACGCCGATCGTCATCGGCAATAAGACACTGGGCGCGGTCGTAAGCATTACTGAATTGACCGAACGCGAGCGAGCTACGGAAGCCCAGCTTCGTTTGGAAACCATTATTAACTCCGTAGACGAGGCAATTATCACTCATACGCTCGACGGAATAATCACTTCGTGGAATAGAAGCGCCGAACGCATTTACGGTTACTCGGAAGACGAGGTTCTGGGAAGGCACGTCTCAATAATTCATCCGCCCGGGCTTAAGCAGGAACTAACCGAGCTGTTTGAAAGAGTGGGCCGAAGGAATAAGGTCGATACATTTGAAACACTTCGAATCCGTAAAGGCGGAAGCCGACTTCATGTCGCAATCACCGTAGCCCCTATCGCTAATGCTGACGGCGAAGTAGTAAGCATTTCGCAGATCGCGCGATACGTTGGACAGCGGAACCTAGAGCCAGTCCCGGACAACAAGCCGCAAACCAGTAACCGCAGAAAATACGGCAGGTCGAGCGAAGGCGAGCCGGCCGCTGAAATCCAGCGCTTGGCTGATCCCGAGAATCAATTTGAGCCCGCGGCGAAAAGTGCTCGCCCGATCAGCAGCGATCTGCCGGCAAAGCACGAGCGCGGCCAATCTGTAGTTCTGATCGGTAAGTCGCCCTCAATCTTAAAGGTTTCTTCAACGATCGGCCGGATCGCCCCAACCGACAGTTCTGTTCTGATCACAGGCGCGACCGGAACCGGAAAAGAACTCGTGGCTCGTGCCATTCATGAGCGAAGCCAGCGCGCCGAGGGACCTTTTGTCGATATTAATTGCTCGGCAATCCCGGAAACTTTGATCGAGGCGGAACTATTTGGACATCAGCGCGGCACCTTCACCGGCGCGCACGAGAATCGCGCGGGTCTATTTGAAATCGCTTCAGGCGGCACTTTGTTCCTTGATGAAATTGATGCGCTCAATCTTTCTGCCCAAGCAAAACTCCTGCGCGCGATCCAGGAGCGCCGTGTTCGACGGATCGGCGGCCGCACAAATATTACCGTAGACGTGCGCATCATTTCTGCCACCAACTGTGATCTCACCGCTGCGGTCAATGAAGGGCGTTTTCGCGCAGACTTGTTCTACCGACTGAGAGTCGTTCCTCTGCACGTGCCCGAACTGTGTCAGCGCGAAGGCGATGTCGAATTACTGATTGAACACTTTTTGAATCGTTATGCCGAAAGGTACCGTGTACCGGCCAGGCGCTTCACGCCCGAAGCTCAACAGGCATTGTTGGAATACCCGTGGCCAGGAAACGTGCGTGAGCTTGAGAACGCAATTGAGTATGCTCTCGCACTGAGCGACGAAGGCGATCTCAAACTGGAGGACCTGCCCTCTGAAATGGCTAATGGATCGGCTAAGCAGAGTTCGGAAGAGTTGAGCGAGGTTTTGGAAGCATACATCACTGGCAGCGTTCCGCTGGCTGAAATTGAGCGGCGTTATATACTTTCGGTTCTTCAGCACTTCGGCGGGAATCAGGTCAGAGCCGCCGCGGCTTTAGGAATTGACCGGAGCAAACTCTATCGCCGCCTCAAGCTGTATGGAATCAAAGCCGTTAGGTTTTTGCAGGAAGAGCGCGACGGAATGCAATTGCTCTCGAGCCGCAAAGACGAAACCGGGGATTCAATAAGTGGCGGCGAAACAGAGCTCTCGCATCGAACGGCGTCTATTGGATCGGCTTCTTCAGTGTTGTCAGAATAGATAGTGATTCGAACTGACCGTGGTCCCCACTCATTCCGCCCGCACTCGCACCGCATTTCAGTTCAGTGATTCATCAGGTTGGGGTCAACTGAAAACCTGATCAGCTGTTTTGAGCCACTGCATCGTCGTAATAGTCTTGCTTTTCAGTGTTTGGGAATGATGCGACGGGGAAAGAACTGAGAGTTATTTAGGACGACTATTCGCGCAGCTTCAAGCGGTACAGAGTATAGGCTCCCACACGCTCGCCGGCGTTGCGCTCATACCAGCGATCAACATTGGAAAAGTCGAAGTTGCTATCTGTGAGCGTGATGGCATAAGTCACCGGACGCTTGAGGGCTTCTTGGCGAGAAAAGGAATCTACATACGCCTGGTAAGCGCGGATTTCTTGTTCAATCTCTTCCTGACGAATAGGCTTGAATTGAACGCTGAGGGCGGGCAGTATTCTTTCGTGGCCGAATATGACGCTGCGAGCATAATAGTTCATAGCCGGATCGTTAGGCGTCCCATTCAAGGCCAGGCGCAACGCCGCGGTGTCCGCTTTGGAATAATAGAGATGCATAAAAAAATATTCCTTGCGCTCTTCCCGCGACACGCTACCAAAGTCCAGACCTCCCATATCGAGCAGCGTCCCCTGCGATGTCCACGTCGGTTGTAATACGGTCACTACTAGTTGCGGCGAAAACACTATCGTCGATGCCTTACCCTCGGCGCGCAAGTCCGCCATCGTTCCGTCTTGCCTTGATAGTTCTTTCAAGCGGAGCAACACGGGAACGATCTGATCATTAACAACGGCTGCAGGCACAGAAGTCAGTCGTGACGTCAGACCCACCTCTACAACTCCCCACGAAAAGGACAAGGCGGCAATCCATAACAGCAGACGGCGTGGAACAGGTTTCCATAAGAGCGTGACGGTTATCACCAAGGCAACTAGTAAAGAATAGTTCACGACGAAAGCTTCATAGTGGTACACCTGCATCGTCTTTCCGGTAAGGATTTGCTGATTAAAAACAACGAAGGGAAGCAACGCAAAAGAGGCAGCGAACATAGTCCGCGGTTCGCGCCGTTCTATCCTGCAGCGGAAGACTCCGATGATGAGCGCCACAAGAATGAAGACGCCGAGGATTTCAGGAATGCGAAACAGATCGGGTTGATGAGTTGAAATCAATGTCTGCTGCTCATCGAGAGTCGCCGCTCGATTGGAAACCAAATAAACGTATGGCACGAGTGCGATGGCCGCTATTGCACCAGTCATCATTAGCATCGCCAGGCCTTTCCACTTATCGGAAGGTCGAAAATAAAGCCACAGCAAACTAATGCACACCAGCCAGGCCGCGGCGGCTGTCCACAAAAAGAGATAAGAAAAGATGAGGACCGCCAAAGTGAGGCCGGCAAGGACTGCAGACACTCGCGCGCCGCGTTTACTCTGACTAGTAAGCGCATGCCAAACTAGTACATTGAAAACAAAGAATAATGGGAACGGCGCTGCGGGTTGATATCGCCTGAGGAATGGCAGGCTGGGAATTGACAGATCAGATTTGAGCAATAGCCCGAGAAGTCCCTGCCCTCCGGCCAGCCCGCCAAGGCAAAGCACGAATAACGTTCCCGCCGCTGCTAATCGACGGTCACCCACAACGCAGTTAAGCAGCCAAAACACAGAAAGACTAGCAAATAATCCAGCCGCGCCGAGGAGAACAATTAACGCGGTTGACGCTGAGGCGCCGAATATTCGAGCCAAAAACGAGATGACGTAAGCTGGTATGAATTGAATCGAAAAAGTCGATTCAGGCAGTGGAGACCTCGACGTGCTGTCTTTGGCCGCAAACGGATCATTGCGACGTGCCCGACGATCAATCAGCGTATTTATATAAGCCGAATAAAGGAACTCATCTCCCTGAAGACTCACATATGCTCCATTCCAATCCCGACCGCGAACTATCCAGAGATGAAGCTGAGGAATGAGAGACAACAGGAGCATTGCTATCGCCGGCAAAGCAACCCATTTCCAAGTGGCTGCATGCGATGTGAATCCGCTCACGAAGCTATTCTACCTGAAAACGACCGCCACTGATTAGGTGATCCAGGCCCGGTTTGACCTCGCCGTGGGTGATCATGCCGCAGCGTCGCAGTTGGTTCTGCCACAAGTGCTCACTGGCGAGCAGTGTTTGAAGCGATCAACACGTAGTCCTCCATCCTACGCTAACGCCTTCACCTGACGTTTATCGGCTTCTAAGAAAACGGATTGCAGGACTTATCTACACCAGTAAGACCGATGTCGAAGACTGAATGCTTAGCATCGATGCCAACGGCACAATCATTGCTCAGTGGGAACACGCACCAAAAATGTTGCCGTGATCGGCGAGGAAGCGATCACTCAGGTTTCCTGAGATGACGCCTTCAGTTCTGGTGCAACGCTGCCCGACTCGAATTTTCTTAGTCGGGCGCTAACCTTAACCAAACTAACAAGGAGCAAATCAAAATGAAAATGATCAAGAACTTTCTCACGGACGAGTCCGGTATGGAAACTCTGGAATACGCGGTTATCGCCGGCCTAATCGCCGCCGTGGCGGTCCTGGTTTACGCCAGCGGCTGGGGCACCGCGCTGTCGACGAGGCTCAATGCTGCGACCACAACGAGCTAATGAAGTTGTTGAGGGAGAATGGCGGGCTCCTGGGCCCGCCACAACCCATTTCAACTGAGAATTCTTACTCATCAATATCAAGCATGATTTGTAGGACCGGACGAGACTGACTATCGGACGGATCAAAAAACAAATGCTTGCACATCCGAAAATCGTGGTCGCACTATCATTTATTCCTTTTGCCGTCGCCATCATTTACATGGATGTTCGCTATCGGCGCATTCCCAACAAGCTGGTCTTTGCGATTCTCGTTGCCGGGCTCACGCTCAATGGGTTCTTCGGTGGGATGCACGGTCTTGCCTCGGGCGCCGGAGGTTTTGTGCTGGGTTTCGCAATGATGTTTGTCTTGCACGTTTTTGGCACGATGGGCGCGGGCGACGTGAAACTCTTTGCCGCGGTCGGATCGATTGTCGGCCTTTCGCACGTACTGCAGACTCTCTTTATCGTGGCGCTGACCGGCGGCGTGTTCGCCGTGTGTAAGATGATTTACGCGCGACGTGTGGGAAGAACCATGGCCGGCGTGGGGCAGTTTTTCTATGGCCTGTTACCCGGGCAAACCGTGCCGCACTTTGAGGTGCCGGCGGACCACAGTTACACGCTGCCGTACGCTCTGCCCATATGCTTCGGCGGCTTAATTTCTTTGCTTATGTTCAACGCCTGAAGCCTTGTAGTTCACTGCTGGAACGGAGAATTTAGCTATGCGAAATAAACGTCTCATCCTTGCAATCACGGGTGCGGTAATCTGTGGTCTGCTCGGTGTCATGCTGGTGACCCGCTATCTGTCGCGGGTCGAGGCCTACACCAAAGATCTGAACAATGTGGTCATTGCCAAAGAAGAAATTCCTCTTGGCGCAAAGATCACCGCAGAGCAGTTGGGCCTGGCCCCGATACCCAACGGTTCTGCCCCCCAGGGTGCGTTCAGAAAAATCGGCGAAGTAGTCGGACGCGTGGCGATCACTCCCATTGGTGTGCGCGAAACCATCACGAACATGAAGCTGGCGCCTGAGGGCCTGGGCGGTGGTCTTCCGGCGGTGATCCCGGAAGGCTATCGAGCTATGACTGTGAAGGTTGACGATGTCGTTGGCGTCTCCGGTTTTGTCATGCCCGGATCTTACGTCGACGTCGTGGCCGTCATCGTGCCTCCTGGACAGCAAGGCGTAGAAGGCCAAGGGCCGGTCTCAAAGATCGTCTTGCAACACATCAAAGTGCTCGCCAGCGGGCCGAAGATCGATTCTCCGGAAAACCAGCGTGAGCCGACAAGCGTGAAGGCTGTGACGCTTCAAGTCACGCCTGAGGAGGCCGAAAAGCTGGTGCTTGCCGCTAACGAAGGCAAGCTGCAACTGGTGATGCGCAACTACAGCGATCAGGAGAGCGCGGAAACGCACGGAGCGAACAAGAATTCGTTGTTAGTCGGCGATAAAGTGACGCCAGAACCCAAGCCAGCAGCGGCTAAGAGCGAGCAGCCAAAGCCGGCGAGGCCAATCAAGCGCGCGCCCGTCGCTATCAAGCAGCGTGAAGAAAAACCAGCGGCCCAGCCTGCCGCACGCAACTCGATAGAGTTAATCGAAGGCGCTAAGAGGCGCGACGTCGAAATGCCGTAAGGCGGGTGACTGAGTCATGGGACCGTCACTACTTAAGGAAAGTTACGCTTAAAGAAGGAGTAATGAATATGTACACCAGCTCATCGTTGACACCCGCACTTGCTATTCTGTTTTCCGCTGCGGTTACGTCTGTAGTACTCATCTGCCTCGCGCGCGCCATGGTAACGAAGCGCTTCCTCTTTTTGTTCGCGCTGCTGACACTTCTCGCACTGACGTCGGTGGTGCGGGCACAAGAGTCCACATACGACGCTTCGTTCACCAAGAACAAGGAACCCATTCCCGTCAACGTACTCGTCGGCCAGTCGAGACTAATCAGTTTTGACCGTCCTATCGAGCGCTTCTCGGTATCGAATCCGGAGATCGCGGAGGCGGTGCTGGTAACGGCTAATCAGGTCGTGGTCAACGGCAAAGCCTTTGGCCAGGTCAATTTCATTGCCTGGGAGAAAGGCACCGGCCGCTTTCTCATCTTTGATGTTTACGTGCGCACGAACCTGGCATTGATCGACTCGCAGATTCGAGCCCTTTTTCCGAAAAACGACATCCGTCTAAGCCAGGCCAACGGTTCGGTAGTCATCTCCGGCACGGTAACCGATCCGAAGATCGCGGCACAGGCCGAAGCAGTTGTGCAGGCGGCGGGCTTCAAGACGGTCAACATGCTGGAGTCACCCGTTAAGGACCTTATGCAGGTCCAACTCCTGGTGCGGGTGGCAGAAGTAAGCCGCAACCGATTGCGCGAACTCGGCACCTCCTATGGCTATCAGGGCGGCCCGGGCGGGGGTGGCTATCTAAACAGCGGCCAGGGACCAAGCACTCTCAGCAAAGTGGAAGGCGGGTTTCTGAGCGGCACTCTCGGCAGCTCACTGAATCTTTTTGTAATGGGCGGCAATACCCTTTCAATGATTCGCGCCCTGCAACAACAGGGTGCGCTGCGCGCTCTCGCTGAGCCGAATCTGATAGCGATGGACGGGCAACAGGCCAGCTTTCTGGCGGGCGGCGAGTTTCCTGTGCCGATCGTCCAATCAGGCACTGAACGCAGCACTGTGACTATCGTCTTCAAGGAATATGGCGTACGACTAAACTTCAAACCCACGATCATCAACGAAGATCACATTCGCCTGGAATTGGAACCGGAAGTCTCCACGCTCGATTTCATCAATGGCGTGAAGTTTGACGGCTTTATCATTCCGGCGCTGCGCACTCGCCGCGCCAAGACGGGCGTTGAGTTGCGCGATGGCCAGAGTTTTGCGCTGGCCGGACTGCTGGATAACAGTGAGACGCAGACAATTTCCAAAGTGCCGGGCCTTGGCGACATTCCGATTCTGGGGAATCTTTTCCGCTCAAAGCAGTTCCAGAAGAATGAAAGCGAGTTGATGTTCATCGTCACGGCGCAAATGGTCAAGCCTGTCAACCGGGACGATCTGCCGGCGTTGCCGAACGTAGAGAATCTAAAAAAGGGTTCGCTGCTCGGAGCCGAACGCAAGACCGACGATGGACCAAAGCAGAATGCCGAAGCAGACAGCCAGTCAGGCTACATCCTTAACAGCGCGCCGGCGCCAAGCCCGAAACCGGCAGCAACGGACACCGCACCATCTTCTGCTCCGGCCAAGCCGGTGACTTCAGATCCAACCCCGGGCGTCAAGAAGAGCGCAGCCGGTGCTTCCGCGACGGATTCGCAGACGACACAGGAGGCAAAGACAATCACACCACCTAAGCCATGAA
Source organism: Pyrinomonadaceae bacterium (assembly GCA_041499185.1). Classification (GTDB taxonomy): domain Bacteria; phylum Acidobacteriota; class Blastocatellia; order Pyrinomonadales; family Pyrinomonadaceae; genus JAOAPY01. The sequence goes on along the minus strand of JBGQJU010000082.1, from coordinate 12,056 downwards.
TGGTTTTGTGGTGAGACTACTGCGGTCGCGTGAAGTGCCAGGGGCGGAAACGAGAAACGAGTTGCCGGACATGTCTTTAAGAACTGTTAAGGGAAAGCGAAGAGGCGAGCGCGGCAATGTCATGATCATGACCGCGATCCTCGCCCTGGGCATCGTCCTCGCAGTCGGCCTCTGTATCGACGTCTCGCGCATCTACACGGTTCGAACCGAACTTCAGAACGCCGCGGACGCGGCGGCGCTCGCCGCGGCGCGGGAGTTGGATTCCGGCGCCGGCGGAATCCAGGATGCGGTCACGCGCGCGACCACCATAGTCAATAACTACGGCTTCAATCGCGCGGCCATCACCATCGCGACGGTGGAATTCAGTGACTCGCTGAATGGCGCCTATGTCAATTCGGCGACCGCGCAGGGGAATGCGGCGAATATTCGCTTTGTCCGAGTCACCACTCAATCCACTGCCACCCCGCTATTGTTCGCCATTCGAGCGCTGGGGAATGCTCACACGGAATCCCGGACTGCGACGGCAGGTATGTCTGCCCCGATAAATACAATCTGCGACTTTTTTCCCATCGCAGTGGCGCTGGATCCTGCAGTGCAGGCCGGCGACGGTTCAGACGGATACCCTGCACCCAATACAACGATGTCATTGAAGTTCGTTCAGGGCACCGGCAACTCTGCGACCCTGGCTGATAAGGATTACATCATTCTCGAAGTGCCGGATATCAACGGCAACGGCTCTCCTGAGACTGCCGTTCTGTCAGCAGGTCTTACGTCAATCTGCCAGACGCTCAATGCAAGCATTCAGTTTCACATGACGCCCAGCGCCAATGTGAATAATGGGCCCAGACAAATAACCGATGGGGTAAACACGCGGTTCAATATTTATGCGAATGGCTATGGCAATGCCCTCGTGCCTTCAACGTTTCCGCCGGACAGCAACGTCCAGCAAAACATCACGTTTGCCGATTATGACAACCGCACGTTGGTCACTGCGCCAAATCCAAACGCTCCGGGACAGGATCAGCGGCGTATCTTGATTGTCCCGATTGTTTGGCCGGGCACGTACAATCCACCCTTTACTGTAATTAGGAAGTGGGCTGCCTTCTTTTTGAAAGACCAATCAGTAGTCACAAATCCGTGCAACAAGAACACGGCGCAGTGCGGTGAGTTGCACGTGGAATGGATAGACGAAAAACTGGTGCTGGGTCGCGGCGGTTTCGATCCCGCTGGCGGTTGTACCACCTTCAGTGTTCCCGTGCTGTACAAATGAGGTGTTACTGGTAGAAATGTTCTGGCTCAAGAAAAAACTGCGCAACCTTTTCCTGAGGGACGATGGCACTCAGTTGATCGAGTTTGCCATCGTCTTCCCCGTGCTCTTTTTGCTCTTTGCCGGCACAACTGAACTGGGCAGGATGTTCTACACCTATAACTCGCTGGCAAAGGCCACCCGCGGTGGCGCCCGCTACCTGTCAACGGTGACGACCGTAGACAATACCAGCACGACTAAAGCGAAGAACATGGTGCTGTGCGGCAACTCGGCCGGTTGCGGCGGAGCCGGACAGCCCGCGGCGATCCTTCCCAATTTTACGGCGAGCAATATCGTGGTCACCCCGCCGGCCACTGGTGTGGGAGTCAAATACGTCACGGTAGCGATCACGGGGTACACGTATCAGCCGCTGGTCTTTAATTTGAACGCCATGACCGGAGGGAATTTCAATATCTCGCTGGCGCCGAGTACAACCATGCGTTACATGCGCAATTAGTTTCGAGGGAACGTTGAAGTGGTCACCAGAGGTAAATCAAGACTTACCGACAAGCGTCAAAGGGGCAGCACGCTGATGGAATTCGTCTTCATCGCGCCTTTCTTCCTAATGATGCTGGTCGGCATTGTGGCCGCGGGAAATTTCTACTTTACGCATAACGCAATGGTCGAGGCGACCCGCCGGGGCGCGCGATTTGCCGCGATGCAAGCGGCAAGTTCACCGGCTGGTACGGTCCGAACCACGGTGGGTTGCGACACGACCGGGCCGCAACTGACGGCGATTAAGAATTACGCGATCTATGGCAACCCGGCAGGTACGGGAACGAACCTGGTAAATCTTCAGCCGTCGAATATCTGCGTTGAGTATTCAAACTTTGGCGTGGCAGTGGGCACAGTGACTGTGCGAATCACCGGCTTTAACTATAACTTCGTAATTCCGGGTATTAGCAAGGTGGTTACGATGCCGGCGTATCGCACCACAGTCCCGGGCGAGAGTGCGGGTGCTTCCCCTGTTACATGTCCCTAGACGACTTACGCGAAACAGAGAACGGATTCAAGGCTTAAGAATAAAACATCATGCGCTTAATGACCTTCAGCTTAATGGGCAGCAACGCCGAAGCCGCCAACGAGATCAAGAACGCGGTGGCCGGCAACGCGCACACACGACTGCTTACGGAATGCGATGACACCGACCAATTGCTCGCCGACGTCCTGCGCGTGCGACCCACGGCGGCAATCATGATCTTGGAGGCAAACAACACTGAGAAACAGTTTGACTTAATCAGGCAGCTTGCCGCGGCATGCCCTGAGACGGCCGTCATCACTGCTTCGCGCGACGCATCACCATCCATGATTCTGGGCAGCATCCGCGCCGGTGCGCACGAATTTTTACAACTCCCGATCATTGCCAACGAATTCCAGACGGTGCTGGAACGTGTCTCGCAACGCAGCCAGGCAGGAGAAGGCACAGAAAACAAGAACCGACGTGTGATAGCCGTTTTCTCAGGCAAGGGCGGAGCCGGCGTCTCTTTCCTTGCCACTAATCTGGCCGCCGCGATGAACGTGCCGACACTGCTTGCAGACCTCAATTTGCAAGCTGGCGACGTTGCCTCTTTTCTCGGGGTTGAGGCTCGGTACTCAGTCGCTGACTTCGTCAGCAACCGCGCTCGGCTTGATGACTCGCTGATAACGAGCCTGATTACTCCCCACTCAGCCAATCTCGCTCTGCTGGCAGCACCCCTCGAAACGCACGAGGCAGAAGAGATCGAACCCGAGAATGTAACTGAGATCCTTCATCTTCTGGGCCGCAGGTATGAGCGCATCGTTCTTGATCTGCCGCATACTTTTGATCCTGTTACGATCGCCGCGCTCGATATCGCCGACGATATCCTGTTGGTAATGACTCTTGATATCCCGGGTATTCGCAGCACCAAACGCGCTCTTAGGGTACTCGATCGGCTGGGCTATCCACGGACGAAGACCCACGTTGTCGTCAATCGTTGGAGCAAGAATATAGATGTCGAGCTGCAAAAGGTGCAGGCACATCTTGGCGAGCAATTCATCGGCTTTGTGCCCAACGACTACGTGAAGGTGATGGATTCAATCAACCTGGGTAGGCCACACGTGCATACCGACCCATCCTCCAAAATCACGGCTGAGATCAAACGCATAGCGTCGGCGCTTGTCGCTGATCATAACGACCCATTGTCAATGCAGCCGCGGAAGAAGTCTTTGCGCGGCATATTCGGTCGCCAAAATGCGACGGCTTCTCTCGAGTTCGCAACGACCCTGGTTAAGACATAGGGCGACGTCCATTCCAAGACAAGAGGGAACTACCAAAAGGGAACAAAATGGCTCTTCGAGAAAGATACATCAAAGAAAAAAACGGTAACGGCACATCACCGGCGGTAGAAGAGGCAATCTACGGGAACCAGGCATTCCAGGAAATGAAGGCTCGCCTGCATCGCGCGATCATCTCGCGCATGGACCTAACCAAACTCAATACCCTGGCGCCCGACCGCGTCCAAGCTGAGGTGTCGCGGCTCGCCGAAGACCTCCTGTTAGCGGAAAATGCCGCACTTTCAACCGCCGAACGCGACCGTCTGGTTAGTGAGGTTCATCATGAGCTTTTTGGTTTGGGACCGTTAGAACCGTTGCTCGGCGATGGCACGATCTCCGACATTCTGGTGAATTCCTATTTGAATATCTACATCGAGCGCCGCGGCAAGCTGGAAAAGACCGCCATCAGTTTTAAAGACGACGAGCACCTGATGCGTGTTATTGAGCGGATCGTCTCGACGGTGGGCCGCCGCATAGACGAGGCGCAACCCATGGTCGACGCGCGATTGCCGGACGGCTCGCGCGTCAACGCCATCATTCCGCCGCTTGCCATTGACGGTCCGGTGCTCTCCATCCGCCGCTTCGGTACCGATCCTTTGAAGATGTTCCAGTTAATTCAGAACGGGGCGCTAACGAAAGAAATTGCCATCCTCTTCGAGATGTGCGTGCGCTCTCGTCTGAACATAGTCATCTCCGGCGGTACCGGCGCAGGCAAAACAACACTCCTGAATGCACTTTCAGCTTATATCCCTTCTGACGAGCGCATCGTGACTATAGAAGACTCGGCGGAGTTGCAGCTCCAGCAGCCTCATGTCGTTCGGTTGGAGACTCGGCCGCCAAACATTGAGGGCCGTGGCGAAGTAACCCAGCGCGACCTGGTAAGAAACGCTCTGCGTATGCGCCCCGACAGAATTGTGATCGGCGAGGTCCGCGGCGGCGAAGCCATCGACATGCTCCAGGCCATGAACACCGGCCACGACGGTTCACTGACTACGATCCATGCGAACAGCACAAGGGATTCGCTGGCCCGGCTCGAGACGATGATTCAGATGACTGGGATGAGACTTTCGGACCGCGCGATGCGACAGCAGATCGCCTCGGCAGTCAATATGGTAATTCAGGTCGCGCGTCTAACCGACGGTACGCGTCGGATTGTTTCGATCTCCGAGATTACCGGAATGGAAGGCGAGACGATCGCGATGCAGGAGATCTTCCAGTTTGAACGCACCGGCGTCGACGGATCAGGCAAAGTGCTCGGACGGTTCCGCACCACGGGCATTCGTCCTCGCTTTGCGGAACGGCTGCAGCAATACGGCATGCAATTACCGGCGTTCTTTTAGGAGGTGTTCACAAGATGTTGATTTCCACCATTGTATTCTCGTTCTTCCTGTTTGCGACTTACGCGCTGTATCTAATGGCGTCGCGGAAGTCTGACGCTCGCCAGGCGCGCTTGCAGCAGCGTGTTGCTGAAGCCTTGCAGGAAGCATCAACTCGTTCACTCGACGAAAACAGCCAGATAACTCGGGAAGACTCCATCGGTGGCGCTCCTTTCATCAACCAGCTTTTGTCCTCAATGAATCTCACGAAGAACCTGGACGAGATGCTTAGGCAGGCGGACATGCAAATTACGGTTACGCGTTTGCTGGCGTTCTGTTTTGTTGCTGGGTTGATGGCTGGACTCGCAGCCTACACGGTGGTGCATGCACTCTTCGCTTTTCTGGTGTCGATAGTCGCGGCAATCATTCCGATCGTGCACGTGGCGAGGAAACGTAAGAAGCGTCTCTTGAAATTCAATGCGCAACTGCCGGATACGCTCGACCTGTTGAGCCGGTCTCTCTCAGTAGGGCATGCTTTTTCCGAATCGCTGCACCAGGTCGCGACCGAAATGCCTGATCCGATCGCGACCGAGTTCCGCATTGCCTTTGAAGAACAGAAGCTTGGTCTTTCAACCAAGGCAGCGCTGGACCGGCTGACTGAGCGCGTTCCGCTGCTCGATTTGCGCTTATGCGTGACGGCGATGCACATTCAACGGGAAACAGGCGGCAATCTGGGTGAGATCCTCGAAAAGGTTTCTCAGACTATTCGCGACCGCTTCAAACTGATGGAAGATTTCCGCACCATGACTACTGCCTCTCGCGCCTCGGCCTGGATCCTTTGTGGTTTGCCGGTCGGTATTATCGCCCTATTAACGTTTCTTAATCCGGATTACATGTCAGCGCTCTTACACGAACAGCGGGGCCACTATGTGCTCGTGGCTGCCGCGATATTGCAGTTCCTGGGCGTAGTTACGATAAAGAAGATTCTGAACATCAAAGTTTGAGGTTCATCTCTGGAGAATCAAATTTGATTTTGCGGGAGTCTTGAATTCCATGTTGATACTAATCGTCGTCTTAGTTTTCAGTTGCCTGGCACTCGCGGTCATGAGCATGTACTGGATTCTTGCGCGTCCGGCGGGAGCAGTTAATACACGCCTCGAGAGCATGGATCCGACCCTGGCGTTGGTTGAGAATAATCCGCTGAGTGTGATGGCTGAACGGGTTGCGGAGCCGATTAATCGCATCGTCCCGATTTCAGCCGTGGAGGCCGCGAAACTGCAAAAACAATTGCTCCAGGCCGGTTATCGTTCGCCTGATGCTGCGACAGCTTTCCGGGCTATCCAGATCACTTTAACGATAGCGTTTCCGACCCTGGTGGCGCTCACTTGTTTTATTCTAGATCGTCCGTTAAGCAATCTCCTTGCCTGGGGGATGATCGGCTTAGCTTTTGGTTTCTACCTGCCTCGGTACATCCTTCGAAAAATGATTACGGGCCGCCAACGACGTATCACTTGGGGGCTGGCCGATGCGATGGACTTGATGGTGGTTGCAGTGGAGGCTGGGCTAGGCCTGAACGCCGCGCTAAATCGGGTCAGCGATGAGTTGGGGACCCTTCATCCTGACATGCACCGTGAAATTAACCTGGTTAACCTTGAAATTCGCGTCGGCCGCAGCCGCGAGGAGGCGTTACGCAATTTGGCTGAGAGGACTGGAGTGGATGACATTCGGAGTTTCGTTGCCTTACTGGTCCAAGCCGACCGTTATGGATCATCAATCGCCAAGGCCGTTCGCATATTCGCCATTTCTCTGCGTACAAAGCGACGCCAGCGAGCGGAGCAGGCTGCGCAAAAAGCGACGCTCAAACTTCTCTTCCCGTTAACCGTTTTTCTCTTTCCCGTAATTATTTTGGTGATTCTTGCACCTTCACTTTTCAATATTTGGGATCTATTGATGCAGTGACAAAGAAGTTCCTGAAGGAGATAAATTTCCATGGCTAGAAAAGCCGTTACAGCCGCTCTTGTCTCCGTTGCTTTGTTGTTGATCATAAGTCTCCCGCATTGGTCTGCGAACAGCGCGGGGGGAGTAAGTCTGCACGAGCCTGACGTTGAGACTACTGCCGCGGAACAGCCGAAGAAACAGGGCAACAGCCTGGGCCGAGCGCTGAGCGCTCCCTTCAGAGCCCTGGGCAGACTGTTCGGGGGCGGCAAGAAACGCAACCAACATCCCTCGCAGTTAAAGGATAAGGACATTGCGAAATTTGAAAGCGCCCAGGTAACCCGCGTCAACGATGCGCGAACTCCGGCGGTTCCGGTAGCACCCACTGGCGAAAGCAGCGCGGCGCATCATTTACGAAGAGGTCGTCAGTTCCTCAGCGCCGGTCAGTTGAATGAAGCGATTGCCGACCTCTCTCTAGCAGCCTCACTCGATCCAAAGTCCGGTGAGGCACATACGTTGTTAGGAGTAGCCTACGATCGCAAAGGTCTCCGCGAGCGGGCGCAACAGTCCTTCGAGGTGGCGCTACATGCTGTCGATGACAAAGCAATGCACCTCAACAATCTGGGTTATCTGCTCTACAAGAACGGCGATTACGAAGAGGCCATCAAGTATTTAAAGCGCGCGGCAAAGCTAAATCCCGATGATCAACGAATTTGGAATAATCTCGGTATGGCCCAATGTGAGGCGGGAAAGTTTGATGATGGCTACAAGAGCTTTGCGCATGCGGCCGGTGAATTTCAGGGCCGGCTAAAGGCTGCCTCGTATCTGGGGCGCCAGGGATTTGCGAAAGACGCGATCAAACAACTGGAAAGGGCGCGCGCCTTGCAGCCCAATTCGGCTGAAGTCTTGTCGCGCCTTGTTAAGCTTTACGAAAGCACGGGCCAAAAAGAACGGGCTGAGATTGCGCGCAAGTCGCTGCTCTCGTTGCGAACTCTAGTCAATGCCGCCGCACAAAATTGATCCGGATGAGTTCTTCAAAACCTAAGGCAGGAGCGCCAGGACTTGCAAATGGCCCCAGCGTTCCTGAGAGTTCGTGTGAACGTGATGACTGGACTATTTAGCTACACAGGAATGACCTTCCGCGTACAACGCGCTATCAAAGTTGTCTTCCTGGCTGCAGCTTGCGGAGTGCTGATCAGCGCGCAAGCGCAAACGGCGCACAGATCACGTAGAACATCGATTCCCTCGGCATCCGACAATAAGGAGCGATTGGTTCGAGCGGAGGACGGCGAATCATTGGCTCAAATCGCCGACCGCATTGGGGCGCCGGCAGCTGAACTCGCGCGACTCAACGGTCGCAATGCCCATAAGAAACTGAGGAAAGGGCAGAAAGTAATCCTGCCGCCACGTTCCGAATCGGCACCGACAAGTGTTCTTGGCGAGGCCCCTGAAAGAAAGATTGTGGGTAAGCTAATCAAGTTTACCGACGGATCGACTTTGAAAGTCGATGAAGTTTGGAAACAAGGAAATGCTCGCTGGTATAAACGCGGGAGTTTATCTCAGCAGATCTCGCGAGAGGTCCAGGCGATCGAACCGGTTTTTGCGGAGACGCGAGGAGAATCGGCCTCGCAACGACTAGTTACCCAAGTGGCCGGAGCAAGGAAGGAGCAGGAAAAAATCGCTGCTCCTGCTTTCTGGATTTATATGGTGGGCGGCGAGCGGTTCAAAGTTGATGAAGTTACCCAGACCAGCGCCGGTGCGTGGTACCGCCGCGGGAACGTTTCGATCTTTCTGAATCGCGAGCGAATTGCCCGTATTGAAAAGGAGGAACTTGGAATCAAGCCGGCCGGCTGGAGACAACGCGATTGGACGTCTGGCAACGAAAGACTCGATGAATTAGTCAAACTGAACGGCGCTCGTTTTGGTGTTGACCCTTACTTGATTTTTTGCGTGATTGAGCAAGAGTCACAATTCCACGTCCGTGCGGTAAGCCCGAAAGGAGCCCGCGGCTTAATGCAACTGATGCCGGGCACAGCGGCGCGATATGGCATTCGTAATTCTTTCGATCCGGCGGCAAACATTTTGGGAGGCACTCAATACCTGAAAGAGCTGATGGGGATGTTTGGGGGACGAGTAGATTTGGCGCTGGCGAGTTATAATGCCGGGGAGCACAGTGTGATTAGGTTCGGCAGGCAGGTGCCTCCTTTCAAAGAAACCAGAGAATATGTCAAACGAATCAGCAGGCGCTATCAGGCAGTGGAACGGCGCAAGCCAGAGTAACGCCCGTATACTATCGCTCCGCGAGAGCAATAGCTGGAACCTAAGCGAATGAAGAGATATCTACTGACACGAACTACCTTGCTGATTCTCATCGGCGCCTTGAGTTGCGCACAGACCTGGGCCCAGCGGAAAAGCGGTGGCTCTGTTGAACCCTTAACAAACACCGAAGTAGTCAAATTGGTTCGTGCCGGATTCAAGGAGAAGACAGTCATCGCGATAATCAGTGCCCGCGAGCCGCGCTTTGATCTCTCAACTGAGCGAATGATCGAATTGAAGAAGAGTGGCGTTAGTGAAAAAATCATTATTGCGATGCTGGCGAGGCAACAGGGACTGGAGCCCTCGGATGAGACGTGGGGCGACGACGCGTTCTTCAACGAATCAACCAATACAAAACCGAAGGAGCCTGGGCAGCCTTCGGATTCGACGAACCGCAGCAGCACGGACATCTTCGGCTCGACTGGCACATCAAGCGGAAAAACCAAAAGTCGTGACGGAGTTGGCGGTTCCGCTGAGAGTGACACTCAGACGACCGGTACGGCCACGGTGCGCATCATTCGGCCACCAACCGAGGCCGGAGGCGGAGCACTGAAGCTGGAAAAGGTGGCGACGCTGAACAACGACTCAATTGTAGATTTGGTTGAGGCTGGTTTTTCCGAGGGCACGATTATTCGACGCATCGAACAATCGCCGGTCGATTTTGATTTTTCCCCCGAGAAGGTCGCTGAACTGCGACGGCACCGCGTCACTGATAAGATCCTGGCAGCGATGAAGGCGGCTATGGGAGACAATCCTAAAACCAACCGCACGTCTTCCGTCCCAAATGGCACTGCAGGCTAAGAGCAACCTACTTTCTGCAAAGAATCGTCGCTCGGCGCTTCTGCTCATAACGCTTGCGGTCGGCGCTGCTGTCGACTTGATTGTTTTTCACCATGCCTCTCTGACTACTTCGGCGCAGAAGCAAAGCTCCTCAAATTCCAATCAGCGTCGGAAGTCGACTGCGACTCAAAAACCGAGTCCCATACCCAGACGTTCGAAGCTAGACGCTCTGGGCGAAGCTCCAGCTATGCCAAGGCCGTCGCCAAAAGTAATACAAGAGATCAGCCCGGGTGAGGTGATCTCAGTTGATACAACCGAGATCATGTTGCCGGTCACAGTCCGCGAGGCAAACGGACGATTTGTCACTAGCTTAACGCGAAAGGATTTTCGTGTGTTCGAGGACGACCGCGAGCAACCTTTGAGTGATCTCGCACTGCGTCAAGTACCGGTCGATGTTGTGCTGATGGTAGATGCCTCATCGTCCGTTGCGAGCAATCTTGATGATTTTCGGCGAGCTGTTGAGGGTTTTGTCACGCGCCTCGCACCGGAAGATCGGATCAGTCTTATCAAATTCGATGATCGGGTTGAATTGCTGCAGGACTGGACACAAAGTAAGTTCCAGTTGCAGCGCGCACTAAACCGAATATCGGCCGGAATGTTCACGCGCTTTAATGACGCGTTGTTGCTTGCTGCCCGAGATCAGTTTAGCAACTCTCGATCGCGGCGTGCCGTGATTGTCCTGACGGATGGTATCGACAGTGGGCGCGGAGCCGCCACATTCGAATCGGCACTAACCGCCTTGCTTGAAACTCAGGTAACGGTCTATGTCGTCAGCAACACGGAGATGGAACGCGCGAGCAAAAGGGCCGAGCTTGATTCAATGATCGGTGGCACCGATTCGGAAGTTCGATTCAATCAGTTGCGAATAGATGACTTGCGCGAGGGGCTGCGGGTAATCGCTAAAAGCGAAGAGCGATTATCCCAGCTCACCACAGCGACCGGTGGGCGGCTTTACAAACCGCTTAGTTTCAACTCGCTGGATTCGACTTACGCCGAAGTCGCTGAGGAGTTGAGACATCAATACGCGCTTTACTACACGCCCATAAACAAAGCTCGTGATGGAAGCTTCCGGCGCGTGCGCGTCGAAACCACAAAACCGGCTGAGGTACATACTCGCATAGGGTACTTCGCGCCGCGCCACTAGGGTCCCGGAAAACTCCTATCCGAAGATCGGGTCCTGCGAGCGATACTCGCTGGCGCTCTGCCCGGTCAGTTCCCTGAAACTGCGCGAAAAGTAGTGGCTGTCGGTAAAACCTACGCGCGCTGCTACCTCCTTGACACTGAATTGCCGTGACGCCAACATGCGCTTCGCTTCCTCGATGCGTATTTGCCGCAATAACCGACGAAAGCTGACGCCGACTTGCTGATTTAGGATGCGTGCCAGAAGAGCTGACGACACGGCAAGCTCTCGCGCCACGCGCTCAAGATCGAGATCCGGGTCAATGTAGTTTTCTGAGATTACCCGCAGTATCTGTCTCACCGTATCGTAGTTGAATTCCTTGTGAACATGTACACACGACTGGATCGGCAGGACCTTCCGTAACGAGCGCACGATCTCCAGGTCACCCTTATCGCCAGGATCTTCGCTCAAAATAAACTCACCGCGAACGGCCTCTTGCACTTCCTGATCGGCCTCGAGGCGCCGCAGAATGAGCATCGGGACGCCGGGATAGACACGACGAAGTTGGCTGATGAACAGTCGCCGCACCGGATAACGGGAAACACCGATGACGATGAGATCTACATCGTTCTCAGAACCCATGGACCTCGACTTATCTCTTGAAGCCACTGCCGTCAATCTGGAAGATGGAACATTGACCAGGGCACCAAGAACATGCTCGCAGCAGTCAATAGCCATAATATGCAGCTTCACGTTAGGTTCTAGCCTCTCTTTGCGGATGTTGGGTAAGAAGCAAAGCTGATAAAGATACTCAACCGGACTTGGCAGACTTAAGCTATTTCGACCGGAACGAAGCAACCGCTTCGATCTGCAAACCTGCCGCGCTACCCCCCTACCAACGCAACCGCACCCTTCCTGGAATGCCTGG
>JBGQJU010000081.1:0-26888 GCA_041499185.1 Pyrinomonadaceae bacterium | reverse complement strand
GCCGCTTCTAACCGTGATTCAAGACGTGATTGAGAGACTAACCGGCGAGTATGCGCGGGTCGCAGAGGCTCGTGGGAGTCAGCCGCCTACCGCTCGTTGCAAAGTATCCTGAGAGACGGCGCAAGACTACCCCTGACATAGAACAAAAGTCAACAGTTTGTTTGAGCCCACGAATTGCCTCATCAAAAAAGTACTCCAAATTGGTGTCGTTGCCTCAGAACAAAAAGAATACTCGAAATGAAAGAGACTTACCTCCTGCATTTACGGCGCATAAAGGAGGTAATGTATGAGGACAAACGTATGTCCTTTTCAGACCGTTTTGCTTTTCATGTGGCGCGTGGAGCATCTCCTTTTCAGTTTCGTGCATAATGTCAGCGAGATTGATAAACATGCGATAGGATGTGGACGAAGCTGCAGCTTCTAAGACGTTTTCAGATCCAGCGCAGAAAGGCAGATCTTGTTCAAGTATCCGCAACAGGTCGAGGTCGGCACGGGGGCCGGCACCGGGCCCGCCTCCGCAATTTACACGCTGATGCCCGGGTTTTATGCGGTTCATGATCGGCAACCCGGCACGCCGGCGCCCGAAGCTGCCTATCTTTTCAACGACGGCACAATCGCAGTATTTCAGGGCGCGCCAGATCAGGCAGAAGTCGCCGCTGCACCTGAGAAACTAGGTCCGGTCTACGCGCTGCAAGCCGGCGGCTCACCGGCAGTCCCAACCGGTCTCGTCCTCATACGGTTTAGCAAAGGAATAACCGTGGAGGAACGCCAGGAGGAAATCAGGCAGGCTGGTTATGGGGTAGCTGAGAGGTTGAGTTATGCACCCAACGCCGCATGGCTGCGTTCTCGTTCAGGCAACATTGCAGATGCGCTGAGCGGAATTAACGCCCTTAGAGAGATACCGGCCGTCGAAAACGTCGAGCCGCAAATGTTGATGCAGAGCGCCCGTCGTTAGACGGATCGAACTCTTGGCCAGAGTGGTCGCAAAAATTTCTGAAACGTTTGGCGCCGCATGATCACTTACCCAGCGGACAACGAGATGAAGCAACTGGCAGCCGACGAGTTGAGTCTTGAAGGCCGGCCTGAGGCGTTCGCAGGAGCTCTGATGAATAGTTCAGCAGACCTAGTTGCGGACGCACGCCAGGGCGACCACGAAGCCTTTCGGCTGATCTTTGAAAGATATTCAAGGCCGGTCATCAGTTTTATCTACGACATGGTCAGCGATCGCGCACTGGCTGAAGAACTGACGCAGGAAACATTTGTGCGGGCCTATCGCAACCTGAGCACGATGCGCGAAGAGACGAAGCTCTCGACCTGGCTCTTCGGCATCGCCCGAAACGTCGCGCGCGAATCAATACGGGCTCGCGTGCGCGACCACGCTCATGTCGATCTGGAAGACAAGTCGGTCCTGGACCTGAGCGGCAGCGACATCGCGCCCGTCGATCAATTCCTGAATAAAGAATTGAACGGAGTCATCGAGCGCGCGCTCGCGGCGCTGGACGAGAACAAGCGGCTGGTCTTCACGTTGAAAGTTTTTCAGCAACGAACTTACGAAGAGATCGCGGAGATTACGGGTTACTCGATTCCGAAATTGAAGACGGATTTGCACCGGGCGCGATCGGAAATGCGAAGACGCATCGGTCCGTATCTGGCGGCCACATCCAGGAGCCAAACCTAGAGGTAGCAATGAAGTGTGAAGCTTGTTTGAATCTGTTGGAACAACACGTCGATGGTGAGCTTGCCCGGCGCGACGCCGAAGCCATCAGCGCGCACTTGATCACGTGTGCCCGCTGCTCCGGCGCGTTCGATCAGCTTGCGGCCGAGCAGGAAGTCTACGCCCGTTACGACCGCGAGCTGGAAATCTCGCCGTCGCTGTGGGGCGGGATTGAAGCGCGCATCGCCAGAGAGAACAGGGCGGTGGTCTCAAGTTCGCGATTCAATCTGCGCGAGTTGTTTGCCGGTCTGTTTGTCGGATCCAGGGTCGGATTCGGGTTTGCCGGTGCGACTGCGGTTTTGATCGCGGCAATTGTAATTGGTGTCGCATACATACGCGCTCGGAAGCAATCGATTGCTCCGAAGGAAATTGTGACGAGCGGTAATGTCGTTGATTCTAAAGGCGGCGTTCATCAGGACGTGAAGAAGCCGCAGAATCCAAAGAATGCCGAGGAACCGAAGCGCCAGAACAAACAAGAGCCGAACAAATCGCCGAACGATCGGAAAGAGAAGCCGAACGATAGCACTCCGAGACCGCTAATCCCACGTGAGGGGATCGCGAAAGCGGCAGATCAAACGGACGTGTTCTATACCGCAACCGCTTACTCCGGCGAAGACATCGAGACACAGAAGCACATCGAACGCGTGCAAATGTTGCTTCGCTCGATCAGAAACGCGGAAATCTCCAGCGATGACGACGCGGTGGATGTTTCTTATGAAAAGGCCTTATCTCGTCGATTGCTGAGCGAAAACATCGTGCTGCGTCGCGATGCGGAAATGAATGGCAAGTTTCCTGTGAAGACGCTGCTGAGCGATCTGGAGCCGTTCTTGATCGATATCGCAAATCTTCAGGACCGAAGCACGCCCGATGAGTTGCGCGCGATCAAAGACCGCGTGCGCAAGACCGAAATCGTGGCAACCTTGCAGGGTTACTGAGAGCTTGCGGCGTGAGAATTGTTAATTCCAAAGAAGAGGCAAACCGATGTTGAAGACACACACAACGATAAACGAAGCGACACAGCGAAGCGCGACTGCGCGTACGATTATGGTCATCGCGATGGCGTTGGTGGTCATCGGTATCATGAGCGCATTCGGCCGGACGGCGATCGCTCAGCAATTGTCGCAGCGCGACGTGCTCAGCCGTTTCGCGCAATCCGGCGGCAACGACGCCGCGAGCCTCGCGCTTAAGATGGGCCGCGATTACCTGGACGACCAGCAGTGGTTGAAGGCTCAGCAAAAATTCAATGAGTACGTTACGAGTTATCCCAGCGACAAGAACGTCGATCAGGGTCTCTATTGGTTGGCGTACTCACAACTCAAGCTCGAGCAATATCGCGATTGCCAGAAGACACTGACACGGTTGTTTGCTCGTTACCCCAATTCAACGTGGAGCCGAGATGGCCGGAGTCTTTGGGTAGAAGTGCCGGGCGCGCCGACGCTGCCGGCGACTGACAATGAGACCGATGATTTCAAAATCGCCGTGCTTCAGGCGCTATTCCAGGCTGACGTGACACGCGGTATCGCCGCGGCCACTGACTTTCTCAAGCAGGGTTCGACGGCGAGCGTGCGCTTGAAGCGCGCGGCGTTGAGTCTGCTCGCCCGAAACGGCGGCCAACAGGTAACACCGATCATCCTCAGCGTCGCGACGAATGAATCAGACATCAAGCTTCGTACAGGGGCAATCTCCGCGCTCGGCTCGACACATGACGATAGCGTAATCGATCCGCTGCGAAACTTCGCCCTCAACTCGCAGGACACCGAGATCGTGGAAGCTGCGCTTTACGCGATTGGTCAACATTCCAGCCCACAGGCGATCACCGTGCTCGGTGAAATCGCGATGAGCAACAAATCGAACGGGCTGCGCAAGATGGCGATTGCCAGCATTGCCAACAGATCAGGCGACCCTGCCGTTGATCAGTTGCTAAAGATTTACGACGCGGAGCCGAGCATCGAGATTCGCAGGACCGTTATCTCCGGCTTCGCCAATCGACGCAGCGAACGCGCGGGCGCCAAGCTGCTCGAAATCGCGCGCGGCGCGGACAACGTCGAGCTGCGCAAGGCGGCGATCAGCGCCATCGTGCGTCGCAGCGGCGAGCAGTCGATCGACACGCTGCTAAGCCTCTATGACACGGAGAAGAATGACGAACTTAAAGATCAGATCATCGGTTCGCTTGCCTACTTGAACGACAAGCGCGTTACGCAGAAGCTGATCGACATTGCCCGGAATCCACAGGCGCCGCTCGAGCGTCGCAAGCGCGCCATCGGCTGGCTCAGCCGGAGCAAAGATCCTGAGGTATTGAAGTTTCTCGAAGACCTGCTGAAGTAAGTCTTTCGCTCGATTATTAACCCATTAACCCCAACGCGTTCGCTCTTGAAGGAGTTCGTCATCGTGAACAGGTCCGCAAGAACTATCTCTATTGCTGTCCTTGTGCTTGCGTTCGTAGCCGGCGCCTCGGCGCAAACGAAGAGCTTCACGCCGGTCGATGGCCCGAATCTTAAAGCGAAAATAGAAAGCGCGATCACGCTTGGCCGCAGCAACGCGCCGGGCGGCCGTTTCTGGGTGGCCTATCAATTCGAGGCGCGACCAGGCGTATCGATTGACTTCGAGCTTGTCGATGGCAATGGCAGCGTCTACATGTGGACCGAAGGAACGTCGATGATGCACGATCCGCGCTACGAGACGCGCGAGCTCGGTGTCTTTCTCCTTTATGACGTCCAGCGCGAACTGCTTTCGCGCTCAGAAGTCTACAACTTGCAACGTCGTCACGAGTTCAGCGGTTATCAAGTCTATTGGGCGGGCCGCGCGACCAACGATGAGAGCTTGAGTTATCTCAAATCCATCGTCGAATCGCCGTCGCCCGAGCTGAAGAACCTGGCCGACCGGGCGGCCTTCGCGATCGCGTTGCACGATGATGCGCGCGTGGAATCGATTCTCACTGAGCTGATTCGCAAGCCCATCGGTGAACCAGTTCGTTCTCGAGCGATCTACTGGCTGGCATACACTCCCGAAAGCCAGACCAAGAATTCTTTCCTTGCCGGTATTGTGCGGAACGTCTCGGAGTGGAGCGAACCTCGGCAGCAGGCAATGTCCGCCCTGGGCATGAGTCGCGCCGCGGCAACGCTGCCGCTGCTTGAGAACCTTTATGAAACCATGACCTCGCGCGAACTCAAGCGGCGCGCGCTAAGCGGAATCGCCCGCAACGATAACAGCGACGGCGCTGCGGTATACCTGATTCGCGTTGCTGAAAACGAGACCGAGACCGAATTGCGCCGGAGCGCGATCTCGAGCCTGGGCCGGATCGCCGGTGAGAAGAGTCTCGGCGCTTTGACCAGCACAGTTGATTCGGATTCTGACACAGAGATTCAGAAGTCAGCCGTCGTGGCGATCGGTCGCCGGCCGAAGGATGAAGCAATTCCGATTTTGATCCGCACGGCGCGAACTCATCCGAAGATGCAAGTGCGCAAACAGGCGATTCAGATGCTCGGCCAAACCGGCGACGAACGCGCGGTGGCGTTCTTCAAGGAGTTGTTAGGGAAGTGATGGGCCCACAACCCCGATGCAAACGACGGCTCGCCTCGAAAGAAGAAAGCGGCAATGAGAGTCACACTGCGAGTCTTATTTCTTGTTGTTTTTGTTTGGGCTTGTTGCGCGGGCGCGTCGGCGCAGGTGGTTGAGACACCCAGTGGACGCCTGGAATTCATCGGGCTTGAGAAGTGGACATCGCTGCCATCGAGCAAAGGCTGGGATACGACTCGCTTGAAAATCTTTCCTGTAACTTCCGTCACGATCTGACCAGCAAGCTTGGTTTCGCTGACGCGCACTGCGCCTCATACGCCGAGGAGGGCAGACCTTACAAAGTGATCACGGTGCTCGAGCCCGAAAGCAGCGCGCGGATCAGGTATTTGCCGGAGCCAACGAAGCGCCTGGATATTCCGCAGGCGTGGACCAAGCTTTTGCGCGTCGTCACGGAGCAAGAATTCCTAAACACGATCGTTGACTATGGCAGCACGCGCGAGCAGGCAATAACGAAAGAAACGCTGATGCCCGCCGAGGATGAGAAGTGGTTTGTTTTCCTCCAGGAACGCCGCAGCGAAGCAGACTTCGCTTTGGCGTTGGATCGACTTTCGCAAGATAGGGATTACAAGCACAGGGTTGTCGCGGCCATGGTGCTGGCGAACTTCGGGGGTCGCGATTCAGCGTGGCGCGCGTTGGTTGGCGGACTTCGCGATGCGAATGAAGTTGTGCGGATCGTTTGCGCTGAGGCGCTGTTGAGCCTTGCGAACTACACGCCAAGAAAAGTCGATTGGTCTTCTTCGAGCTCTGACCTGAATCTTCTGCTCAGAGGGACCAACCTGTTCGCCTACGCGTGGGTCATCCAGATTCTTGTAGAAACGGAAGTCTCTCCTAAGCTCGCACGGCCATTATTGAAGGATGAGGCTGGCGAGTTGTTGCTTGCTTACTTGAACGCATCGCACAAACACGAACGAGAGCTAGCGCACGATCTGCTTGCCCAATTGAGCGGGAGAGACTTTGGCTTCGACGGTAGACGCTGGCGAGAATGGGTTGCTGCCGTTCAGCGTGATCCCGCTATGAATAGTTAGACCCCGCACTCATAATAACGATCTTATCCGTGCCAAACGCGAGTCCAAGCCCTCTCTCACGGTCGGGCTACTGCCCCGTCGTTTCGCGGGTAATCAATCAACGCGCAGGGTCTTCAGGAAAGTCTGAGCGCCGTTGTGTACTTCTACGATGTAGAGTGAGCGCCGAGCATCATGATCCGGCCCCATCACGTAAGTTCCGGCAACGCCGGTTTGCTGTGTCCTCTCACGGATGAGCCGGTCCAGACGCGATTTTACGCCTTCGCGCGTTGGTCCACCGCCTACGGCTGCATCCCGCACAAGATACACCGCGTCATAGGCGAAGGCGTCCCCGTAGTCCGCGTCCTTGTCCGCGAATTCGCGGAAGCTTTTGAGGAATTCGATAGCCTTGGCGTCATCGCTCCGTGGTTGGAAAAACTGAGAGACTCGAACACCTTCCATCAGCGCGGTGTTGGCTTTCGCAAACGAGGGCGGACCGAGCGAGTCTCCCCCGAGAATGCTTGAGCTCAGACCTGCCTCGCGTACAGCTCTAAGCGTGAACTGCGCCGCCCCGATACGCTGAACGAGGAACACGAGGTCAGGCTCACCTTTCTTTTTGAGATCCGCGATGGACGAGCGGATCAGCGCTTGGTCATCTTTCTCTAATACATTTCGATGCATCACGCTGGCCACAATCTCTCCACCCAACTGACGCACGCGTTTTTCGAAGAGCTGGGCCAGACCTCTGCCGTAATCGTCATTGGCATAGAATACGGCGATGCGCCGCTTGCCCCAGTCTCTAACAGCATATTCCGCCAGGGCCGGCCCTTGCGCCGCATCCGAAAGACAGAGCCGGTAGGTCCAATCGCCTATATTAGTAATCGCCGGATTGGTAGCGATAGTTACGATCTGCGGAACCTTCTGCTGATTGTAGATGGCTGCCGCCGAGAGAGTTGAAGCGCTATCGCTGTGGCCGATGACGGCAATCAGATCTTTCTCTTCGGCAAATTGGCCTGCCCAGCGCACCACATCTTCGGGCTTGAAGGAGTCCACGACCTTCCAGTCCAGGCCCATCAACTCGACCGGTACGCCGTTAATTCCGCCGTGCGCGTTAATCTCCTTCGCGGCCAACTGCGCCGCCGCATGGTAGCTCGCGGTTAACGCGATGCCGATTACTATTCGCTTCGGCTTTTTGCTGCACCCCGCCGGCAGTAAAAGCAGTACGAGCATCAACGAAATCATAATTCGCTTCATAAGACTTTATCTCCATTACACAGCATTTGCCGAACCAGATGTGAATAGTCGTCCCAATCGAAAGGTTTCTGAATACGCCTGGCGGTACACTTGAAAAAGAATTCGCCAACGTTCATGCCGATCATGTCGCCCGAAACAAAGAGAAAGCAGTTCAGAAGCTCGGGCCGATTTCGTTCAACCCACTGGTAAAGCTGAATCCCATCAACCGCTCCGGGCATGCGCACGTCCGAGATGACCAGGTCCACGTGATGAGACTGAAGAAAAAGGATCGCGTCGGCGCCTGAGTTGACTCCTTCAGCTTCTATTCCAATGTCCGCCAGAAATGAGATTTGAAGACCCACCAGCGGTTCTTCATCGTCAACAACGAGCACCCGGTACTGTCGTTGAACCTCGCAGGCGTCGGCTTTTTTCTCCGAGGGTTTCGCGAGCGCGCCAGGATCGCCCGTCGGAAGCGTAATAATAAAACGCGCTCCCTGGTCCCAATTCTCCGCGCGGATGGCGCCCTGGTGTTCTTCAATGATCCCGTAGCAAACGCTCAGCCCAAGGCCCGTACCTTGGCCGACCTCTTTGGTCGTGTAGAAAGGATCGAAAACGCGTTCCGGCTCGCGTAGACCCGTGCCGTTGTCTAAAAACTCCAACCGCACCTGACCTTCCTCCGCGGCAGTCCGAACGCAAATCTTCCCAGCCCTACCCGCCTCGCGTATCGCGTCGTGGGCGTTGTTGAGCAGATTGAGGACAACCTGCACTATCTTATTGGGGTCGGCGCAGAAGATCGGGTTGGCCGCGTCGTACTCTCGAATCAAGTCGACGTTGCGCGTCTTCAATTCGTACTCGCGCAGTTGGAGGGCCTGCTCCACCAGGTCGTTTAGCCTGACGGCCGCCAGCTTGGGTTTTTCCTGGCGCGCAAACTGTAAAAGGTTGGCGACGATCTTTCGACAGCGGTCGCCCTGTTGGTGCAGAGTTTCCATTAACTCGACCTCCCTGGCGTCGCATCCAGAGGTGAGCAACCGTTTCCTGGCTAGTTCGGTGTGTCCCATGATTACCGTCAGGGGGTTATTCAACTCATGCGCGACGCCGCTGACCATCCGGCCCACCGCAGACATCTTCGCGGCCTGGACCAGTTGCTGTTGCAGCTCTTGTAGTTGCCGTGTGCGCTCTTCAACTTTGAATTCAAGACTGGCATAACTCTCCGTTAGCGAAGCGGCCATAAAATTGAAGCTATGTGCCAACTGCCCAAGCTCATCACGGCGATCTTCGGGAGCGCGGGCAGAAAAATTTCCCTGACGAACCTGATTGGTCGCCTCTAAGATCAACCCCAGAGGTTGTAGCACTCGCCGGCGAAGGAGGATCGTGAACACTAACAGAGAGATGAGCAAACAGCCCGCCAGGACGTAGATGGCGCTGCTAGTAGCGCTCACGGTTTGGTTCAACTGGTCCTGCACCGTGTGCAGCTTTTTTGTTTGCAGCTCATTAAGGTTGGCGAACTCATCAGTGATCTTATCCTCCAGGTTATTCATGTTCCGTAGACGCAGGAGGGCATCTATGCGATTGTCAACCAGCAACTGATGGTGGATCTGCAACGCCTGAACTCCAAGTTCTGATTGAAAGCCCTTTATCCTTTCGACTGTAAGACGCTCCTGAGGTCCTATGTTGAGTTTCAGGTAGCGAATCTGCTTTTCACCCAGTTCGAAGTTAATCGCGGTGAACTGTTCAGGAAAGTTCGGATCAACGCGCTCAAACTGCTCGTCGACGAGGTGTATCTGATCATTGAGCTTCTCACGCAGGTCCAGGTTCAGGGCCGAAGTCTCCTGCAGGTTGCCCGTGAGGCGCGAGGCCTCGGCAGAGAATTGCGCGAACTTGTAATTAAAGCGAATCGAAAAGGCCACCACGAGCACGAAGGTCGTGCCCAGCAAGACCAGGAAAAGTTTGGAGACCGGGACGGAACGCATTAGTATTTTAAACGATTTCTGCTCTGAACTCTGGCTGGGTCATCTTCGCGAGTCATTCGGCGGCGTCAAGAAATGGTACCGAGGACCGGTGGCGGTGGCGCACTGACACTTTCGAACGTGACGCCAAAATTAGTGTAGACGGATAGCCGTCCGAACCTCGAGCGCGGACGCGTCCGATCCTACACTGCACAGACCGTGCCAGGCGCCACATGGCCAGAATCTCGCAGACAGCTAATGCTTGCTTGACGTGGGCTCACGCTGAGCTGCTGCGTTCCGGAACACCGCCGTGCATTTCACCGCCCCGAAACGGGAGAACTGTGCGCTGATCCAATTGGACCCGCGCCCCAAACCTACACTCAAATCTTGGTGGAATTCTTATTGACTCGAAAGTAAGACCCTTAGTACTCTTCGCGCGCCTCGTCAGCAGTAACGCGAAGACGGCCCAGCGGGACAGCCGCATATCAGTCAGGCTACAAATTTCTGAATACTTAATAAGGACGAACGGTGAAGCTAAAACGCACGACCATCGGCCTGTTGATTATTGGGATCCTCTTTGCCCTAAGACCGGTTGCGGCTCAGACCCAGAGCGCGCCTTCTGAGACTTTGCAGCTTGCGGGTTTGACTCAACCCGTCGAGATTCTCAAGGACCGCTGGGGCATCTCGCACATCTACGCGAAGAACGAAGCAGATCTCTTTTTTGCGCAAGGGTACAACGTGGCGCGCGACCGGCTTTTTCAGCTCGAACTCTGGCGACGCCAGGCCACCGGCACCGTCGCGGAGATGCTCGGGCGCAAAGAACTCAAGCGCGACATGGGCGCGCGTCTGTTCATGTTTCGCGGCGACCTGAAGCAGGAACTCAACTGGTATCATCCGCATGGCGAGGCCATTGTCACCGCGTTCGTAAACGGCATCAACGCCTACATCGGAGAAACGGAAAAGAATTCCCGGCTGCTCACGCCCGAATTCAAAATCTTACGGATCAAGCCCGTTAGGTGGACGCCCGCCGTCGTCATCACACGCTTCAACGGATTGCTTGCTAACGTCACGCAGGAGCTGAACGTTGCGCAGGCCGTGCGTGCGCTCGGCGCGGACAAGGTTAAAGACCTTGAGTATTTCCAGCCGGCCAATCCGAAGCTCGATCTCGACCCGGCAATCGATCAGTCGCTTCTCTCGAGAGATCTTTTGGAACTTTATAACGCGTTCCGCGAGCCGATCAGATTCACGCCCGACGAGCTTGTGGCCGAGTATCGCGGTGAAGCCAAAGCGCTCGCGCTCCTTGATTCATCCACTGGTCCGTCGGCCATCGGCCTCAGTCAGCGCCAGGAAGACATCGGCAGCAACAACTGGGTGGTGAGCGGCAAGCTGACCCCGAGTGGCTTTCCGCTCATGATGAACGATCCGCATCGCGTGCAGGGCGCGCCTTCGCTGCGCTACTGGGTGCATCTGGTGGCGCCGGGCTGGAACGTGATCGGTGGCGGCGAGCCATCGTTACCCGGCATATCGATTGGTCACAACGAGTACGGCGCGTGGGGCTTGACGATCTTTGGCGGCGACACCGAGGACCTGTACGTCTATGACACCAATCCCGCGAACCCGTCGCAGTACAAGTATCGCGGTGCGTGGGAAGAGATGCGGGTGATCAAGGATACGATTCCGGTGAAAGGCGAGGCGCCCGCGCCGGTTGAGTTCAAGTTCACGCGACACGGTCCGGTCGTTTACGAAGACCAGGCACACCACAAAGCTTATGCGGTGCGCGCCGCATGGATGGAGATTGGCGGCGCGCCGTATCTTGCCAGCTTACGAATGGATCAGGCGCACAGTTGGAAAGAGTTCCTCGACGCGTGCAGCTACAGTCTTACGCCTTCGGAAAATATGGTCTGGGCGGATCGTGACGGCAACATCGGCTATCAGGCAGTTGGCATCTCTCCGCTGCGTCCCGGTTGGAGCGGGTTGGTGCCGGTGCCCGGTGACGGCCGTTATGAGTGGGCGGGCTATCTGCCCATCAAGGAACTGCCGCACGTATTCAATCCCGAAAAAGGTTTTTGGAACACTTCGAATAATTACTTGATTCCACCCGCGTGGCCTTACAAAGACGCGTTGCATTACACGTGGGCCGATCCCTATCGCGCGTCGCGTGTGGCGGAGGTTTTGGGTTCGGGCCGGCTCTTCACAGTGGCGGAGATGATCCGTTTGCAGAATGATGATCTGTCGCTGCCGGCCCGCAGCCTCGTGCCGCTGTTGCGCGATCTCGCCATGAGTGAGCCGGCGTCTGAGAAAGCGCGCGACCGGCTGCTGGCGTGGAATTACGTTCTCGACAAAGACTCGGTACCGGCCGGCATCTACGAAATGTGGCAGCGGCGCCTTCAGGCGAACATGCGCGACCTGCTGGTGCCAAAAGATGCGCAGCCCTTTATCGGAGGTCTGAATTTGAAAAAGATCATTGACTGGCTGCTCGCGCCTGATGGCCGCTACGGCTCTGGTCCGATCGCCGTCAGAAACGGCGTGCTCATTAAGAGCCTCAGCGAAGCAGTCGCAGAGCTAACCAAACGCCTCGGCGCCGATCAGGAAAAGTGGAAACTCGGCGCCTACCACCACGCGTTGATTCGTCATCCGTTCGACCCCGCCTTGAAACCAGAGCTGCGCGCGAAGTTTGATGTCGGCGACGAGCCCCGCGGAGGCGACAGTTATACCGTCACTGCAACGGGCGGAGCCGACAATCAGACGTCAGGCGGATCATTTAAGATCGTCGTCGATACAGAAGACTGGGACAACTCGGTGGGTCTGAACAATCCAGGACAGTCGGGCGACGTGAACGACTCGCATTACCGCGATCTTTACGAACTCTGGGCGCGCGGGAAATACTTTCCCGTCTTCTACTCACGCAAGAAGATCGAGTCGATCACCGAGAAAGTGTTTGGGCTTGCGCCAGCTTCAACTTCCACATCCCCCGCCGCCCCGCATTGAACGCGGCTGGAAGACGAGCGCGTGGTCCGGCGCTCTGTGCAGTCGAACGCGGCTACCATTCATTCGAGGTCCTCAAGAACTCACCCATCCCGAAGCAACAAGTTACAAGGGCAATGGAGGAAATAGCCCGCTGGCTGCGATTGAAATGAACCCACTATGAAACAGCGATCTTTTTGTTGACTCGAAGCCGAAACTTCAGTATCATTCGCCCGCTTCGCAAGATCACGAACTAGAAATTGAGTTCCACTTAACTCGAAACGCGGAACTCGAAACCTTTTTGAGACTGGTCCTCAGAGCCTGCGACTGCCGCATCCTCCTTGTCCCAGCCTGACATCCGCCACTAGCGATCGGAAAGTCTTAGCATGACCTTGACTCTCTCTCTCTCTATAGACACGAGGCTTAGTCACCTC
Source organism: Pyrinomonadaceae bacterium (assembly GCA_041499185.1). Classification (GTDB taxonomy): domain Bacteria; phylum Acidobacteriota; class Blastocatellia; order Pyrinomonadales; family Pyrinomonadaceae; genus JAOAPY01. Next base: position 14,020 of record JBGQJU010000081.1, on the reverse strand, counting down.
TCCGTTAACGCATGAGAGAATCAACCAAACTCAAGAGGAGATCTATATGCCAACTATTATTGGTCCACGTTGCAACCGTCGCGTCACGTGCGACGCCAGCACCAGTAACGCCCGGAGTGAATCCGCCATCGCGGTCAACCCTCTGGACTCTTACAACATCGTCGCATCGTCAAAGCGCTTCACTAACCCTTCAACCTATGCTTTTTCCCTTGCTGCCTACACTACTTTCGACGGTGGTCAGTCCTGGATTGAAGCGCCGTCCCTAACGCTCCTGGCCGGCTGGGCTGGCACATCAGACCCGGCCGTGGCCTGGGACAATTTGGGCAACGCCTATCTCGTCGCCCTGGCATTCGGGCCGGGCGCATCATTACCGTTAATCGGGATTGGGGTCTACAAGTCGACCGATGGCGGCCGCACCTGGGGTGCGCCGACCCTCATTCACTCCAGCACTGGCGACGACAAGCAGTGGGCTGCAGGAGACGTCAACCCCGCCAGTTCTCACTATGGGAACGTCTACGCTGCATGGGACAATGGCTCCTCCTTAGCTTTTGCGCGCACCACGGACAATGGCGCGACTTGGAGGGGAATCGGTGCCCAACCTGCGGGTACTGGGTTACCCGGAATCAGCGATTCTTTCGGGCCTGAGCTGTCGGTAGCTGCTGACGGGACGGTCTACATCGTCTGGGTTGCGGGAAACCAGATCAAATTCGTCAAGTCAACCAATGGTGGTGACTCTTTCTCTGCTCCGGCGGTCGCGGCCAGTGGCATCACCACCTTGTCGTCATTCCCAAGTACAGAAGGGTGGCCGACCTTCCCTGGGGCGACGTTCCGTATCCTAACGCTCCCGACTGGCTGCACCGGTTCGGGGAACAACGTGATCTTCGCCTGGGCGGATGCCCGGGAGATCATCGGCGGACAGCGGCGTGCGCGAATCTACTATCGACGCTCGAGCAATGGCGGGAGCAGCTTTGATGGACCAGCTTCAGGGCAGCCATTGCTGACCGGAGCCGTGGCTTCCGACTCCGACAAGCACGACTTCCATCCGCAACTCATCAGCACACCCGCTGGGCAAATCGGCTGTGCTTTCTACGAATATGGGCCAACCGGCGGTGGGGAGTTCCCGCCTAGTCTAATCAACGTAATTTTGGCAGCCTCCACTGACAGCGGCGCTACTTTCCCGAACCGCGTGACAGTGACGGACCAAGCCTGGAATCCCACAGTCGATGCGCCGATCGTCCACAATACCACGGCCGTAACGTTCATCGGGGACTACTTCGGTCTCGATGCCAGCCGACTGGGCTTCTTCCCCTTCTGGACCGATACGCGGACCGGCGTCCAAGAGATGTTCGTTTCCAGATTGTCTGTGAATCCGGCTGATATCTATATCCGCGATTTCACTGGCGACACCGGCAATGTAACATCTATGTCCAACCCAAACAGTTGGGAGGCTCCGGATCTCATCGTGCGGCGCCAGCCGGATGGCGACACGACCTTCGCCAACGAGGATCTACTACGCGACGGCGTGACCGACCACTATGTGTACGGAAGGGCAACCAACAATGGACCGAATCCGGCTCGGAATGTGCGCCTGGCCGTTACTGTCGGCAATTACCCGTCTTTGGTAGGCCTGCCCGGATCTGAATTCCGCTATCCTCAGGATTGGTACCAAAAAGATTGGAACACTCCTGCTCTACAAAACGCTCATCTGTTCTTAGGTGAAAGCGCACCCACGACGATTCCCAATGGCATGAGCAAGTTGCTAGGTCCAATCATTTGGCCTGCGTCACTGATTCCTGATCCCGCCTCGTGGCACCCCTGTCTCTTAGGTGAAGTGCGTGCGGATAACAACGATTCTGCGGGAGGAACCAACGGCTGTGACATCCAAGTCGATCCCGGCACGTGCAATTACGGCTCCTACTTCTGGGGAAACAATGATGTCTGCCAGCGCAACTTGAGCTACGGTACTGTGACGGCTGCGACGGCTGCCTTCATTGAGTTACCGTTCCTGGTCGGCAGTGTTTGGAGCAAGGCCAAGTTTATTGAGGTGATTGTTGACAAGGGCAAACAACTCGCATACACCCCGATGACGCTACGCATGGAGCCGGTCTGCCTTCCAGGTGAGACCAAACCATCGGAGCCTCCATGCCAACCGGGCGAGCTTGTGTTCGTCGGGAAATGTCACGTTGTTGTTCGGGTGGGCAACTGCGATGTTGGCGAGATAATTACGTCACCTGGAGTTGTGTGGCGACCCAAATGCCCGCCTCCAGCTACAACAACAAAGCCCGAGACTTGTCATGGCGGAGAAAAAGTTGGTCAGGAGTGGATACTGACCCAACCCAGGGCCGCAGTTGGGTTCCCCATAGCCGCCGGCGAGCTGCGACGGATGACGCTTTCTTTCAACACGCCTACTACACTCAAGCCGGGGACCCGCACGCTCGTCCGCATTTTCCAGCGTAACGACCGGCGGATGATTACTGGAAGTGTCATTCTTGAGCTAACAGTCACTAAAGGTGACGAAGCAGCGAAGGCGGCTGGTGGTTCCGAGCCTCCAAAGGCTGCAAAAGGCAAGGCGCGGAAAGGAGGACGGCGCTAAGCTTGACCTAAGCACGCGGATGAGGATGGGGAGGAGATGGTTCTCTGTGCCTCCTCCCCAAAGTCGAGGTGCTGTTCGGCCGAATGGTATTGGTCAACGGAGGATCTGTGATCGTCTCGTAGCTGTCCTGATGAAATTAACTGGCTGGTCCTCAGAGCCAGCGACTCAAACGCCGCATCCTTCTCCGCTCCAGCCCGTCGCCGGAGAGCATTTGACTTGACAGCGTCTCGCAGACAAAGCATCAGATCCTAAGAGAGAGCAGATTGAAAATGACGCCGCGGTTAAGTGCATGCAAGGATTAGCTCCTTACTGGCTCGAGGGCCAGGGATAGGTTGCGGTTTTTATTGCTTGATAGTTCGCATCAAGAGACGGTTCGAGCAAAAGGATCGAGGCGATGCGGCGGGCGATGTTCATGACTTCGCGCGCTTCGTCAATCGTGAGAGCGCGACCCAGTAGTTTGTGCTCGCGATAGCTGAGCCATTTCTTGATCACTTGATAGCCGCCGATGGTGTAGTCCCACACGCGCGCGGAGATGTTCTTCCAATAGGCCACGTCGTTCAAATAAACGTCGAAGGTCGTCTCGCCGAGATGCGCGAAGATTTGCTCCGTTGAAAGATTGAGGCGCGTTGCGCTCTGTCCGATGGCGCCGCGCTCTTCCGGAGTGTAAGCGCGCTGGATAAGTTTGCCCTTGCCGGGCATTGTGATCCCGCCTTTGCCTCCATGACCCCAACCAGCAGTGATCGAAAGCTCATTGTTGTCGCCATCGGTTCGCAACGAGCCGCCGCCCGCGCGCGCGATGACGCCGATCGAGCGAATCGGTTCTTCGATCTTTCCTTCGGTTACCCCGGGCACACCGCGTTCTGTATCGAGCAATGCAGCAACTTGACGACCGAGCGACGCGGAATGGAGCAACTCATCTCTTTCGCCCGGCAACGGAATGCGCGGCCAATCTTGGCGCAAGGCGCCAGCATTTTCGGCGCGGAACTCTGGGGAATGAAGGACGGCAACTGCGTGATAGAAGAGGTCAACAGCTTGAGCATTTATGGTTACCAGATAAGCTGCCGCATTATCGCTTAGGTTGGGATTTGTCTGTTCGACTGTTTGAGATGTCAACAAAGGACTCTGTTTCTCGCTGCGCCGCAAGTAAAGCGGAAAAAAGCTAGATAACCCGTTACCAAAGTTATCTCCCAAAACTCTTACGACATAACCCCGGTCGAATTTCTCCATTGTCTGCTTCTGGCGAGCCTCAATCCATATATTTCCCTCAAACACGTGTGGCAGATAGTCGGCTCGATTACGATCCAGCAATTTTGTATCAGGTTCCCAGTACAACCAACGAGTGTCGAAAGGGCGGTAGCAATACCGTATGATGTTTTGCGTGAGTATTCCACGCTTGCGCAGAATCTCTCGAACAGACTCAGCCTTGAATCCAGCCTCACTGGACATCACGGTGGATGAAATCTGTCGCATCTCTTCATGACTCACTTCCGGATCAAAGTATTTCTCCATCCGATCGAGTAAGCGATCGCGATCAACGTCGATCACAAAGTCATCGCGACTAGTCTTGACACCAGGGAAGGAAACCGGAAAGAGATCCGGTAACAGCGGCCATTTTGTGTACTCTGCATTTGTCAGGCCGAGAGTAAAAGGCAAACCCAACCCAATGATTGGTTGAACTTGAGTGTATGTCGCCACTCGTTGGTTGCTCGCATCCGCTAACAACTCTGCGCGTTTATCTTTGCCCCATAAGTTGCGAAACCGCACGCCATCAGGAGCCACGTGCTGCTCCTTCCTCACCAACAACGCGATCGCCGTGCCGACCTGGATGCCTTCTCGATTCCATTCGGTGGAGAAGATACTCGGATCGGGATCGCCATCGGGAGTTAGCTTTCCTGTCTTGTATTTGTCACCGTTCAGGCAATCGATCCAAATGCGGTCGAACGCTTCAAGATAACATTCGCGCATTCCCGGGAATGAAAGTCCATCGAGCCAGGAGTAGTTTGAAATAAAGCACACAACGCCTTTGCGGGTTCCGTCTACGATCTTCCGCTCGGCCATCCGGTAGAAACGAATGTAGAGATCATTCAAGCCTTGTCCCTGTGGAGCCGGAGCCTTTACCGTCGTGCGGTAAGCGTTAGTGAGATCGCGTTCTTCTTCTACCGCGACGCCAGCGAAACCGTTGTATGGCGGATTGCCGAGAATGACGAGAATCGGAGCTTCGCGTTTCACGCGTTCGGCGGCGTCGTGCTCGCTCTTCAGTTCCGCGAAAGAGAATGCCAACTGCTGCAAGCGCTTCTTAACCTCATCAGAAGGCGGCTCCCAGCCGGTCAGCGCGTTGGTAAGATAGACGCCGGCGCGTTCACTTGTTGCTTCGCTGAGCGGCGCGCCGAGGTTCTGCAATAACAGGCCCAGTTGCAGATGCGAAACAACAAAAGGAGCAGGCAAAATCTCGAAGCCAAAGACTCGCTCCATTGCCGCTCGCTTAACCGCGTGACCAGTCAGTGCGTCTTCTCCTTTCTCGCGCATCGTCCGGTCGATTTGCCTCAAGACCTCAACGAGAAATGCGCCAGTGCCGCAACATGGGTCAAGCACATATACTCGCGGGTCGGCTAGCCCGTCGGCAATCTCCAACTCTTCGCGCAACACCGTATCGACACGCGCAACCATGTACTGCACCACTTCGGTCGGCGTATACCAAACGCCAAGCTCCTTGCGCAGTTCGGGATCGAAGGCTTCAAGGAATGGTTCGTAGAAATACTGAACCGCATGGCCCTCTTCAAAGTTCTCGAAGAACGCTTTTCGATCCACGCGATTGAGAACAGCCGAAGTCCAATCAAGCACTTCAACCAATCCCAGCCCTTCCAACTTCGACGGCGTCGCAACCTGTTCGAAGAGCGCCTTGATCATCGGCACGTGAAGCGACCATGCCGCAGTTTGCCAATCAAAGCGAGCGCTCTTTTCAGTCGGCGGATGCTTCTTGCTCCACAGCACCCACGCTGAGAACACGCCATAGAAGAGTGTCTGCACAAGCGTTGAGCGAAAGAAGTGTTCGCCTTTCTCGCCTTCAAACTTCAGCCCGAGCGCTTCTTCCAAAGCCTCGCGGACCGCCGCCAGCGCGGGAAGCTCGGTTGATTCAATACGCATCTTCGCATCGCGCGCGTATGAGGCGAGAAACCACGCGACATCCTTGGGCTGCGTGAGCGACGCCGCGTGCAGCATCACTCGCTTGAGATACTCGACAAACCTGTCACCTTGCTGTTGGGCCGTTACATGCTGATGCGAAGCGGCAAGCCAGAACTCCTTTTCATTTGGAGCCAGGCTAAAACTCTCGCGGTTGGCGACCTTGCCTTCATGGTCTACGCCGACGAGAACGAAGTCGCGATAGTTTGTCACCAGCACTTGTTTGTAGCGATTCACATAACGCATCACCTGCTCGCTCTTCGCAATGTCGCCTATTTCTTCGCTGGTTGACTTAACCTCGATGCAGCCGCGCGCAGGAAGCTGGCCATCGCGCGGCTCGCCGCTGGACTGCTTCTGAAATTGTTCCGCCGCATAGAGACCGCCGTCCGGAAGGCCTGCGCCTTGGTTCTGAATATTGATGATGCAGCGGACTCTGGGCTTGAGCGTCTTGCCGACTTCGTTGAGGAGAGTCTCGAGTGTGCCGTAGTAAGAGGTCTCTTTAACTGCCGAGCCAGAACTACGAATGACGTAGAGATTTTGCAGATAGGTTTCGAGGGAATTCATTAATGAGGTTGACTCCTCGGTCTAACGGCGGTCTGAATCGAGCTACGCATGCCTTCTTATAGACCAGAATTGATTTGTTTGGAAGAGAGTCTTGGATCCATTGCACACGTGTGATTGGTTTTCGTGGCTCTGCCGCCTGATGTGCGGAGGGTCTTTGACCTTCCGGAAGATGCTCTCTTTGATTCTCAGGGCTACGCCCCAAGTTTGGGGGCGGAGCCCCATAGCGTTTAGGCCTAATTACGGTGGGGCAGAGCCGCCACCGCACATCAGGCGGCAGAGCCGCGAAAACCAATCGCGTTTGAGATCTATTGCCAAGCTTAGTTTAATTTTCGCCAGTCACCCGACAGAATGAACGCGGCCCAGAAGTAGGGATGGTTGTGATCAGTGGTCTTGAGCATTTTGAGTTGCACCTGGCGCAGCGCTTCGGATCGTCCCACGCCTGATTCGAGGCGCTTGTAGAAGTCCACCATCAGATCGCGCGTGGCGTCGTCGTTTACTTTCCAGAGACTGATCATTTCACTTTCGGCGCCGGCTAAAACCAAAGCGCGCCGCAGGCCATAAACGCCTTCGCCGTTTTGCACGTCGCCGACGCCGGTTTCGCACGCCGAGAGCACGACGAGCTTTGTGCCCCACAAATCCAGACCCGTGGCTTCCAGCGCAGTCAAGATCCCGTCTTCGCCGTTGCCGCCGTCGCGCTGATTGGCGCCAGCCAGCGCGAGGCCCGAACGGAGCAGGGGATTCTCGCTTAGCGTCATCGTGGCTGGACCGTTGATGCTGCTCGGCGCGTGCTGATCGCCGGCCACGGGCTTTTGCTCCGCCCGTTTTTGGAGAAAGAATCCGTGCGTTGCGATGTGCAGAATGCTCGGCCCGCGCACCTGCTTCAACGCCGACTCGGTTGCCTGGTTGCCGGTCAACACTCGCGCTCCACTCAACAACGCCGAAACGTCGCGCGCTTCATCAGCGGTAGCGTCGAGCGGAACGAAGCGCTCCTGAAACTCTCGCGAGCGATTGCGGTCATTGCTGGGCGCCACTGGAACGATCGACACGGTCGGGCCGCTGGTTTGATCGAAGTGCGGATTGGCGATCACCACGGGCCCTTGCTTACTCGCGTAGTGCGTCTCCAGTCTCAGCAGATCGCGGCCGCTGGTAAGATAGGTGAAGGTGAAGTTTTCGACTGCGTAATGTTTTTGTTCATCAATCAGCGCGGCAAAGGGCACAAGGTTGAGCGCGCCATCCGGAGAAATCAGAACATTCCGCACGTCTCCCAGAAGTTTGCGAATGGGCCGCAGCACTGTTTCATCCACCGCTCTCGCCAATTCCCGAAAGTCGCTGCCGGTGCGTAGTGCGGCGCGTAAGTGATTAACGTCGCGATCGATTTGCGCTGCATCGCCGAGTTCAACCCAGGTGGGCCCTCCTTCTCGCTTTAAAACATAGGCGACGTAACGGTCAGCGTCCCAGATCCCACTTTGCTCAGCCTTCGGTTTTAACGGCCGATAGCGTTCGATCTCAATCAAAGCCGCATCGCGCGGAATAGCCGCTTGTACGCGTTCGATGGTTATCGGTTCCGACTGGAGACGAAACTCTCCGGCCCGCTCAGTTATTTGTTTTTCGAGCTCCTGCGCCCGCACCTCGAGCTTGCTAACCGCAGCGCTGTACTGGGACGGCTCACTGTTTCCAGCACCGCGCAAAACGAGCGTGGCAAGCTCGGCCCGCGTCGCGGCGAGCTGATCCGCCAGGACTTGCCCAACTATATCCAGGCGCTGCCGCGCCGCCGCAAACTGGTTACTCATCGCATCGAGGATGCGACCTTTCCTTTGGAGAATTGTGGTCAGCGCCAGACGCGCGGCCTTTGGGTCTCCGGGCGCGCTCTTCACATGAAGTGAAACAGTAGCGTCAGTGTCGCCCGATAACGCGGCCATGTAGATGCGCTTCTGATCTTCCGATCCCTTCGCGAGAATCAGGGCGAGATTGTGCTCCCGAATCTCATTGCTGCGAGTGAGAAAGCTGAGCGCCTGCGAGATATCACCTTTCGCATGATAGAGAAACGCGAGGTTATTAAGGACCGTGGCTGTATGCGGATGCGTGGGCCCATAAGTCTTTTCGCTGATGGCGAGCGTGCGGAGCAACAACTGCTCCGCTTCTTTCAAATTGCCCTCTTTCCAACTGAGCACCGCCAGATTGTTGAGCGAGTTGGCAACCTCTGGGTCGTTTGGGCCAAGCAGTTTCTCTCTGATAGCCAGCGCACGCTCAAACAAGGGCCGCGCCTTCGCGGTGTCGGTATCGCGGTACAACTGGCCGAGATTGTTGAGGTCCGTAGCGAGATCGACGCTCTCGGGGCCTTTGGTCTTCAACGCGATCGCGATGGCGCGCCGGTAAAATTCTTCGGCCTTAGCCCGGTCGCCCTTGCTGCCATAAACGTAGCCGAGATTGTTAAGCACGGCACCGGTTAACGCATTGTCCTCGCCCAGCAACTTCTCGCGGATCGCCAGAACGCGCAACAGCAGTTTCTCGGCGCGACCGTAGTCGCTTTTTTCCATGTAGAGCACTGCAAGGGCGTTAGCGGAGTCGGCGACTTCGAGTTTGTCGGGCCCGAATACCTTTTCTCTCAACGCCAGCGATCGCTCGTACAGCGGCTCGGCCTGGCTGTAGTCGCCCATGTCGTCATACACGACGGCGAGTTTGTGCAGCGCCTCCGCCACCCAGTCCTCGGGTGCACCAGGCGCCTTCTCAACTACCGTGAGGGCGCGTTTGAGAAACGTCTCCGCGCGAGCAAAGTCGCCCTTATCGGTGTAGAGGGTGCCGAGTGAACTCAGGCACAAATAGACCATCGGATCTTCCGGGCCTAATCCTTTCTCGGCTAATGTCAGGGCCCGCTCGAGGATCGGCAGCGCCTCTTGATAATTGCCTTTGGCTTCCAGCCTGCGCCCCTGTATCACAAGATCCTTCACTTCCGTTGCCTTCGCTGCGTAGTCGGAAACGTCCTGCGCCGAGACTTGTGGTAGGGCAGCCGCAAGCCACAGCGCAAGCGCCAAAGCAACCAGCGTGCTGCGAGCGTGAAGCAGTCTATGCATTGTGGCGATCAGTACGTTTCTGTCGTGCAATTCTGGCGTGACCGGGCTAAAGGTACACTCGAAAGCGGATAGATTCAACGATCTGATTTGTGAAGTTTCGCGCCAGACAAGCTATACTTGACCGTACGCATGAATGCGTCAGACTAAGGGAGTTCATCATGGCCGATACATCCCGGTTCACAATTCTGTGCCCCTGTTGCGAGGCGACACTGACAATCGACTCGCAGACGGGCGCAATCATCACACATTCGGAGAAGGCCAGGCCGGTGGCCTCGTTCGATGAAATGGTAAAAGGCCTGGATAAACAGAAACAGGTGCGCGAGCAGATCTTTGCCCAGGAGCTGAGTTCGATGAAGGATCGCGACCGCATCCTGGAAGAGAAGTTTCAGGAAGCAATGAAGCGCGCCGACAAGGAGAAAGACAAGCCTTATCGGAATCCGCTGGATCTTGATTAGCTATCGAAGCGTCTGAATGAACGGCCTGATTCGGCTCGGCGTGCAACACTCGTCAGACGTTTAATCATCCAAGGCCACGCCCTGTCTTCGGATTCTAATGATTCCTATCACCGGAGCGATTTCAATGCGTCATAAAATTATCGTGCTATTAATTTCGTTCGTGGTCCTCGTGACGTGCTCGAGCACTTCGTGGAAGACGCGCGCGCAAATAAAAATGCCACGCGTGGAGTTTCGCGAGCGCACGCTGGGGAATGGCTTGCGTACGGTAAGCGCAGCGGATCGATCTACTCCTACCGTTGCCATCCAGGTTTGGTATCACGTGGGCTCGAAAGACGATCCGCCTGCGCGCAGCGGGTTCGCCCATTTGTTCGAGCACATCATGTTCAAAAGCACAAAGAACATGAAGTCGGAGATGATGGACCGGCTGACCGAAGACGTGGGCGGCTTTAACAACGCCTCGACCAACGATGACGTTACGAACTACTACGAGGTTGTGCCCTCGAACTATCTGGAGACACTCCTGTGGGCCGAGGCCGACCGCATGAGTTCTTTGAACGTTGACGATAAGAACTTCATCAGCGAACGCGACGTGGTGAAGGAAGAGTTCAACACGAGTGTGCTCGCCCCGCCTTACGGGCGTTTGTTCTACGCAGTCGACAAAGACTCATTCACAGTACACCCGTATCACCGCCCGACCATCGGCAGCAAAGAAGACCTCGACGCCTCAACGCTCGAAAACGTGCGCGCCTTCCACGAGACTTTCTATCGCCCGGACAACGCCGTTCTGATCGTGGTCGGCGACTTTGAAGAGAAGCAACTCGATAGCTGGGTTGATAAGTACTTCGGCAAGATCGCAAAGCCGGCAGGCGCGATCCCGCGGGTGACTGTAAAAGAACCTGAGCGCACTGCTGAGAAGCGGTTCAACGAGACCGGCCCGAATGTGCCTTTGCCAGCGGTGGCGATCACTTATCCAGCGCCACCCATCTCGAGCCCGGACGCGGACGTGCTGCGCATCGCTGAGGCGGTACTGGGGAGCGGCGAGTCATCGCGGCTGTACCAGTCCCTCGTCTACCAACAGCAGATCGCGGCGGAGGCGCTGGCCAGCGCGAACCTGCGCGAGCAACCCGGTTACTTTGCCATTGGCGCGATTCTGGCCAGCGGCAAGAAGCCGGAGGACGCTGAACGCGCGTTGCTCGCCGAACTTAAGCGCATGCAAGACGAACCTGTCTCGAAGGCCGAACTTGAGAAGGCCGTCAACCAGCTTGTCGCGAACCAACTCCGCCAGCGTGAAACGAACAGCGGCAAGGCTTTCGCCATCGGCAACGCCGTGCTGCTGATGGGCGACGCCGGCCGCGTCAACACGGACATTGATCACCTTCAGGACGTGACCGCCGCGGACATCCAGCGCGTGATGAAGAAGTACTTCAGCGATACGAAACGCGTGGTCATCACGTATCAGGGCGAGGCCAGGAAGCCGGGCGCCGCGCCGTTGGAGGGAAGACGATGAAATCAAGACGCTCCCAACTGAAGGCACTGCTGCGCGTGGCATTGTTCCTAGCGTTCTCGGTCATTGTCATCGGCGCACAGGCACAGGGGTCGGGCGGCTCTCCCGTACCGCAAGCTACACCACCACCGCCTGCCGCGCCACGCTCGGTCACAGTCCCGAAGCCCGTCGAGCGAACCCTTAAGAACGGCTTGCGCGTCATCGTCATCGAGCACCACAGCATGCCGCTGGTCGCAGCTCAGTTGATGATCAAGAACGGCAGCGAGGTTGACCCTGCGGCCCTCAGTGGCGTCGCGGACCTCACCGCTGAGCTCCTGACCAAAGGGACCAGGACGCGCACTGCGCCGCAGATCGCGCAGGAGATCGAAGCGCTCGGAGGCGCACTCAACACGGGCGCGGGCTGGGATGCGTCGCGAGCATCGGTCAACGTCATCTCGTCGAAGACTGAACCGGCGCTAGCCATTCTCGCCGACGTGGTTCGCAATCCTGTCTTCAAGGATGAAGAGATCGAGCGGCTGCGCCAGCAATACCTTGACACTCTCAGCGTGGGGATGAATACGCCGGGCATGCTCGCGAGCTGGGTCGCCGCGCGCGTCGTTTTCGGCGATGCGGCGTACGGTCACTCTGTCTCCGGCACCCCGGAATCCATTGCGCGCATCAAGCGCTCGGACATCGTCGACCTGCACTCCGCTTTCTACCGTCCCGACAACGCAACGCTCGTGATCGGCGGGGACATCAAAGCGGACGATGCGTTCAGGCTTGCCGAGCGCCTGTTCGGCGATTGGACTAACACCCAGACGTCGCTCAGCGGCGGAACAAAAGGAGCGCAGGCGGGCGCGGTGCAAGCGGCCGGCAATCAGCGCGTCGTGGTCGTTGATATGCCCGGCGCGGGGCAGGCGGCGGTCGTGTTCGCGCGGCGCGGCATCGCCCGCACCGACCCGTCATACTTTTCTGGTCTCGTCGCCAATTCCGTACTTACGGGCTACTCCGGCCGGCTGAACCAGGAGATTCGCATCAAGCGCGGTCTGAGTTACGGCGCGGGCAGCCAGCTCCAGGTGCGACGCGAGACCGGGCTGTTCGTCGCGTCGGCACAGACCAAGAATCAATCTGGCGCGGAAGTCGCTTCGTTGCTGCTCGGTGAGCTTCGACGACTGTCGAATGAACCCGTTGGCGAGACCGAACTGGTACCGCGAAAGGCGGTGCTGATCGGCAATTTTGGCCGCGCGCTGGAAACGACCGAAGGCTTGGTGGGACAGGTAGCGTCGTTGGCGCTGTACGGGCTGGGCCTGGACGAAACCAACCGTTACATCAACAACGTGCAGGCGATTACGGCCGCCGATGTGCAGCGCTTCGGGGGAACCAGTTTGGACACAAAGGGCGCGAGCATGATCATTGTTGGTGATGCAAAAGAGTTCCTGCCTGAGTTGCAGAAGCAATTCAAGAATGTGGAAGTGATTCCGATAGCGGAGCTGGATTTGAACAGCGCCAGCCTGCACAAACGTGGTTCGGCTTCCAAGAACGATTAATGCAGTCATCGTTCTTTAAAATCAATGCATCGTGGTCGCCTTTCAACCGCAAAGGGGTTGAGTAACGCAGCCCAGGGTTGGACGCGAAGCGGCTACCCTGGGTAATTGCGAAATTCTCTCCACCAACCCCAACGGGGTTGCGCTGTTTGAGGCGCTGGTACGCGAACGACGCGCAACCGCGTTGCGGTTGACGACCATTGATGATACCAATAACCCAACGTAGCCGAGGCGGCAACGTTGGGCTGCGTTGCACAACCGCGTTGCGGTTGAGAGTTCAACTGAAAATCATGATTATCTTTCGCGCTTTTACCATTGGCTTATTATTCACTTTCGCTCTTGCTGTAAACGCCCAGTCGTCGGCGCAAGACGAATCCACCAACACTCGCGCGCTCTCAGCGCAATACGCAAAGCAACTCTCGAGTTTTGATCCGCTGGCCCGCCAAGAGGCGGCTGAAGGGCTGGCGCGGCTGGTTGCTCTTGACCAGAAGAAGCTGGTTGAGGGTTACGTCCTCGAGGAAAAGGACAAACGAGTGCGGCTGGCGCTCAACTGGGCGCTTTATCGCATGGGCAAATCGGAAGTGCTGTTTCAAATCGTTCGCGATCTGGATTCACCGCGTCACGATCAGGCGGGCGGCTATCTCGCTCACCTCGAGAGCCCGGAGCCACTCTACGTGTTTCTGCCTCAAGACAACACGCCGGCAAAGGTGAAGGTTAGATTGTTGGAAGTGCTGGGCCAGATCGGCAATGCGGAAACTCTCGATCAGATCAAACCATTCACTGAATCATTTGATCCAAAAATTTCCCAGGCTGCACAGTTTGCCACGAACCAGATCCAGCATCGTCTGTCCGAGCCTCAGCCCGCCGTAAAGACTCGCCCACGCGTCGTGGGCAACGGCGAGCCGCCATCGCGGTGAAAGGCAAACCCCACTTCTGCCTGCGCCAAAGTCTGTTCGTGAAATTGGTTTTCTCTGCGCAACCTCAGCGTTCTCTGCGTCTTGTATGTTAAGCGTGTCCATTATTGAATGTGTTGGTGCATGTCGGCATCTTAATGCTGAGCAGACCGTTTTTGGCAAGGGGTGCAACAGACCGATAGCGTCTTGGTTGCTGAGAGCCCGTCGCAGAGCTTG
>JBGQJU010000080.1:0-27002 GCA_041499185.1 Pyrinomonadaceae bacterium | reverse complement strand
CTGGCGGATGACAACGTGAGCACGAATCCGATCAACAACCGCGCCTTTATCGACGAAGAATACAACCGGGCGTTTGTGGCGACGCAGTACTTTGGTTATCTCAGACGCGACCCGGACATCGGCGGCTTTCTGTTCTGGCTGGGCCAGGTGAGCAGCGCCCCGCTGCGCGACGTGACCAAGCAGCACGCAATGGTCTGCTCATTTATCACTTCGGATGAATACCAACAGCGCTTCAGTCCCGTCGTGACGCACAGTAATGCCGAGTGTACGCACTAGAAAGTGATATTAGCCGGTTATCGTTCGTTTAAGAGTTCTTCCAGGTCACGCGGCGAAGCGCCGGTCACGCGCACTTGTTTGGTTTTGGCTGTTTGACCCGAAGTGATCTCTATCGCGTTTCTTCGCACGCCGAGCGCGCGAGCGAGCGTGCGGACCAGTTCTTCATTGGCTGCGCCGTCAACCGGCGGCGCCGCAATACGAATCCGCAGCGCGCCGTTGTGCTCGCCAACGATCTCGCTGCGCGAAGCACGCGGGACCACCTGGACTTTGAAAGTTAGCGCCCCATCCCTTTCTGAATAATCGATCATCAGCGGCGCAGGTTTGCGACCTGCTAGCGCAAAAGCGTTCCCGCAACGGCAGTCTGGCACAGCCAGATGATTATGAATGCGACGAAAGGTGAAATATCAAACATGCCTACCGGTGGGATCAGGCGCCGCAACGGACCAAGCAGCGGTTCGGTGGTGTTGACGAGGAATCGCATCACACGATTCGAATAACTCACCGTAATCCACGAAAAAACGATGCGAACGAAGATCAGCAGAATGTAGAGTCCGAGCAGACCATAAAGCAGATGGCCGATGACTCGCGCGATTGCCCCCTGCTGAACAGCGGACATCACGCCGGCTATTGTGCCCAGCACGTTGTCCGTCACGCGCACCACTAACCAGCCGAGCAGGATTGCTATCAGAATCGCCACCAGCGGCGCGTATTTGGGATCCACTCGAAAACCCATCAGCGCACGCCGCACCGGTCCAATCAATGGATCCGTCAAACGTCGAATCGTCACGGCGGGCCAGCCAAAAAAGTTCCAATTCGCCTGATCCGCGATTAGGCGCAAGATGACCAGCGCAACAACGAAAATGATCGCGCTCGTCACTGTCCAGGTTACAAACTGATTGAGTCTGGCGATAATCAGAATCATGCTGACATCAGCTCAACTAACAAAGAAGGGGGCCATTACTCGTTTGGCTTGCGCTCTCCGAACAGCGCTGTCCCAATGCGCACCATCGTCGCGCCTTCCTCGATGGCAATTTCAAAGTCGTGGGTCATACCCATCGAAAGCTCGCCGGCACGATCGCCAAAACATCCTTTCGCTTGAAGCGCGTCGCGCAGCTCGCGCAGCCGCTTGAAGAAAGGCCGCACGCGCTCGGCGTCTTCAAAAAAGGGCGGCAGCGTCATCAGTCCGACGAGACGTAGATGCTGGCAATCACTCACCGCTGAAGCCAAGTCCGGCAGTTCCTCTGCCCTGATACCCGACTTTGTCTCTTCATGTGCCAGGTCTAGCTGAAGCAAGACCGGCAACTCCGCCCGCCCTTCTTCGGCGCACAGGCGATCCAAACGATGGGCCAACGAAGCTGAATCGATTGAGTGGATGCAATCAAAGAGTTTGACTGCGCGGCGCGCCTTATTTGCCTGAAGGTGTCCTACCAAATGCCAGCGCGCCGCGTGGCGGCCCAACTCGAGAATCTTCGGCTCGGCTTCCTGGACGCGGTTCTCTCCAAGATTAGTGATGCCTACGCCAAGCGCGCTTTTCAGTATCTCGACACCGTGAGTCTTGGTCACGGCGACTAGAGTGATCTCTTCCAGTGATCGATTGCAGCGCCGCGCAGTCGCTTCGATTTGGCGGCGCACGTCGGCAAAACGTTCGCGTAAACCGGCAAGAGCGAGTGCTGGGTCGGCCATCACGTCCTTTGGCAACCTAATTGAAATTCAACTACAAGAAATTGCGTACACGTCCAACAGCAACGACATTTACAGTACCAGATCATCAGATATGATACGAATTTGGCACGATACGGTTTCGCATCGTAACGTTATCGTATAATAAACGGTCACGTGAAACTGCTCTCGAACAGGTTTTCAAGCAGTTCTAAAGAGAGTCGTCTCCTGGCACGCTGGTTGTTTGTTTCAACGGCGAGAATTCGACATTCTCCGCCCAGACCGAACGATAGGGAAGAGTTCGTTACTTAAACACCAATTCCGAGGGGGTTTTATGAAAGTCTTAACTGCCACGCGAAATGTTTTGTTCGTAATTTTGTTCAGCCTCGCTCTTGCCATCGCTCTGCCGGCCACCGCCTTCGGGCAGGGAAGAGGAAATGGAAGAGGACGGGGACCTGACTTAGATAAGAAGTGCGGGAAGTTTGTTAACTGCCACGACGCGCGCGATGGACGCTGGGACGGGCGCGGGCCACGACGAAACTTCGGCGTTTTTCGCAACGGGATTTTCATTCGGCGAGAAAGACGCAATAGAAGAATCCATCAATTCGATGATGAGAATCTATTCCGCTCGCGGAGATTGCGACCTCGGAATCGCGACTTCGACGACGACGATTTCTTCCGCGGACGAAGTCTTCGTAATCGCATTAATAACGACGAATTGTTCCGTGCACGAAGATTTCATCGCCGCTGACCGAAGTGACGCGAGGACCCCGGACCAGGTTGCCGGGGTCATAAACGCGGTCAATAAGCTGCCTTGACACTCCACGACGCTGGTTCGTATATTCAACTGTCCCGCGGATGTGGCGGAACTGGCAGACGCGCAGGTCTCAGAAGCCTGTGATGGTGACATCGTGGAGGTTCAAGTCCTCTCATCCGCACCAGCTTTTCAATAAATCGGAAATATTCTCAGTGAAATTGAACGCGAGTCTGTTAACAGGGCTCGCTTTTTCTTCGTTATCTAACTCAGTCGAGCCAACCAAAAGCCCGTTTGTCGCGACTAAAAGCTGCCACGGAACCCGCGGGCGTGGTGTTTTCGTATTAGAACCGAAGTCTTCAAAAAGGGGGGAATCATGAGTGCCAATCGAGCCGCATTGATCGATACAATAAATAAGGGACGACCGAAACGGACCCGAATATCTTCGAACAAAACAGTCAATTTGAGACTGGCTTTGGCCGGCAATTCAACGGAAAGTCGCGTAAGGCGGCTCGTCGATCTCGCGTCATCCGTGATGAGAGAAGCCCAGATTCTGGCGCGCGACAAGGTCTTTGCCGATGAGTCGACCAAACCCGAGGATCTCGATGTTGCAGCGGGTGTAGATTTCTATGGCGAAGTGAAGCGGTTCGAGACCGCCCTCATAAAACTTGCGCTTGGCGAGGCCGGAGGAAACCAGGCTCGGGCCGCTCGGCTGCTGGGACTCCGGGCGACTACGCTCAATTCAAAAATCAAGCTTTACAATATCGAGTACTGAAGCTTTGTGTCCGATAAACTTTATAGTCGCTGAAGCCCGCGCGTAAGCAAGGGCTCCCAAGCCAAATGATGAGCCCTCCCTAATGGTCGGGCTTCTGCCTCGCAACGACAAACTGAAGTTCGTCGGACATTTCAGTTCACTGCTTCTGAAAGGTCCTCCGTTGCTTGCGCACGACCATCGCTCACCGTCAGCATTTGCTCGTCGAACAGGTTGGAATCAACCAGCGTCTGCACCCAGTACTGTCCCGCGGTGGGAAAGGTCACGTTAACAAAGAAGCTGATGTTGTCGGCGAATCCGCCGGGCGCGATCTCGAATCGCGTCGGCTGGGAAACGACGACCGGCTGCGTGCGATCGGGAGTCAGGATGCGCACCTCGGACAAATGTGCGCCGTCGCCGCGCCAGTGATTCACAACCGCGAACTTGATGAGCGAGACGGGCAACTGCTGCACCATGATGTTCTGAAACACACCCATAAACGAGAGTTTGTTGCCTGCCTCAAGACGCACATCGTCGCAGAACAACGTATAGATAAGTTCGAGTTTGCTTTTCTCGTTCGAGTCGTTCATCGGTTTCTCCTAATATCGATTGCGTCGTGGATTGCGTTTCGTGAAGTTTACACCCGCATCGGAAAGCGCGCTAATCAGCACCTAGTTTCGCCGCGTGAAGAGAACTCAGGATCTGACCGCCTGCGAAAGAGATCGCCACGATCCGCGCAATAACTCTCCGATTCTCGCCCAGTCTGCTTCCGTAACTCCGCCGGCTTCCGCTTTCGTGTCGCGAATACGCATGGCCTCGGCGCGCAGCCTGGCGTGCTCCATTAACTTCTCAACCGGCACGTGATAAATCTCAGCTTGCACCTCCGCCAGCGCGCGATCGAGATCTCCTTCCGGGTGCTTTGCGCGTTCACGGTGAATGATCCACCACTCAAGCTCCAAACGCGCGGCGCGATTCACGTCAAACGGCGTGTCGCTCACGTCGCGCACAGACCCGTAGAAATCCACCAGATTGGGCAACGCCTTTTCGTAATCAGATCGTTGTTTGCCGCCCTTGAAGATGAAGGCCGCTTTCGCGGCGTGATAGGCAACCCGGTTCGATCTCACGAGCGGCATGTTGTATTGCTTTCGCAGCAACTCGGCGAGCTGATTGAACAAGCGCACCTGCTGCTTCTCGTAATAGGAACGCCACATCGCCGTCTCGAGCCGCGCGACTTCGTCCGGATCAAAGTCTCGCAGGTGGGAAGTGCGCGGCCCATAAAGGTCAAAGCCCACCCACACGATGAGCGCCGCGACGATCAATCCTAGTATCAGGAGAATTCGACGCCACTTCGAGCGCGGCTTGGCTGCGAGTTTGTCTTTTGAATCACTCGGTGTCACGTCCAGAGAACCTCCAGTGATAGGCGGGGAAGAATATCACAGCGGGATTCAGTCGCGACCAATCACATGCGGGCAGGATGCCCGCGCTCTCAGGTTGCTTCTCGCTTACCCTTTCCGTATAATTCACAGCTTGCTCGAAGCACGGCGGTCTCGTCCGGTGGGTTAGCGCCCACTTTTTCTTTTGGGCGAGTGCTTTTTCGGAGGCCACAATGGGCGCCAGGTCGATTGAAGAGCGAGTCCGGGAGATCGCCGACCGAGTTGCAATCGACCACGGTCTTGAATTGGTTCACGCCGAGGTTGCCGGGCCGGAGGGGAAGCCGATTGTTCGCATTTTCATTGACAAGCCGGGAGGTGTAACGCACGAGGATTGCTCAGAAGTGAGTCTGTACCTGGGCACGATCCTCGACGTTGAAGATTTCATCCATTCGGCTTACACGTTGGAAGTTTCGTCGCCCGGTCTGGAACGCGGTCTTTACAAACGAGGCGACTTTGAGCGTTTTGCCGGCAGCCGCGCCAAGATGAAAACCCGTAATCCGATTGGCGGCCAACGTAACTTTAGCGGCCGACTGATCGGCGTCGATGGTGACGAAGTGCTCTTCGAAGATCGGACCAGCGGGCGAATTCGCGTATCGTTGGACGCGATTGCGAAAGCTAACCTTCAAATTGATTTTGAAGAAGAGTTTCGGCGTAACCAACTGAAGTAGCGGAAGAGAATAAGCAAGTCAACAACTTGTGCTAATGACAACTGAATAGGCTCAGACGACGCCCGGTTGCTGGGGCGTCGAGCCAAGCCGGAGATAGAGAAGCTAAATGAGTTCATCCATTGCGCAGAACATTGAAGCCCTTTGCCAGGAACAGGGCATCGAGCGCGACCTCGTCGTCGAAGCGATGAAAGAGGCCGTGCGCGCCGCCGCCAAGAAACAGTTTAAGTCGGGCGAGGATATTCAGGTTGACTGGAACCCCGAGACCGGCATCGAGCTTTCCGCCTCTAAGGTCGTCGTTGATGACGTGACGGACGCGGCCACGGAAGTTTCGATTGACGAAGCGCGCGAACTGGCCGGTGACGAGGTGGAGATCGGCGACGCTTTGCTGCTTCCTTTGCCAATGGAAGAACTCGGACGCATTGCCGCACAAACCGCCAAGCAGATTCTGTTTCAAAAAGTGCGCGACGCCGTCCGCAGCAACGTTTACGAGCAGTACATCGACAAGATCGGCGATCTGGTTAACGGCTACGTCAAGCGCTTCGAGCGCGGCAACATCATTGTTGACCTCGGCAATCTCGAAGCCATCCTGCCCCGCTCTCAGCAGTCGCGTGGTGAGCAGTGGAACCAGGGCGAGCGCATTCGTGTGGTCATCAACAACGTTTCGAAGGAATCCAAAGGGCCGCAGATCGAAGTGTCGCGGACTTCGCCGGAGTTGCTCTTAAGGCTCTTTGAAATGGAAGTGCCGGAGATTTACGACGGTACGGTGGTGATCAAGTCGTGCGTACGCGAACCCGGAGAGCGTGCGAAGATCGCAGTAACGTCAAACGAGCGCGACGTCGATCCCGTTGGCGCCTGCGTCGGCATGAAAGGCTCGCGCGTCCAGGCGATCATTCGCGAGTTGCGCGGAGAAAAGATTGACATCATCGAATGGTCAGACGAACCCTCAGTTTTTGCCGCGAACGCGTTGTCGCCGGCTAAGGTTAATCAGGTGCGCATCACCGACATTGAAAACCGGCAGATGGAAGTCATCGTCAACGAAGATCAGCTTTCCCTGGCCATCGGCAAGCGCGGCCAAAACGTGCGACTGGCAACCAAGCTCGTCGGTTGGAACATAGATATCCGCAGCGAGGAAGAGATCAAGAAGGAAGTTGCTGAACAGATGGGTGCGTTGATCCTTTCGGGCGAGTCGGTGCCGTTGTCGGCCATCGAGGGAGTTACGGCGCAGCAGGCGGATGCGCTCAGCGAGCACGGGATCATGGATATCGACGCGCTCGCCCATACGTCCGTTGACGACCTGGTTGAGTTTCTCGATCTTAGTCTCGATGAGGCTGAGGTGATTCTGAAGGCCGCGAAAGCCGTCATCGTCGTGCGTGAGACGAGTCTGCACCCGGAGGAAGAGGGTGCGGCGATCGAAGAATCGACTGAGACCGAACCAACGTTGCCAGAGGCTGCCGAGGAAACAATTGCGGCGGATGAGATCGAACCAGTTCACGCTGTATCCATAGAACTCGATGAATCTGTTGAAGCGGGCCACGGGGAGCCTTCGGATGAAATGACCGCTGAAGGATACGATGAAGCAGTTGAATCCGGAGTGCCGTTCGCGTCCGAACATGACGTGCTCGCTCAGAACGCTGCCGAGCCCGTGGCGCTGACCGAGGCTGAGCCAATCTCTGAAGAAGAGATCGTGTTGCAGGAGCCAGGCCGGGATCTGCGGCCGGATACCATCACGCCCGCGCCTGATGTCACCTCCAGCGGCGCCGCGGCGATGGAGCACTTGTCAGAATTAGACGCGAGCGAAGTGGCGGAGGAAGAATTCGCCGGCGCCGAAGAGTCCGTTGCCGAAGTTTCCGCGGCCGAGACGAAAACAACATCAGCTCCGGAGAGTGTCGAAGTTGCCGCAGAGGGCGGGAGCAGTGAAAAAGAGAAGCAAGATGCTTCACCTGACGCGGCAAAGTAGATCGGGCGAACGTGCTGGCTGGTCCAGCGCGTATCGCCACTCGCCCTCAAACCCCGATTTCGGGCTGCACTTCTGAAGGCACGCTTCGAAAAGTGGTTGAGAGCGAGGGTTCTTTAATCACTTTTTGAAGAGTCGCGACACTGCGGTAAGTCGCGAAGTCCAAGAAGGAGTGCATGACGACCGCTAATAAGGTTCGCCTTTACGACCTGGCAAAAGAACTGAAGCTTGACACCAAGCGGCTGATCGAAGAGGTCCGCCGCGAAGGTGTTGATGTCAGTGTGCCGTCCAACTCTATCTCGAAAGAGTTGGCGGAAAAGATCCGGACAAAGTACTTCCCCAAAAAAGAGACGGCCGTAAAGCGCACCATCAAGGTTGTAAAGCGCGCCGCACGTCCCGTCGTGGAAGAAGCCCCGGCGCCGGAAGCAGAAGAGGCTGCCCTTCCTGCTGCTGGACCAGTCATTCCCGAGCCAGAGCGCGCCACTGTCACCCCGACTGCGAAACCCACCGGTCCTACTCGTCTGGTTAAAAAGCTGACACCGGCTGTCCGTGCGGAGCAAGCGAGTCCGGCAGCGCCCGGTGAAGGAGTGGGACCAGCCGAGCCGTCGGCGACGCCGTCTGCGGCAAGCCCGGAAGCCGCGCAGACTGCCGGGACTGCGCGACGTGACGCGAGCCGAGTAGCCCAGCCGGTTCCCTCAAGACAGATTAGGGTGATGCGACCTACTGCGGCAGCGCTCGACGCAGGGATTCGGCCGGGTGAGCGCGTGCCGCCTCCAACACCACCAGCTTCAGTCCCTACGCCGCGCGAACGCGACGAGCGTGCTGAGCGTCGTCGAGATCGTGCTACTTACCAGCGAACTGAATATCTCGGCACGCCCGGCGAGACACTCACGCCGCAGACCACCTACATTCCGCCTCCCGATGCAGGCAGACGTCGCTCGCGGCGCAGCACTCCACGTGGTGGCCGAAAAACGACCGAAAGAGGCGGGCGCTTCGATAAAGGCGATTTCATTCCACCTCCGAAAGTCCTGTCGCTCGAAGATCGAATCGCCGGCCGACTGGAAGTTCCCACCGTTCCCGGTGAATTGAAGACCGTACGCCTCGTCGAGGGTTCAACCGTTAAGGAGTTTGCCGAGAAGCTCGGCATCAAGCCCAAGGACGTTGTGACGCTGTTGCTGCAGCGAGGCGTCTTTGCGACGATCAACCAACCTCTGAATGACGACGTGGCCATCGACCTCGCGAATCGCTTCGGCTACGAAGTTACGTTCGTGCCGTTTGAGGAAATGGTAGCGGAAGAGGAGTTCGAAGACCTGATTGCCTCAGACGCGGATGATATCGAACTGCCGCGCGCGCCGGTGGTCACCGTCATGGGTCACGTCGACCACGGCAAGACGTCTCTGCTGGATGCGATTCGTACCACCGATGTGGCTGCGGGCGAGGCCGGCGGAATCACCCAACACATTGGCGCCTACAGCGTCCAGGTTCCCAGTCCGGATAATCCGGCTGAAATGCGCCGCGTCGTTTTCCTCGACACGCCGGGTCACGAAGCATTCACGATGATGCGCGCTCGTGGCGCTAAGGCCACTGACATTGTCGTGCTGGTGGTCGCGGCCGACGACGGTGTCATGCCGCAAACGATCGAGGCAATTGAACATTCGCGCGCCGCCGGTGTCGGAATCGTCGTAGCAATTAACAAAATCGATAAACCGGATGCAAACCCCGATCGCGTCAAGCAAGAACTCGCCAACCAGGGTCTGACGCCGGTCGAGTGGGGCGGCGAGACGGAAATGGTTCTGGTCTCCGCAAAGAAACGCCAGAACGTCGATGTCCTACTCGACACGATTCTGCTTACGTCTGACATTCTCAATCTCCGCGCCAGCCCGACGAGGCTGGCTTCCGGCGTCGTGCTCGAGGCGAAACTTGATCGCGGGCGCGGTCCGGTCGCCACGGTTTTGGTGCAGCAAGGCACGCTACATGTCGGCGAGCCGTTCATCGTCGGCCAGATCTTTGGCAAGGTCCGCGCGATGTTCAACGACCGCGGCGAAGCGGTCACGGAGGCGCCGCCCGCAACGCCGGTCGAGGTCCTCGGACTGCAAGGCGTCCCGCAAGCCGGAGAAAGTTTCCAGGTTGTTGCCGACATCATCCGCGCCCAACAGATTTCACATCACCGCCAGATGATCAATCGTCAGAGCACGCTGCTGCAAACCACTAAGCGCGGCATTGAGGCGGTGGGCGAGAGCGAAGTTAAGGAACTGCTCGTGGTCATCAAGGCCGACGTGCAGGGCTCAGTCGAGGTTTTGAAGTCGACTCTGCAAAAACTTTCGACTGAGCAGGTAAAGGTCAAAGTCATCCGCTCGGGCGTGGGCGCGATCACTGAATCCGATGTCCTGCTGGCGTCCGCGACACAAGCCGGCACAGCGTCGACCGCCGTGGTGATCATTGGCTTTAACGTGCGTCCCGAATCGCGCGCGGCCGATCTGGCCAAACAAGAGACCGTCGATATTCGTTTGCATTCCATCATCTACAAGGTCGAAGAAGAGATTCGCGCGGCGATGATCGGAATGCTCGACAAAATCGAAAAAGAAAAGATTCTCGGCAAAGCAGACGTGCGCGAAATCTTTCGTGTTCCCAGGGTGGGCTCTGTGGCCGGCTGCATGGTGATTGACGGCACTATCCGGCGCACCGCGCGCGCGCGTTTGATTCGCGACGGCGTGGTCGCCTGGGAAGGCAACATCGCGTCTTTGCGCCGCTTCAAGGATGACGCGTCGGAGGTTCGTGAAGGCTACGAGTGCGGCATCGGCCTCGAGAACTTTAACGATATCAAGGTGGGCGATCAGATCGAGGCCTATGTCATCGAGAAGGTCGCCGCCACGGAACTTTAGAAACCGGTGTCGGGTGTCGGGTGCCAGGTATCGGCGTGAAGCGGTTTACTGGCACCTGACACCCGGCACCTGGCACCTAGTCATGCGTCGCCCGGAAAGAGTTGCTGATCTCCTGCGTGAGGAGATTTCTCAGATCGTTGGATATGAATTGCAAGATCCGCGTCTGACGACAGTGACTGTTACTGATGTTCGGATCTCTGACAATCTGAAGGCCGCTCGGGTGTATGTGACCGTTGCCGGTGACGAAGAGGAGCATAGACTCGCGCTCTCCGCGTTGCGCCGCGCAACGCCATACATACGCAAAGAGCTTGGCCTTTCGCTGAATCTTAATCACACTCCAGAGCTTCACTTCGTCCGCGATCGAGTGGAAGAAGAGGGCGAGCGCGTGGACAAGTTGCTGGCCGAGATCGAACAAGAATGGGAAAGCGAAGAAAGGATGAACGATGAAGGATGAAAGAACCGACGGGGAGACTGGGCGAGTGGGAGACAGGGCGAAAAATCGTAGCGGTTTACCGCTTGCGCCCCGTCTCCCATTCTCCCATTCTCCCTGTCCTTTTCTGTTCAGCCTTCATCCTTGCTTGTAATGCTTAGTCAAGTCGTCGAGTTGATCGAATCGAAACGCCGCTTCGCGATCACCTCACATGTGCGCCCGGACGGTGACAGTCTGGGCTCAAGTTTAGGTCTCTACTGGCTGCTGCAAGCTTTGGAAAAAGATGCGGAAGTCATCATGCGCGATCCCGTGCCGCACTCCTACCAACAGTTACCGGGCGCCAACGATGTGCGCGTCACGCCGTCAGTCGATCGTCCTTACGATGCGGTTTTCGTCATCGAGTGTTCCGACATCACGCGGCCTGGTCTGATCGATCTGGAAAAGCAGTTTGTCGTCAACATCGATCATCATTCGACCACCGCTCTTTTCGGCGCTATCAACTGGATCGATTCCACTGCGTCGGCCGTGGGCGAGATGATTTACAATCTCTGCAAGGCCACCGGAGTGCGCGTAACCAAAGAGATGGCCGAATGCGTCTACACCGCGCTGATTACCGACACGGGATCCTTTCATTACTCGAACACCACCGAGCGCACTTTCAAAGTCGCTTCCGAACTCGTGCGCACCGGCGTGAAGCCCGCGAAGACCGCGGAGTGTGTTTTCGCCAGTTACCCCTGGAGCCGCATTCAGTTGATGGGCGCTGTACTTTCGACGGCGAAGCGCGATGCTTCAGGCCGCGTCGCCTGCATGCGCCAGACACTGGAGATGCAAAAGAGCGCCGCCGCTTCCGATGAGGACGCAGACGGTTTTGTTAACTATCCGTTAACCGTCGGTGAAGTCGAAGCGGTGGCCCTGCTCAAGGAGTGCGCGCCCGGCGTCTATCGCACGAGCTTGCGTTCGAAAGGTGATGTCAACGTGGCGCGCGTGGCCGAGATGTTCGGCGGCGGCGGGCATCGCAATGCCGCCGGCTGCACGCTCAAAGGCACGTGGGAAGAAGCGGAACAGAAAATCGTCGGTTTACTGCGTGACGCAGTCGAACGCGCAAACGGATCGAGAGATATCACCGAGGATCGATTGAAGTAGGTCAGAACCGCCTGCGGTAGCGGGCGGTTGAATTGGCGCTGCCATTACACGTGGATTAAACGTTTACCCACCCGTTCTGACAATGTCCACCAAAGAAAAGAAATACAAATGGCGCCGCGAAGACTATCAGGAGAATACGCGTGGCCTGCTGATCGTCAACACCGGCAACGGCAAAGGTAAGACGACCTGCGCGCTGGGCCTGATGATGCGCGCCGCCGGCCAGGGTCTTAAGTGTTGCATGATTCAATTCATGAAATCGCGCAACGACCGCTACGGCGAACACGTCGCGGCGGAAAAACTCGGCATCGAGATCCATACGATGGGTGACGGATTCACCTGGGACACCAAGAATCCCGAACAGGATCGCCAGACCGCGCGCGAGACCTGGAAGCTTTGCGTCGAGAAGATGCGCAGCCGGGACTACGACCTGCTGGTTTTTGACGAACTGGTTTACGTCCTGAGCTACGAGATGTTGCCATTAGAAGAAGTGCTCGAAGAGTTTCGCGCCGTCCGCGCTGATCAGCCCGCGTTGCACATCGTCGTCACCGGCCGCGACGCCCCTGCGGCACTTATCGAAGCCGCCGACCTGGTCACCGAAATGCGCGAGATCAAACACCCATTCCAAGCTGGTATAAGAGCGCAAAAAGGGATTGAGTTTTGAAGGATCGCGAATTGCTCTCTGTTACGTAAGGATTATTGACCCGGAGAGTATTGATAACACTCTCATAGCCGAGCTACAGGAAGATGTTCCGGCTATTAGTAGTTCGGCTTCATTGTCCCATCACACATATGGCTGACGAGCGCTCTCGGTATTCCAGACTAGCCCCTTTTCCAGTTCAGGAGCGACTGCGTCTGAGTCTGTTGGCCATCCATTTCTTCTCTCCGTTGGCCTATCGCGAAGTGTGCGCCGCGATCAGAAAGACACCCCCCGCGGAAAACAGAATTGAGCCGCTCGGTGGGCATGACTTTTTGACGTACCTTAAGGAGACAAACCAGCTCCTCGAAGCAGACCGATATATCTATCGAATTAGAGAGTTACTTTCGCAACTCGCTGATGCCCACCTGCTGACGGAGATGGGGCGAGGCCGAGATGTGATGATCGGCACGCTCTACTATTTCATGAGAGAGCTTACTGAACGAGAACAGCAAGGTGTCCTGTGGCTTGCGCCGGCACTAGGCGCTGAGTTCATACACCATGTATTCTCCACAGTAACCGTTCATCTCACAGGAATCAACTCGGATGGCGATGTGCGAGCTGGCACTGGCTTGGTCATTGCTCCGCACTGGCTTCTCACTTGCGCGCATGTCCTAAGAAAGATGAAGGTCCACGAGAGGCAAGTACTCGGAACAACCGAAATCACAGTTCTGCGCACCCTCGTACACGATGCTATAGATGTCGGTCTCGTTGAAGTGTCCCCAGCCCTCCCGTGCCTCCCCGGGCTCGCGTTCCGGAACCCCGATATTGCCGAGACTGTATTCACTGTAGGCTACCCAAGAGTTCCGCTATCTCGTGAGCCGACGCTAGTAATGCACAAGGGCGAAATCACGAGTGCGATGATAACGACATTTACCGCGCAAAAACTTTTCCTCTATTCGGCGATTGCACGACCGGGAAATAGCGGCGGTCCGATTATTGCGACCACGGGGCATGTCGTGGGCATAGTAACTGAGGAATTGGCGGAAAAAGCGTCCGAGGTCTCGATGCCGTTTCACGCCGGAGTGTGTGCTGCTGAAATCACAAGAGCAATAGGGGAGCTTGAGGCTTCCGTCGCGCTTCCCGTAGAGGAGTACCAGTAATGCCGGACAATCAGGCGATGCCCGAAACTCGACGTCATTCAAGCATCCTCCTTCATCCTTCCTCCCCTTTGTGCTACCCTCAACTTTCCAATGACGCACGTTGCTATTGAATTACCGGAGGACATCGCCAGCCGCTTAGGGCGGCAGGATGAACTTTCGCTCGTCGCGTTGCAGGCGCTGGCGGCGCAGGGCTATCGCGGTGGTAAGTTGACTCACTTGGAAGTGCAAAGGATGCTCGGCTTTACTTCTCGCTCGGAGACTGACTCCTTCCTCAAAGAAGCCGGGGCTTACCTCGACTATACCGAGACTGACCTTGAGCGCGATCTTGAAACTTCACGGCAACTCTCACGAGCGTAATGGTCGTCTCCAACACGTCACCGCTAAATTACCTTATCCTAATTGAACAGATAGATGTGCTGCCGCGACTCTACGATCGAGTAATCATTCCTCCGTCTGTGAATGAAGAACTGCGCGCGCCGCAAACGCCTGAGGCAGTGCGAACGTGGATTCGAGATCCTCCCGACTGGCTTGAGATTTCATCCGAAGCTGGATCGCTAGCTTCAACCCTGGACGGCCTTCACGCGGGCGAACGCGAAGCGATCTCTTTAGCGCTGCACGTTCAGGCCGACGCCCTGATCATCGACGAGCGTCGCGGACGCATCGAAGCGGAAGCGCGCGGACTGAAAGTAATCGGCACGATCGGTGTGATCGCCTCAGCGCAAGAGCGCGGTTTGCTCGATCTCACCAGCTCGATTACTCGACTACAGCAGACCACCTTTCATGTCTCGCCGAAACTGCTTGCGGCACTGATGCAAAGGTATGGAAATCCTGAGCAATAGCAGTCTTCCGCCATTGATGGAATGTTGCTTTGTCAACAGCCCTGCTTTCCTCATCCTTCATCCTTCATCCTTTCTATGCTAAGGTTATTGAACTCAATTCGAACTAAATGCCATGGCCTGGTTCAACAAAAAGAGCAAGCGGATCGAATCGGTACCGCCTGAGGAACGCGTCGTAAAGACGGAAAACGTCTTCGTGAAGTGCGATAGTTGTGAGCAGCACTTGTACAAGCGCGACCTGGATGAAGCGCTGCAAGTGTGCCGGCATTGCGGCTACCATTTTCGCATCGGCGCGCGCGAACGTTTGGCGATGCTCTTTGACGAGGGAAAATACGAAGAGCTGGACGCCGAAGTTATTTCGATCGACCCACTCGAGTTTGTCGACAGCAAGCCATACACGGAACGGCTCACACAAGCACGGGACGTTTCAGGTTTGCCGGAAGCAATCGTCAACGCACGGGGCAAGGTTGGCGACCATCTCGTCTTCGCGGGGGCGATGGACATGCTTTTCATCGGCGGCTCAATGGGCTCGGCCGTCGGCGAAAAAGTCACCCGTTTGATCGAGCGCGCTCTCGAGGAACACGGCGCGGTCGTTACGTTTGCCGCCTCTGGAGGCGCGCGCATGCAGGAAGGCACGTTCTCGCTGATGCAGATGGCCAAAATCGCTTCGGCGCTGGCGCAACTCGACGAGAAGCGCTTGCCGTTCATTTCCGTGCTTACAGATCCAACCACGGGTGGTGTCACTGCCAGCTTTGCGATGCTGGGCGACGTGATCATCGCCGAGCCGAAAGCGCTGATTGGTTTTGCCGGTCCCAGAGTGATTGAGCAAACCATCAGACAGAAACTGCCGAAGGATTTTCAGAAATCTGAATTTCTACTCGAGCACGGCATGCTGGACGCCATTGTCGACCGGCGCGAGCTGCGCGACTTCATCATCAAACAACTCAACTTCATGATGAATCCAGAGATACGCAGCGAATTGGAAATGGAAAAGGCCCAGCGCGCTCGCAGCGCGTAGCGCGCCTTCAGATTCAATGCAATTCGACGAGGCGCTTCGCTATCTTCTCAGTCTTGGCCATGAGACGCTCGCCATCAAGCTGGGCCTAAGAAACACTGAGCTTCTTCTCGACGCTCTCGGAAATCCGCAAACCTGCTATCCTTCGGTCCAGATTGCCGGCACCAACGGCAAGGGCTCAACTGCCGTGGTGCTGGATTCAATCTGCCGCGCCGCCGGCATCAAGACCGGTCTTTTCACCTCACCTCATCTCGTGTCGATTACAGAGCGCATCAAGATCAGCGGACTGGAGATCTCGCGGGCCGATTTTGCTCGTCTTGCAACTGAAGTGCGAGACACCGCGCAACGGCTGCTTGCCGAGAACCGCATTGAAGCTCTGCCAACTTTTTTCGAACACGTGACTGCGATTGCTCTGCTTGCGTTAAGAGAGGCAAGCGTCGAGCTGGCGATTTTGGAAACCGGACTCGGCGGCCGTCTGGATTCAACGACGGTAGCTCGAGCCGAGACAATCGCCATCACGCCCATCGCCATGGACCATCAGGAGTATCTCGGGGAGACTCTCGCAGAGATCGCCGCGGAGAAGGCGGCAATTATTCGTCCGGGTGTTGTTGCCATTATCGCGCCGCAGGCGCGAGAGGCCCTCGACGTGGTTCTCCATCAGTGCGAAAGTTGCGGCGTCAAACCGCAGATCGACGACTGTGACGCAGTAGTTCTGGACGCTGCTGATCTCGGACGTTTGCGCGTCACGTTTGAGACGAGTCAAGATCGATACGAAGACGTATCGCTCGGCTTGCGCGGCAGGCATCAAGTAATTAACGTCTCAGTTGCAATTCGATTGGCGGAGTCTTTGCGCGAACGCGGATTTCGGATTGCTCGCGAGGCGATTATCCTCGGCATCGAACAGGCCAGCCATCCGGGCCGGCTGGAACTTCGCGATAGCCGGCCTCGATTGTTGTTCGACGGCGCACACAATCCTTCGGGCGCCCGGGCACTGCGCGATTATCTCGACGAATTTATCGTTAGCTCCGTCACGCTTGTCTTCGGCGCGATGCGCGACAAGAATCTGGAAGAGATGGCGGAGATACTTTTCCCGGCAGCGAACCAGCTCATCCTTACGCAGCCGAGCAACCCGCGAGCGGCAACTGTTGAGATGCTCGCGCGTGTGGCCTCCGCTAAAGTTGATGCTCAAAAGATTACACTGAAGCCTTCGACCGCCGATGCGCTCCGGGCCGCGTACACCCAAACCCCAGCAGACGGACTTATCTGCGTGACGGGCTCGTTATACCTGATCGGGGAAATTCAAGCTGCTCTGACAGGGACCAGCGAAGTTGCTAAACAACCGTGAACATACATAATCTCTTTGGCTGGTACGCAAAATGGGAAACAATAAAGAAGCGCCGGCAGTACTGGACAGCAAAGAGATTTTTCGCGGCCGGGTGTTCGATGTTACGGTCGACACGATTCGCGAGGGAGACACGACTTACGTCCGCGAGGTGGTCCATCATCCTGGCAGTGCTGTGATCATTCCAGTGTTTGAAGACGGCACGGTTGCGCTCGTGCGCCAATATCGTCACCCGGCGGTTCGCTATCTGCTCGAAGCACCGGCCGGAACCTTAAATGAAGGCGAGCCTCCTGAAAAAGGCGCCGCACGCGAACTGGAAGAAGAGCTGGGTTTTACCGCCGGCAAACTGGATCTGCTGAGCGAGTTCTATGTTTCACCTGGTTTCTGCGGAGAAAAGATGTGGGTCTATCTCGCAACCGATCTCACCAGGACAGCGCAACGATTGGAGGATGACGAACTGCTGGAAGTCGTACGTCTTCCCTTCTCCCGCGCCTTAGAGATGATCACCGAGGGCGAGATCGAAGATGCGAAAACAATCATCGGATTGATGCTCGCGGCACCCCGCGTCGGTCCACCTATGCTCGAAGTGGATTATCCCGCGGTTTGATTCAGGGCGCGTGGCGGCGGGCAAACAAGCTCACGCCCTCATGTTGATTTCTACTTGACTGCGCCCGTTGACGCTGTAAACCGACTCCCATACACTCAAACCTACCGTGTCCACGAACCAGTTCCCTTCAACTACCGAGTCAGTACCAAGTCCATTTGAAGACCCCGCTACGCCCCCAGCGACTCCAGCAAGTACCACAGCGAGCCGTCGCGATGCCTTTTGGCAGG
The DNA here is from genome assembly GCA_041499185.1 of Pyrinomonadaceae bacterium. Classification (GTDB taxonomy): domain Bacteria; phylum Acidobacteriota; class Blastocatellia; order Pyrinomonadales; family Pyrinomonadaceae; genus JAOAPY01. The sequence goes on along the minus strand of JBGQJU010000080.1, from coordinate 9,228 downwards.
TGTTCCTGGCGCTGTTGACTTGGTTTGCCAGCGCCGCGCTATTGCTGGTTGTGCCTTTGCTGGTGGCAACACCGTATGTGATCTACAAGAGCATCATTCATCCCGGGCTGCGGCCAGAATCTCTCGTCGGAGACAAAACGCTCATCTTGCTATCGTTGTTGGGCGTCATTCCCGCACACGTACTCAGCTTTCTCATTGTTTGGGGCGTCGTCACCTCGTGGGGCAGGCGGCCATTTTGGGAAACCATCCGCTGGAGCTGGCCGGAAAACTTTGGGCCGTGGAAGAGTGTTCTGCTTGCTATTGCGCTGCTGCTACTTGGCTGGTTGATTACTTACGCTTTGGGTGGCCAAGAGACTCAGCTTGATCTGTTCATTAAGAGTTCGTACGCGGCCCGCGTCACCACCGCTTTCCTCGCGGCGGTGACGGCGCCTTTCGTCGAGGAGCTCATCTATCGCGGCGTTATGTATTCAGCGCTGCAACGCGCTTTCGGTCTCGTCTGGGCAGTAATAGTGGTCTCGATGATGTTCGCGGCCGTCCACGTGTACCAGTACTACAATAACCTGGGAGTGATCGCCGTCATTTCGATGCTTAGCATATCGCTCACTCTCGTGCGGGCGTTCAGTGGCAGGCTGCTTCCGTGTTTCGTGATGCATGCCGTCTTCAATGGCATCCAATCGGTGTTCCTCGTGCTCGAGCCGTATCTTGAAAACCTTCGACATGCCGACAAGCAAAAGGCCGCAGTCATTTACTTGCTCGAACTTGTCGTCCGACATCTGAGATAGAAGATGTCCTACGAAGTTGTCGTAGTTGGCGGCGGAATTGGTGGTTTGACAACGGCCGCGTTGCTTGCCGCGCGCGGCGTGAACGTGTGCCTGTTGGAGAGACAGTCACAGCCCGGTGGTTGTGTGGCGCCGTTTGAAAAGCTTGGTTACACATTCGAGAGCGGCGCCGGCTTGTATGCTTTGTGGCACCCGGGGGAGATCCATGAGCGCATCTTTTCAGAGCTTCGAGTTGATCCTCCAGAAGTTCGGCGGCTCGAACCCTCCTACATAGTTCGCCTGCCCGACCAATCAGATATTGCCATCAAGTCAGACTCCGAGGCTTTTAACGACGCGCTCCGATCAGGTTTTCCGGAATGTCCGGATGAAGCGATCGCCTTCTATCGCGACGCAGGCGTAATAGGCAACGTATTGCTCCGCGCCGCCTGCCGCGTTCCTGATCTGCGCACAGGAGGCAGATTGAGACGGATTCGCGCGTTTCTGCCTGATGCGAGCCTTGCCGTGCGGATACGGAATTTGATCGATCACACGACCCTGCAACATCTCGAAGGTACTTCCTTTCGCTTTCGCCGTTTCATCGATGCTCAGTTGCAAATGTTTGCTCAATGCAGCGCCGAAGAGTGTGCGTACCTTTACGCGTGCGTTGCGTTGACCGTTACGCGACATGGGTTGTTCGCGATTCGCGGCGGCGCCGCGGCACTCGCCGACAGACTGACAGAATCGATCAAGAAAAGCGGGGCAACGGTTCGCCTCGACACGACGGCACTTCGATTGGCTTACGACGCGAGTGGTCAGGCCATCGGAGTTGATTTGCTAAGCGGTGAAACCCTAACCGCTTCACGCGCCATTGTCAGCAACATGACGGTCTGGGACACCTACGGCAAGCTAGTTGGTTTCAGCCGCACCCCTTCAGCCATTCGGAAACGTCTTAAAAGCCTCCGTGGCTGGGGAGCTTATCTGCTGTATCTGGGAATAGATGAAGCTGCGGCTCAAGAGCTCGCGGCGGACCACATCTTGGCTATCACAGATCTGCAAAGGGGACGGGTCTACGATCCGGCGGTCATGCAACTGACGTTCGCCTCGGCTCCAGTTTGGGATGCTCGCGGTCCCGCTGGCAAACGCGCCGTAACCGTCCACATGTTTACAGATGCGGATCCTTGGTTCACCTTCCACGAAGGCGAGACTGAGCACGAAGAAAAGGACCAGGCCGCGCTTGAGTCGCTCTGGCGACGACTGCATGCCTCGATGAGCGAACTCGGCGAGTCGGTTGAGGTGATAGAAACCGCGACGCCACGCACCTACTACGACCTGACGCGCCGCAAGCTGGGCATGGTTGGAGGCGTCGGCCAGTCGCTTGATGTCTTTGGTCTGAACTCCGTCAGCCACCGAACATTTATTCCGAACCTTTTCATGGTCGGTGACACCACCTTCCCCGGGGCTGGCGTTGCCGCAGTCAGCCACTCGGCCCTGATTGTGGCAAATGAAATCGCATCCGGGAACTGAATTCTGGCGCTAAAAAATATTTCGAATCACTTGACCAGCAGCTATTGTATGGTGTATACGGGCACCATACACATTAGGTTGTCTGTAAGAAAATGTACATAACCATAGACGAAAGCGACCACCGACCCCTTTACCGCCAGGTTGTAGACGAGATCAAAGCGCTAATTGCTCGCGGCGAGCTGCAAACGGGATCTTCGCTGCCTCCCGTCCGACAGGTCGCGGCAGATCTTGGTGTTAACCTCAACACCATTGCGTTTGCCTATCGCACGTTGCAAAAGGAGGGTCTGATCAAGGTCAGACATGGCTCGGGCGCGGTTGTTACGTCGACAACCTTGGGTGAGAAAGCGCACGAGCAGTTGCGCATGCGGCTATGCACGGCGCTTACCCACCTGGTACTTGCTGGGCTGAAACGCGCGGAGATTAGGGCTATGGTTGACAGCGAACTTAACGAACTCGACCGTGGTTCCGGACAAGGAGGATAAACAAACCGAGGCTTACCGTCAGCAACCGATGGCCTAACGCGGAGGCAGGGGCCTTATTGGCTGCTCGCGTCCGCGAGCAGGCATTTCATTAGATTGTCGAACCGGCGCTGGGTTGGGTGAAGATTGGGGACTGATGCGAGACCCGCCGCCTCCCGAGCCTGAGCCGCCTCCCAAGCCCACGCCACCGCCTGAACCTGAACCGCCTCCCGAACCTGAGCTGCTGCCCGAACCGGAATTTCCGTTTGACCCACCAGCGACCGGACCATAGTAAGGATTCCATCCGCAACAGTGGTAGCCTCCGTAGTACCATATCCCTGAGTAGGCGCCGCCGTACGGAGAACCCCAACCGAAGTAGAATGGCAAGAAGGTGAAGCAGCGGAATGCCGGGTTAAAAAACCAGACGCCGGCAGAGCGGGCCGAAAACTGATAGGACCAGGGGTCATTCAAACTGGCGAGAAACAGATTGGCTTCACGCCCGGGAATCCTGCGATTGGCCTGGGCCAGCGTTTCGGCTCTCTGCTTGCTCCAGCTCTCAAGATTGTCCTTTTGTTTGTCCGCCTTTCCGAGCTTAGCCACCGAGAAGGTGTTGCCCGTGAAGATGACCTTATTGCCGCCCTTAACCTTCGTCTGCGAATTGTCCAACAGGACCCGGCCTTTTCTAACTATTAATTCTGTCGCGTCTCCGGGGAACACGTTGACGCGGTATAGGCCGCTTGTAACGATGGCCATTTTGGCGTGCGGTGTTGAGAGAATAATCATGAGTTCAATGCCGTTGGCGCCGGTAGCTTCGACAATCGCTGTGCCTTTGTTCAAGCGCACTTCGAGACTGTCGAGAGAATCGTTGCTAAGTTCAAACTCAGAGTCTTCGGCGACTCGCAGGTAAGACCCGGGATTGAGAAGCATCTCTAAGCGACCGTCCGCGCTGGTTTTGACCACATCACCAGTTTTCAAGTTATCCGTGATGCTAAGCAGTTGCCACTCCCCGCCGTGCTTCGACCTGACCTCGGCTCGACCCGAAATGGCATTGACCCCTCCTGCTTTGGCTGAAATCACAAATTTCTCGCGATTCTGCGCGTTGCTGAACGTAGCGGCCGACAGAATCAACGCAACAGCCACGATGGCGAGGGTGATTGAATAAGAGCCGTGCTTCATGGAGGGATCTCCTTTGAATCTAAACTTCAGTTTGCCAAGCCTCCCGGTTAACCTCTTGACGTAAACCCATTATAGACTCATCAAGTACATTTACAACTTTTTTGGCCGACCAGGCGGACCCTTTCTTCAGGGATGATAACTACGTCAATTCGGCCACCCGCCACTTAACATCCTGGCGTAGTAACCACTCCTGGTGCGGGCCGTCAATTCAGGGTGATTCACGAGTTGCACACTGACCGAATGCCATTTGCCATCTGGCGAACCGTTCTTCGGTCGATAGCCAATGCTGTAAACGGTTGCCAGGTCGCGTATCACCTGCTTGTAAACGCCTTCAAGATCTTTCAACTTGTCCGCGCGATAGGCCACCGAGCCAGAGGCTTCCGCGAGCTGCGCAAGTTCATCACGCGCCATCGCGTAAGCATTCATCGGTGTTAGATGACGTTTGACCGCCTCTTTTTCAGTGTCGAGATAGATCGGGAACACGATTGCGTTGGAATGCTTGGCGGTGTTGAGCAATTCTTCGAAAGTAGCGCGCGAACCCTCGCCAAAAACATCCGGCAACGCGTTATCGACTCCATCGGTCATCACCACTACCGCGCTGCGACGCGAGGCCCGCCCGGGCCGAGCGACAACGTCGAGCACGTATCGGAGGGCGTCCCAGAAGTTGGTGCCACCGATCGGCTTCTTAATTGTAGCGATCGCCCTCTTCAACTCCCCCCGGTCGTAAGTCAATGGCGAGACAACTTGCACCACGTCGGTGAAAGTGACAATTGCGATGCGATCCATCGGACGCGCAGCTTCGACAAAGCGTTCCGACGATCTGTGAATCAGTTTTAGTTTGTCCGCGGTTGAGCCCGAAAGATCGAGCAGCAATATCAGATCGAACGGCGCGTCAGCGGCTGCGAAGAATGTGATCTCTTGAGGCACTCCATCTTCAACGACAAGAAAGTCTTGTGGCTGCAATGGCGCAGCCAGCTTGGACGGGTCGTGGTTGAACACGTTCACCTGAAGATCGACCAGGTCTGAGTCGACTCGAATCGTCTCAACTGGATCGACGGTCTGCGCGGCGCAACCGGCTGCGGCAGCCAGAAGAGCAGCAAGCAACCGTGGGCCGAGTGGCAATAATTTGCGGAACCGAGAATTGCGGCTGTCTGTTCGCCTAGTTCGCATAATAGCCATGTTTGCCGCGCGCTACGGCGTCGCGGCGATCGACGGAAACGCGAATCGCGCGCCATTTTCCGTCGCGCGTTTTGTTTGAGGGACGGTAGGCCAGACTGTACACGGTTCCCAGATCTGCGACAACTCGTTCGTAAGCTCCGGCGAGATCCTCAAGTCGTTCCACTTCATAAAAGAAGCCGCCGCCAGCGTCGGCCATCTCCTTCATGCGATCATATCCGGTGTCGAACGCTTCCGGTTGGGTGTCTTGCGGATTCAAAGCTTCGTAGTACGTGTTAAGCCACAAAGTGTACAGAACGCCGTCAAACTCTCGCACGCGGTCAATTAACTCTTTGTAAGAGAGCTTCGAACCCTGCTGGCCGGACACGCCGGGAATGCTGCCATCCAAGCCGTCACTCATCAACACAATCGCGGTGCGTCGCGAGTTCTTTGTTCCTTTGAGCACTTCGGCCATGGCGAAATCTGCGGCATCGTAGAGTTTTGTGTCACCCGGAAGAGTATCGATCGCGTTAACCCTTTGACGTAGGGCCTCGCGATCAAGTGTCAACGGCGCGACCAGGGTTGGCTGGCCGGCAAAACTTATGATGGCAATCCGATCTGAAGGCCGGGCCGCATCGACGAAGCGCCGTACCGCCGCGCGAATCAACTTGACGATATCACGCGTCGAGCCGGATAGATCGATTAACAGTAAGACAGTAATGCACAGCGAGAACGATGAGGCGCTGTGCCGGCGTTCAGCAAATGCGGACACCGGACGAGGGCGCAGCGAGACGGGCTGAGAGAGCGCCGGGAACGCAATGTCTAAACGGCCCAATGACTGCATAAACAACCGGTCAGGGCTTCTAGCGCTCGATCATGTCCAGCATAGAACCTTTGTCCTTTGCCGGAACCTTGGCCTGAGGAGGACTTGGCTTCCCCCCGCCTAAGTCTCCCAAACGCAGGAGTAGATTATTCTGATTTGTGGCGTAGGGCATCGCCCCTTCCAAAGTCACGACGCCACTGCGAATCAACTTCTCGATGACCCCGTCGAATGTCTGCATGCCTTCCTGATCACCCTGCTCCATCGCATCAATTAGCGACTTGCCTTCTGACTCGCCTCTTTCGATGTATTCTCTGGTGCGCAGTGTTGACTTGAGAATCTCAATTGCCGCTATCCGGCCTTTACCATCGGCGCGCGGGAGCAGGCGTTGGGAGATCATATAGCGAAACGACTGGGAGATGCGCGTGCGTATTACCCGCTCCTCGTTTTTTGGAAATACTCCGATGATTCGATCCACGGACTTCGACGCGTCAATGGTATGGAGGGTTGACAGGACCAGGTGGCCGGTCTCGGCAGCTTCAAGCGCGACTTCGATCGTCTCGCGGTCGCGCATCTCGCCAACAAGTATCACTTTGGGCGCCTGGCGCAGAGCTGCGCGCAACGCGACGGCAAAATCGGGAGTATCCGAATGCAACTCGCGCTGATGCACGGTCGAATTCTTATGCGTGTATAAAAACTCAATCGGATCCTCGATGGTGACAATGTGATAATAATGGGTTTCGTTAATCAGGTCGATGACCGCGGCCAAAGTTGAACTCTTGCCACTGCCGGTCGGTCCCGTCACCAGCACGATCCCGTTCTTTATGTCCACGATCTCCTTCAGTTGTTCCGGCAGTCCAAGGTCGGTGAAATTTGGAGGTTGCATCGGAATCACACGCATTACTATGGCGTGCGTGCCGCGTTGCTTAAAGATATTGACGCGAAAGCGAGCTTCACCGGGAGCGCTAAAGGACAGGTCCGCCGAGCCTGTCTTCTCCAAACTCTCGATGGCGGTTTGATGATTCCCCAGAATCACTTTTGCGATGCCGGCCGTGTGAGCCGGCGTTAGTTTTTCAAGGCCCGGCACGTTGACCGGCTGCAACTTGCCGGTTAATTCAACCTGAGGCGGCCGTCCAGGCGAGAAAATCAGATCGCTGACCTTGTCCGAGGCCCTCAGCATCTGTCTCAGCACCATCATGAAGTTTAGCGGCGGCGGACCATCCGTTGGAGCGCTGGCCGTGGGCGTAGGGGGTTGTTGTGGCGTGCTCATTGTTATTGGAACTTTTTCATCCTCTGGGGCGTCAAATAGTCTCGAGAAAAGCGCTCGTGACTGAAAAGAAATCTTTCACGCGAACAAACGCGACACGACGCGCGTACATCAAATGGGCCGATCGTTCGAGTGTCTTCCCTGTGGGAGACATTCCAGAATTTGCGAAAGGGGGCGCTGGCAATCATGGCAACCTACAGAGATCCTGTTCGGTGTTTTGCTCCGCTGGAAGTGATCGAGCGCCTGCTGGAAATTCGCGCTGAAGCGGGTTACGCGCCCGCCGTCTATCTCCTTTCACCCGATTACCTGGCAGCTTACCTCGATGCATTTGGTTTTGACGTCTACGCTTTTTCCGAGGCGGAAGCGGTATTCCACTTCGGAGATTACCGCGCGCCGCTCGCGCCGGGCGGCGACCACGCCCACAGCTCGCTGACCGCACACTAGTTTTGGAAAGAGCTTTTCCAGCGTTCTAAACGGGAGACGAGGTTCCCTTGACTCGTCTCCCGTTTAACTTTTCAGAGAGCCTTGATGACGAAAAACGTGACGTCATCATGCGCGCCGCGACCCTCCGTCCAATCGGCGACGTCTCGCTGCACCGCATCGATCAATTCTCGCGCACTCAAGTCGCGGGCGGCTTTGACTGAGCGTACCAGTCGCTCTCGGCCAAACTCCTCATTCTGAGCATTGAACGCTTCCGTAGCACCATCAGTGTAAAGCACCAGCAACTGGCCCGGCTCAAGCGTTAAATAGTATTCGTAATATCGCGTATCGCGAAACATCCCCAGCGGCAAACCGCCTTGCTCAATGAAACGCGCATTGCCATTGGCATCGACCAGCAAGGGAGGATTGTGTCCCGCATTCGCGTATGCCAATGTCCCGTTGGTCGCGTCGAGGATCCCGTAAAAGGCAGTGACAAATTGATTCCGCTCGATCGACTCCCAGAGCAAGTAATTCACCTTGGACATTGAAAATTGCGGTGCGTAACCGATATGCGAGGCCGCGCGCAGGCTGGCCCGCAGGAAGGCCATCAAAAGCGCGGCGGGCACGCCCTTTCCGGCCACGTCCGCGATCACGATGCCAATCTGGTCGTCGTAGATGCGTACCCAGTCGTAGTAGTCTCCGGAAACCTCTTCGGTAGGAAAGTTGTAGGCGCTGATGTCGTAGCCCGGCAGCTTCGGATCGCTCGGCGGCAGCAGTTCCAGTTGCACCTGACGTGCGACTTCAAGCTGACCCTCGAGGCGCTTCTTCTCAATCAACTGCTCGTGGAGCATCACTTTTTCGATGATGATCGCGACTTGCGAGGCGAGCAGCATCAACACCTCGAGATCGTCTTCCGCGTAAGCGTTCAGCTCATCGCTTTCCAGATCAAAAACACCGATGACCTCGTCGTTCGAAATAACGGGAGCGACCATTTCTGAACGCGTTTCCTTACGGGCGTTGATGTACAACGGCTCTTTGCGAACATCCGGTGAGATGAAGGGCTTGCTCGTCAGCGCGACGTGTCCAATGATTCCCTCACCCAGCTTTAGGTGCAGCTCCAGGAGTTCATTTATGTCATAACCTCGCACTGCCTGAGACTTAAAGACGCAGGGTTTGTCCTTATCACCTCCCGGTCCGCCTTCCTCGCAATCAACTACAAAGATTCCTGCCGCGTCGTACGGAATCAGCGAGTCGAGCGTATCCATGACCAGGTTGAGCACCTCTTGAAGATCGAGCGAGCGACTGATCTTGCTCGTGATATCCAGCAACATGCGCAGCTTATCGACGGTGGTTAACCCGACGGCCGGCGCCACTGCTTCGCTTGTCTGTTCAGTCATTATCGAATCAATTCCCGAAGGTCATTATAAGCGCTCGGGAGAAAAGATTGAAATCAGCGCCATTCGAAGGTGGCGACCTAATTTGATCAATTCTCTGTGCCACCTCTGCGCACTCTGTGTCTTGTATGTTAAGCGTGTCCATTATTGAATGTGTTGGTGCATGTCGGCATCTTAATGCTGAGCAGACCGTTTTTGGCAAGGGGTGCAACAGACCGATAGCGTCTTGGTTGCTGAGAGCCCGTCGCAGAGCTTG
>JBGQJU010000079.1:0-27721 GCA_041499185.1 Pyrinomonadaceae bacterium | reverse complement strand
CGAGCGGAACTGGATCTTCGGATTGTGCTTCTGCAGCACTTTCGTGATCGCCGCCGTCAACGTCGTCTTCCCATGATCCACGTGCCCAATCGTCCCCACGTTTACGTGCGGCTTCGAACGATCAAATTTTTCCTTCGCCATTGTTTTCTCGCTCCCATTTAAGGATTGAAATGTGATGCTGGAACCGGCGAGCACCGCCGACTTCTAAACTCATCACCCATCACTCATCACTATCTGGCCACTCCCTGCACCTTGGCGATTACTTCTTCCGCGACGTGCTTCGGCGCCTGCTCGTAGCGCGCGAAGTGCATTGTTGATGTCGCGCGCCCCTGCGTCGCCGAGCGCAAGTCAGTGGTGTAACCAAACATCTCCGACAACGGCACGAAAGCGACGATCACCTGGGCGCCGCCAACGCGCGGCTCCATACTCTCAATCTTGCCTCGACGCGAATTAAGGTCACCGTTCACCGGTCCGGTGTAGTCATTAGGTGTCACGACCTCGACGCGCATGATCGGCTCCAGCAACACTGGTTTCGCTTTCTTCAGCGCATCCTGGAATGCCAGCGAGCCCGCAATGTGGAACGAACGCTCGTCGGAATCCACTTCGTGATACGAACCGAACACCAGCCGGACTCTGATGTCCACCAATTCGTAGCCGGCAAGGAACCCGCGCTCCATGGCGTCTTTGATTCCCTGCTCGACCGGCTTGATGAATTCTCGGGGAATCGCACCGCCGGTAATTTCGTTCTCGAACACATAACCTTCGCCCGGGGCCGGCTCGATCTCCAGTTCGACGTGGCCATACTGACCACGACCGCCGGTCTGTTTTTTGTAAACCTCTTTGCCTTTGGCCGCTTGCGTGATCGTCTCACGATAGGCGACTTGCGGTTTGCCGACGTTGGCTTCGACACCAAACTCACGCTTCATGCGATCGACGATGATCTCCAGATGCAGCTCACCCATACCTGCGATGATCGTCTGGCCAGTCTCCTGATCTGTCGACACGTTGAACGACGGATCTTCCTGCGCCAAACGCGACAGAGCGATCCCCAGCTTGTCCTGATCCTGCCGGGTCTTTGGCTCGACTGCGACCCGGATTACCGGCGCGGGAAACTCGATTCTTTCCAGAACGATTGGTTTGTTGTCATCGCAAATTGTGTCGCCGGTCGTCACCTGTTTCATGCCGCCAATCGCGATGATCTCTCCCGCGCTCGCCTCAGCGATGTCCTCGCGCTTGTTGGCGTGCATCCGCATCAGACGGCCGACGCGCTCTTTCGCGTCTTTGCCGGGATTGTAAGCATATGAGCCGGCCTTGATCGTGCCGCTGTAAACGCGCGCGAAAGAGAGTTGACCTAGGTGTTTGTCGGCCATGATCTTGAAGACCAGTCCGGCAAATGGGGCACTGGCATCCGGCGGACGCGTCTCAATGCGGCCATTCTTCGGATTTGTTCCTTCAACCGCGGGGATATCAAGCGGCGACGGCAGATAGTCAACGACGGCATCGAGCAGCGTTTGCACGCCTTTGTTCTTGAAGGCTGAGCCGGTCACCACTGGGACAAGCTTCAACTCCAGTGTTCCCTTGCGCAGCGCCCTGCGAATCTCCGCCGCGGTGATTTGCTGGGCTTCGACGTACTTGTGCATCAGATCATCATCGACTGTGGCGACCGCTTCGATGAGTTTATCGCGTGCGGCCTTTGCTGCGTCCTTCAACTCGGCAGGAATTTCGACGGTCTCGTACTCTGATCCCTTGGTCTCATCGTTCCAGATCAACCCCTTCATCGCGATCAGATCGACCACGCCTTGAAATTGATCTTCAATGCCAATGGGAATCTGGAGGGCCACGGGATTTGCTCCCAGGCGAGTGATGATTGATTCAAACGATCTCTCGAAGGAAGCTCCGGCGCGATCGAGTTTGTTGATGAAACAAATGCGCGGCACGCCGTACTTGTCGGCCTGGCGCCAAACTGTTTCCGATTGCGGCTCGACACCGGCAACGCCGTCGAAAACCGCAACTGCGCCGTCCAGCACGCGCAAGCTGCGCTCAACTTCCATCGTAAAATCGACGTGACCCGGCGTGTCGATGATGTTGATGCGATAATCGACGCCGTCGCGTTCCCAGAAGCAGGTAGTCGCGGCGCTGGTAATGGTGATGCCGCGTTCCTGTTCCTGCTCCATCCAGTCCATTATCGCCGTGCCCTCGTGCACCTCGCCGATCTTGTGCGTGATGCCCGTGTAATAGAGGACCCGTTCGGTAGTGGTCGTCTTACCAGCATCGATGTGCGCCATGATGCCGATATTCCGAAACGTATTTAGATCGTGCTTAGCCATTTTCTACTTAGTCAGTGGTCAGTTGTTAGTAGTCAGTCGTAAAACCTTCTAGTTGAGTTCGCATGCTACTGACCACGGACGACTGACAACTAACCTAGGTTTACCACTTGTAATGCGCGAACGCTTTGTTGGCGTCTGCCATGCGGTGCGTGTCTTCCTTTTTCTTGACGGCGTTGCCGCGATTATTTGCTGCGTCCAGTATCTCTGCCGCCAGCCGATCCGTCATTGTCTTCTCGCCGCGACCGCGCGCGTACAAAACAATCCAGCGAATCGCGAGCGCACCCCGACGTTCCTGATGAACCTCGATCGGCACCTGATAGGTCGAGCCGCCGACGCGACGCGACTTGACCTCGACCGTCGGCTTGGTATTGTCTATCGCGCGTTTGAAGACCTTGAGCGGCTCCTCACCGGTCTTCTCTCCAATCTGCTGCATCGCACCGTAAAAGATCCCCTCCGCCACCGACTTCTTGCCTTGCCACATCACGCCGTTGATGAACTTTGTCACCAGCGCGCTGTTGTAAACAGGATCAGGAAGGACTTCGCGTCTTTGTGCAATTCTTCGTCTTGGCATAATAATCAACTATGAACGATGAAGTATGAATGATGAAAAGAGCTTATTCATCGTTCCGAGTTCATCGTTCATCCTTCTATTTCGCCGCGCTCGCTTTAGGCCGCTTGGCGCCATACTTCGAACGGCTCTGCTTCCGATCGGTAACACCGACCGAGTCCAGCGTTCCGCGAATCACGTGATACCGGACACCCGGCAAGTCCTTCACGCGCCCGCCGCGGATCAGCACAATCGAGTGCTCTTGCAGATTGTGTCCGACACCCGGGATGTAGGTCGTGACCTCGATGCCGTTTGTCAGACGAACGCGAGCCACCTTGCGCAGCGCCGAATTCGGTTTCTTCGGAGTCTGTGTGTAGACGCGCGTGCAAACCCCGCGCTTCTGCGGCGAACTCTGGAGCGCCGGGCTGGCCGTCTTGTATTTAACTTGCTCACGACCTTTGCGAATAAGCTGATTTATTGTCGGCAATGCTCTCTTCCTTCTTCCTGGGTGGCGCCCTCTGAAAAAGCGCAAGGAGGCGTTACCTGCCTCTTTCCGGAACTTGTCCGAAAGTCAGCGCAGGCGACTGCCCGGTTACGAAACTTTAATTAGGGACGTTCTGAATTCGCTGTACTGGCGGGTGTGGATCGTGGCTTCCCTCAAGCCGAAACTTTTCTGTGGCGTCGCACCAATTGGGGGCGAGATGGCCCGCTTGGCCGTTCTGCGTGCAGGCGCTGGAGCAACTCGTCTTTTCAGCCGAGCCGCGGCGCAGGCATTTACGCCACAATAATTGTCAAGCGACTGTCATAACCTGGCAGCCGGGCAACGCCTCCACACCGACAGAACCAACTGGACGTTGCATTGTTGACTTCAGACGTTGAGTCCGAAACCCCAAACTATAAGGGCGAAGGCGGGTTGTGTCAAGCGCAGCCCCGTAAAAACGTGGGAAACGAACGAAACATGGTATCCCCCTGGAAAGGATCAAGATTCTGGGAAGAACTGGTGGGAGCGAGTTACGGAGTTGGATGAAAGAGTGCTTGAAGATAAAACGATTGAAAAGAACCCCCGTCCGGTGATGAGTGGCTGCACGAGCTGAAAGTCGATGGCTATCGAATGCTCTGCCGCATCGATCGCGGTCGCGTCAGCGTCTGGAGCCAAAACGGAAAAGACTGGACAGAGAAATTTCAGAACGTCGTCGAAGCGGTTAAGTCCTAAAGGCGACAAGCGCAATGCAGTGCCAAGCTCCAAGGATACGCTTGCTTCACGCTTCTAAACGCTCAAGAACTATGCTGGAAATCGTGAGTAGGCCATAGAAGTAAGCAGCTCCTCCTTCTACTAGCGAGGACTGACGGGTTTCAATGACCGCGTCCTACTAAATTTCAACACTTCGTTGGCAAACGTCTTATAAACACTTACCATTCTCGCCAGCTTAGTTCCCATGACCGGTCCCTGGTGAGCCTCAATCAAAAAGAATTCCGGGTAGCGGTATAGAAGCGTGTCGCTTGGAAGTGTGGATAGGGACTGGCAAAAATACACCAAGTCAGAGAAATTTCGTTCACGGGCTTCATTTCTTCGAGCCCCTCGTGCCCCAACATCGTAGATGTAGCGATCATCAAATCCCTCAAGGCCTGACGCAGCCAGCGATACCCTCCTCACGATACAGGGGATGCAATAACCGCAATGGTTTGAATTGCCAAACCTAATTGTTTGATTCGGATATCCCCAACAGCTAACGGTATGTTTAATCGACGAACCAAACCTCTTTTCTTTCAACAAGGCAGCCTCTGCTCCTTTGGTCCAAAAAAGAAAAGGGTTTGTTACTGAAAACTCGCGGTCATACAGTTTGGCAATCATGGCTGCGAAATACTGAAGATACAGAGGATGCGCATGGCGAGTTGAGCGGCTGCCTTTCCTGGCATCTGATATCGGTACATTCAAAGCGAGAACACCATTCTCGCAGATGTGGATTTCGCTGAGTCCGCGAGCTGCAGCAACAACCGCAGCGAAGCTCATGAACAAAAACGATCGTGCCCGATGGGAACTCTCTTTTGCCTTAAGTGCAAGTTTGGGGTTGGCGACCCGTCGTGAAGTCATACGATATTGGACATGTTCGATCCCGTGAACATATCGCCTTCGCAGTTCGTCGATAAGACGAGACTGAAGTTTCTTCAAAGGACCGCTTGCAAAATGACTGAGGAAAAGTGGTGATCGACCTTGTTCAAGGAGATACACCGCACCCGCAAACGAGTCGAGGCCACCGGAGAAAAGAGAGACACAATCGGACTCAGCCGCGCGAATTCTCGCGATTTGCTTACCGACTATAACCGCGGCACCCACAGGCGGGCGCACCTTTTTGGCGGGCACAAAGTTAAGTTGGATCCGGTCTCCGGTGAGCGTCGCAATTACGTTTCGCAGCAACTGCTTCGCCGCGTTCCACTTCGCAGGATTACGTACTGGAATGAGGAAAGCGAGGTCGCGAGCCCAATTGTCAAACCCGCCGCGAGGAATCGATTTATCGGCTAGATATACGTAGGCCGCAATCTCGCACAGATCAAGGCTGATCGGGTCCAGCTTACATCCCAAATTTCTCTCGATCCCCGCGATGTCGAGACTGACATTACCAAGTTTGGCATCAGCAGACAGATAGACCGCTTTCTCTGAAATCTGAAAACGCTTTTTGTATTCATTGCCGTCCTGCAGGCCACAAACTACGTTGATTCTCATTGAGTCCTGTACTTACCCACGATCGCCTCTAATTCCGCAGCCCATTTTGGGATCTCTGCTGGTATGTCACTTGGCTTGACGCCTTTTTCTCGCGCCAACCTGTCGATCCTTTTCGCTAGGGTCGCTGCAAATTCCTGGTCCACCCTTTTCGTTAGCTCGGTCACCTTCGCCTGGCTGGCGTCTCCCCGCGCGGCGTCGAGAACGCGCGCAACCAGGCTGGTAATCACATGTCGCATCATGACATTTGCGATCTGGCGAGTAGGCAAACGAAAGGCCTCGGTAAGTTGTTTCCTCGTAACGTTCTCTGCCGTCGCCGATGGGTTCGACTCTCTAATGACATCCATCATGCTTCTCGACAACGCATCTTCAACAGCGAGTGCGGTCTCTGTTGACCTCTGTAGGGCTGTTAAATCTTCTCGCAGCCGCTTAACCATATTGGCTGTCAATTCTCCGAAAGGACGATCATTACCAGGTTTCACTCCCAAGTTGCTCAGCACGTCGTCAGGGTTGGCTTTCGCGACGTTTAGGTTTGTCGCAAATTCGATCAGCGAGGATAGCCCCTTCTGAACGCTGGAACTTGATAACGACTGGACGAAGGAGCTGGTCTTGCTCACGGGACCCATGGCGGTGGCTCCGGCCCGGCCGGCTTGCTGCGCGGAAGCGGAACTGCGAGGCTTGAAATCGTCTATGACCTCTCTAACTCTTCGACGCCTCTCGACAGGAAGCTCGGGCATTATCTGACTGCCCATAAGTACTTACTCCTTTGCCTCAAGTTGGCTGATGAGGTGATCGACCCTTTTTTCGTCAGGGTAATCCAGTTTCAACAGGTAGAAGTCGCTTTCGTAATTGGCAATGAGGTGGCGGGCGTCCTGGACCGCTCCCCTAAGATAAAAAAGCTGAACCATTCTGAGGAGAGCTTTAAGCCGGCGTCTTACATCGCCGGGGGAGCTACCTTTGAAAATTTCTTCATTCGAGACCTTGAGACTTCGCTCGAAGTAGTCCATCGCCTTCTCGTTTGAATCAAGCTTTAACCAGAGTTGGCCCAAGGTGTAATAACAGTTCGCCAGCGTGCGACGGCTCCAGGCGTCAGATTCATAGAGCTGCAAAGTTCGCTCTGCGTCATTGAGTAACGCAATGCTCGAATGGTAAACGTCTGCCCGTTTTTCTTCGAGGCTTGCCACGTCATCAGGTGAAGTTGCTTTCTCAGACAAACGAACATTCAATTCCGCAATGTGGCGTTTGGCGATGGCCTCTTCTCGAGCCAATCCCAGGCCTTTCGCTATTTCCAAATACTCTTGGAAAAACTGCAGCGCCTTTTCAGCTTCACTTATTCGACCAAGCTGGTAAATAGTTTCGAGAATTCTGG
This sequence comes from Pyrinomonadaceae bacterium, assembly GCA_041499185.1. Lineage (GTDB taxonomy): Bacteria > Acidobacteriota > Blastocatellia > Pyrinomonadales > Pyrinomonadaceae > JAOAPY01. The sequence goes on along the minus strand of JBGQJU010000079.1, from coordinate 20,759 downwards.
TAGGCGACTCCTGCTCGCGAAACATCTTCAGTCCGTTTTCGAGATATTCCAGAGCGCGTTTCGGATCGTAGAGTGCTCCCGAATCCTTAGCGGCAAAAATCTCGCCCATTTGCTTGTAGGTAACCGCGATTCCATCCTCGTCCCTGGTTGGCTGGTTCTTAAAAATCTTCAACGCATCGTCGTATCTCTGCATAGCTTCCTCGGGGCGTGACAAAAAGTATTGAAGGATCGTGCCCTCGCTGAAGAGAGCTTTCGCCTTGTTTCTCAAACCGCGACTTTTGTCCGTTTCGGTCCTGGCACTGGGAATGATTTTATAATCATAAATTTCATACGCTTCTCGGAAGGCTCCCAGGATCTCATCTGCCCTGGAAATATCGGAACGCCGTATGATGTTGCCCTTATCTATCAAAATTGCTGCTCTCCATTCAGGATCATCTTTTAATTCCGCTTCGACGACATTCAATTCGACCAGGGCCTGTTCATGCCTGCCGAGGGCAGACAGACTTCTTGCATGGAAGATGAGATAAGCCGTGGACAGTTCACCGCTCTTGAGTGTCTGTTCCAGAATGGCTAATAACTCTGAATACCTCCCGATTCGAAAAAGAGGTTCCATAAGAAGGTCGACCATGTCTGCGGCCTTCTCGGGTTGTTGGCTCTCAGAATAGTGGTATTGAGCTTCAATCCACCGATCGATTTGTTCTCGACTAATCCGCATAATTCGAACCTATTACTTTGCTACAGGGGCGCCGAAGTCTCGATAGAATTCTGCAGCCCTCCCGTGGTATTGAATCATCTCTGCAAGTGACATTGTCTGATAGTAGCGTTTCAAATTTGCTGGCAGTTCTACGCTAAGATTCCGGGTCAAGGTAAAAAACGATTCGCCCTGCAAAGCGAGGGCTGCCTGAAAATATTCGGATGGATCCTTAGGGTTCATCATGGTTGCGAGGTTGCGCAAAGTGATCGTCCTCCTCAGCAGGGCCAGTTGCCTCAAAACCGACCTTTGGCGATCGTCTATGCTGCGATCCATTTCCTTGATGAATTCATCCGCGCGTGTCTCAATCGGTGCTTCTGCTGAAGCTACACGCTCACCTTTGAATGAGTCTCTGATGACCTTCACGTACCACGGTAAATAATCCACGCTAGCCGCTACCTCCATCACCTTGCCAATCGTTGTTTCATCAAATCGGTTGTCCAATCGCAGGAAGGCCTCAGTCTCCAACGGCTCGAAGCCCTTAACGTCGATAGTAGAATAGTCGCCTTTGATTCCCTCGAAGTGACTCGAAGAAGTGACCACGAAAACTTTGGAGACCTGAAGATAGACAATCAACTCTTCCAGGAGCTCACGCCAAAAGTAGAGTTCATTCCAGACATAGTCGTCGAAGACAATTACTAAGCGATGTTGGGCCAGCAGATCGAGGAAACGTTTTATGTTTTCCAGGTCATCATCAGGATGAGGGCGGCCGAAAATTTGGGTAATGCCCAGCAGTCCTTCGGTTTGCGCTTCCTCCAGTTCAGCGAGCACGGTGCTTTGCGCCTGTCCAAGGATGGAGCCGAACAGATCGAAACTAAATGTCTTGCCCTGGCGGTCCAGATCTGTCAGGACGGAACCAAACGTATCGAAACGTTCACTGCAGTTTATGTAAAAGAATAGTGGCGCCGGTTCCTCCTGTGGTGACTCAATCACCGAAGAACAGAAACTTGTTATCAGTTGTGTCTTGCCGGCTCCGAATGGACCGTAAATGAACGTTACCCCGGGTTCCGCATATTTGCGCTTTAGTTCATCATCGATTGCCGGGCGATCTATGAACGGCCGGACCTGCCGGGGAAATTTTGCTTTCTGTTCTGCTCGATGTTTCTCGACTGCGGGATTGACCTTGGACGCGGGCGTGAAGTCGAAAATCTCCTCGCTCCGAGTGGAGAGATAGAGCACAGGAACGGCCCATTGAGTCTTCCCAATCCTCTGATGATCGCGCTCGTCTTCACGCATCGCCAGGCGGCCCGCGTTAACACAGGTATCAATCGGCTGTCTTTGCAGCAAATAAGTAAAAAATCGCAAGCCAAATTCTCTCGCTGCCGTCTCTTCGACCTTGCTTTGCATTGCCACAACTACCGGAATACCTACCTTGATTATTTCCGCTGCCGCACTCGAAAAAGGGTTATCACCTTCTACCAAAGCTGTTTCGCAAGCGGACAGAATAACCATTCGCAGGCTTTTGCTTAAGGGCCTGAGTGTATTGGCAAATGTAGTTACCGGCACGGGATAGCAATCTGCGCCAGCAGTTTGGAACAGCAAGGACGGCTTTTTTTTCACTATGGCCCCGTGACCGGTATAGATCAGCACGTGCGGATTGAATCCCGGAAATTGAAATCTGAAATCATCCCACGTAGCATTGGGTAACGCTCTGAAGACAACCGCATCCTTTCGTTTGTCGGCGATTTGGCTAAGCAACGATACTTCGTTGGCAACATCCAGTGGGGTAGCACACTTGTGGGGATTAGGAGCCACGCCCATTACACGTAACCTGTCGATTGGTAGCGGATCGGTGTCAGGTAGAGGAATGTATCGGGCGACCGACAGATTTTGAGAAAGACCAAAATGTTCCTTTTCGTTTCTTCTGATGTAGTGAAAAATACTTTCCCAAGGGGCGTTTGCCGCTACCTGATCTATCCCTTTGTCGAACGTAAGCAACAATCTCAATTTCTGATCATCCGCCAGACGTCCGAACGCTTGGAGATACATGGTATTGATTTCTTCGTTGAAGATCGCTCTGGCGAAAGCCGAGCCGATCCTCTCCAGCTCATCCTCCGAGGGGAAGTTATAGCGCAGGTAGTCTAGTTGATCCTTGCGGACGCCCAAGGCTGCCAAGTCGCTCCAGTTAGATGGATTTGGTTGACGGGGTGCGTAATTGATACGAAATCGATACCGGCTATCTCTTGAACGAGAGAAGAATCGTATCAGTCGCCGGGGTACCGAAGGCGTAGGTTCCTTCTCAATATCAATTCGTAAGACACGGTCGCTCATATCTTCTACCAAGAACTATCTAAAACGGGTGCTTCGCCAGGGTGTATACACCGAGGCCGATGAGAATAAAACCGAACGGCAGAAGCACGAAGACGGGTCGTACGTCTATTGGCAGCTTGTCGAGGAGACTGGTCCAGTTCTTAATCAACGCGTTGACTTCTCTTATTAGATTAGTCCAGTCCTTGACCCCCTTCTTGCGTCTGCGGAATAAGGTCACAACGAAAGCGGCAAGGCTGATGACGACGATGATCACGCCTAGTGCCAAAAGCGTCAGTCCAACAATCCCGTTGATATAAGCCATTTTTTTCCTCCCAGATTCTAGCGTGGGATAGCAACATTCAAGGTGTGAGATCGATCATTTTCACAATGGCAAAGTAACGGCATGGCTTTTCCACTCGTGGATTGCAAAGATTAGTGGATTGAGTCTCGCAAGCGAGAATGCCCAGGAACGGGTTACACTACTCCCGCGCAGTCCTTACGTCAATGGTCCCCAAGATGGTAGTAGTTGGGAAACGAACCCAACATGGGTATCCGCCTGGAGAAGATCAAGATTCTCGCAGGGAAAACCAAGCGCACCTCCCTTCCCAACCTTATCGCAAACCGATCGGTGGGCCAATCGATCCGTTGCAGCAGGAAGGCCATGAAAACTAGAAGATCCGCTTCACCAGATACCAAACGCCTACCGCGATGCCGCCGAGCAAGAGAATTAGAAGGAGACCGGCGCCGAATACGGCTATTTTGAACTTTCGATATCGGCCTTCATCTGGGGGCGACAGAGAACTCTGCGGAAAATAGGGCGGTGGTGTGGATGTGGCCATGATATTTTTCCTTTTGAATTATTGCTTGTAATCCAACGAACTCATGAGATCAACGTTTCTGTGATTCTGAGGGAGTCGATCCGGGAGGGTTCTGCTCCTGCTGCTTCTTTTTCTCTTCGTCCTGTTTCTTCTTCAACTGATCTTCCTGATATTTCCTGGCAGTCTTGATTCTTTTCGCGCCTTCTTTCGCTTCTTCAAGCGCATCCTGCGCCCGATAGTTATCCGGGTCAATATCGATGCATTTCTGAAAGGCGCCGGCCGCCTCGTCATACTGCGCCAGGCGCGTCAGAGCCATCCCGAGGTCATAATAGATGTCGGCGTCGTCGGGCTTCAGACGCGTCGCTTGCCGATACTCCCGCACCGCTTCGCTGTAGAGATGGAGACCTGCATACGTCTGGCCGAGATTGTAAAAGCCTTCGGCGTCTTTCGGATTCGCGCTGAGGTATTTCTTATAAGGTTCGATCGCCTTCTTATAAGCATCCTCCGCTTCGTGTTTCTGACCGAGCGCATCATAGGCGAGGCCAAGACGGAAGTGAGCTTCAGCCAGACTCGGGTCCAGGTTGATCGCTTTTTGAAAAGCTTCAGCCGCTTGTTGATCTTCGTCTTTCTTGTAAAGCTCTTTTCCCTGATCGAGGAAGACACGCGCCCGGGCAGGGTCTACAGCGGCGCCCAGGCTCTTGTCAGCCGATGACGAGTTCCCCGCGTTAGTCTGATTAGAGTTCTTCCGCGCACAGCTCGTCTGGCTGAGCAACGCGCAAAGAACAAGGATCGGCAAAATAAGTCTCAATTGAAGTGACCGGGCCACGCTAAGATATTCGGGAGCAGAACGTATCTACGCCAAATTCTTTGGCGAGTCAAACCGCCTCACGGACTCTTAACCTTTGAGAACGGCGCCTGGCACCATAATTGAAACAGAACAACCCGAGGCTGGAAAAGATCTTCGCTCCGTCTCTCGTTGTGTAAATATGTGAAGACGTTATGGAAACGGCAGGGGATTATCCATTTCACCCTAACACCTGCTCCTTTTTGAGGTGAACAGCGGCCATTTGCCGCCGCAGTTCAAGAAACTATAACAGCACGTGAGGAGTTGCGATGTTGAAAGGTCCGTACCGCTTGATTGCTTTGGTCCTGCTACTTGCCCTGGCAGGATTAGCTACCTTTGCCCCGGAAGCCTCTGCGAAAAAGCCGCAAAAGAAGAAGGCGAAGACTGAGACGGTTATCTATACGCCGCCCACGCTCCAATTGACCGCCGCGCCAACCATCGTCACGGCTTGCGCCGGCGACGCTGGCGGTGCGGCAGCGCGCGTCCAGTTGGACGCCCGGGCAAAGTTTCCCAGCGGCGCCACGCCTCGATACAAGTGGTCGGCGAGCGGAGGGCACATAGTTGGCGACGGTCCGACTCCAACCTGGGATCTCTCGGGCTTGCAGCCTGGCTACTACAAGGCACTCGTCGAAGTCGACAACGGCCAGACGGACGAGTGCGTTGCCTTCTCGTCGGTCATGGTTTTGGTGAAATGCCAACCGCCGATGTGTCCCAGCATCATCGTCTCTTGCCCCGACAAAGTTATGGTTAATCAGTCGGTGACCTTTAGCGCGAGCGTCACGGGCGGCTCACCCAACATCACGCCTGTTTACCACTGGACGGTATCCGCTGGAAGGATTGTCGCGGGTGAGGGTACAAATACGATCACTGTCGATACCACCGGACTCGGCGGCCAGTCGATCAAAGCCACTGTGACGGTTCCGGGTTACGACGCGCTGAATTGTTCCGCCAGCTGTGCAGTGTCAATTCAGCCTGAAACGCCCGGCTGTCGCAAGTTTGACGTATGCGAGAACTGCCGTTTCAACGACGAGAAGGCGCGTCTCGACAATTATGGGATCGAGCTACAAAACGATCCGACGGCGACGGCTTATGTCATCGTCTATCCCGGACGCGGCGGAAAGCCCGGTGATGTACTGAAACACACAACGCGCATTTTCGACTATCTGGTCAATTCGCGCGGCGTCGACAGTCGGCGGATCGTGACACGCGTCGGTCCAGCTCGCAGCCAGCCGACGGTTGAACTTTGGATTTGTCCGCAGGGCGCGAAGGCCCCTTCTTTTTAATGATCAGCGCCCAGGGCGCGAACAGAAAAACCCCGAACCAACACAACCGGCGCGAGCGTTTAGCTCGCGCCGTTTTGCTGAATTATCTCAAGAATTGTCTTTACAATTGTCTAAGAGAATAAGTGTCGTTATAGTGTGGTCTCGTTATACAGGCTGTCACGTCGGGTCCTCGAAGGCGACCGAATGGAACGACTCAACCTCAAACCAACACATAAGCCAGTCCAGAATTATTACGAAGCTCTGCGTCAGTTCAAGTTGACTGCTGGCGATGAAGACTCCTCACTGGCCATCAGCATCTCGACACTTGCACGACCGCCCTCACGCCTCGATTCGCACCACTTCGCCGGGCTTGATTGTCTCAAGCGCGGCCAAGGCGCGAGGCATCAACGGCTTCAGGCGCACATAGCTGTTTCTGCTCGCGGCGAGAATAAGGATCGCGATGGGCAAACTGCCAAGATTCTGTTGATAAGGAATGTTCTGATCGACGGTGACCAGAACCTCGTAGGCGCCGGCGGCCGCTTTCAATAACTCGCCGTTTTCCAAACCCTTCAACGCGGCATCTTCAACGGTGTGGACTTCATGTCCGGCCAGGTCGCGTCTAAGGCTGTGCGTCACACACTCGTCAAGCAGCAGCTTCACTATCGAGCAACCTTTCCTTGGACAATTCCAGGACGCCGCTGACCTGTTCGCGGGTCACGGTAGGAAACTGTTCGAGAAACTGCTCAAGTGTTTCGCCGTCTTCGAGGCAATCGAAAAGGTTCCGGATCGGAACGCGCGTGCCGCGAAAGACGGGCGTGCCGCTCATCTTCTTTGGGTTAACTTCGACAAAATCTGTGGCTTTCATGGTTCACCTCAGGAGCAACCAAACATCAATCAATGGAGAAGAGTCTACTCCCAAAGTTACGGAATCTGAATAACGAATCCGCGCATTCCCTTCGCGCCTGACTTCCGAGCGTTCGCAGACATCGGCAAACGTCTGGCTGAAATCCACGTCAACTACGAACAGCAGTCGGAATATCCGCTGGAAAGAATTGAGAAGCCCGGCGCGCAGCTTGATTGGCGCGTTGAGCGGATGAAGCTGAGCAAAGATAAGCGCTCGCTCATCTACAACGACTTTCTAACTCTGAGTGGAATTCCGCCCGAAGTGTTTGAGTATCGTTTGGGCAACCGCTCCGCACTCGAATGGATTATCGATCAGTATCAAGTCAGCACCGACAAACGCAGCGGCATCACCAACGACCCCAACCGCCCTAAAGATCCCGAATACATCGTCCGCCTCATTGGGCAAGTAGTCACGGTTAGCTTGGAAACCGTCAAACTTGCAAGCTCGCTCGCTAACCTTTCGGTTCTGGCGACATCGACAAGCGAAAGACTTATCGGAGCAGCTCTGCCTCAAAAACCAGGTTTGCCTTGAAACCATCAACAGCGGAGGGTCGTTTCAACCTCCGCTGATCCGCTGCTCGCTCAGACTGCTCTACTGCTTGTGAACATGAACTGCCCCCGACCGTTCAATATCATTCGCAGGTGTGCGGGATGGCGCTGCAAGCCTCGTCTACCATGGCTTCGATTACTCCGACTACGCCGGCACCAGCAGCCGCGAGACCGCCAGCAACCACGGTCGTTGCGACAGCTTGAGATAGACCCCAGCTTACGAAAAAGTCGATGAATGGTAAACTTACCGGGGCACTAACGGTCCCGCCCGCAATGAGAGCGGCGATCGCTCCGGCACCGAGGCCAACTATGGCGGCGTTCAACCCTATTCGACAAGAGTAGCACCTTATCTTATCGCGCTCCTTATCCCACACTGAGTTTGAGGTCGTGGTACGCAATAGGTATTTGTCGTTCTTCAACTGAGTCCCGAGTGTGGCGAGTTGTTGCTCATCAAGTCCCTCTATCAAGGTCGGTGCAAGGCGACTAATTGTGTTCACCGGGTCTTGCAAGAAACTATCCCTGGTTGCCGGCTGTTCGGTCAACGTGAGAGCGAGCTTATCCGCGGCATTCTTGATTCTAGCGATTTGGGTGGAATCCATTTTTTCTCCTTTTTGTCAGGTAGGTCTGACTGTTTTTGGGGGGAAGTAAAGGACAATTGGATCGCTCAGGGCGCGATCTTCGTGGCTGGATCGCTCCAGCCGCTTCAGCCGCCTGGAATCTCTCAGCTAGACACTTCCGAAGCGCGAAGCATTTAACAAACCAACTTAAGCCACTGTAAGCGAGTAGTTCACAGATCTGTAAGCCAAGAGAAGAACTTCTCTACGACCGAAGCGGACGAGGCCACGCCTTAGCTATTTGCTCTTATCTTGGTCCTGGCTCATCTCTTGGTTTCCTCTAGCGAGAATCGGGAGAGGAGAAGTAGAGGTTCTCAGGTAGGCGGTTTATACTACTGATCAGGCGGAGAGTCAACGAGCAACCATTGTATTGACATTGCGTCGATCTCGACCGAAGTCGCTCTCTGATCGCAGCTAGTCTAACGCTTCCTGCTTCGAGACGGGGATTTGCGCTTGAGGCCCTGATATTTCACGGGTCCGGGTAACTTTTCAGGCAGGTCCAATTCATCATCGACGATGTCTTCCATGTGCACGCCCGCTACGCGCGCGTACGCCAGTAGAATCACCGCCGGCGGTTCGTTGTGATCCAGTTCGTACTTTGAAATTCTCGTGTAGGGAATTTCATCCTCAACTCCCAAACGCCGGTGCATTTCCGGCTGAGAAAGTCCGAGCGCAAGTCGAATCTGTTTGAGCTTTGCCGCCAATCGTTTCGGCCTCGGACGCGCGTAACCCATCAGGAGCCACCTCCTGACGGCACGAAAAACACAGGCCGGCACTTGACTCTATCTATAACAGTAGATAGAATGCGGACGCGTAATCGAATCGCCGTGAGTATGAACCTTTCATGCTCAACGGCGATGCTCATCACTCGTTTACGTGGGAGGGTGAGCTACGCATTTGGCCGTTGCCGGATTTTCAAAGATAGAGCGCGCACATGATAGCAAACTGCGCGGCATTTTGATCATGCCCGCGCTCACGCTTGGGCTACTGCCCTAATCTGAGCGGCCAGCCGGGGGCGCGAACCGAAGTCCGCGGAGCGCATGCCTGCCCAGTGTTTTTGGGCGTCTGCTTCGCGGACTTCGGTTGCTGCTGGTTTCATTCAGGTTTAGAGCCGGCCGTTAATTAATCATCGTTCTCTTTCGGCAAAAGGCCGGCGCGGATGAACGCGCCGGCCTTTTCGTTTCCCTGTCTACTACTTGTGGATGACGATGCTGCCGCCGCCCAGCATTGTGCTCGGATCGTCATTGATGCCGGCGCCCATCTGATTGTCATAGATGAGGCCGTTGGTTTCTCCGGCGTTGCGGTCCCAAATCCTCATGCGGAACTTGTCCACTCCGCCGCCGCCGCTGATCTGGCCATCAATGGCCGTGAGAATGAAGGCGTAATCGCCGGCGCCGTTGATCGTGCCGATGCCTTTGTACTGCGCCTTGGCTCCGGCAATCACCAGCCAATCATAGGACGTGCTGTGGAAGTTCAAATCACCGGCCTTGAACTGGAATTCGGTTTGGCCCGTGGGAACAGTCGCGCCCTGCTGGTATCTGGAGACAAACCCGAAGTTCGCCTTGCCGACTAAGTTCGCATCGGGTTTGTAAGCGCCCATAGGTGAATCGATCCAGCCGCCGCCGGTGACGAAGCCTGCGCTCGGGTCATAGATGACGACCATGGCGGTAAAGCCACCAACCGTGTCGGCTGTTCCGACACCACCACAGCCGTCGCTGACGGTAAGCGTCACCAGGTAGACGCCCGCAGACGTGAAGCTGTACGTCGCGGTCACATCGCCTGTTGATTCATTGACCGTACCTGCTTGGGTAATGCTGTCAAACGTCCACTGCGCCGTGTGTGTGCCTCCAGAGTTATCCGTGAAACTACCGGTGAAGGTCACAGGCGTGTTAACCGCATAGATCGCTCCACTTGGCGGGCCAGTGATCGTCACCACGGGGCTCGGGTTAGTCACGGTCACGGTTTGTTGGCAGGAAGACGAATTGCCGGCGGCATCCATGGCCGTCCACGTGATGGTGGTACCTCCAAGCGGGTAGGGCGCACCCAGCGCCTGGGCGTCACTACGAACACCGGCAACTGAAACAGCCGAGCAGCTATCGGTTGCTGAAGCCACGCCCAGATTCACGTTTGCGCTGCATGAACCCAGGATGTTGCCGGCAACCATAATGTCCGCCGGGCAGGAAATTGTTGGCGCGGTGTTGTCGTTAACCGTAAAGGTCGTCGTGGCCGTATTGCTGTTGCCTGCGGCATCCGTTGCGGTCACGGTGATCGTGTGTGGGCCCAGACCAACCAGCATACCTGCTGCCGGGCTCTGTGTGAGAGTGACTGGACCGCAATTGTCCGAAGCAGTGCTATAGGTAACCACATTAGGAATCGCGGCCTGACAATTACCATCTGCCGAGGCCATTGTGGGTGCTGGAGCACTCACTGTTGGCGGTGTGTTATCGATAACGGTAATGGTCTGACTGGCACTTGCAGACGCTCCTTCGGAATCGGTGGCTGTGTAAGTTCGCGTGATGATTAGTGGGCTGCCAGGCGAACCCGCACCGCCATTATTTGATTCACTCACCACTACGGTCGGTGTCCCGCAATTATCACTGACCGTTGCGTCCGCGGCGTTGGCAGTCGGAACGTCACCAGCACATTGAAAACTCGCATTCGGCGGCGCTGTGACCATCGGCGCCGGGTTGGAAACGGTAACCACAGCCGTCGTCGTGTTGTTGCTCAGGTCAGGATCGAACGTCGCGGTACTGACGGTCGCCGTGTTGCTGATTGTCGTGTCGTTGGCAACATCACAGTCCACATTGACGACCAGTGTGAACATCGGCGTCGAATTAGGATCAAGTGATGATGCGGTGCAAGTGATCGTTCCAGTTTGCCCCACGGTCGGCGTCACGCATGACCAGCCCGCCGGCGTAGTCAGTGACTGGAACGTGGTGTTAGCCGGCAACTGATCAGCAACCGTCAGGTCCATCGCCGGATCAGCCATGCCGTTATGAACGGGAATCATATAGGTGATCGGAGAGCCCGACAGGACCGGATTAGGCGAGGCGGTCTTGCCAATAGTCAAATCGGCGGTCGGGAAGCTGAAGTATGCAACCGGCATGTCGTGATCGGAGATGCGCTCTGGACGGGTCGCATCGCCGCGGTAGGACTCGGGAAAGCCTGCGTTGTTGCGCGCATAGTTCAGGGCGTTAAAGCGCGGCAGCATGTTTCCGGTAATGATGATGTGGTCCAACTCTTGAGCGTTGCCGTCGAAGCTGAACGAGTAGCGCTGATCCGCCGGCGCCATGTCAACGAGATCCACGAGATCGGGGTTAACCAGATCACTGCTGGCCAGCGTGACCTGGTCGGGGGCAGTCGGCGTTCCCTTGATCGTGCCGATCGAATCAACATAACCGTCGTTGAACTGGAAGGCATTGTAGTCGCCAACTGAGACGATGTGCTCGTTCGGGTCGGCCGTCTGTCTGGCCTGGATTAGGTTGGCAAGAAACTCGGCTTGAGCCCGCCGCTTTGTGCGAACGCGATTGCCATCCGCCGGATCGTCCACTCCTGAAAGCGAACGCAAGTGATTGACGATGACCGTAACCGGGAAGGGGCTTCCCGACGGTGGCTGGATGGTTGCTACCAGGACCAGCGAAGGCCGATCATTGAGTAGTTCTGGTTGATTGTTGTTGGGATTGATGTAGGTGGCATTTTTTCCTTCTTGCGTCACACTGATGACGTTGACCCTTGGCGTCTTGACCAAAAAGCCGACGTCGATGCCGCCGATATCATTACCTTCTTCCAGATAAGCCACATAGTTCGGATTGGGATCGCCCGCGGCTACTGCATCGTTGTTGACCTTCGTTGCCACGGCTTGCAAAGTCGTGAGGTTTTCCATCTCTTCGACGCCGATGATATCCGGCGTACGCATCACGTTGCGGACGGCCAGCGACGCTTTGTTCAGCCGATTATTGAAGGCCGTTGTCGTCAACGCGACATCGCTGATGCCCGCATCGTCAAACGTGTCGAAGAAGCGCTCCATGTTGAACGAGGCGACCGTGAACTCAGCCGCGCCCGGAACGGGAACGGGGGTGGCACTGCTGTTCGCAGAGGCACTGGGCGGCGTCGCCGCATCGGGCAGAATCGTGTAGGTGCGGAAGCTGTAATCAACGGGCCCGGTGAGATTAGTTACGACCACGCCGCTCGTCACGTTAAGCTGCGTGGCGCCAGGCTGTGCGTCGCTGTCAACCCGCAGGCGCTCCGGATTGGCGTCGAAGCGCGGAATGTTGTTCGGGTTGGGAGTCGGCGTCGGAAACGGATCCGGGACCTCAATACCGGGTTCGCGGAATGGTCGCGCAATACCGGTAATGACCCCATAGAAGACACCGTTAGAAGTAGAGGTGGCGTTTGCTTCACTGACGGTACCCTGCGTCGGCGCAATGGCAGTCAGCGAATCGACGTGCACGCGCATGCCCTCAAACCTTTCAAGCTGCTCGATACTTCCAGTGGGGCTTGTATCCGCGGCAGTCAAAGTAATCGGAGCCGGTAGAGGAAGTGGACTGTCAACCAAAACCGAAACGCTTGGTGAACTAGCCAGTTCGGTTACCGGCGGACTATTGGGGTCGGCCGAAGGAATGAACTCTTGCACCGCGGCCGTTACTGAAACGTGATTACCGATCACCGCTGCCGCAGGTATGGAACTACCCGTGAAGACGAACACACCTTCGGATGTATTCGCGTCTCCATCGATGTCTGCGTCCGGAGTCTGAATATAGAATCCGCTGCCGGTTTTTATTCCCGTCACCACGCCGGTCGTTTGAACCAACTGGCCTGCATAGGGCGAGGTGGTTCCGGGTCCTTGAATCTCGTCGATGGCCAGGGCGGTGACCACCACCGTGCAATCCTTGAACGGTGACGCACTGTTCCGCGGCGTGGGCGCCCCGGAGAAGAAGTCGGCATTGTTGTTATCCGTATCGATGCAGCCGTCATTCTTCCTGTGAGCAGAGTTCGTGTTACTCGGTGCTGGCGCACGACCTGAGCCCTCAAAGCAGTTTGCGCTGCTTCCGTAACCAACAAAGTCGACGATTGCTCCTCCGGTCGGACAGCCGCCAGAAAGCGCCGAAGTACCGGAGACCAGCGCGACCTTTCCCGCAGTTGCAGACATTGCAATCCCGCCGCTGGCGTCAGGTGCCGGCAGCGGAGTCGTGCCGCCTAATCCTGCCGCTTCCTGAACTAAGTAGTATTTCCCCGGAGCAATGCTTCCGGACAGATTCGTCACCTGCCACGTCGTTCCGGCAGCACTGGTGTACTGGACGGACCAGCCTACCAGACTGATCGAATTCGAAGTGCGGTTGAAGAGTTCGATGAAATCGTTTGTGTAGGTTGCGCCCGAGTTACCGCCACCGCCGTAGATCTGGCTCACCACGACGCTTCCGGGGACTGCTGGGGTCGGTGATGGTGTTGGCGTAGGCGTGGGTGTCGGCGTAGGGGTAGGGGTAGGGGTACCGCCGCCCGCCGCGGTCACCGAAAAATCATCTACTGCTAAACCGTGATCACTCCCAACGTGATCGGGATCGGACCATCGCAGCAGTATTTCCTGGCCATCGGCCAACGACAGACCAGTGATCGTGAAACTGAGGGCTACCTTGTTGGCAGCCAAGTTACCATTCAGAGCGCCCGCCGTCCCTCCAGTTATGGGGCTGGTAAAATCCAACTGAGTAACATTGACGCCGGCAGTCGTAAAGTCTGTCAGAGAGTTTCCCAGATTGTTACCGATCAAATATGAGAACGACACTGTTTGAGCCGCGGCCGCACTGTTCCGCCATTGCTCGCCAGTGTAGCTGACCGTCAGAGAGGTGATGGTCGAGCCCGTCGCATTCGCCAAGCGAACGCCCCAGAAGAAGTTGCCGGCAGCGGCATTGCCCGAACCGACGGAGCCCAGCGCTCTGTCCGCATTAGTGCCGGTGCCGTAGCTATACAGGTTTCCCGCGTTGCTCGATCCATCATTGGCCACAATGGTAGTCCCTGTCCCTGTCCTTGCGTGGTACCAACCCGCAATTGTCGAGTCATTAACCCAAGTCGCAGTGCCCGAGTTGATCAGGGAGTCGAAATTCTGTGTGAATGGAGTCCCTAACGAGGTGATATTGACAGCACCCGCAGCTGCGGAAGCCGGCCGGAGTCCTACGGCCAGAGCGATGAATAACAAGATGCCGATCAGCACCAACAATGAAGTGACTGCAGTCCACCAGTTGAAACGGCGCGGGCAAACAGGACGGGTGAGCATAAGATGTTCCTTTCAATATTCAGGCTGACAAAACCACTTGATGAGGGTATATCCGGCGCGCGGGTCGGTTAGCCGGTTGGGAGGGAGCCTTTTATCAGCAATTAGTACTGCCGTCAAGTTATTTAATTGATTTTGCAGTAAGCACTTGACTATGCCTGCATGAATTAGTGCCGAGTATGTCAGACATTCGCGAGCGTTGGGCCCGGTTCGCGCAGTGACAGAAGAGAAGGCGGTTGGTTTTTGGCTCAACCGCCCTTATTGGTGGATTTCTCGGAAGGCCGCAAACGCAAGTTGGCAGCTTGTTAAACTAGGTGCAGGCAAGACTGTCGCTCAGCACACGGGTTTTCCCTGCTTGCCTATTACATAGGCGTGCGCGAGCAAAGAAAGCAACTGGAACGTGCGGGATTTGGTGGCGTGGGAGTTTACGACATGGAGGGAAAAACGCGTGGACAGCACTACGAGGTTTCCGTGGCAGAGTTTCACAACGTACTACCAGCGATGCGCTGAATGTGATTGAGCCGCAACTCGTTTGGCTGTACTCTAGCGCCGCTCGCTAAGATCAGATTCCGCAAAGTTTGAGGAGTTTAGACGAACAGATGGCAAACGATTCCCAACCCACTTTGGGACAAGAAACCCTCCGAGTGATCCGAGCGGAAGCCGCGCAAATCGCACAGGCTGTGAGCAAAGCTGCGGAGTCGTCTCGCGGTAATGAAGCTCAACTTGCGATGCAGTGCGATCTCATCTTCGCCTACTTCGCGCGGCAGGCAAGCCTGCATTGGGAACCTCTTGGCGAACGGCGCGTGGTGTGGCAGGAAGACGACGGCAAACGACGCGGGCGCATCGACCGGCTGTTCAATCGCGTAGTCGTCGAATACAAGAAGCCCGGCACTCTTCACACAACGAACAACGCAAAGCCTAATCGTAGCGCACTCACGCAGATCAAAGACTACATGGACGGTCTCAAAACCGAGGAAGGCTGGAAGTCGCCATCGATGGCTGGCGTTATCACTGACGGCTTTCGCTTCATTTTCTGCCGCTACAGCGCGGGTCAGTGGGTCGAAGAAGCACCTGCCGAAACAAGCGCGCCAACGGTCGCGCGATTCCTTCGGCTTCTGCTGACATTTCATCGCCCACCGTTGCTTCCTGATCCGCTCGTCGAGAAGTTTGGCGCGACTAGTCAGATCACATTCGAGACCGTGCGCGCGTTTTACGATGCGCTGACTGCTCCAACGCACAAACTTACGAACGCGCTCTACTCGCAATGGGAAGACTTCTTCTCGGACATTTCTGGTCTCGATCCAGCTCGCCTAAAAACGAAGAGGGACTTGATGAAATTTGCTCATCAGGTTACCAATCGGCCTGAAGTCGATCCCGCGAAGCTACTATTCGCGCTCTATAGCTACAGCGCTTTGCTAATCAAACTGCTGGTCGTTGCCGCTGTCGCTCCATTCTTCGACTCGGACAATCCCGACCGGCTTTCAGATTGGGCGATGCTCGAAGACGAGGAGCTTCGCACCCGGCTAAAGGAAGTGGAAAGGGGAACTTTCTTCGAAAAGATAGTTCGCAACTTTACGGAGGGCGATTTCTTTGGGTGGTACTGCGACGAGTGGACACCGGCTGTGGCGAAACAAGTTCGCCAGCTTCTTAATGGGCTATCCGAGTTTGATCCCGATTCCGTCGAGCAGGCACCGGAGCGTGTTCGCGACCTTTTGAAGCGGCTCTATCACGGCCTGTTGCCCCGACAGGTGCGCCACGATCTCGGCGAGTACTACACTCCGGATTGGCTAGCCGAGCGACTACTTTCGCAACTCGATAACGATGTCTTCGGACCTAAAGACATAGACGTGCGCCGTCAATTGGCGTCCCACGTTCGCTCACGACTCACAACGACGCGGTTCATTGATCCGTCATGTGGAAGCGGCACGTTCATCGTGCTCATCATTCGGACGCTACGACGCTGGGCGCGCGAATGCGGTATTGCCGAAGCGGACAAGCTCTTGCCTGCGTTGTTGCAGAACGTAGTTGGATTTGATCTCAATCCGCTGGCGGTTATCTCTTCGCGCGCGAATTTCTTGTTGTCAGTTGCCGATCTCTTAAGAACAATCGAAGAGCCCATCGAGCTACCTATCTATCTGGCCGATTCAATTGTGTTGCCGGCCGAAGGCCAGGGTGAGGCGCTCTTTACGCGAGGAGTTTACGAGCTGCCGCTGCGCGGTGTTGGCAAGCAGTTTCTGGTTCCCGAAGTTCTGGCAAATCCTGAACATCTGAACATATTGGCGCGCGTGTTGCGCCAAGATGTCGAGCACGATGTCGGTCCAAGCGCGTTCTTGCAGAGATGTCAGAGCGAGTTGCGCCTTTCTGCCAGCATATGGGAAAGATGTGAATTACACCTGCGGATTCTCTATGAAACGATCGCGGAACTACATCGCGACGGGCGAAATGGGCTCTGGGCCGACATCGCGCGAAACATGTTCATGCCGCTTTTCGTCGAGCAGGCGGATTTCGTCGTCGGCAATCCGCCGTGGGTTAACTTCGAAAGTCTGCCGCAGCATTACAGAGACCGCAGCAAAGTCTTATGGGAGAAGTACGGCTTGTTCGTTCACGGCGGGATGGACACTATCCTCGGCAAGGGCAAGAAGGATGTTTCGACACTGCTGACCTATGTGGCGGCTGATCTTTATCTGAAGCCTCACGGCAAGCTGGGCTTTGTCATTACTCAAAGTGTTTTCAAAACCAGCGGCGCTGCACAAGGCTTTCGGCGGTTTGTAATTCCGGCCTCGAGTAACGGTAAGAAAAAAGATGCGGTTCCGCTGTGCATTCTTCAGGTTGACGACTTCTCTTCGATGCAACCGTTCGAGGGCGCAACAAATCGCACGGCTGCGTTTGTGATGCAGAAGGGAAGGCCGAACCGCTATCCGGTTCAGTACAACGTTTGGAACAAGGCAACGAAGAAGAATGTTCCTTTTCAATCTTCACTAAAAGAGGCCCTGCCTTTGCTGCGACACCGTCAACTCGGAGCTGAGCCCGTTGATGGGCTTGATATCACCAGCGCCTGGATCACCACGCAGAAGAAAGCACTCACCGCGCTGCGAAAGCTCCTCGGCAAGAGTGATTACCGTGCTTACGCAGGGGCATATTCGGGCGGCGCAAATGCTGTCTATTGGCTAGAGCTTTTGCAGCACAATACAGACGGAACAGTGAAGGTACGAAACATCTCTGAAGGCGCAAAGCGAGAGATTCAAGCGGGTACGCATGAGATTGAGCCAGACTTGTTGTACCCACTCTTGCGAGGTCGTGAGGTTGGGAAGTGGAGGACTCAACCAGATCACGATGCAAGATTTCTCATGGTTCAAGATAACCAGAAAAGACGTGGAATCCCTGAGTCTGAGATGAAGAAGCACTGGCCTCGCACCCTTGGCTACCTAGAAAAGTATGAGCCGACGCTGAGGGTGCGCGCAGCATTTAAAAGATATTTTCGATCATCTGACGCGTTCTACAGCATGTTCAATGTGGCCGAGTACACTTTTTCTCGTTTCAAGCTCGTGTGGGCCGAGCAAGGTGATTTTGGTTGTGCGGTCGTAGGTATGTCTGGAGATAAGCCTTTTGTGCCGGATCATAAGATCATGATGATTCCATTCGACGATGAAAGTGAAGCCCACTACGTTTGTGCTCTCGCTAACTCCTCGCCATTTCGCCTCGCAGTTGGGGCTTATTCGATCAACATCCAGCAAGACCCGCACGTTTTTCAGAATGTTCGCATCCCGAGTTACTTGGCCACGAATGCGGCGCACAAGCGCCTCGCTCAATTGTCAGAGCAGGCACACAAAGCAGCCGTTGAAGGAGAACTGGGTGAACTGCCTAAGATCGAAAAAGAGATCGACCGGCAAGCCGCAGAAGTCTGGGGACTGACTGAGCAAGAGTTGAAACAGATTCAGGAAACCCTAAAAGAACTTGAGGAGTAACGTACGAAAGAGGCGACGGGTGAGAGTCCTTTTGTACACCGGTGGACCGAGCGGCTATCTCACAAGATGAAGGACAGCGTGAGGAAGACTTCTAATCCACTCTGACAAGCCCGGAATCACGACCAGAAGAACAGTCGCGATGATTCCCAATATTCCAATCGCGATTCCAAAAAAATGCAGCCGAGTAAGGCGTTCGGACTTTTTCAAGCTGTCATACGTGTTGCAATGGCCTTCTATCTCTGATTTGAGACTGAAGAGCTTCTCGAAGGCATCGACAAAGCAAGAAACCCCAGAGTCCCACTCCGGGGTCCAAAGAGCTTTGTCTTTTGCGTCTCGACCTTTTGATCCAAGCTGTCTGATCTCCTGAAGCCTGGCTTCAACCGAAACAGAATTTGGCGCACTGTGCAGGGCACCGTGACTTTCCTTAACGGGCAGCACTTCCTTCTTATACCGTTCGTAGGTTTCCTCAAATTCGACTGTCAGGCTATCCAGAGCAACTTCATAAGGCTCAGTGATCGCGCGGCGCATATGTCCTTCCGCTCTTATTAGCTGCGCCTCGCGTTTTTGAGGTGGTGCGTTCGGGTCGAGGAACATCACAAGGTGGCTTAAGATGCCCCTGACATTCTTAATACCAGACACGTTGATTTTTCCGGTACGCATTTCGAGAAAAAATGTGGCCTTGTCAACCTTGTCGTAGCAGTCGCGGATGAGGCTGAGGAACTGTTCCAGGAGCTGCCGCTCGACGCCCATCACCAGTTCTGAATCGGCTAAATGAACGGGCCCTTGCAGCCTTCCATCCAATTCGGGTGGGTTGGCAGTCTGTGTAGATTGATCGTGGCTAGATTCGCCCTCTGCCGTTTCGGCGTTGGCTGTCGGTGGTAGGTCGTGAGGGGGCTCTCTCATGTGTGGGGACGCAACCTCAACATGGGGTTAATACTACTTCCGCTCGTCACCGTTGCTAAGTTTCCGAAAGAAGGCCTCTGCCCGGTCGCTCTGAACCATAACGTCCTCGGCAGTCAGAACCTTTCGCCCCACGCCATTGTACCCGCCGTAATAGGTGGTCCCGAACTCAAAGCGGCCTTGTGGGTATAACTTCTCTTCCCGCCAAAGGTGAATGAATTCCGTTGTCACTTGTTCGGGGTTTATCCCCATTTTGCTGCTTATGAGTTCCGTTATGAGCTTATCGAGCGCCGATGGTACACCGGCATTTCGCGCGGAGAGAGATTCCCTTGATTTAAGCATGATCTTTGTCCCCACCAATTTATTGGGGAGCACTAACGGAATTAGATGCTCTTGTTATCGGGGGGATAGCCTAATGGCGGCACCCTAACTAAGGACCATAAGGGCCGAACCCCTCGACATTCCGTCAACGCGGCAAACAAGAAAGTGGATCTTGACTCGGGGCAGCTTATACACCATGGGGATGCTTAGAGTCAAACAGCCGCCCGCGGATTTATCGTAACCTCCCCGCGCGCAAAAAAGCAACTCCTCGCTAAGCGATGCCCGCGGGTCCCAGGCGGCGTCCCTAAGGGCGGGCGATATGCAACGTGCCCTCTTGTCCCGCAGCTACTCTAATACCTCGTCGACCATGTCGACCACATCGCCATCGCCGGTGGCGGGGACAGTCGTATGGGTTGTGGGCGTTGGTATTTCGACGCCACCGACGATCTCGGGAAATTCATCAAGCTCGCGCTCGCGCGCCTGATCCATCGTCTCGTCGCGTTCGACGTCGACGTTGCGGTAATACTCCATGCCCGTCCCGGCGGGAATCAGGCGGCCCATGATGACGTTCTCTTTCAGGCCGCGCAGATAGTCGATGCGTCCGGAAATCGCCGCCTCGGTCAGCACGCGTGTCGTCTCCTGGAACGAAGCCGCGGAGATGAACGAGTCGGTCGAAAGCGAAGCCTTCGTGATGCCCAGCAACAATGGCTCGGCCTGAGCGACTTCGCCTTCCTCGGCAAGAACGCGGTCGTTCTCGTCCGTGAAGCGGAAGCGGTCCACCTGCTCTTCGAGCAGAAACTCGGTGTCGCCGACTTCCTTGATCTTCACCCAGCGCAGCATCTGCCGGACAATCACTTCGATGTGCTTGTCGTTGATGTTCACGCCCTGCAAGCGGTAGACCTCCTGAATCTCGTTGACGAGGTACTCCTGCAAACGACTCATACCGAGCACGCGCAGAATGTCGTGCGGGTTGAGCGGTCCATCCATCAACGCTTCGCCGGCGCGCACGCGATCGCTTTCCTGCACGTTGATGTGCGTGCCGCGCGGGATGTCGTACTCGCGTTCTTCGCCATCGTCGCCAACGATGATCAGCTTGCGCTTGCCCTTGGCGATTGGACCAAGTTTCACGACGCCGTCGATCTCCGACATCACTGCGGTCTCGCCGGGCCGGCGTGCTTCGAACAACTCGACGATACGCGGCAGACCGCCCGTGATGTCTTTGGTCTTGGTGGTCTCGCGCGGAATCTTGGCGATGATGTCGCCGGCCTCGACGTCCTCGCCGTCGCTGACCATCAGGTTCGCGCGCACCGGCATCTG
>JBGQJU010000078.1:0-28031 GCA_041499185.1 Pyrinomonadaceae bacterium | reverse complement strand
CAATGGTCAGCACGACGCGAGGCGTAGCCTCTGGTCCAGTATCCTTCATGAACATCGTCAACCAAGTGACTGACGTGGTGAAGCAGGGCGGCGTGCGTCGTGGCGCGAATATGGGCATGATGCGCGTGACGCACCCGGACGTGCTGCGTTTCATCCACGCAAAGAACGATCAGCATTCGCTAACCAACTTCAACATTTCGGTCAACGTCACTGACAAGTTTTTGAAAGCGGTGGACAACAACGAGTGGTTCCAGCTTGATTTTAATGGCGAGCCCTGGACCGATCCGATCTACGATCCGATTCGCGATGACGAGTACGTTCTCTATCGTACGCTGGACGGTTCGACGGTAACGTTTCCCGACCGGCAGTCGTTTCTTAGCACCGATCTGTCGGGTTGCACGATTGAAGAGCCGCCGAAGCCTGGCATGGTCTTCGCGCCCGACATCTGGAACCGCATCATCGCCAGCGCGCACAAGTATGCCGAGCCGGGCATCGCGTTCATCGATGAGGTGAACCGTCACAATCACCTGATGAATTCACTCGGCCCGATCTATTCGTGTAATCCGTGCGGCGAACAGTTCCTGCACTTTTCCAATTCGTGCAATCTCGGCTCGATCGATCTGAACAAGTTTTACGATTTGGAGAACGAGCGCATCGACTGGGACCGGCTGAGCGATGTAACGCGCCTGAGCACGCAATTCCTCGACAACGTCATCGACACGTGCGCCTGGCCGCTGCCTGAGATCAACGACGTAGTCCATCGCACGCGGCCCGTAGGCTTAGGCATCATGGGTTTTGCCGATCTGTGCGTGAATCTGAAGGTGACCTACGGCTCGGCCGAGTCCATAGACCTGATGGACGAAGTGATGGGCTTTGTGCGCCGCGAGGCCTGGCTGGAAAGCATCCGGCTCGGAGCCGAAAAGGGAGTATTCCCCGATCTCGATCCCAATCGAGAGTCCTATGCCGATTTTCTCTATAACCAGATTGGCATTCCGCGCGAAGTCGCGCTGACACCCCGCAACTATGAAGTGACCACGATTGCGCCCACGGGAACGATCTCGCTTGTCGCCGAAACTTCTTCGGGCATCGAGCCAAACTTCTCCTGGGCGTATGTGCGCAAGGACACGCTGGGCACGCGCACCTACGTGCACACGCTCGCGGCAAACGCTTTGGGTATTGAAGTCGATCAGACTGAGCAGGATTCAATCGATCAAGCCGCGGCCTACGTCTGCGAGCATGAGAATGAGCTGCCGGATTATTTCATCTCCGCGATGAACATCAGCGCCGAGCAGCACGTGCACGTGTTGGCGGCCGCGCAGCGCAACGTCGACAACAGCGTCTCGAAGACCTGCAACGGCAGTATCAATGACTCTGTCGAATCGGTCGATGCGCTCTATCGTCTGGCGCGGCAGCTTGGCTGCAAGGCGGTCAGTTACTATCGCGACGGCTCGCGCGACAATCAGGTGCTCACTTCGATGAAGAGTTCGGTGGACGGTTCGGCGAACATCGAAGAGAAGAGCGAATTGGCCTGCAATCCGGAAGCGATGGTTGAGATTCTTGACGAGCCTCCCGCCAGCCATGCCGACGCCGCGCATCTTGAGCCAATGGGAATAGACTCGGAAATGTTGGCGAGACAGCAGGCACAGGCAGATACGGCGGCGGCGATTCGCATCGAGCGTCCGCGCGAATTGCGCGGCGCGACGTGGCGCATTCCGTTTGACGGTCGGAACCTCTACGTAACAGTCAATCACGACAGCCAGATGATTCAGGAAGTGTTTGCCACCGGTCCAATCAGCGGCGGCGTGGGTCTGCTCGCGTCCAAGATGTTGCGCGGTGGTTTCGATGCCGCCGAAGTTGCCTACAGCCTGAACAAAGTCACCGGCACCCACGCCGTCTGGTTCAACGAGCGGCTCTTAACTTCACCCGAACAAGCCGTCGCCGAGTGCATTATGATCACCAACCGTCGCCTGACCGGCAGCCCCGATTCCGCGCGCGCGTTGGGTAAACAAACTCAGCACTCAGCACTCAGCACTCAGCACTTATCGGGCGCTATCATGTCCTCCATGATCGGCATCTGCCCCGAATGCAAAGGGCAACTCGAACACGCGAGTGGGTGTGATTTCTGTCGGGACTGTGGGTACAGCAAGTGTAAGTAGGAAACTGAGTATTTTATTTTCGTTCACTGAATTGACGGCGCTGAATAGGCTCGATAGTTCAGGGCTGTTGTCCGTTAATTGTGTCGCTTCTTCAATGCAAGGAGGGTCGGAATGAGAAACGCGTTTGATGATCTGTATGGCGCCTCTTTTGCGCTTCGTGAACACGAGAGAATTAGTTCCCAATTTCAAAACCTCCTTGCGATTCACGAACGCTCTATGAACGATCTTATCGCAGCGCGAGCCTCCAATATTTGGAATGATGTGGCAGCGCAAAGTACCGTGAACATGTCAGAACTAGTTGCCAGAAGTATCGATCGTAATTCATGTCTACCAGCAGCCGAAATTGCGAACACTTCGATCGTGGCGGCGCAAAAGGCCGTGAAGCTGTCAGAACTGGTCGGCGGCAACGTAAACGGTTATTCATTCCTGGCAGCCGCGGAAGCCGCGAACGCTTCGATATCGAAGATCCTCGCCGACACGCAAGTAGGTTTTAAGTTGTCCGAATTGGGTAACATGATCTCGAAAGGGTGGATGATCCCGCGCGAATCATTGGTTAAGGGATTTGTAGAAGTCGCTGGTCTGACGAAGCTCGAATCACATTTCACCTCTATCTCAGGCGTGTCTTCAATTGCTGAGACTGTTGCGGGTAAGATTCATGGAAAGCAAGTCGGAGAGTTGTTGGGGATTTCAGCAAAAGTCAGCAGTTCCCTTGCGGAAGGGTTCGCAGGCTTTTCAAGATCATATCAGAACCTGTTCGAGTCGTTTGAAAACGAGCATACCCGCATCCTGTCTTTCCGGCCTTCACTTGTTAGAATGCCAAGCGTCGAGTACTACAATGGCGCTGTGCTGACTCGCTCAGTGACTTCAGCCGAATTAGATGACTTTGATGACGACTATGTCGCGAGGGAAACGGGGGAACCACTCGACTATTTGCTCTCGCGTTTAGATCCAGACTTGGTGGAGCTTCTGCGCGGTGCTCGACAAGCTCTCACTTCAAGCAATCCTGATCGCGTTCGTCACTTCAGTGCATCCTTCAGAGAGTTGCTCACGCACGTCCTGCACATGTTGGCGCCTGATAACGAAATTCTGGGGTGGAGCACTTCGCATCAGGACTTTGCAAAAGGTCGTCCTACGCGAAGGGCGCGGCTACGTTACATCTGCCGTGAAATCGACCACGAGCCCTTCGAGCAGTTTGTAGATAAGGACATTGATGCGGTCCTCGAATTCTTCCAGCTATTCCATGAGGGAACGCACAAAATCGCAGCCCAGTTTACGCGCCGCCAACTAAAGGCGTTACAAATCCGGGTCGAAAGTGCGATGCGTTTCTTGTTGGAAATCTCTTCGGACGAGGACTAGAAGAGGGTATGGGTGGTCGCGTGATTAGTAAATGATAGCTGCGTTGTTCTGATCGAGGACACCAGCCCATACCTGCCCCGCTGGTATTTCGTACCACAAATCCCAGACTGCCCATCCGCCCCTAGTCTGGGCAATACCAAAGATGTAAATTCGTTTATTTGCGGGCAGGCCAGTGAAGAGTAGAGTTCCGTTGAAGTCAGTGGTGCCGCTGGCAACAACGTGCCTCTTTAGTGCTGCGAGAGCCGCTGCGCCATCATTCCACTGACCACCCATATTCATAAACAGAAGGCTCTCCAGAATGCCCATTCGAGGTGCGGCCCACGGTTTCTTACCTTGTATGCCAGCGTTCGTCACAATCTTGATCGGATCATCGTCTAAAATCAGAAAGGCCGTGCGCGCGACTGCCTGTGGGGCGCCAATTTTATAGACGATGCCTGCCTGAATCGCCAAGCTTGCAGTTGTAACTTGCGACGACGGTGTTGGAGTTGGAGTTTCGGGAGCGGATTTGGGGGCCTCACACTCGATCATTGCTTGGATTACTTCGCTTGAGACACCCGCCCCTCGCAGCTTCACCAGATCACCCGGCTCTGTCTCGAACTTGCACTCCGATCTTTTTATCTTTGCTATTATGCTCTCAGACGAAAGACCGGCCTTACTTAAGTCGACGATGTCGCTGTTCTTTAACTGTGAGACCTGACCAACTGCGGTCGTCAATGATAATAAAAGGCACGCGATGAGGCATACCATCTTCATGGTGCCGAAGTCTACGGGCTTCTAGAACGGAAAGCAACAGCGTTTCTGCGATACTGTCTAATTTCATTCGTCCGCTGGCGCGGACGAGCACGCCCTCCCTAACGGTCGGGCTACTGCCCCGGTTGCTGACTCGAGTCAATCTTGCGTAAAGCGGTCTGCGGCTTTGCCGCCTGATGTGCGGAAAGGCTATGCCTTTCCGAGAGTGCTCTTTGTTTCTTGGGGCTGTGCCCCGAATCTGGGGCGTAGCCCCAACTGAATCAAAGAATCTTGCCGGAAGGCCGGAGGCCTTCCGCACATCGAGCGGCACAGCCGCAACGGGCTGTGAATCGATTAAGAACCGTAAATGGTGAATCGTGAATCGTGAATGGATCAAGAACAGAACTCAGGAGTCGGTAGGATTTCGTGACGATCTTTCCCTCTCCCGTTTGGGAGAGGGACTAAGGGTGAGGGTGTAGAGTGTCGTGTAAGCCCTCACCCCAACCCTCCTCCAGCGGAGGAGGGAGTAACGCGGCTGTGCCGCCTGATGTGCGGAAAGGCTATGCCTTTCCGAGAGTGGCTCCTTATTTCTTTTGGGGCTATGCCCCGAATTTGGGGCGTAGCCCCAACTGAATCAAACAATCTTGCCGGAAGGCCGGAGGCCTTCCGCACATCGAGCGGCAGAGCCGCGACGGGCCGTGAATCGTGAATCGAAAATCGTGAATGGATCACAAAGGCCGTAAGTCGTGAATGACTGATTGAGCCCTCCTAACGGCCGGGCTTCTGCCCCGTGCGCTGACGCGGACCTCTTTGCGGCTGGGCCGTCTCGTACAGAACCCCGAGCAGTAGCGAGTGGGTTAAAGAAGGGCGACTCGATATGTCCGGTCGCTACCGTTCTTGGTTCTGTATCGCTGACGGGGATGGCACTGACAAAACCCAAGCCCTCCCTTACGGTCGGGCTACTGCCCCGAGCGCTCAATGCGGACGGGACGTCCGCGCGCTCCCAGCACGAATCTCGGTGAAGGCGGGGCCTTGCGGCGCATCGAGCAGCACAGCCGCATCAGGTATTGTCAACAAGCGCCGGAAATGTCACCATAAGGCGATCCAAGAGAGGTTCTACTCGAATGACGACGATTAACATTTCACTCCCCGATCAAATGAAAGACTTCGTTGACGAGCAGGTGGGCGAAGGCGGTTACGGCACAGCCAGCGAGTACTTCCGAGCCCTTTTGCTAGAACAACAAAAGCGCAAGGCTGAGGAGAAGTTGGAAGCTTTGCTTCTCGAAGGGCTTTCCACTGAGGCATCGACGCTCGAAAGTAAAGATTGGGAGCATGTTCGCGGTGAATTGAAGCAGCGGATCGCAAAGAGAGACCGAAAAGCCTCATGAGCATCCTGCGTAGAGATGCGGCTCTACAGGATCTAATCGACCTCGCTTACTACATCGCGCTAGACAACCTGGATGCGGCGTTTCGATTTCTTGACTCAGCGGAAGAAAGCTTCCGAGATCTCGAACGCATGCCGCTAATGGGAACTAGACGCGAGTTTCAAAACCCCAAACTTGCGGGAATCAGGCTCTGGCGCGTGAAAGGTTTTCCTAAGCATCTGATTTTCTATCGCCCGCTCG
This sequence comes from Pyrinomonadaceae bacterium, assembly GCA_041499185.1. GTDB lineage: Bacteria > Acidobacteriota > Blastocatellia > Pyrinomonadales > Pyrinomonadaceae > JAOAPY01. The sequence goes on along the minus strand of JBGQJU010000078.1, from coordinate 22,165 downwards.
AGGACGGAATTGAAATCATTCGCGTGCTGCACAGTGCCAGAGACATTGAGGCTCTCTTCTCCGAGGAAGATTAGGAACAATAAGTATGGGCACTCATTTACTTCGTTCCGTAATTACATCGACTCAGCAGTCACCGAAGTAAACTGAGGATTCAACCATGAATAGACGTTACTTTCTCTCATCATCAATTGCGCTGGGGGCATTTGCGGGGCTTTCGCGGTGGCCGATTGTGTCCGGGTCTTTTTTACAAGATGGCAATAAAGACAGCGCGGGTTCTAAAGGAGTCAAAAAAGTGATCAAGACAGATGCAGAGTGGAAACGAATTCTCACGCCGGAGCAGTACCAGGTGACGCGGCAAAAGGGAACTGAGGCGCCCTACTCGAGTCCACTCAATGACATTCACGAGCAAGGCATATTTGAATGCGTCGGCTGCGAACTGCCATTGTTCAGCTCAAAGACCAAGTTTGATTCGCACACGGGATGGCCCAGTTTTTGGGCGCCGATTGCCAAAGAAAATGTGCGTGAGGAGGTTGACAACAGCTTGCCCGAGACGCGGACTGAGGTGTTGTGCGCCAGATGCGACGCCCACGTGGGCCATGTTTTCAATGACGGGCCAGAACCGACAGGACTGCGCTATTGCATGAACGGTGTGGCGCTAAAGTTTGTAAGAAAGTAGCAACTCACGCAAAGACGTTTGCTTCCCTGACCCAAGACGCCAACTTCAACGCAAAGGACGCGAGGGAAATTCGCAAAGGAACGCAAAGAAGGCTTTTCCTCTGCGACCTTTGCGCAAGACTTCGCGACCTTTGCGGTTAAGTTGAGATTTCGTTACCACTGAAATTAGTTGCAAGGTCGGTTGGGCCTCTCAGGCGGGATTGTGTTATCGCGTTGACCTGATCCGATGTATAATCGGGTCACCAATCGGTAACACTTTCGGTTTGAGCGCCGGCATCAAACTCTTCCCGGCCCGCGCACGGAGGCAAGCTATGAACACAAATCATCTGAAGAGGACGGCGGGCGCTCTTGTCCTGGCAACTTCGCTAGTCTGTGGTGTGACAGTCGTGTCGGTCTTAACAGTTGCGGCGCAGGGTCGGCGAGGTGGCGGCGGTGGGGGCGGCGGCAGCAGTAGCGGCAGCTCAAGTCGGAGTAGCAGCAGTAGCTCAAGCCGTAGCAGCAGCGGCAGTAGTCGCAGCAGCAGCAGTTCTGGTCGCAGCAGCAGTAGCGTGAGCAGCAGCAGTGGCGGCAGTTGGCATCGCAGCGGCGGTGGTAGCCAAAGCCGAGCCGATGTTCAGCCCCGCAGCAGTGGCGGCGGTCAAAGCCGCGCTGGTAGTAGTCAAGGCCGTGGCAGCAGCGATAGCAATCGTGGGAATCGTGACCGCTCCAGTGGTAACAACTCCCAGAGCAGCGGTAATAATTCCCAGGGTTGGACGGGTAACCGAGATCGTGATCGCGACAGGGACCGCGATCGTGATGGCCGTCGCCATCGAGGCCGAGATCGTGATCGCGACCGAGATCGCAACCGCGACCGCAATCGCAATCGAGATCTATATGTCTATCGCACTACGCGCGCTTACAACTACTCGAATTACGGCAACTATGGCTATAGCGCCAGCGCCTACGAGCGTGGTTACCGGGACGGCTTCTTCACCGGCTCGAACGATGCGCGCCGAGGACAGAGCTATGATCCGGAGCGTTCGCACTTTTACCGGCAAGGCGCCTCCGGCTTCCTCTCTTTTTTCGGCGCCCGAGGCACTTACCAACAGGCTTATCGCGACGGCTTCTTGCGTGGCTATGATGAAGGCTACCGACGCTACTAAATGTACGGGCGCTTTCGCCGATAGTGGCGCGTTGGCGAGCATCCAAGATTGAGGCGCAGCGAATACCTGCTTGATCATCCTCGCAGTGTTAGTGAAATGCCGCGACCACAAGAGTCGCGGCATTATGTCTTAGGAAAGGTGCCGAAGGCCTTGACGAGGCACCGAACTGCGATCTCGCTTTCCGGCGCAAGTCAATCCGGTGATTTTTCTCCCGCTGTAGTCTCACTCGCCGGCGTTTCTCTTTCCTTCAGCGGCACGGGTTGGTCCGACTGGACGCGTTTCGTCGCCTCGGGGTTTCGCATGAATGGATACTTGGCCTTGTAGTTCTTCAAAACCGGTAGGAAGGTATCGTAGGGCACATCGAGCCTTCGTATTTCCCCGACGCTTCGCCCGTTCATAACCGGCACCTCGAAATGCATATCCGCAACTACATGTATTGCTGGTTCAATCACTCCGTTACCATGGTCGTAAAGTACCAGGTCAGTGAACTTGACCACGATGCTCGTTGCGGTTCTACCTTCGGCCAACAGCCGTTCCTTAATACTCTTCTCAATGACGTCGTCCGCCAGCAACTCTTCCGGCTGAACTTTCCGTCCTTCAACCGGAGACCAGCGGCGAATCAGGCCAGCGAGACTTCCTCCCTCTGCCAGCCGCAAGACAACGCGCGAGTCTCCAAGGACCGGGAGGCCCGCCAAAGTTCGATCGTAACGTACCACCACCAGTTTCCGGTACAAGCTTGTCGACCCGTCTGGACGATGCAAGCCCATGTTGACGCCCCCCACGTGCGCCAGCACCAGCTCGTTTTGGGGCGGCAGCATTGTGAGTTTCTCTAGATGTACAGACGCGAGTCGCGCAGCTTCTTCTGAACTTGGCAATCGCCCGGTGTCTTCTTCTTTCTTGTATTGGGCCAGGCCCCCATTGAACAGGAATTCTCCCGTTCGAAGATTGATATCGAATGTCGCGGACGGATCCTTCTGGTTTTGAAACAAAAGGCGGCTATCCAGCTTTTCACCGGGGTCCTTTTGTCTTACAAGAGTCGCCTTCGTGTAGGAAGACAGCCTCTCCGCCAGGCGGGTGGCCTCTTCCTCTGAAAGCGGAGGACCGGGCTTCGCCACAAAAGTCTGGATCCGCTCTCTGTCTAAATGAACAGGTTTCGCCGATGCAAGATAGTGAATCAGCACAGGCTTCTCGGGCCGCTGAGCGTAGACCATGAGGCAGAGCAAACTTGCCACAGTCAGTACGGCAGGAACCCAGACGCGGCGTGAGATTAGAATGGAAAACATGGACACACCTCGCTTCCGATCAATACTGATACCACACACGAAGATTCTGATGGTTATAAGGCGGATCCGCTACAAAGTTGTAGTAGGTGTCGCCATCGGCGGGCGGATACATAACCGCGGAGCCCATTTCGTCGCTCCTGCCCTGATTATTTATTGCATCGAACCAACATTCCCACACGCCGGAGTTATTACGCACTCGACCACCAAAGTCGTCCGTAATATCCTGATCAGTGGATTGCCAGGAAAGCGTGCGAAAGCCGAGTGCTTGATGAAGGCCGTCGAAGGAACCGCCAGGCTCTTGAACCCACTTGGTCCACCAGTCCGAGACCTCGATAGGGCTGGGTACAACATCACAAGACTCGAAGACGACAAACTCGGCGTTATTGTCACCCCACCCCCAGTTGAGGCTACTGCCCACGCTGCTCAGATCGACGCCGCCATCCGTGGTGGAGATAAACCATTGGTTGCCGTGTCCCGCAAAGATCGCAATGTCCATCGCGTCCACACGCTGATTGTTATAGTCGCCGAACTGAAAGGTTCGCGCATAATAGTATTGTTCGTAGGAGAAGTGCTTCAGAAAGTTGTAAACGACTTCATCGTGTCCCTGATCCTTAGTACCGGCGTAACCACCTTCCTTGCCAGCTGCACGGACAGCGATATTCGAGGTCGCCAAAAACAGGCACCCAACAAAGATGACAAGTCTGCTACCGCGCTTAAGGAAACGCACCTCTCGTTTCATGACAGAACTCCTTTCCGATACATTCCAGGACAACTGCTCAGTAATTGAGGAACTCGCTCATTCGGTGCAAACTAACAATTGAGCCTGTGGCGATGGCAATGCTCATGCCAATCACCAGGCTGATCTCGTTGCGCGTTTCTTAGGCGAAAAACCACGGGTTTACTTTGGGCAGAGCTACGAAGAGTCGACAAGAAAGGACATATTCGAATACGAGGTGTGTACTTCTGTTGAATATCACTCCCGTTTGTGTCTTCAGCAGCAGTGAGGCTGGCTCTTCCCTACAATCTCTGGACCGGGTATTATGCACCTCAAAGATCCGAAACGAATGTTGGCTCGATAAAAGGGGGGTTCGTATGGGTCGTATGAAGAAGTTTCTCGCCGTCTTTTTGATGTTCGTAACTCTGGCCTTCGCGCTGCCAACCGCATCCGCGCAGACGAGGCGTCATCGTCGTCATCGGCGCACATTCTGGCAAAAACACAAAGATAAGTTGACGGTGGCCGGAACGAGCGCAGCGGGCGCGGGCGTCGGCGCAATCGCCGGAGGCAAGAAAGGCGCGGCCATCGGCGCGGGAGCCGGCGCAGGGGCTGGGGCCATCTATGCTTACAAGATTCGCCGACACCGCCGGCATCGTCGGCGATATTGAGTGCTCAGTCCGCGAAACGGAAGACTGACAATAGGCGGGCAGGGTACTTACACTTCCCAAAAAGGACGCGCGCGTTTTGAACTCGGCGTGCGTGTCTTTTTGTTTTTCAGACGATTGCGGTTATAAATAAACCCTTTTCAGATGGCCGCAATCAACTCTTCTACTCCTAGCGCACAAAAGGGCCCAGGGGAACGCTTCTCAGTCTTCTCGGCGCTGCGGCATCGCGACTTTCGGCTGCTGTGGATCGGCCAGATCGTCTCCGTGACCGGTTCGCAGATGCAGCTCTTCGCGGTCCACTGGCATATTTACTTGCTGACCAAATCTGCGTTTGCCGTGGGGTTGGTCGGACTCTTTCGCGGCGGGCCGATCATTTTGTGTTCGCTGCTCGGCGGCGTGGTCGCTGATGCTGTCGACCGAAAGCGGTTGATGATCGTGACGCAGAGCGTAATGCTTGCGAGTGCGACTTGTCTGACGGCAGTTACGCTCGCGGGACTGAAGCGCGTTTGGCCGATCTACCTTTTGATAGGGATTGCCTCGGCTGCGTCGGCGTTTGATACGCCCGCACGCCAGTCGTTGATGCCCACTCTGGTTCCGATCCACGACTTTGCCAATGCGGTCAGCCTGGGCGTGGTCGTTTTCTATATCGCGATGATTGGTGGCCCGGCACTCGCCGGCTTTGTGCTGGCCGGTCATGGGCCGGCGGCCGTCTATGGAATCAATGCAGCTTCGTTTTTGGCAGTCATAGCAGCGCTCGTGGCGATGCATGCCAGCGGGCCTAGGGTGGCCCAGGGCGAACCCGCCTCACGCGTGAGCCTCGGAGCGCTCAAAGAAGGACTGCGATTTGTCCGGCAGACGCCAATCATCGTGCAGACGATGACCTTGGATTTCGCCGCAACCTTTTTCGCTTCCGCGACCGCATTGCTCCCGATTTTCGCTATCAACATATTGAATGTGGGTGCGCACGGATATGGCCTTCTGGGCGCCGCGCCGGCGGTGGGCGCGGTGATTACCGGACTAGTGATGGCGCGCATCGGAACGTTTCGGCGGCAGGGAAAGCTGGTCATCTGGTCTGTGGCGATCTTTGGTTTGGCCACGATCGCTTTTGGTCTTTCTCGCGTCTTCTGGCTCTCGCTGCTGATGCTCGGATTGACTGGCGCGGCCGACACGGTGAGCACAGTATTGCGGCAGACGATTCGGCAACTTGCCACACCTGATCATCTGCGCGGGCGCATGACTTCGGTCAACATGGTCTTCTTCATGGGCGGTCCGCAGCTGGGCGAAGTGGAGGCCGGCGCCGTCGCTTCCTTGATTGGCGCGCCGCTTTCGGTGGTCACGGGCGGAGTAGGTTGTGTGGTGTCGGCGCTGATTGCCTTGCTGAAGGCGAAGAGTCTTCTGGACTATGAAGGCGAGGCGCATAATGACGGATCATTGGCAGCCAAAAGAAACTAGCACCCATCAGGACCATGTGATCGCGCATGTCCTGGGCGCGACGGTGCTCGGCTATTTTGTTTTTGACGAAGCGTTACACATCCTGCTGGACATCGGACTGGTCTGGACCATCTACGTCGATGGCCAGATGATGTTGTTGCCTCAGGTCGCGGCAATCAATGATCTCGAGACTGACGCAGGAACCAGAAACGAACTGAACCGCGAGATAGAGCAGTTGGGCCGGGAAGGTCGATTGTCTGAAGGTCTGGAGCGCATTACGCCAGCGCCGGTGGAATGCTTGATCACGGAAGTTAACTTCTTTGAAGATGGTGATCGGCGGCGATTGATCCTGTCTGGCGAGGAAGCCAACCTGGTGATCGAAACTTCCTTGGAAACCGCCGAGATTAAGGTTATTGCTGATGATCGATGACCAACTTAGCAATGAGATTAGCGGGCATTGGGTGCCGTCGTTGCGCATCAGCAAACCAGAGATGTAACATCCTCGAGCGCGCGACTGACAATTGACCACTGACCACCGACCACTGACTACTGACCCATGGGCACCATTGCACAACGCGATCTCTATTGCTTGATCAACGAAGCGGGCGCGCGGGGCGAGCGCGTTGTCGTTGCGACCGTGGCCCACACGCGCGGCTCGACGCCGCAACAGCGCGGCGCGAAGATGCTCTTTTTCGAGAATGGCGAAGTGGCGGGCACAGTCGGCGGCGGCTGCATCGAAGCCGAAGTCTGGGCCGAAGCGCGCGAAGCAATGCGCTCAGGCAAATCTGCGCTTCATCACTTCTCGCTGACGGCGGAAGAAGCAAGCGAAGAAGGGATGGTTTGCGGTGGGACTATGGACATTTTTATTGATGTTTGGAACGAGGGCAGTGGATCGTGAACGAAGAGTCCGACTTACTACACGAAGCGAGGACGAGTGAAATGAACGAGCTAATGAAAGCGCCTTGTTCGGAATGCAAAGGAAGGCTGCGAAGAAAAACGATCACCCAGGAATTTGAGAGAGAGGGAGTAAAGGTCAAGATCTCTGGCATACGAGCCTGGGTTTGTTCGCAATGCGGAGAGATTTACTTCGAGCCTGGTGGGGCCGACAGGTTTTCGCAAGCCGTCAATTCACTTTTTGCGTTGGCTATGGCTGAGCGTCAACACAAAGGCAAACTGCAAGCGCGCGTGTCTTAACGAATAACAAAGTGCGAGCTAAAGCAGAAAACAGATGCCTGAATCCTTTATCGAAAATTACAAAGCCAAGCACCGGCATCGGCTGAATAGACTTTCGCATAGCGTCGGCATTCCGCTGATTGTGATCTCGCTGCCCCTCTTTTTCTTCAACTGGCGTTGGGCGCTGGCGCTGCTGGTCGCCGGCTGGACGTTGCAGTTTGCGGGTCATGCGATCGAAGGTAATCAGCCGGCGTTTTTCAAGAATCCCATGTATCTACTGGTCGGTCCGTGGTGGCTCGTGCGACTCACGGCCGCAGCCATTGGATTGCGCAAACCTTCTTCCTCTCAGAAATGACTTCCCGGCCTTAGTGACAGTCCATGCAGGATTCCGGAAACAATACTCCATCGAGGCTTATCACCGAAGCGATTGAGCGTGTGCTTGATGAAGGTGGCATTGCCGCGCTGGCAACGCTCATCGAAGCGCCGACAGGTGTCGGGGCAAAGTTGCTCGCGCAGGGGTCCTCGCAGGCAACGGGAAGCCTGGGCGACAGTGAACTGGATCGGGCGGTAGTTGACTTTGCCGAAGTCTTTCTCGAGTCGCGCGACGACGCTCATGTCTTTCAGGTAAAGGAATTCGGTCCCCAACTTTCACAATGGTCCGAGGCACGCGTCTTGTTTGAACGCATCCAACCGGAGCCGCGCCTGGTGATTTGCGGCGCCGGCCATGTGGGTGCAGCGCTCGCGAAGCTTGCCAGCTTTCTCGGCTATCGAGCGACTCTGATTGACGACCGGGCGGAGTTTGTTACGCGCGTGCGCTTTCCGGACGAGAAGATTGAATTGATAGCAGCCGATACTTGGGGCGACGCTGTGCGCGAAGCGATTGGCAATGGCCGCGGCGTTTCCGTTGCCGTCGTCACACGCGGCCACAACGAAGACGAAGAATGCATGCGTGCAGTGATCATCACCAACGCCGACTACATTGGACTGATTGGCAGCAAGCGCCGCACAAACATAGTGCTCGATCGTTTGCGTCAGGCAGGCGCGGATGAAGAGAAGTTAAGAGAAGTTCACGCTCCGATCGGTTTGGACATTGGCGCTGTCACACCTGAAGAAGTGGCGTTGGCTATTTTGGCAGAGATTGTAGCCAGGCATCGCGGCGGCGATGGCGGACCGCTTTCCGAATGGCGCCGCGAATAATGCTTTTGACCACAAAGACACGAAGGCACGAGGGCAAGAAAAAAGAAAGCAGAGGACAGGTGAAATGCCACGCCGTCTCTCTTCTCCACAATCCCTTAGTGCCTTTGTGTCTTAGTGGTGTTTATGATTAACCGCTCTTCAAATACTTCTCCGGCAGCGGATTCTTTTCATCCTCGCCCTGCCAGAAGATCGTCACGATCCACCAGCGCTGACCGTCGTTCATCAACTGAATGCTGTTGATGCCGCGTTGAAAGGCGCGCGCCTCTTCAGGTGCGTGCCGTGATTCGTAGGTGCTGAAGACGTGCCCGATCTGGCCGAACATCTCAACCTTGCGGGCCGCCTCGCGTTCGTAGAATCCCTGCTTCTCAAAAGCCGCGCTGGCCCTTTCAATGTATTCATCAACCGTAAGCACGCGCGAGCCGTAGCCGCCCGTTTGTCGGGGGCCGGTGGGAATCAATCGCGCGCCGGCAACAAACAGCGAGCGCATGCGATCCCAATCGCGCTTCTTTCCGGCTGGTCCGGAAATGACATCGTAAACGGCGGCGATGATCGCATCCATTGAACCAACGTCCGCCGGATTCGCGGGCGGTATCGTTGGTGTGGGAGTGGTTTGTGGTTTCTGCATTGGTGGCGGAGATGGTGTTGGTTGCGCATTGCCTTGGCCAAAAGCTGTGGCGTGTACCAGGCAACAAATGATCACCGTCGGAACAATAGAAATGAGAAATCGTCGAAAGCAGGTTGAGATCAAGTTCACTTTCATTCTCCTTTGCGAAAGTCGAGAGCGGTGATTAGAACATGAGTCCGATGAGAGACGCAAAAGCTAATGACAGTGTTGAACGGGTCATTGCGGCTCCGCCGCCGCACCAGTGGCGGTAAGGCTCTGCCTTACCGTGACAGATTCTTTTGAATTCCAGAGGCTATGCCTCCGAGGCGCAGCCTCTCACATTCAAGACTTGACCCATTCGGTAAGGCACGGCGTTACCGCACTGGTGCGACGGCAGAGCCGCAAGACATTCACGGCGAGGTTTTGCCTCAAGGTCCCCATGCGTCGCAGCTTGGCGCTTTTCATGATGCGATGGTAAGAACTATTGAGCATGGTGACGGAAGCTACTAAAGTTGAAGCGGTGAAACCAACCACTAGTCGTCGGCGAGAAATGTTTCGCGCGCTCTCGCACCGCAACTACCGTCTGTTTTGGACCGGCGCGTTTCTTTCAAACATCGGCACGTGGATGCAGGCCGTGGCGCAGGGTTGGCTGGTGCTGCAACTCACTGACTCGCCCTTCTGGTTGGGACTCGATGGATTCATGGCCCTGGCGCCCGGGATGGTGCTTACGCTTGCCGGTGGCGTGTTTGCGGATCTTGTCGATCGCCGGCGCTTGCTCTTGTACACGCAGGTCGTGGCGGGCGCGGCCGCGTTTGGGCTCGCAGTGCTCATCAGCACCGGCGTGATCCACAAAGCTGGCGACGTCTGGAGCAGCAACGTCTGGATGATCCTGGTGTTCTCGTTTGTGACTGGATGTTGTATGTCGCTGGCCGGTCCATCGTATCAGGCAATGACGTTCGATCTGGTCGGGCGCGAAGATCTGGCGAACGCCGTGGCACTGAATTCGACGCAGTTTCAACTCTCGCGCGTTATCGGGCCGGTGTTTGCCGGTGTCGGTTTCAGGTTGTTCACACTCGCGGGCTGTTTCTACGCTAACGGGCTCTCGTTCATTGCGGTGGTGGTCGCGCTGGCGATGGTCCGTTTCGATCAGCCAGGTAGATCCGCGGCTGCCGAGAAAGTGCGCCCGGTTCGTGACCGGCGGGCGCTATGGCACGAGCTGATTGAGGGTTTCCAGTACGCGCGAAATCGCCCACGGGTCTTCACGCTGCTTTCGATCTCGGCAGTCAACAGTTTGTTCGGCGCGCCTTATTTGACGTTCGTGCCCATCTTCGCTCGAGACATTTTTCATCTTGGCGCGACGGGTCTGGCATGGATGATGGGAACGGCCGGCGCGGGCGCATTCTTTGGCGCGTTGCTGCTGGCTTACCTCGGCGACTTCAAGAGAAAGGGTAGGTCGGTCCTTGGCGGCGCGCTGGCGTTCGGAGTTTGTTTGATCGCGTTCTCATTATCGACGCGCCTGACGGTGTCCCTCATTTTCCTTTTCGGGGTCGGCCTTTCAATCGTTACTTCAGTGGCGGTCACGAACACGCTGTTGCAACAGTTGGTGACTGATCGGATGCGCGGCCGGGTGATGAGCATGTTCATACTTTCATTCATCGGTTCGATGCCCATCGGCAATTTGATTGCCGGGATAGCTTCACATCGCTTCGGCGCACCGCACACGCTCGCGGCGGGCGGGCTGGCAGTGGTTCTGTACGCGGCGTTCGTGACGATCAAGAACAAGCGTTTGCGGGAGCTGCATTAGGGGTGCGGCCGCAGGAGGTTTCTTGAGCACTGGCTCGCAAGAAACCCCGCGCCCGGCGTTCTAAGCATCGAATGACCGCGGGCTGGACCCGCCAGTACCTCGAAGGAGTAGAAGAAGAAAATGCGAATCGGAAACTACGCTTTAACGCTCTTGTTCTTGCTTTTCATTGCGCTGGCGGCACACGCTCAAGGCGTAATCGTGCCCGGGCCGTGCGAGCGCTGTCCGCGTCCGCCTCGTCCCGTTACGCTCCCGCGTTCGCTGCCAATCAAATCGATCAAGATAGATACAAAGATTGTTTCGCAGGTGGCGACCACGCACGTCGAACAAATCTTTCGCAATGACACAGACGCCGTGCTTGAAGGCACTTATTTCTTCCCGCTGCCTGAATCAGCATCGATCAGTGAGTTTGCGATCTGGGATGGTGATCGGCGTTTGGTCGGCGAAGTTCGTTCGCGCGAAGAGGCGCGACGCATTTACGACGAGATTGTCAGACGTCAGCGTGATCCCGGCCTGCTCGAATACGCCGGCAAGGATCTGTTTCAAGCCAGCATCTTTCCTATTCCAGCGCACTCGGACAAGAAGCTCGAGTTGACTTACACCCAAGTCCTCGAAGCGCAATCAGAAACCGTTGCGTATCGTTACCCACTCGGCGTGGGCCGGCAGTTGACGCAGATCGGATCTGTTTCAGGCCGCATTGAATTGGAAAGCAAAGATGCAGTGCGCAACATCTATTCGCCCAGCCACGCTGTAGATATCAAACGCAACGGTGACCGCCGCGCAATGATTTCCTTTGAATCAGGCAGCGGCAAAGAGCCCCAGGACTTCCAACTTTTCTACGCGATCTCCAGTCAGGATTTCGGCGTCTCGCTCCTGACGGATCGCGAAGCAGGGAAGGACGGTTACTTCCTCTTGATGATCTCGCCGAAGGACGACTGGTCCGAGCAGGAATATACCGCAAAGGACATAGTGTTTGTGTTGGACACGTCGGGCTCGATGGCCGAAGAGGGCAAGATGGAAAAGGCCCGCGCGGCGCTGCTTTACGGTATCAGAATTCTGCGGCCGCAGGATCGTTTCAACGTGATCTCGTTTTCAGGCGAAGAGCATTTGATGGAAACGGGATTGGTCAATGCGGACGATCAGGGACGCAAGCGTGGCGAAACCTTCGTCCAGTCGCTGCGGCCGGTTGGCGGCACGAATATTAATCAGGCGGCGTTGATCGCGCTGCGCCAGTTTGAAATCGGAAATCGGCCGAAGATTTTAGTCTTTCTCACCGATGGCCTGCCGACGGTCGGCGAAACCAACATCACGCGTATCGAGGACAATGTGCGACAAGCGCGTCCCTCGGGAGTGCGCTTGTTCACCTTCGGCGTAGGATACGACGTCAACACCGCGCTGCTTGATAAACTTGCGGCGGAAAATGGCGGCGTCGCCGACTACGTTGAGCCAAAGGAGGATTTGGAAGTTAAAGTTTCCAACTTCTTCGCGAAGATCAATTATCCAGTTTTGGCGGATCTGAAACTTGATATGTCCGACATAGAAACTGATCTGGTTTACCCACGCAACCTGCCTGATCTTTTCCGGGGCACGCAGTTAACTTTGATCGGCCGGTACCGCAATCCCAGCGACATGAACAACGTGCGGCTGCTTTTGACCGGAACGAGTAACGGAAAGAGCCGAAGCTTTTTCTATAGCAATCTGCACTTTCCGCTCCGCGAAGAGAAAAATGATTTTCTGCCGCGCTTGTGGGCCACACGCCGCGTTGGTTGGTTGATGGAACAGATTCGCACCAACGGCGAGCAGAAAGAGTTGCGCGATGAAGTGGTTGATCTGGGAACGCGCTATGGCATCGTGACGCCGTACACTTCGTATTTGGCGCTCGAGCCGAATGCGGCGGTGCGTGATGTTACAAATTCGCCGATAAACGGTCGCCGGCCGGCTGGTGTGGCTGGCGGAATTGGAAATGCCTCGCCGCCGTCACCGAAGGTGGATGCGAACGCGATCACCGGCATGGCTGGCGTGCAACAAAGCAAACGCGCGCGAGCACAACAAGAAACGGTGCGCGTGGAGCAGGACGCCGAGCTATCCTCGGCCGTGAAGACAGTCGGCGGCAAGACCTTTTACTTGCGCGAAGGCGTCTGGACTGACGCAGAGTTCAAGGCGGAAGCTCGTTTGCCGGAGACTACGGTGACGTTTGGCAGCGACGAGTCCTTTGCGTTGTTGAAGCAGAAGCCCGGTCTGGCGCAGTTCTTCTCGTTGGGTGAACGGGTAATCGTCGTCTTCGAAGGCCGGGTGTATCGCGTGACGACGACAAAGCCATGAGGAAGTAAAGACACTCAACACGGTCAGCTTGAGGCCACGCGTCGGGAAATCCTGATGCGTGGCTCTTGTCTTAAGCGATAAACTTAGGGTACAAGGTTCGTTAACCGCAGAATGAGGATCGCAGTGTTTTGGTCTTTCAGTCGCGCTGTCTTTGACCTGGCGTTCTTTGGCGGTTTCATTTTGTTTCGTTTCAAGAGCAAATGACCACTCAACACACCAGAACTCGCAAGCGTTGCATCGCAATTCCAATAGTGCTTTTGCTATGCGCTCTGTCCGCTCTCGCGCAGCAAGGATGGACGCCCACGCGAATCGGGCCAGCCGGCAAAGATCTGAACACGGTTTATTTCCTCGACAACAAGCGCGGCTGGGTGGCCGGCGATAATGGGTTCCTGAGCCGCACCGACGATGGCGGGCGCACGTGGGTCCAGCAAGCGGTGGGCATTACGGACGCGATCAACGACATCTACTTTCGCAGCAAGGAAGATGGCTTTCTACTGGCGGGCAACGCGATTTTCATTTCGCGAGACAGCGGCACGCGCTGGACTGAGGTGCGACGTTTTCAGCCCGCGGAATTTAACGGCGCCACGGCCGAGCTTTACAGCGTGCGCTTTTCGAGCAAGAAGAAAGGCTGGGTCGTTGGCTCAGTCAGCAAGAACGATCGAGTGACCGACAGCATTCTCGTTTATACGGAGGACGGCGGAAACACCTGGCAGCGACAGCGCGCGCCCAGTCGCACTGAACTGATTCACATAGATTTTGTGGACGAGAAGCGAGGTTGGATCGTGGGCGCGCAGGGAGTGATCCTGCACACGATTGATGGCGGACAAAACTGGATGGCGCAACGCTCGGGCACGAAGGATACGATCTACCACGTTGATTTTCGCGACGAGCGAAGAGGCTGGGCTGTAGGCGAGCGCGGCACGATACTCCGAACCATGGACGGCGGCGAAACATGGACTCCGGTTGAATCGCCAGTGCGCGCCACGCTTTTGAGCGTGCAATTCGTCAACGAAGATCAGGGCTGGGTTATCGGCCGCGGCGGCGTGATTCTGCGCTCAGACGATGGCGGCCGGGCCTGGATTCAACAAGAGAACTCGACGAAACAAAATCTTTACGGGCTGTACTTCAGCAAAAAGGTCGGCTGGGCAGTTGGTGGTGACGGCGTCGTGCTGCGCTACGAGCGATAAGGGCCCCTCGCCCGGGCTACTCAAAAGAACTGGCATTTATCGCCATTTATCCAAGATCCACCAAGCGAATCCGGCAAGAGCGGTATTGACGGAAGTATGTCAGACGGTTATACTACCAGTACTTAGATGGGTATAACCATATGGCGAATATCAAGACAGCTATTTCCCTGCAAGAATCACTCTTCGAGCAGATCGATACGCTGGCTCAAGAAATGAAAGTGTCACGTAGTCGGCTGTTTGTCTTGGCGTTGGAAGACTACCTTCATCGGCATCGGAGTCAACGATTGCTCGCCAGGATTAACGAGGCGTACGAAGAACCGCCCGACTCTGCCGAACAGGAACGGCTCCACAAAATGCGACGTCAGCACCGCAAGGTTGTGGATGAATGGTAATCAATCAAGGAGATGTTTTCTGGATTGAGCTTGACGAACCGACTGGTTCTGGTCCCGGTTACCGCCATCCGCACTTGGTAATTCAGAATAACGTTTTCAACCGCAGCCGGATCAATACAGTTGTTGTCTGCGCGCTAACCTCAAATCTTCGCCGCGCCAGCGCGCCAGGCAACGTCCTACTTGAACCCGGCGAAAGCAATCTGCCGAAACAGAGTGTCGTCGTGGTCTCACAGCTCTTCACTGTGGACAAGAACCAATTGAGTGAACATGTCGGTACCTTATCAAAGCAACGCGTTCGTCAGGTTCTCGATGGCCTGAAGTTACTTACCGAACCGCGTGAAGTGGATTGAATTCCTGAAGGCTTAATTATTCCGCTCGGCTACCGGTGAAAGGCAGTGGTTGAGAGTTTTGCAGACTGATGCTGCCGTCGATTTGTTGTTGATCGACAGCGCCCGTGACCTGTCCTTCGATCGCCTGTCCATCCATGTCGAAGGACAAGCTTGCCTGAAACTGGTTGCCGTCCAGGCTGACATTAGCGAGTTCGCCCTCGCCCATCTCCGACTCAACTTTCCCGCGGAAGCCGTCCGTCTCTTGCTCGATCCTAAGTGTCGCGGGAATGTTTTGGCCAAACGGTGTTTGAATCTCGAGGGCCCACGTTCCCGCGAGAGCAGCGGGGCCAACTCCCGGGCTGCCTGCTGAAGAACTCCCGTTTGTCGCTTCTTTTCGTTTGCCCGCCGTGTTGTAGATCTCGATCGCTCCCGAGTAAGGCTTGAGCTGCTCAATCACCTGGGCGCCGTCGCCAACGACAACTATCGCCGCCTCGTCCGGCTTCACATACTTTTGCGCGACACTCTGAATCTGCTCGATCGTCACGGCTTGCACGCGGTCGCGGTACGTCTCCAGGTAATCGTCTGGCAGGCCCAACATTCTTATTTGAACCAGTTGATCGATCAAGCCTTCTTGCGTCTCCAGACGGATCGGAAACACGCCGGTCAGGTAAGATTTGGCGTCGGTGATCTCTTTTTCTGAAACCGGTTCGGTCCGGATTCTTTCCAACTCGTAGAAAAACTCTCTTAGCGAGTCGCTAGTGACCGGGGTGCGCACCTCAGCAGAAGCGCGAAAGGTTCCCGCCGTGCGCCGCGCGTCCAGACTCGAATAGGCGCCATAGGTGTAGCCTTTCTCCTCGCGCAGATTCATGAACAGGCGTGACGAAGCGTTGGCGCCGAGCACCGTATGCATCAAGAGCATCGGGAAATAGTCGGGGCTGGTGCGGGTTATCGCTGTATTGGCAATGACGATGTTGGACTGAGCCGAACCGGGACGATCAACAAGATATGCAGCGCGGCCGGCTCGCGCCGGTGGAGAAGGAAACTCGTCCTGTTTGGCTTCAGCACTCTGCCAACTCCCAAAAAGCCTCTCGATACATGCTATGATCGCAGGGCGCTCAACATCGCCGGCAACAATAAACACTGCGTTGTTTGGCACGAAAGCCGAATGGTGAAACTCAACCAGCCGATCGCGCGTCGTTGCATCAATGGATTCCGGTGTCGGCGAAATTGCCGCGTAGGGGTGCTCGCCAAACATTACGCCCGAAACCATTTCGTTCGCCAAAAACGATGGTTGCGCGCGCTGTTGTTTCAAACTCTCTTTGGTGTTCTGCTTTCTTAGTGCGACTTCATTCTCGGGAAACGAGGGACGCAATACTACATCGGCCATCAGTTCGAGGATCATGTCGCCGAACGTTGAGAGCGCAGAGGCGGAGACGGTGGTATAGTCAGAACTCGCGCCCGCATGCAGCGTTGCGCCCATACGCTCGACCTCTTCCGCGATCTGACGACTGGTTCGCGACTCAGTCCCTTCGGTCAGCAGTCCGGACATCATGTCAGTAAGACCCGGCAGCCCTTTCGGATCGTGCGCATCACCGGTGCGAAATGCCAGCCGATAACTCACCAGGGGCAGGCGTTTGTCTTCGACGATTACGAGCGTGAGTCCGTTAGACAGCGTCGTCTCGGATGCGGTCGGAATGTGCATCGGACGAGCCGGCAGCGGCGGTGGCGCGTGACGGCGAAAGTCTTCCGGTTGGTTCATCTTCCCTCGCTTGCTTCCGTCGCGTTTGTCACCGGCACGATGTCGAGCACAACTCGATTGTCGACGTCGAGAAATGATTTCGTGACTGCTTTGATCTGGTCGGGCGTCACCCTTAGGTAATAATCCAGTTCGTGGTCGAACAAATGCGGATCGCCGTCGTAAAGCGTGAACTCGGCAATCCTCTGTGCGCGATAAAGAGTTGATTGCCGGCCACGCACGGAATCATTGCACAAAGTGTTGCGCAGCTTCTCCATTTCTTCGTCGGTCGGACCAGCGGAAGCCAGTTGCCTCATCTCGTTGACGATTTGCTCTCGTATTGCCGCGACGTCCTTCCCCGGCTTGGGCAGCGCGAAAATGTACAAGGCAGACGGGCCACGTCGATCGTCGACTTCACCCTGAATGGAGACAACCGACTCGTCCCCCTTAACCAGCTTCTGGTATAACCTGGAGCTTTCGCCCGCGAACAGCAGGTCGCCGGCCAGCGATAGGGCGTAATACTCTGGCGTCCTTCGCGGCGGAATCTTCCAGCCCAGAATGAACGCCGGCGCCGGAGCGAGTTTGTCGTAGTAGGTTTCCCGCGGTTGGGCCACCTCTTCAGGCTCGCTAACGTCCACTGGTGGCGGATCCGGCTGGCGTGGAATTCCGGCAAAGTACTTCTCGACCAGACCGCGCCCTTCCGCTACCTCCAAATCACCCACAATTGTCAGCACGGCATTGTTCGGCGCGTAATAGATCCGAAAAAACTCGCGCACGTCGTCGATGGTTGCGGCATCGAGATCTTCCATCGATCCGATTGTGGAATGAGCATTGGCCGGGTTCTTGAAGATCAACTCGTTGATGCGCAGGAAAGCGTTGATGTAAGGCTGATTGTCGTAGCGGAGCCGCTTCTCTTCCTGTACCGCTTGCCGCTGGTTGTCCAGATTCTCCTGCGTCACCTTCAGAGAGCACATGCGGTCGCTCTCCAGCCAGAGGGCGAGCGGAAGTTGATTCGCCGGCAATGATTCAAAGTAATTAGTGCGCTCGGTGGACGTCGTTCCGTTCATCGTCCCGCCCGCGTTGAAGATGTACTGGAAATGGGCGGCCTTCGGCACGTTCTCAGAACCCTGAAACATCATGTGCTCGAAGAGATGCGCGAATCCGGTGCGGCCGACGCGCTCGTTGCGCGACCCAACATCGTAATAGACCGCGACCGACACGGCGGGCACGGATTGGTCCTTGCTCAGCACGACGCGGAGTCCGTTAGAAAGTGCAAATTGCTCGATTAGTGTTTGTGGGAGTCGGAATGTCTCTGGCACGTTTCGTCTCGCTTCGCTCGCTTTCTGAGTTGGACGCGCTTATCCGTGGGGCGAGGATAAGACGTTCTTTGTAGGGAAACCTAAGAGGTTGAAAGTGGCAAGCAAATTGCGCCGCTCAACTTGGCCTCTCGTTGATTAAGCCGCGCAACTCTGCTCGCAGACGCTCAATTTCGGCAAGCTTCTGCTCAACGCGCTCAAACAGAGCCGACTGAGTTTTGATGCCTTCGTCGATCAGGAAGCCGGCGGCCTCGGCGCGGCTGCGGAACACGCCGGCTTGCACCAGTTGCTCCAACTTTTCCTGCGCTTCGGGCGACACCTTGACGGCGACGACGTAATCGTCCTTCGCCGAGATTGCGCGCTCGATGGTTCTACTGATGTCGCGGCCAATGGCGCTCAGCGATTCGGGTATCCGCGACGCGATATCGCGAACCGAAGACGCCGCGCGCGAGCGCTCGGAGTTTTCTTCCGGTTCATCTTCGCGCAGCATGAGATCGTCCACCGTCTCGGGGGCTGGTTCTTTCTGGCTCTGATAAGGACTGCTCATTTTTCGAACTCCTTTGATTCACACCCGATCGAAGACTTTTCTCAACCTCAAATCGTGATGCGTGCCCAATTAGTAACAACTCATTCTACGGATGCCCTCAAACAATCGTCAAGCGGAGCCAACGAAACGACGACTGGACGGAGAGCAACTAAAACAGGTTACGAACAAACCTTATCTGGAGTTGCGACGTCTTTGTGGTTTCTTTGTGTTGGGTTGGGTTGATGCCTGATTCTCGGACTAGAAAGATTGCGCGTCCGCTTGCGCAACCTTGCCCGGTCGAGCGGCATCCGTTAGTATTGACATCGCCACGCAGGCAGTCGATGCTGTTTTCCGCTTCTGCGTGAGTTCGTTAACTAGAAAGAAACCTGAGAGGCTTTCAGTAGTGAAAAAAAGATTTTCGCACCTCGTCGTCACGCTATTCATCCTGGCCCTCGTGGTCCCAGGCTTCATCTTCGCGCAACAAAAGCAGAAACAATCTCCAGTTGGCAGCACTTCCGCCGGAAAGCCCGGCCCGGGCGCACCAACAACAGGGCGCCGCGTCGGGCGCACTCGTTCTAATCCGGACGCTGTCGCACCGGTCACGGAGGATTTCGAGGAAGCTTTGAAGCTGGTGCAGGATAATTACGTCGATGGCCGCAAGCTCGATTACAACTCAGTATTCAAGTCGTCGATCCAGGGGATGCTTCGTTCACTCGATCCGCACTCGAATTACTTTGACAGAGAGGAGTTTGACGAGCTCAAGACCGACCAGCGATCGGAGTATTTCGGTATTGGGGCGTCAATTCAAAACTATGCCGTTGGCGACGAGGTGGAAACATTCATCACCGCGACGTTCGAGAGTTCGCCGGCATCACGCGCCGCGTTGCGCTTCGGCGATCGCATCGTTGAAGTCGATGGCGTGAAGATGACCGGCAAGGCTGCTGCCGAGGTGCGCGACAAGATTCGCGGGCCGCGCGGTTCAGTCGTCAAGATCGCGGTCGAGCGCGCCGCGGACAAACGCATCCAAATTGTTCAGATCACCCGCGACGCCGTGCCGCAGCCGTCGATTCCCGATTACTACATGCTCAAGCCCGGTGTCGGCTATATCGATATGAGGCGCGGCTTCAACTACACGACGAGCGAAGAGCTACAGGCGGCGCTCGAAGATCTGCACGCAAAAGGCATGACCTCGCTGGTGCTTGACCTGCGCGACAATCCCGGCGGTTTCCTGGATCAAGCGATTCAGGTGGCCGACATGTTCCTGCCGCGAGGCCAGGTGATCTTGACGCAAAAGAGCCGCGATGGATTGAGAGACGGCACCCGCGCCTCAAGAAACACCAACCCTGATCTGACACCGTTGGTGATACTCATCAACGAGAACACCGCGTCGGCTTCGGAGATCGTCGCGGGCGCGATGCAGGACCACGACCGGGCTTTGATTGTCGGCACGACCAGTTTTGGAAAGGGCCTCGTACAGACCATCATCCCCCTCGAGTATGGCGCCGGCTTGACGCTCACTTCGGCCAAATACTACACGCCGTCGGGCCGGCTGATTCAGCGCGACTATTCGAATGGCGACTTTTACGACTATTACACGCACGGTGGTTCGACGCGTCTTGATCAGAAGAATGAACCGGCGAAACCAAAGGGACCTGAGAAGCGAACTGATACCGGGCGCGCGGTCTATGGCGGCGGCGGCATTGCGCCGGATGAAAACATCGATTCCCGCAATGTGACGCTTTCTCAACGGCGGCTGCTAAGCCCGCTCTTTGCCTTCTCCATCGAGTTGGTAAACGGCCGCATTCCCGGATTTGAGTCGTACAACGTGCAACGGGCAATCGACTTCAGGCATGGTTTACAACCGACAGATTTTCCTGTCACCGACGCACTCTTTAAGGCTTTCAAAGACTACGTTGCCGGCCAGCCTTCATTGAAGACAACCGCGACCCAACTGGATCACAGTCGCGCGTTCGTCGCTCCCCAGTTGCGTTTCAATATTGCGATGGCCGCCTACGGGCGAGTCATGGCCGAGCGGGTTTTCATTACCACCGACGACCAACAGGTCGCGAAAGCTGTGGAAGTCGTGCCGCGCGCGCGCGACCTGGCAATGGGCGCGATGCGCGGACACACGCAACCCTGAGCATTCCCGCACTCGCGATGACGCGCCTCATGCGGCTGTGCCGCCGCCCCGTGCGGAAAGGCTCCGCCTTTCCGGCAAGCTCAGTCCTTTGAACGGTGAGAGGCTGCGCCTCGAACGTTTTCCCGGCAAATTAATACGAATGGCTCAGCTTTACGGCTTCAGAGCGCGGTGTTTCAGCCGTAAAACAACTTCTTGCGACTAAAACCCGGTTGTGTTATCGTGCAGATGAATTCTTGAGCGCTCTACTGGTCAACGCATTTGAGGTAAAGCTAATGGCTCGATCGACAAAGACATTGGTCAACACGGAAGAGTTGGGACGAGCGATACGCCGGCGTCGCGAAGAGCTGGGCCTGAGTCTGCGCGACGTTGCAGACAAGACCAGCGTCTCCGCGTCGACTCTGTCGCGAATCGAAAACGGCACCGGCAAACCGGACGCGGACAACATCGCGCGACTCACCTCGTGGCTTAACATGCCGATGGAGCGGGTTCTCAGCGGCCGCCACCCGGACAGCGACGAGGCGCCCGCGGTCATTTACTATCCGCACGAGTCGACTCCGGAGATCGTCGAAGCCCACCTGCGCGCCGATCGCAATCTCACACCCGAAACCGCAAGCGCACTCTCTGAATTATTTCGCGTCGCCTACACCCAATTCAGCCGCTCAAGCCAGGACAAGCCCGCGCGCAAACGTCGCTAATGTGCTGCAATAGCTCAGTGAGAATTCACTCCACTCCGGCATTGGCTATAATCCTCCCGTGGACACGCACGCATTACCGCCCGGTGAGAAATGGCGACAGTATGAGTTGCGTGCCCTGGGGCTGCGCGACTTTGCTGGTGCGCGAGAAGATGCCGCGCTCAATCCGTTTGCGCTGGCGCTTTATGCGAATCTTCTGGTGGTGGATTTCGATCAGGTGAAAGGTCTTAGTCGGCAGGCGCGTGAACATCTGCTGGGCGCCGCGTCCGAGCAGTGGTCGGGCGGAGCTTCTTCACATCCGCTGCCAAATGGCAAAAGAATCGTGATTCTGAATCCAAACCACGGGCCGCAGCGAACGAAGGCGACGATGATGGAAGAAATTTGTCATGTCTTTCTCGGTCACCAGCCAAATCGGCTCTCAATCATTGGGAAAGACAAACGTGGGCGCACGGTGGCTCGCGATTACCAGAAGACGGACGAAGAGTCAGCTTATGCAATCGGCGCTGCGGCGCTCGTCCCTTTCAGCTCGCTCCGGCGGTTCGTCCTCGAAGGCAAATCATCGAGCGAGATTGCCAAGCACTTTCGCGTCAGCCGCCAGTTGGTAGAATACCGTTTGAAAGTCACGCATCTCTGGAGTATTTACAAGTCCGCTCATCTAGAAGAACAGGGGACCACCGACTCCAAGCCCAAGCGATACCCCTCACCACAGAGCAACTGTGTTTGAAGTCAAGCTGATATTGACTCAGGGTTAAGTTGCCAACGAGCATTGTTGCGGATCATGACGTTAACGATCGAAAGCAGTTTGCGCATGCAAGCGACGATGGCCACTTTGAACGGTTT
>JBGQJU010000077.1:0-28676 GCA_041499185.1 Pyrinomonadaceae bacterium | reverse complement strand
GGCTCTCCACCACGCATCGCTGCGTCGCAGTGGCATTCGGTTACGGGCCGGAGAGCGTTTGCCTGGAGAGGACTTGCACCTCTCTGAACGTGCGCGCTTCCAGGCGCGCGTGCGGAAAGCCTATGGCTTTCCGGCTGAGTTTATTTTTCTTGGTTTCGGAAGGCTACGCCTTTCCAGATTCTGAGGCATAGCCTCAAGGCATTGAATGAATGCCGGAAAGGCAGAGCCTTTCCGCACTGTGCGGCGGCAAAGCCGCTAGGATTCGGTTTGGCCCACATTCCCTTGGCCTAAATAATTGTGACTGTAAAAGACCCCACCAAAGCGCCGCCACTCGCCGGCCGCACCGTTGTCATCACACGTGCGCGCACGCAAGCCGGAGATTTTATCGCCGCGCTGGAACACTACGGCGCGCGCGTTTTGCTTTGCCCGACAATAGAAATTGCCGAGCCCGAAAGTTACGAGCGGCTCGACGAAGCAATCGATCATCTCTACGGCTATGACTGGATCATCTTCACCAGCGTTAACGGCGTCGAGTACTTCCTGCGTCGGTTGCAGGCGCGCGAACATCAAATCAGCGAACTCGATGAGTTAAGAGTCTGCGCGATTGGCGAAGCAACGGCCGAAAGTCTGCTTGTTACCCACGTTCATGTCGATCTCATCCCCGACCAGTTCAAAGCGGAGGGAGTCTTCGCTGCCCTCGAAGCGTTTGTCGGCGGACGCGAACTGCTCAACGGCTTGAATATTTTGATTCCGCGAGCTGCTGTCGCTCGCGACTATTTGCCAAAAGCTCTCGAGGACGCCGGCGCCCGGGTCGACGTCGTTACGGCCTATCGGACGATACAGCCCGAGGGTCTGGATCGCGGTCGCGTCAGCGCAATGCTCGCGGGCGGCGCGGCAGACTGCATTGCCTTTACGAGTTCTTCCACCGTCAGAAATCTTGCTCAACTCTTCGACGCAAATGATCTGAGCGAGATTCTCCATGGCGTTGTTGTTGCTTGCATCGGCGATGTCACTGCAAACACCGCTGCCGAATACGGATTACACGTCGAAATTCAACCGCAAGAGTTCACGATTCCAGCTCTGGCTCGCGCGATTGCTGCGCATTTCAGTCAGTAGCGTCAACACTCTGTCAACGGGCCGCTGGCCCTTCGCGCCTTTCTAAACACTCCGAATGCTCCAAGACGGCTGTGCTACACTGCCTACTGGGTAGCAGGACGCGTTCAGGTGATTTTGAACCCAAAGAAAATGCTGACATCCCTTCAAATTCTCGAACTAGCTGAAGCCAAACGCGAGATCGAGCTGCTCCGCAGACAGCTCCAGGATCGAGGCGCGTTTGGCGAACTCGTAGGGAATTCAGAAGCGATGCGCCAGGTCTACGCGCTGATCGAACAAGTCGCGCCCTCGTCCCCTTCGGTTCTAATCACGGGAGAATCCGGTACCGGCAAAGAGCTGGTGGCGCGCACCATTCACAAACTGAGTCCGCGAAAAGAGCGGCCTTTCGTCGCCATCAACTGCTCGGCGATTCCTGAGACGCTGATGGAGTCGGAACTGTTTGGACACGAAAAAGGCGCTTTCACCGGCGCTGCTTCCCGACGCCAGGGTTGCTTCGAGCTGGCCGATACCGGCACATTGCTGCTGGATGAGATTGCGGAAATGCCGCCGCTTTTGCAAGCCAAGCTTTTGCGCGTAATTGAAGAGCGACAGGTGCGAAGACTCGGGGGGAAACAAGAAATCTCGATCGACGTGCACCTGCTGGCGGCGACCAATCGCGATCCGGAAGAGGCAGTGCACCAGGGAACGTTGCGACGAGACCTACTCTATCGTCTGAACGTCATCAGGATTCACGTGCCATCGCTCAAGGATCGCAAGGAGGATCTGCCATTGCTGGCCCAGCATCTGGTGACCCAACTGGCTGAGAAGCACGGCCGGTCCGCACGCTTTCTGAGTCCGGCGGCGTTATCGGCTTTGCAGTTTCATGCGTGGCCCGGAAACGTCCGCGAGCTGCGCAATGTAATCGAGCGAGCGGTGATTATCTGTTCGGGCGAACAGATCGAACGACATCACTTCGCGCCTTATCCAATCGAGCAGCGCGAGCGACTGCGCCAGGAAGATACCATCAGTTTTCCGGTAGGCGCGCCGCTTGAAGAGGTCGAGCGTCTGATGCTTCTGCGCACGCTTGCTAAAACGAACAACAACAAGACACGCGCCGCGGAACTGCTGGGAATCAGTCTGAAGACGCTGCACAACAAACTCAATCTGTATCGGGAGCGTGGCCAGATGGATTCAGCCGAGTCGTAACTGGTTTGCAGCTATGAGCACCAAGCGCTTTCGCATTGCCTTCTCGTTTGCCGGAGAAAAGCGGCCCTTCGTCGCACAAGTCGCAGCCATTCTCGCGCAACGCTTCGGCGAGGACGCGATCCTCTACGACAAGTATCACCAAGCCGAATTCTCACGGGGCGACCTCGCCTTCTATCTGCCGGACCTCTATGAAAAAGAGGCCGACCTCGTCGTGGCGGTTTTCTGTCCCGACTACGAAGTGAAGGAATGGTGCGGCTTGGAGTGGAACGCCATCTTCGGTCTTCTCAAAACGCGCAAAGTCGGCGAGGTCATGCTCACCCGTTTCAAGCGTGTCGAAGGCAAAGGTCTTCATGGCCTCGCCGGCTATACTGACCTCGACGACCTGACGCCGGACCAAGCCGCCGATGAGATCCTCGAACGCCTCGCCCTGAACGAGGGCAAACCCAAGGAGCATTACAAGAACGTGTCCAAGAAGGGGAGCGACCGTGAGCGAACCTCCACGCCGAACAATCTCCCGCGCCTCCAATACTTTTTCGGACGCGAAAGCGAGCTGAAGAAGACTGTTGACGCTCTCGCGCCAGACGCTCGCGGTTGGGGCGCGCTTATCGATGGGCCGGGTGGAATAGGAAAAACAGCGCTCGCGATTCGCGCCGCAGAACTGACACCTCGCGGTCGCTTCCGCCGCATCGTCTTCCTCTCGTCGAAGGAACGCGAACTCACCGCCGATGGCCAACGCTCGCTGGGAACTTTCGTGCTGCCGGGCTATCTCGAGATGCTCAATGCGATCGCGCGAGAACTCGATCAATCCGATCTCGCAAAATCTCCCGAACACGAACGGCCTGATCTGATCCTGCGTGCTTTGCGAGAGGCTGATGTGCTGCTCCTGCTCGACAATCTTGAGACGCTCCCGGAACCCGACCGCGACCAGCTTTTTGCGTTTCTCAATAGGTTGCCGCGCGGCTGCAGCGCCATCGTCACCAGCCGCCGCCGCGCCGATGCGAGCGCTGTGATCGTGCGGCTGGACAAGCTGGACTGGCCGGCCGCCCGCGACCTCATCACCGGGCTGGCAAAGGACAACGACCGTCTCCGCCAAGCCAGCGAGGCGGAGCAGCGCGCCCTGTATGACGAGACTGGCGGCAATCCTCTGCTTATCCGCTGGGTGGTGGGCCAGCTCGGACTCGGACGCTGCCGCACCATCGCCGCGGCGCTGGACTTCCTGCGCAGCGCCCCGGCTGGAAACAACCCGCTGGAGTTCATCTTCGGCGACCTGCTGGACACGTTCACTGCAAACGAGACCAAAGTCCTCGCCGCGCTTACCTACTTCACCGCAGCCATGGAGGTTAGTTTTATCGCCGAGCTCGCCAGCCTCAACGAAGCCGCGGCCCAGGGAGCGTTGACCGATCTGTCCAGCCGTGCCCTCGTGCTGCCGGATCTGGAGGAGCGTCGTTTCGCTCTCGTGCCGATGGTCGCCGACTTCCTGCGGCGCAAGCGGCCCGAAGTTGTCACGGAAACCGGCAACCGTTTGGAGCAGCGTGCCTATGCGCTGATCGTGGAGAACGGCTATTCGAGGCACGACCGCTTCCCAATGCTCGAAACAGCTTGGCCCACTGTGGCCCCAGCCTTGCCGCTCTTCGTCGCCGGGCCGAATCCGCGGCTCCAGACCGTGTGCGACGCGCTCGACCGCTTCCTAGATTTCACGGGTCGCTGGGATGAACGGCTCTCGCTCGATCAGCAAGCGGAAGCCAAGGCGGTGGCGGCGAGCGATCATGCCAGCGCTGGCTGGCGGACCTATCGCGCGGGCTGGGTTCACTATCTGCGCCGGCAGGCGGACGCGGTACTGGACTGTGCCGACCGCGCGGCGGAGCACTGGGAGACCGCGCAGGCCGGCGCCCGCGAACGCTCCCTCGCCATCCGCCTGCGCGGCATCGGTCACCAGTTGAAGGGAGATTTCCCCGCCGCCATCGCCGCTTACCGCGAGACGCTCGCGCTGCGGCGCACTTTGTCTGCCGAAACTGAGGATGTGGCCATGGCCCTGAGCGACCTCGCTGATGCCGAGAAGTACTCCGGCGATCTCGAGGCGGCGGAGCGGGATTATCGCGAGGCGCTGCGGGTGGCCCGCACGATCGGTTACGCCGAGGGCGTGGCCAACTTCACGGGCAATCTGGCTGCGCTGGCGCTGGACCAGGAAGACTGGCCCGGGGCCGAAGCCCTTGCCCGCGAGGCCTTGCCCTTGTCTGAAAAGCTGGGCCGTCAGGAATTGATCGCCCTCGACTGCCGCCGCCTAGCCAAGGCCCTGGTGCGGCAGGGGAAGCCTGCCGAGGCCCTGCCCCTCGCACGTCGCGCGGTGGACATCTTCACCCGCCTCGGCTCGCCCGACCTCGAACTCGCCCGCGCGACGCTCAAGGAGTGCGAGACCTAGCCCCGACATCATTCTGTCGCGTTTTTGTCGAGACAATCGCCGTACAGAACCGCGAGCGGTAGCGAGCGGGTTGTGGTCACGAAACTAGAATCCTCAATTCCAAAAGAAACCCGCTCGCTACCGCTCGCGGTTCTGTAATGGGCGGTTCTGAAACTTGTCGAGCAAGGCAATGTGTGATACACGCCGCAGACAATGTCTGAGTCTCAGGAGTTCAACGACTCGCATATTCCGCTGGCTTATCTGATCACGTTTCGTAGTTACGGCACCTGGCTGCACGGCGATAAAAGAGGGGCGGTTGATCGTGCTCACAATCGCTACGACATGCCTCGTATTCCCGCGAATCAGAGCTGGCAGGAGTACAACGAGCACCTGCTGAAACGCTCACCAGTCAAGCTCAACCTCCGAAAGAGAGCTGCGGTCGAGGAAGCAGTTCGAGAGACCTGTATTACCCGTAACTGGACGCTGTGGGCCATCAACGTCAGGAGTGACCACGTTCATGCGGTGGTCACGGCTACTTGTAGCCCGGCTCAACTCTTAAACGCTTTCAAAGCGAACGCAACGCGCAGGCTACGGAATGTCGGCTGCTGCGGCGATAACGAAAAGCCGTGGGTACGAGGTGGCAGCAAGAAGTATCTCTGGACCGAAAACCAACTCGACAACGCCATCGCTTATGTCATGTACGATCAAGGCGAACCGCTGGCTTGATACAGAACCGCGAGCGGTAGCGAGCGGGTTGCCGTCGCGATAGTAGAATCCTCCAATCCAAAAGAAACCCGCTAGCTACCGCTCGCGGTTCTGTAATGGGCGGTTCTGAGACTTGTCGAGGGAGTCCAATGTGTGATACACGCCGCGGATAATGTCTGACTCTCGGGAGTTCAACGACTCGCATATTCCGCTGGCTTATCTGATCACTTTTCGCAGTTACGGTACCTGGCTGCACGGCGATAAAAGAGGGTCGGTTGATCGTGCTCACAATCGCTACGGTACGCCTCGTATTCCCGCGAATCAGAGCTGGCGGAAGTACAGCGAGCACCTGCTGAAACGCTCACCAGTCAAACTCGACATCCGAAAGCGAGCTGCGGTCGAGGAAGCAGTTCGGGAGACCTGTATTACCCGTAACTGGACGTTGTGGGCCATCAACGTCAGGAGTGACCACGTTCATGCAGTGGTCACGGCTACTTGTAGCCCGGCTCAACTCTTAAACGCCTTCAAAGCGAACGCAACGCGCAAGCTACGGAATGCCGGCTGCTGCGGCGATAACGAAAAGCCGTGGGTACGAGGTGGCAGCAAGAAGTATCTCTGGACCGAAAGGCAACTCAACAACGCCATCGCGTATGTCATGTACGATCAAGGCGAACCGCTGGCTTAATACAGAACCGCGAGCGGTAGCGAGCGGGTTGGAGTCGCGATAGTAGAATCCTCCAATCAAATAGAAACCCGCTCGCTACCGCTCGCGGTTCTGTACTGCGTGCTTGCACCTGATCAAGCGAGATGTTATTCAAGGGTGAATGTCAGTTCTGCTTTTCTTTATCGATGGTCTGGGAATCGGTTCGCGTGGGCCGCACAATCCGCTCGATGGTCTTGACGAGGCGGCGCCATTAGCACTTTTTCAAAACGAGGAGCCGGTCACCATTTTCGACGGCGTCATTGTTCCTACTGACGCATCCTTAGGCGTATCCGGCCGGCCGCAAAGCGCGTCTGGCCAGACGACGATCTTGACCGGAGTCAACGCGCCGGCATTGCTCGGCTATCACAAGCAGGGATTCCCGAACAATGCGTTGCTCGAAATCATTCGCGAGCATTCGCTCTTCCGACAACTCACAAATGCCGGCGTTGTTCCCATCACCTTCGCTAACGCTTACACGCAACGTTTCTTTGAAACGCGGCCGCGGTGGGTTTCCGCAACGACGGCGGCAGTCGAAGCCGCTGGTCTACACTTCAGAACTGTGGCGGATCTGCGGGCAGGGCGAGCCGTGTATCAAGACTTTACGAATGCGATTCTGATCGAAAGGGGCGAAGACGTTTCCGCCCGCACGCCAGAGGAAGCGGCGGAGGTCCTGGCGTCGATCGTCGCCACCAATCGTTTCACCCTTTACGAATACTTCATCACGGACAAGATCGGCCACGCGCAGGATATGAATGCCGCGCGAATCATACTGGCCCAACTCGCTCGGTTCATCCGATCATTACTCGCAAAGCTTGATTTGGAAAAGACAACCGTTATACTCACCAGCGACCATGGCAACATTGAAGATCTATCTACGCGCAACCACACGTTGAATGCAGTACCGACGATCATCTGGGGCGCAAACCGCGATCGCGTTGCTCGGCGGGTCCGAAGCCTTGCCGATATCACGCCAGCCATTCTTGAAGTTCTGACCGGGAAAGGAACAGAGACGGATGGACAATTCGGCCGCTCCACTTTCTCCCAAACCTCGCTCTGAGACTTCAACACCAATTCACGTCCCGCGTTATTCCTACTACGCGCTCTCTGTTTTAACGCTCGTGAACTTTCTTAACTACATCGATCGGCAGATGGTGCCCACCGTCGGTCCGGAAATGGTGAAGGACCTCCACCTCTCCGATACCGAATTTGGCGCCATGGAGAGCGCGCTCCTGCTGTCATTCACCGTGCTCGCGCCCCTGTTTGGACGCCTGGGTGACCGCTACTCGCGGACGAAGTTGATGGCGGTTGCGGCCGTCGTGTGGAGCTTAGCCACGGGGCTCACTGCCGTCGCGGACTTGTCACCCATCTTGCCCCCCGCCCTGCATATTTCGCTGCCCCTTGTTCACTTCACGCGAGCGTTGTCCGGGGTCGCCGTCGCGCTTTGCCTGGTGCGGGCGCTCGTAGGCGTGGGCGAATCATCCTACTCGACAATTACCCCAACACTGATAGCCGATTATTTTGTGCCTCAACGCCGCGCGACCGCGCTTGGCGTCTTTCAGGCTGCGATTCCGATGGGCTTCGCGCTCGGTTATGTCATCGGAGCGATCCTGGAATATTACTTTGGCTGGCGCGCCGCGTTTATGATTGTCGGAGTGCCAGGATTGCTTACGGCCGCACTAGTGTGGCGCTTGCGCGAGCCTGTTCGCGGAGCAAGTGATCAGGCTCAACCAACAGCGGTTGACACGGAGGATCGAGATAATGGTACCGGACCAGCGGCTCCGAAGGAACAAGCTCAAGCGCCATGGCATCGCACTTTCTGGCGCATTCTAACCACGCGCGACTGGCTGCTTTCCACCGCAGGTTACACTGCGCTTACATTCGTGCTGGGCGCATTCGCGACCTGGGCAATTTTCCTGCTTGAAGACGACAAGCACATGAGCAAGACCAGCGCCAAACTTGCCCTCGGACTGATCACGCTTACTGCGGGAGCAACCGGCACGTTCGGCGGAGGCTGGATCGCTGATCGAATTGCGGCAAAGCGCCGCAACGGCTATTTTCTGGTATGCGCGGCTAGCAGCCTTCTCGGCATCTTGCCTACAGTCTTGGCTTTGGTAACACACGAGCCACTCTTTTTCTTACCAGCAATCTTCGCCACCGTCTTGTTCCTCTTTATCAACAATGCTCCGTTCCACGCAATTCTCGTGAACAGCGTACCACCTGCGATTCGTGCCTCCGCCATGGCATTGAACATCTTAGTGATTCACACGTGCGGCGATTTGATCTCTCGTTCAGGCGTCGGTATGTTGTCGGACTCATTCCGAGCGGGAGGTCTCTCAGCGCTGGGATCAGTAGTGAAATCGCTTGGTGTCGATCCAACGCACGAGCCCTACACGGCAGCCCTTTTGGCTGTTCCAGTTGCCCTGCTCGTTTCGTCGTTGTTCTTTTTTTGGGGTGCAAGGAAGCAGAAGGCAGTGGCGAGCGGGCACTAGGCAGTCGTTAATGTTGAAATCAACTGGCTGCTTTTCTTCCTTTGACCGCTGGTGCTTTCCTCAGGCACGCGCGAGAACAGTATGAAGACGAGTTTGAGTTGAGAGCGCGGCTCTGTGGTATCCAGGTATTGCAAGCGGCGCAACGTACCAATTTGCTTTCCGCGTTTGGCGTGGTACGACGAAACTCGGACTGCGGAGAACTCTTACCAAGCGTTCCGCTCACAATCCCGATCATTTTGCCGCAAAATTTGAATGTAAGGCCGCAGACGTCTGTAGAGGAGCCAGAAAAGAAGCGCAATCAGCGCCAAAACAAGTAGATACTTCAAGATTCTTTTCGGACCGCCATCGCTTACTCGTCGCTCGATCTCTGTCCCGGCGAAACATACGTTACGTCAGTCGCGCGGCGGCGCGGCGCGGGATCGGTCGCCCGACGTCTCGGCGTCGACTCCCTATTTCGTCGATCAACGCTCCCGGCTGGCAGGCCCCGGCCGTGCACGGCTTCTTCCAAAATCCGCGTGATCTCCTGCGAGAGCGTGCGATGCTCGGCTGCGGCCCGGCGCCGCAGCGATTCTTTCAAATGATTCGGGACGTACGCGCCAATGAACACTCCCTTACGATTTGCCATCTGCTGTCGGTCTCTCCTTCAGATAGATTGAGAACAACTGTGAGGCTCTCGCCCGCGGCTCTTCAATACGCCTGGCCTCGTGTGCCATGCAATTTGAGAGCAGGTCTGTAAGCCGAATTCTGTACTCCGACTTGAATCGGAGCGGCGATCATTCGTCTAGCCCATCCGTTGCCAGATGGATCGAGCGACCTACCCGGAGGTCGTAACAGCTGAAGCTGTTTCGGGCGGGCAGCCCTTTTGACGCCTCCCTATTTGGTCTTGCACTGCGAGGAGTTTGCCTGGCCGCGCGTGTCACCACGCACGCCGGTGCGCTCTTACATTAAGCCCTTGCGGGCCGCACCGTTTCACCCATCACCTCCGCGCTAAGCACGGCGGCTGGTCTGTTCTCTGTTGCACTTGTCGTCGCCTGTGACGCGATTACTCGCATGCAGACGCCCCGCCGTTAGCGGGCTCGCTGCCCTGTAGTGTTCGGACTTTCCTCTCCTGGTTGATCTGAGATTTGAAATCTCAAATCTGAGATGGTTCCAGCAGCGACCGCCCGACCTGCTCTCGTTGCAAGGCACTGCGAAT
Source organism: Pyrinomonadaceae bacterium (assembly GCA_041499185.1). GTDB lineage: Bacteria > Acidobacteriota > Blastocatellia > Pyrinomonadales > Pyrinomonadaceae > JAOAPY01. The sequence goes on along the minus strand of JBGQJU010000077.1, from coordinate 18,888 downwards.
TATAGCAAAGGAGTGTTCAACAGGTACAGTACTAATCCAGTCGCCTTTTAAACTTGCTGTGTCGTGAGCGAGTTGCTATTTGGGCACTTTCAACCAAAGTATTTCAATCCAACTCGCAGTCCATTGACCAGGCTGGCGGGAACGGAAAGCGTGAGAACCACTGAGGTAATGGCGTGTGATAGCGCCAGAGCATAAAGATTTGGCGCGCGTTGATAGACCGCCGCCCATATAACGCCGCCCACGAGAGTCAGAATGGTCAGCACGGGATTTGGCAGATGAACCAGGGCAAACACGAACGTCACCAGCGCGATACTTTTTACACCACGGCCAAAAAGGATTTGGCTCCGCCGATTGATGAAGCCTTGTACAGCGTACTGCTGAAACAGTGCCCAGAAAGGTACCAGCAGAAAACGCGGCCTGAATGGTCTCAGCTCGAACCCTTGTTTGCTGCTCAGCCAACCCACAAAAAGAATCAACGCGGCAGCGCCGATTGTTGGCAGAACCAACAGCTTGACGGCGGATACAAAATTGTCGAGGCGAAATCCAATATCTCGAAAAGTCTCGCGCCGTTGCTGGTGCGAAAAGATCATTAACATAAGAGCCAAGCCGACCGGAATCGCTCCGATTGATTTGCTGTTGCCGACAAATGAGAGAACAACCCACTCCGCAATCAAACATGATGTGACTAAAGACACGATCTCCCACAACGCCACCGCGCGCTCGGTGTTGTTTCTGTCCGATGAGGCCTCCGATGTATTGGCTTCAGTTGAAGTCATCTTGAATTCCTAACGAGCCGGCGCCTCCCTTTTCAGATCGTGCAATGCGCCAGTCTGATCAACCCGGAGAGTGATCGGATCACCAACGAGCTGAAGAGTCTGGCGAACGCCATAGCCGCTGGCATGCAAGGCATAGACGCGAGCTTCATGATCGCCTGAGGCAAGCGCAGGCCCGGCGAACGTGTAGCCGTGCCACTCATCGTTGGCCCATCCAGCGGCAACAACGTCCGGCCGGGACAGGTTAGCCGTGGCGGTCGCCACAAACTTTCCGTCAATGAAGAGTTGTACTTCAACGCGATTCCCGGGCGCGTGCTGATTGACAACCCAACCGGAGATTGCACGCGGTGTGACTTCACTCCAACCGTGAAAGTAAGGAGGAAACGTCGTGAAATAAAAAGCTACCGCGAGAGCGGCGACAAGAATGGTTTCGGCGATCGACTTCGCGATCAGAGCATGAATCAGCTTCATCCGGCCGTTCATTATATAACAACATGCCGGTGATTCTTTCGGCTAACTGAGGAGTGGTATTGGTATTGGCCCGCTTGACCGTGGAATCGCGATCAGTTTGCGGGTTTCAAGGGATTGCGATTCGATCACCCTGTTCCATTACCGGATCAGGAGTCTTGCCGTCCTGTATCTGGCGCAGATTGTATTCGGTCGTAGTCAGGCGACCGTCAGGACCTTGTCGAGAAACCTTCACTTTAGTACCCGCGGAAGCGCTGACGCCGCCGCTTGCGAGAATTGCCTGAGTTAGCGTCAGACCGGAATGAAATGACTTTTGTCCAGGCGAGTTAATCGCGCCGCCTACATAAAAATACTCGGCAGTTTGCGGAGGTGCGCCCAATACCTTTATAACGTCGCCCGGCAGCACGAACATGGCCGTCGATCCCTGATCATTCAGATCGATATTGATTGCTGGCTGGCCCGAACGTGTTAGCGTCGCCCGTACGGCTTCGGGATGCGGTTGCGCCTCGGCAAGCACGACATAGAAAGGAATCGCTTCGCGCCGCAGGAACTTCGCTCCCGGAGCTGAAACCAGGCCCGTTATGACGACGCTATGACTCGAGTAATCGCGAACACTTACCACAACTCTGGGATTCTCGAGGACCTTGATTTGCGCACACAGGCGCGTTGCAACCTCGTCGGCAGTCAAGCCGGCAACTGGGATCGGATCACCGACCAGTGGATATTCAAGCACACCACCATCCAGCACTGTGAAGAGGGTCGACTGCGTTGTTGGCGTATCGACCAATCGCACATCCAACACGTCACCAATCCCTATCCGGTAGACTTGGCTCAAAAGTCCGCTGCTACCCATTACACGCGGGCGGCTCGCGTTTGCCATTGTGCTAGTCCCGGCCAGCTCTCTGGGTTGGCTGGTCGTCGCCGATGTCTTCACCTGGGCCGACACAGAGACTAAGCAGAGGGTGGAAATCGCTATCGAGAGTATTAGCTTGTTCATTTGCTTCACCATGAAAACTCAAAAAAGAGTACGGGAGTTCGACCGAAATCTCCCGGCAGTAATAAACGACTAAAAGGCCGGTCTTCTCAGACTTTTTGGTGGGTTTCTCACAAAAGGCGAGCCTGGGAGTTGGTATTTATTGTGAGGGTCTTCACGCCTGCCCAAAACATCTGCGTCCTGACGGTAGTTGTTATGGCCTCCGTGCGGGCAGGCTTCTCGGCGTGAACAGGTCTGGCCAGTGGGACTTGAACCGCTGTCGAACCAGATCCTCGACTTCGTCCGCCGTCGCGCATTGCAAACATTCGGCGGCAATGGAGCACGCGTCCCGAGAATCTACTCCTGCGAGAACACGCCTAACACGCGGAATCGATGATGGAGTCATACTCAAATCAGTCGCGCCCAAGCCAACCAGCAATACCGCGTATGCAGGGGTCGAAGCCATCTCGCCGCAAACGATAGCCGGAATGTTAGCTTCACGCGCTGCTTCCAGCGTTCGCGCGATGCTCTGTAAGACTGCCGGATGGAGTGACCGAAACCAGTCCGCCACCTTGTCGTTACTTCGATCTACCGCCAGGAGATACTGAACGAGATCGTTCGTTCCCAGTTGAAAGAAATCGACGGTGCGCGCAATCTTGTCGGCTGTGAGCACTGCCGAAGGCACTTCGATCATCGCCCCAATCCTGACCGGCCCACACTCTTTCCCTTCGCTCTCCAGCTTGCTTCGTTCCTCTGAAATAATCTTTTGCGCGCGCAACACATCACCAACATCCGCAATCATCGGGAGCACGATGTCCAGGCGGCCCTTTGCCGCGGTTCGCATGATGGCCCGAACCTGGGTCCGCATCACAGATTCGTGAGTGAGCCCAAAGCGAATTGCGCGCAGACCAAGTGCCGGGTTGCGCTCCGACTCGATCAGCGAATCTCCGACCTTGTCACCGCCGAGATCAAATAAGCGCACGAAGGCGCCATTCTCACCGGCAAGCGTGGCCACCTCTGAATACGCCTTGTACTGCTCTTCTTCCGAAAGCATTACACCTGGGCGTGCCAGGAGGAACTCGGATCGATAAAGGCCGATTCCCTGCGCGCCAAATCTGCGAACGCCGTCAAACTCCGCCGGCAACTCAACATTCGCGCGCAGGATAATCTCTATTCCATCCTGAGTTCGAACTGAACCGCTCTCTTTTGCCGGCTCTGTCGCGCGCGTATCCGCCAGTCTTGCCGCTTCAGCCCTGTACTTTTCAATCGTTGCCCTTGATGGATGCAGGACTACTTCGCCTCTGAACGAATCGACGACGATCTCGTCACCCGTGCGCGCATGCTGGTAAAGGTCTCCCAGCCCCACGATCGCGGAAATTCCCAAACCGCGTGCGATTATCGCCGTGTGCGAAGTCCAACCACCGGCGTCCGTCGCGATCGCTCGCGCGTGCTGCAAGTCCAGCTCAGCGACTGCCGACGGCAACAGGTCTTCCGCCACAATCACTGCATCTTCCGACAGGTTGCGGTACCGGGGGCGCTCTCCACTCAACGCTACCAGCACACGTTGGATTACGTCTTCGATGTCAGAACCGCGCTCGCGCAGATAGTCGTCCTTTATTTCCGCGTAGACCGACAACAGACGATCACCAACAACTTTCACCGCCCATTCTGCGTTCGAGTGTTCGCGAGTTATGTAGTTCTCGATCTCATTGCTCAACTTTTGGTCTTCCAAAAACAGCAGGTGGGCGTCAAATATGTAAGCGTGGTCTTTCCCCAACTGCTCCTCGGCTCGCGCCTTGATCGCCAGCAACTGTCGTCGTGCCAGGCGGGCCGCGGCGCGAAAGCGCTTTAGCTCGCGCTCACTGTCCGCATCGTCAATGTGTGCTCGATAGACATGCCGCGTTCCATTGTGGAGTCTGAGCACGCGTCCGAGCACAAGACCCTCGGAGACACCCAAGCCTGTCCACTTCATCTCCCGGAGCTCGGCTGTCACCTTCTGCTTGCGTTCACTAACTTCTCGAAAGCCGTCCTCAAAAACATTTGAGAGCGCCGCTAACGCCTCTTGTTCGTCGTCGCCTTCGGCAACGGCGCGCAGGGCCGTGCCGCGGGAGGCGGCAAGCATAAGCACACTGAGAATCGACTTCGCGTCCGCCCGCGCGCTCCCGTCAATGCGCTCGAGCCGCACACTGCTTTGAAAACGATTGGCCGTGCGCACGAGTTGAGCCGCCGCCCTGGCGTGAAGTCCCAGACTATTCGTAACAGTCACGGTCAGCTCAACCATCTACACTTTCCCGCCTTTACCGCGAGGAGCTAGCAGGTCACCCGCAAGGTAAATTCCTTCCCGCCCCAGATCGCAAATATGGTGCGCAACTTCAGCCAGTGATCCTTGCGCCGACTGAGTCGCGAGTTTAATGACCATCGGCAGATTGACGCCAGTTACTACCTCGACGGCGCCCTCTTCAAGAAACATGGAGGCAATGTTCGTCGGCGTCCCGCCAAACATGTCGGTCAGTAGCAATACACCCGCGCCTTGAGATACGCGTGCGATTGCGCGTTGCACTTCATCGCGGGCGGCATCGACATCGTCGTGCCAGCCGATGGAAACCGCCGCGATATGAGAGATTGGACCGACAATCATTTCCGCCGCAGCGAGCAGCTCGCCGGCAAGGTGTCCGTGAGTGACTATCACTCCCGCAACCTTCCGAACATCGTCACGCGGTGTGCTTGTTTGTTGAGAGTCAGTCATGGAATCCTCCCAAAGGTCCGACAAACTTCAGTTTGTCGTTCTTCTGAATAGCAGCCTTTGGCCAAAAACCGAACGACAAACTTCAGTCTGTCGGACTGCTAGCGATTGCGGTCCTTTCTAACGTCGCGATGGACGGCATGCGCGTCAAAGCCGCCTTGGCGCAGGCGACGCGCCAACGCGTTGGCCACCATCACCGAGCGATGACGCCCGCCGGTGCAACCGATGCCCACCGTGACATAAGACTTTCCCTCGCGTTTGTAAAGGGGCAAAAGGTAATCAAGCAAGTCGTTAAAACGTTTTACGGTCTCTCCAACCTCCGGCTGCGCTCTCAAGAACTTAACTACGCGGGCGTCGTGGCCGGAAAGCCGCCGCAGCTCCGGAACAAAATGAGGGTTGGGCAAGTGTCGGACATCAAACAGGAGTTCGAGGTTCGCCGGGCTCCCGTATTTGTGACCGAAGCTCAGGACCTGCACGCGCATTGGCGAGCCCTTTTTGTCTGGACTGAATCTTTCAACCAACTGGCTGCGCAGCGTGTGCACCGTGTGTTCGGACGTGTCGATGATCTGGTCGGCAAGCGAGCGAATGCGCTGCATCGCCGCCCGTTCATCCCGAATAGCCTGCGACAAACCCTGCCGATTGTCAGCCGGATGCGGCCGGCGAGTCTCACTAAAACGGTGTTGCAGCATGTCGCCCGAAGCTTCCAGAAACAATACGTAGATCTGCAGCCCCCCATCGCGCAACACCTGCAATTGTTTTTCGAAGTCGGCAAGGAAGGTGCCTTCGCGAATGTCGATCACGAGGGCGGCGCGCTGGATGCCTTTTTCATCTTCACTGGCTGCAACCAGCCGCGCGAAGGTCGGCAACATTGTGATCGGAAGATTATCAACGCAGAAATAGCCGAGGTCCTCGAACGCATTCGTAGCCGACGACATTCCCGAGCCGCTGAGGCCCGTGATGATCACAATGTCGGGAGCAGTCTCGATGCTCGGGGCTTTTCGCTTTTTATTCTTTCGCACCATAGAGAGGCGAACCAACGAATTGTAGTTTACTACGATTGGCTCACGGGTTCCCTAAAACACAATGTCCGCCAAACTTCAATTTATCGCACCGTCGGTCTTTCGCCCCCGACGACAAACTGAAGTTTGTCGGACATTTTTCCAAGTAGCCAAAACGGCTTTACGGCTCGATTAAACCGAAATTTCCATCCTTACGTTTGTAGAGCACGCCGAGGCGATCAGTGTCAGCATCACGAAAGACCACAAACTGATCGGCTTCCTCGGAAAGGCTCAGCGCGGCTTCTTCCGCGGTCATTGGTTTTACTGAGTAGCGGCGCGCTGCGATGATCCGGGCCGGCCGGGGCGTGGCTTCGAGGTGGCCATCCGGCTCCGGCGCAACCGCGGCCGATCTTTTGGCGCCTTGCTTCCGGTCGATGATCTTTTGCTTCAGCTTCGACGCCTGCTTCTCGATCTTCGTGATTGCCCGCGTCAGAGCCATATACATGTCAACATTGATGTCCTTCGCCGTTAGCGTGTGGTCGCGCCAGTGAACAATGATCTCGCCGATGTGCCGGTTCTTTTCGACTTCGATAATGACGTGGGTTCGGATCGCTGAGTTGTTGAAAATGTGATCCAGCTTCTTGAAATGATCTTCGACGTGTTTGCGTATGGCGGGGGAAACCTCGACGTGACGACCCGTGTATTCGAATCTCATCAGTACACTCCCTCCTTGATTATTGTAGGGGCGCACCTGCGTGTGCGCCCGGGCAGACCGGAGGCCTGCCCCGACAACCTTCGCGTCAAACTACGGCGCGACGCTCGCGCGACCCGGGAATGCGCATTTGGTCGCGGTATTTTGCGACCGTGCGACGCGACAGCTTTATTCCGTCTTTGGCCAGAATTTTTACCACGTGATCGTCAGTGATGGGATTGTGTGAATCTTCTTCTTCGATAAGTTTCTTGATCTTCAGTTTGATAATGCGCGTGGAAATCTCTTCGCCGTCCTCGTTCATCATTCCCTCGGTGAAAAACCGGCGAAGCTCGATTACGCCCTGGGGCGTATGCGCGTACTTACGGTTGACGACGCGAGACACCGTGGAAAGATGCATGCCGATGTCTTCGGCTATGTCCTTCAACATCATCGGCTTTATGTACTGCACACCCTTGTCGAGAAATTCCTGTTGGCGATGAACTATGGACTCGACGACTTTGTAGATTGTCTGTCGCCGGTGCTCGATGTTTCTCAGCAAGTCGACCGCCGAGCGCATCTTCTCTCTGATAAAACTCTTCGTCTCGTTGCTGACCCCCGGCTGACTCAGCATTTGCTGGTACTGCCCGCTGATGCGCAGACGCGGACTGCCGTCATCGCTAAAATAGATCACATAGTCGTCGTCATCTTCGTCCAGCTTCTCGATGTATATCTCAGGCGCAATCAGAATCGGTTCTTCGGACGAGTAGCGTCTGCCGGGATATGGATCCAGGCTGCGAATGAACCGCAACTCATTGAGCAAGGTATCGACGTCAATCCCGATCTGTTTGGACAAATGCGGTAACTTATGTTGTTGCAGATCAGAGAGGTGTTCGCTGATTAGACGCGCGGCCAGACGCTCGCTTTCGCCGCGAATCTCTAGCTGCACCAGCAAACATTCTCGAACTTCGCGCGCGCCGCAACCCACCGGGTCGAGCCGCATCACCGCTTGCCGCGCGGCTTCGACAGTCTCTTCAGACCACGGGCCCATCGCGGCAATCTCTTCATTGCTGGCAGTCAGACGGCCGTCCGCATCGAGGTTACCAATGACGCAAATGGCCGCCTCCGGCACGTCTCCTTCGATCAGATCCATGTGCAGTTGCCACTCGAGGTGCTCGGCAAGCGAAGGAGCTTTCGTTAGAAACTGTTCAAAAGTCGGAGCGTCTTCTTTGTATTCGTACTCCTGAGTCTTGTATCCGGGATCCAGGTAGTCTTGAAACTGCTGGCCGAAGTCGATCTCTTCAAACGAATCTCGATTCGCGGGATCGTTCGCTATCTCGTCACTCGCCGACTCCTCGCGCTGATCCGCGGCGCCTGCGCCTTCGACCGAATCAACGCCAGCCTCCATTTCTCCGTCGGAAAAAGCAGTCGCTAGAGCTTCACTGTCTCCCGCTCCATTTGAAGATGCCGTGCCCGGGCCAGCCTCGCTTGCTTGATCGGGCATGTGATCAAAACTACTGGCCGCGTCTGCGCCCGCCAGATGATCGAGAATCTTCTCGGCCAGTTCGCGCGCTTCCTCCTGCGTGACGACTTCCTCCAGCACCGGATTCTCCAGCAACTGCTGCTGAATAAGATCGGTTAGCTCGAGCGTGGTCATCTGCAACATCTCGATGCGCTGCCGCAACTGCGGCGTTAGCACGAGTCGTTGGGATAGGCTGGTTGTAAGTCTAAGCGACATTACTTCTTCGTTTGCGGCTTCGGGGAGTTTGTTTGCGCCTGTTTACGCGAGTAGATTATAACCGATTCCGGAGCATTTGCGTCCATCACTTTCACATGCGGAATTTTTCTCCAAGATAAAGCCTTCGAACCTCTGGGTCTTCTGTCAAGTCTCTGGGAGCACCCGAGCGAAAGATGCGGCCTTCGGCCATAATATAGGCCCGGTCCGTAACACCCAGCGTTTCGCGGACATTGTGGTCAGTGATGAGGATGCCAATACCACGATTACGCAAATAAATTATAACGTTCTGAATATCGTCAACGGCCTTCGGATCGATCCCAGCGAAGGGCTCGTCAAGCAAGATGTATTGCGGCTCCGTCGCCAGCGCCCGCGCAATCTCTGTCCGCCTTCTTTCGCCGCCGGATAGCGCATCGCCGCGCGTGTTTCGCACGTGAGCCACGCCAAATTCCTCCAACAACTCTTCAAGCCGCTTCAGCCGCTCGCGCCGCCGCAGACCCATAGTCTCGAGCACTGCAAGAATATTCTGCGCCGCAGTCATTTTCCGAAAGACCGAAGGCTCTTGCGGCAGATAACCGAGGCCCAGCCGCGCGCGCAGATACATTGGCAATCTGGTAAGCTCTCGGTCGCCAAGCCGAACCGTTCCTGCATCCGGCTGTTCTAAACCGATAATCATGTAGAAGGTCGTGGTCTTCCCCGCGCCGTTGGCGCCCAACAGCCCGACGACTTCGCCTTTCTCGACGTGCAGGCCGACATCATCAACGACACACCGCTTTCCGTAGGTCTTGTAGAGATGAGATGCCGTCAAAGCTAACGGCGAGGCGGCCGGCAGTTGTTCCGCTGTAGGAGCCTCCGCGCGCGCAACAACTGTTTCCTTCTTGCGCGGGGCGGCAATCTCCAGATCCGGGGCTGGTGTAACGACCGATTGCATCAACGATGATCTCAGGTTCTATTCGATTGGCTTTTTGATCTTGTGCGTCGAACGCACGCGCCCGGGCGACTGTGGCCCGCGCGTGTCGTCGACGACCACTCTACTTTCCCGCATAAAAACGGTCAAACGTCCGCCTTCAGTAGTGCCTTGTTCCGTGTCTTCGACGCGCGCTGGATTTCCCTTCAGCACGGCAATCTCGTCCGCGTTTGTATACTGGACCCAATCGCCGGTTCCTTTGCGGTTCGGTTGCGTCAGCACGACGTTTCGCTGGGCAACTGTCCGCTCGACCTCGTTCGTCTCCTTTAACAGATAGACGTCTGCTACGCCGCTGGTAATCCGATCCGTCGCCTGACGTATGTCGACGTTGCTTTCGTAATGCAGAATATGATCCGGATCCGAGTACCACATCGAGTCAGCCGAAGCAAAGACCGGCACTGTCGTGGCGACTCCCTTCTCCTTGCGCTTCGCGTTGTAGAGCGCGCTCTGCACTCGGCTTTCGGCCGTCATTTTCTTCTCGTTAACATAGATCGTCAGCTTGTCTGCTCGTACGAAGTTATCATCTTGCCAGGCGCGCGCGTTGCCGGCGTAGATAGCTACGCCGTTGTCATGATGAAACTCTCCGCGATCGCTGACGATGTAAACGGGACTCTTCACTTTCGTGAACGGCGTCGCGCCGTTGGTCTGCTCCTGACTGTAATACGTGGTGGCGGTCTTGCCGCGGCTGTAGGAAATGTCATTCGTCAAATCCGAGTCCATCTCGATCGCCTTGCTGCGCGCACGCGAATCCCACACCGTCGGCTCGCCGCCGCGCAATCGCACCGTGTCGTCCGCCGCCGTATATGACATACTCGCCGCCGTACCATTGCGATCTCGCTCATTGAACTTCGCGTCGCCCTGCGCATCCACTCGTTCGACATCCTGAGTGTCGCGCGCGAAGACAGTAGATGTTTTTTGCGAAGTCAGCGTGCGCGTCCCGCGTTTCTCGTTTGGTTGCACGGGATCGATGACGGCTTTTGCGCCGCCGGTGGCCACGAACGTGTGCGCAAGATTTCCTGCCTCGTAAAAGTCGCAGTCAAAGCGTGGCGCGGTAAGCGTCTTTCGATCTGCCTTCGCGTTCCGGGACGTTGGCTCGACGTACAGCTCCGCATTGCCAACGGCCTCTGCGCGCTCGAGGTCCCGACCCGTGGAACGCCAGACGAGTTTGATAGAGTCGGCAGTCAGGCGCTTGTTCGCCGCGCGTGGATCATTCGCGCGCGATTTAGGAGCGGCAAGGGTTAGGACCGAACGGCCTTCCGTGCGCATCTCCTTCAGGAGGCTTTGATCAGCTTGAGGCTGAAAGGCCGTGTCGATCACATTCGCGCCGGCCAATTGCATCTCCGCGTCCGAGTCTAAGCTGCGCGCGCGCGTATCTCGCGTCGCCACCGCGCGCTCCAGGCGCTGATCTTTGTCGAGAAAGAAATCCATATCCACGGAATGGACTTCGGTGGCCCGACCCGGATCCATCGAGCGCAAATAAGAATTGCCGCGCACCTCAACTTTCTGCAGATGCTTCTGCTGGTTGAGCGTCGCGTACATATTGTCGCCGCTCATCACGTCGCGCTCCTGCTCGGCCGTGACGCCCCCAGAGAACGAAAGCTTCATCGACTCCTGCTCGAACAACGCGTGCGCCGAGTGAATCGTTACCGGTCGCGAGCGCGTCGGGGACAGCTTTACTTTTGGATCTTTTACGGCTTCGGGAGCAACGACAATCTCGACGTCCTTACGCAGTTCAAGCTTCTTATTCTTCGCTTCGACAACGGCGCCAGTGGCATGGCCTGATACATTCTCGCGACTGAAAGTTATCAGCGCATCAGTCTGGCCGACTTCGCTCGTCTGGTTATAGACCATTGACTCGGTATTTACCTTCAGCGCGTCTCTTGTCTCAATCCTGACGCTGCCGAGAAAAGAGATGAGGCTGTTCTTTTGATCGTAAACTGCGCGGTGCGACGTGATCTGATCCGGTTTGTCTCCAACGGCGGGGTAAACAGCTAAATTGACGTTCTCGAGTTCATGGTGCCCGTCCGCGAATGTGATGTCGCGCGAGGCGCGCAGCCAGAGATAAAGACGGCCGCCTTTGGTAATCTTTTGCTCGTAGCCCTCGACTCTTCCGGTTTCTTCTTTGGAAAGTTCAGTAGCTTTCGACGCCATTACGAAGGGCTTGTTGTTTCTGAGGCGATAGTAAGAGACAGCAACGAAGACCACGCCTGCGATCAGCACAAACAAGGCCACAATGCGCGTAATCAGCGGCAACTGAGCCCGCAAGCCAATCGCCACCGCTCTTTTTCGTCTTATTTCTTCCATTCTTCGCGCTTTGCTCTTTGCCCTTTGCGTTTCTTAGGCCGAAGCAACCGGTCGCAAATCCTCCACACACAATTGCAACCGCACTTCGTTATTCCAGGTATTCGTCTCAATCGTGTAAGCCATTTCGATGCCCGCATTCATGCTCGGCGTCCGCCCGGCGCTTTCAACCCCGTGCCACCAAACGGTCTCCAGCGGTCGCCCTCCAGAACCGGCCAGACGCAGCTTCAGATGCTGCTCTTTCATCACCAAGGGTTCCGACATTACCCGCAAATTCCTGGTTAAGAATACAGGTCTTGGATTGCCAGCGCCAAATGGCTCAAGCGCGCGTAACTGATTGGCGAGCTCAAACGTGATTGCCTCAGCCGGCAATTCCGCATCGACAAAGATCCGCGGCTGCAAGTCTTCGTCGGTCAGACGTGCGGCTGCATGCGCGTTGAGCCGGCGCCGAAACTCGGCAATTCGATCCGCTTTGATAGTTATTCCCGCCGCGTGGGAATGGCCGCCGAACTTTTCAAACAGATCGGAGCAATCTGTCAGCCCGTTCAACAGGTGATAAGCCTCAATGCTGCGCGCTGAGCCATGCCCAATTTCGCCTTCAACCGAAATCACTACGCACGGCCGATTGATTTTTTCCGCAATCTTCGACGCCGCGATACCGATTACTCCGCGGTGCCAACCTTCGCCGGCAATCACCGCCACATGCGAGTGCTCGCCGGCGTCGCCAGCGGATTCCAACTCCGCAATCGCGCGCGCGATAATCTCCGCTTGCACTTGCTTGCGTTCTTGATTCCGCTGGTCCAGATGCTCCGCCAGCCGGCGCGCCTCGTCCCTGTCTTTTGTCTCGAAGAGTTCAACGACGGCGCGCGCCGCATCCATCCTTCCCGCGGCGTTTATTCTTGGTCCAACGCGAAATCCGAGATCGTACGCCCTCATGCCGCTGCCATCGCCGCAACCGGAAACCTCCATCAACGCTCGCAATCCCGGATTCCTGGCGTTCGCGAGATCTTTCAAACCCAGTGTAACAATCGTTCGATTCTCACCGACCAGCTTGGCGACGTCGGCCACCGTTCCGATTGCCACTACTTTCAAGAAGCCTGCGACTTGCGACTCGCGGCCACGCTCCCGGAAAAGCGCATGCACAAGTTTGAAAGCCACGCCCACACCGGCAAGGCTTTTGTCGGGATAGCTGCAACCACCCTGATTCGGATTCAACACCGCGAAGGCCGGTGGTACACCTTCATTCTCATCGGGAAGATGATGGTCGGTGATGATCACGTCAAGCCCGTGATCGCGGGCCCAGTAAAGCGGTTCGTGCGCGCGGATACCACAGTCAACACTCACCACTAATTTGTATCCTTCAGCCGCGGCCTTTTCCAACGCGGGCTGCTGGATGCCGTACCCTTCAGTGAAGCGATGCGGCACGTGATACCCGGCTTTCGCCCCCAGCAACTTCAACGCGCGCAGCAGCACCGCAGTGCCCGTCGTTCCATCGACGTCATAGTCGCCATAGATGAGAATCGGCTCAGCCTGATCGATTGCCCGCAGCAGTCTTGAAACTGCTTCGCGCATTCCGAGCATTAGATAAGGATCGTGAAGTTGATCGTATGAAGGCTGAAGAAATGCTCTGGCCGATCGTTCGTCGTCGCAGCCGCGGGAGATCAGGAGCGAGGCTACTACCGGAGCAATACCAAGAACGCGCGCAAGCGAGGCAGCACGCGGGGTGTCTTGCGCACGCACGATCCAGCGTTTTGTAAAGGGATGAGCGTGAAGGGATGTGGGCGAAACCGCAACAGGGAGACCCGCGCTTTCTTCATGGTTCATCCCTCATCCCTCATCCTTCATCCTTCATCCCTTATTCTGCAAACCATCCATCTGCATCGAGTAGCTTAACACCGATGCGTCGCTGCCCGTCCACCTGGTCGGTCCAGGCTCCGTTAACTTCGGCGTCCAGCGTGCGTCCGAATGGAGGAGTCAATCGTACGACGGAACCGATGGCGACCTCGGCGTCGAGCACGATGGTCGCTCCGCCGCGGCTAATCTTAACGGCTTGCGCTTGAACGTGGAAGGGTTGACCCGCGACAGTCATGCCGTCGATTTCCAAAGCGAACTCGACGGGAACTCGCGGACTACGAGGCCGCTGGGAAGGCACAGTCGTGCCGCGGGAGTCATTGTCATGCATTGCTTTTCACCGCCCAAATTAATAAATCGAACCTAGCCAGGCTCAGGTCGGGGAGGAGAGGGGCCCAGGAGTAGTTTACCGAATCCTGAGAATTTTTGCTAAGTCTTTCTGACTGGCGCACCCGCCGATACTCCTAATTCACCGCCGCCGTGATGTATCCCTTAAGGAGCGCGGCGAGGATCAAGCCGCCAACTATTAGCCTGTAGACAATAAAGACTCCCGTCGAGTGGGTGCGCAGGTATCGCAGGAGGAACCAGATCGATGCATAGCCAACAATGCCGGAAACAATCGTGGCCACGGCGAGCGAGCCATAGCTTCCGTGCGGTAGCTTGTGCAGGGCTTCCTTCAACTCGAGCAGGCCGCTCGCCAAAACCGCCGGGATCGATAACAGAAAAGAGAAGCGCGCGGCGGTTTCGCGCATCTCGCCTGCGAATAATCCCGCACTGATCGTCGATCCCGAACGCGACGAACCGGGAACAAGCGCAAGACACTGCGCGAACCCCAGAGCCAGCGCGTCACCCACTCCCAGATCGGCCATCGCTCGGTTTCGCTTTCCGACCATTTCCGCAATTGCCAGCAGGACCGCGACTACGATCATCATCGTCGCGATAACCCAAAGATTCTTAGTAAATGTTCCTTCGATCTGTTTCTTGAACAACAAGCCCACCACGGCAATGGGTACCGAGCCGATGATCACGAGCCATCCCAACACTGCGTCCTGCGACAGTTTGGCAGAAGCCCGACCGTTAGGGAGGCCTCGGTTGTGATTACCCGTGAGCAATGCAAGGTGGTCACCTATGAACGCGCGAGTGATGTTAACGATGTCGCGCGAAAAATAGATCAGCACGGCCAACAGCGTTCCCAGTTGAACGACGGCGATCGTCGCCGTGGTTTGTTGTGCCCGCAGTGCGGCCTCGACTCCGTCGTAAAGGTCAACCGCGCGACTGGCAAAAACGAGATGGGCCGTAGAACTAACGGGAATGAATTCGGTCAAACCCTGTACGATGCCGAGGATGATAGCCTGAAAAAGAGTCATGAAATTCTAGATTTGCGATTCGCGATTTCAGATTGTGGTGCTCTTTGACCCCTTGCTCCTTGCTCTTTGCCCTTTGCTCTATTCCCGAAACGAATTCTTCTTTGAAATCAAATCATAGACAGAGTTTGGCATGATCATCCCGAGACGAACGAGACTCGCCAACTGCCAGGGAAAAGCGTAACTCTTGCGCCGAGTTTCAATGGCCCACACGATCTTTGCCACCGCCTCGTCGAGCTCCATCAGAAAGGGCATATCTGCCTGCCTGCCCGCCGTCAACGGCGTCTTGATAAACCCGGGATGGATTATCGTCACGTCGATTTTTCTGGGACCCAGATCCAGGCGCAAACTTTCAAAAAACGCCGAGACCGCAGCCTTGCTGGCACAGTATGCCGCAGATTTCGGCAGTCCACGATAGGCAGCAAGACTCGAGATCGCAACCAGATGCCCACTGCCTCGCGCGACCATGTCAGGCACAACCGCAGCCACGCAATTCGCCGCGCCGATCGTGTTTACTTCAATCACTTCCGCGAAGTCGCGTGCTTTCAATTCGGCCGGGTCGCCGGTGCCGCCAATGCCGGCGTTCGCAATGAGGACGTCAATCGAGCCAAACTCGGCTCGCAAACGTTCCGCCGCCGCGTCCACGCCTGCTGCGTCCTGCACGCTGGCGGGCAGCGCCACTGATTTCGCACCGTGCGCCCCAATCTCGCCGACAAGCTCATCGAGAAGGTCCTTGCGTCTCGCCAACAGGCCCAGCCGCGCACCACGCTTTCCGAGATCGACCGCCAGCGCGCGCCCGATTCCCGACGACGCGCCGGTGATCATTACAACTTTGTCTTGCCAGATCATAAAAACGTTTCGAGTTTCGGGTTTCGAGTTTCGGGTTCAGAATCCGAGCTCTCCAAACGAGAATCTCAATTTGAAGTGAGCGAGTATCCAGCTGGGCTTTGGACTCGAAACTCGGAACCCGAAACTCGAAACTGCTTAACAGGAGTCCCCAACATGCTCGCTAAGCACACGCAAAGCTTTTCCCAGATCGTCTTGTTTGATGAGCAGATGGTCGCGCGAGAATGACGACAGCGCGCCCACAGAAACTCCCGCCGCGGCAAGTATCTCAGTCACGCGCGCGAAATAACCGACTGTGCTCCACGGCAATTCGATATCCAGTGTGACTACCCGATAGCCGCTTTCAATCTTCGCATCGCGCACCGCGTGACGAATGCGCCGCCAGTCTTCTTCGTCAAGCACCAGCGTCACCTCGTAGGCGTCGCGCAAGATCATGAAAGGCGCATCCGCGCGCGGACTTAGTTCCGGGTTTTCGAGCAGCCTTTGCCAGTCCTGATGGCGCAAGCCGATTACAACATAAGTTGCAGGCGCAACTTCAATTCTCGTTTCGCGCAGGAGGTCGTTGGGAGTCTTCGCCGCTACATCTTCCGACATTCACAGGTCTTTCCTCTTTGCCCTTTGCTCTTTGCCCTTTGCCCTTTCTTCCGGGGATCAAACTTGCAGCACCACAGGCATGATCACTGGACGACCGCCGGTTCTTTTCTGGATGAATCGCTTTAGCTCGACCCTGATGTGCTCTTTCAGCAGACTCTGGTCCTCGAGCATGGTGCGCGAGGCGCCGGTGACCGCGGCAGTGATAATCCGTTGGGCGTCTTGCAAGAAACCGTTCGTCGAATCAAAACCGCGCACGCCGCGCGCGACAACCTCCGGCGGCGCTTGCAGCTCTCCAGTCTTACCGTTGATCGTGATAACGAACGTGACCATGCCATCGAAGGCCATCTGCTTACGCTCGCGCACAGTCTCGCGCCCGATCTCTTCAAAGCCGGTCTCGTCGATGAATGTGCGCCCGATCTCGCGCTTGTTGACCACGGCGGCACGCTCACCATCAAGTTCCAGCACGTCGCCATTCTCGATCAGAACGATGTTCTCTTCCGCGTAGCCGAGATGGTTTTTGACAAACTCTTTGTGCCGAAACAGCATGCGATACTCGCCGTGAATGGGCACGACGAATTTCGGCCGCACGGCTTCGGTCATGATGCGAATGTCTTCCTGCGAGGCGTGGCCGCTAACGTGAACCAGTCGCCGTTTCTCCTCAATGATGTTCGCGCCGCGCTTGTAGATGAAACCGATCATCCGCGAGATGGTGCGCTCGTTTCCGGGAATGATGCGCGCCGAAAGCACCACGGTGTCGCCCTCTTCAATCGTTAGCCCCTTGTAGCTTTGCGTGGCCATCTGCGAAAGCGCCGCGCGCGACTCGCCCTGCGAGCCGGTAACCAGAAACACGATCTCGTGGTCGCTCATCTGCTTCGTTTGGTTGAGCGAAACGAGCAAGCCGTCCGGAATATCCAGATAACCGAGCCGGTCGGCGATCTCTACATTCTTTTGCATCGAGCGCCCCAGCACGCAGACGTTGCGATTGAACTGTTGCGCAATGTCCAGAACGATCTGGATGCGGTGAATCGACGAAGCAAACGCGGCCACGATGATGCGTCCCGGCGCCTCGGCGAAAATCTCTTCAAAGGCTGGGATCACTGCGCGCTCGGAAGGCGTGCGCCCGGGAACGGTGGCGTTGGTGGAATCTGAAAGGAGCGCGAGCACACCTTCCTGCCCATAGCGTCGAAACGAGCGAAGATCGATCGGCTCGCCAATGACCGGCGTCTCATCAACCTTGTAATCGCCGGTGTGAATTATCGTGCCCACGGGAGTTTTGATCGCGAGTGAAAAGCAATCGACCAAAGAATGCGACACGCGAATGAACTCGATGCTGAACGAGCCAAGCTCCACGATGTCGCGCGGCGCTACTCTATGAATCAGCGTGTCGTCCAGGAGTTCATGCTCTTCGAGTTTGCTTTCCGCCAGTCCGGCGGTGAAGTGCGAGCAGTAAACAGGAACATTGAACCTCTTAAGGATGTAAGGCAGCGCGCCGAGATGGTCTTCATGGCCATGCGTGAGGATGATGGCTGTGATGTGCTCGCGATACTCTTCGAGAAACTCAAAGTTGGGAATGGAAACATCAACGCCGTAAGCGCTCTCTTCGGGAAAGCCCATGCCCGCGTCGAGAATCAGCATCTCGTCGCCATAGCGCATGGCCATGCAATTCATCCCAAACTCGCCGATGCCGCCGAGCGGGATGATCTCTAAAACATTACTCACTTGCGGTATTTACTCTACTCTCCAGAACCACCCGTTAGGAGGTGCCCTCTATCGGGAACTACCAACCAAAGGTAGCTGATGAGTATAGCACAGGCCTCTTCAAAGCTCGGTCGAGTCAAGTGCTATACTACCGGCGTGAAGAAGCTGCTGCTGTGGATCGTTTTGATTCTAATCATCGTGATCCTGCCCGCGGTTCTGGTAATGTTGTTTCTCTCAATCTGACGGAATCGTGATTACGTTTTTCAGTCCCTTGTCGTGACTGGACCAAGCTCATGCCCGATTTGCTGGTCAATCTGTTGAAGCTGCCACCACTCCAGCCGACACTCGACGAGTTGGAGCGCGCGCAGATTGTGATTCGCCGAGCGCAGCCGTTTGAGATCTCGAAGGTGCGGTCGTTTGTCGAGAAGAATTTTTCTGTCGCGTGGGCTGACGAGATCTCCGTGGGCTTTGCGAACAAGCCAGTGACAGTTTACATCGCGACAATAAACAAGGAGGTCTGCGGATTCGCTGCGTACGAGTGCACGCGCAGGGCTTTCTTTGGACCGACGGGAGTGATTGAGAGCGCACAGGGGCACGGAATTGGGAAGGCGATGTTGCTGGCTTGTCTCTGGGGTTTGCGAGCGATGGGTTATGTTTACGGAATCATCGGACGCGCGGGGCCCATTGCGTTTTATCAGAAAGCTGTCGGCGCGGTCGTCATTCCCGATAGCGAGCCCGGGATATACGCTGACCTTTTGAAGTGACGTCTTGCGCTGGGAGCGCAGACATCCTGTCTGCAAGACGAGCCAAAGGCGAGTAAATCGGCTTTCGCCCAAAGCGCACATTGCAGACAGGATGTCTGCGCTCCCACCGCCACACGGAAAAATTT
>JBGQJU010000076.1:0-28900 GCA_041499185.1 Pyrinomonadaceae bacterium | reverse complement strand
CTTTTGCAAGCGGGAGAGGCGTGTGTTGTCGCCAGAATGGATGCGTGCGGGTTGGAAAAGGTTGCGATGTTGGCTTTTGAGCAGTCCTCCGCTCGTATCTTTCGTTCTTACTACTGTTGAGTTTCGAACTGCGCTAGTGTGGTCTCTCAGAAGTTCGCTGAACAAATCGGGTGGGGCACTAGCCCGACCGTCAGGGAGGGCTCATATGTTTAGCGGCGCAAAAAGACGGAGCCCTCCCTGACGGTCGGGCTAGTGCCCCGCGATGATCAATTCAGCGAACTTTAGCGACACGACACTAGCGCGTTCCGAATCTTCACAACCTACCAACTCCTGGCACAGCAGGTGCAACCTGACTCTGTGCGCCACGAAAGGCGCTTGAATCACATGGCACGGGGCGATAGTCCGATGCTTTACGCCATTGCCCCGCACCAAAGTGCCCCCGCCAGCGATCCGGTTTCCTCCTCAAACAAAAGTGGCCGGACGAGAGTGATAAAGCAATCCAGCTTCGTAACTCATAACTTCATACAGAGGTTAGCTCAAAGATGTCTCGACTCTTCCTCGATTACTTGAAACCGTTCGGCCTTCTATTCGTCGCTGCCGTTTCGCTCTCCGTTGCCGCGGCGCAGCAGGGACCGATTGGCTCACTGAGAAACTCGAGTCCTGCCTTGCATGCTGTCGATCTCCTCGGAGAGGCGCCGGCCCCGCCAGTATTGCGCCGGAGTCCGGAGCGCGTCATCGCCGATTTGGTGACTGTTGAGACGAAGGTGCGCGAAGCGCTAAACCATCACACCTTTAAGCGTGATGTTGTCTTGCAAACCATCGGACCCAACGGCGAAGTCACCGGCGAATACGTGCGCAACTCGCAGTTCATCTTTGACGATCGCGGCAACCGAATCGAGCGAGTGACTTACCACCCGCAGTCAACGATTCGCGAGATGCGCATCACCCGAGAAGACATTCAAGACCTGGCGGGCGCGCAACTGTTGGGTATTGACGCCTTCGAGCCGAACAAATATCAACTGACATTCGCCGGCCGGGAAACTTTGAATGCGCGCGACACTTATGCGATTGACGTAGCGCCGCGGCAAGCCCCTGACCCTCATCGCATGAGCGAGCGCTTCTTCGTCGGGCGCGTGTGGATCGATCTCAAGGACTTGCAGATTGTGAAAGTACGGGGCGTGGTCGAGCCGCATGGCAAACAGCGCTTTCCCATCTTCGAAACGTGGCGCGAACAAGCCGGTACGCCGTTCTTGTTTCCAACTCGCACCGAAGCTGACGACGTCCTCCACTTCCCCAGCCGTGATGTGCATTACCGGATCAAAGTGCGCTACTACGACTACAAACGGTTCGCCAGCAAAGTCAGTGTGACTGAGGTGGATTCGCCGTCCATCAACTGATTGAACCCGACTGGCCCTTACAAACCACGAAAACCGCCACCGCTCAAACTTTGCATTGAGGTAAATCAAATGAAATTCTTTCCGCTCATTCTCGTGCTTCTTCTAATCCCCATCTCTGCCAGTGCGCAAAACCCGGGGTCCCCGGCGGGGCAGCCTCGCTGGGGTGGCAGCAGCGTCGAAGCCTGTGCCACTAATCGCAACGCGCCACCCGTCAGCGGCTACTACTGGCCACCTGACAGCGACGTAAAGGTCTACTTCGTGCGTCACATGTTCACGCCGGACCAACGTCGCACGCTCTTCGAGGCAATGGAGACTTGGAACACGGCGGCGCAGCATACGGGCGCCGGTGTCAAATTCACATATGCCGGCGAGGTTGACGGATTGGTGAACTGCCAGAGTTGTCTGACGATTACGCGCCGCGAGGTTTACAAGAACGACCGGAAGCACTACGCGTTCTTTAATCCGCTGAAGCAGAACGAAGACGGATTGCTGTTCTCCGCTTGGATCGATTTTGATTTTGCGACAACCGATCCGCAAGCCTTGCAAGGTTTCATGGTGCATGAACTCGGGCACGGCATGGGCCTGTGGGACTGCAAGAGCTGCAAGAAGAAACAGACGATTATGAATGCCTTTCCGGGAATTAACCGGGACAATGGTCTGGTCGCTCCCTCAGCTTGCGATCTGGAAGTGGTGAAGCAGGTCTACTCGTTACAAAGGCGGCTGCCGCGGGACATTCCCGACAGCGCCGTTGCCAAACAGCGCCGTTAAGACCAGGCGAGCGCTCGGGGCTGGAAGGAGCAGACGAATATGAATTCAACCCTTCGCCGATTTTTCTCGTTGGCGATCCTGGCCTGTTGCGGCGCATACGCTGTGGCGCAAACGCCCGGCCCCATTGCTCCGTGTGTGGTAGGTGTGCGGGCTCCGGCCTTTGGCTTTTGGACCTGGGCGGCAAAAGCGCATGTCAAAGTCTTCATTCGCACGTCCGACTTCACGGCCGAGGAAGTACCCTACCTGCTTACGCCGCTGCGAAACTGGGACGCTGCTTACGAAGCGAGTGGCTCAGGAGTGAGATTTGAATATCAAGGCAGCACACAGGAGCCGATGCTCTGCGACAATTGCCTCACAATCATGCGGGGAAAAGTCTTTGATCGGACCAGGCGACACGCTACGGAACTGAGGGCCTACAGCGCCCGCCGGGATCAAGTGATCACCTACGCTTCGATAGTCATAGATCCGACGCTGACAAATCCCAAAGCAATAACCAACGCCATCGCTCATGAACTGGGACACAACTTCGGCCTGCTTGACTGCTACACTTGCAAGCAGAAGAGCACGGTGATGAATCAGTTAAAGATCATGAACGTCCCGAACGACATGGAGGGACCCACGGCGTGCGACCTGGCCCAGGTGAAAGAGGCGTACAAGGAATTGAAAGCGCACCCGAAGCCGTCGCCGGTTGCTTTGGCTGCCGGTTCAATCCCGGCCGATGAGGGCGATGAACCGGTCGACGACGATACACCTGTGGTGACGCAGAAGCCTCGACCCAGACCCTAACAAACTGTCGTACGGGTGCTGTCCGATCTGCGCGACAGCAGAGCGGCCCACGAAAAGTAATCGGGCGTTGTGGTGGTTCATATCCGGCCAGAACGTCGGCCAGACAACAAATCCTCCAGAGCCTTCGCATTCACGCCACAGACGTGATAAGAAAGGTCGCGACAACGCGGTCGAAAATGTGCGGTACTCAGCGCCGGGTGAAGGCGGCTCAGACCAAGGCCGCGTCTGGATCAATCACGAGCAGTACTTCGAGGCAGTGCCGCCCGAAGTTTGGAACTTTCACGTTGGCGGCTATCAGGTTTGCCAGAAGTGGCTGAAGGATCGCAAAGGCCGCAAACTTACTTACGACGATCTTACGCATTACCAACACATCGTTTCCGCACTAAACGAAACCATCCGCCTCATGTTAGATATCGACGCCGTGATCGAAGCGCACGGCGGCTGGCCAATTCAGTGATTGGCTGATAGAGATTTCATAGGGAGACGTAAATTTGAAACCGGTATTGATGTCCTGGAGTGGCGGTAAAGATAGCTGTCTCGCCCTCTATGAGATCCAGCAATCGACGGACTATCGCGTCTTGGCGCTGTTGACGACGGTAACGCGCGATTACGACCGAATCAGTATGCACGGTGTGCGTCGGGTGCTGCTCGAAAAGCAAGCCGCGAGTTTGGGCCTGCCGCTTCATCAGGTGCTCATCTCGAAAGGCGCAACCAACGAAGAGTATGAGTCAAAGATGGCCGAGGCATTCCGCGCCTATCGCGAGAATGGCGTTGACTCGGTAATGTTTGGCGACCTTTTTCTCGAAGACATTAGAGTGTATCGTGAGCAGTTTCTTGCCAGGCACAACATGCAAGGAATCTATCCGGTCTGGCAGCGAGACACGACCGAGTTCATTAGGGAGTTCATTGAATTAGGATTCAAAGCGGTGGTCAGCTGCGTAGACTCTAAGGCCCTTGACCAATCATTTGCCGGAAGAATAATCGATGAGGAGTTTCTCTCTTCGCTTCCTGCGAACGTCGATCCTTGCGGAGAAAACGGCGAGTTTCATACTTTTGTTTATGATGGGCCAAGCTTCGCTCAACCGGTAAAGTTCTCCATCGGCGAAACGGTCTCAAGGGACGGCTTTTGGTTTTGTGATTTACTGCCGCAGTGATAAAGTGCTGACTTCCACATAGCAGGCGAGAGAGAATCCCAGACTAAGGAGAAACCTACATGTCAAGACCTCGATTTGTCGTACTGGCCCTCATGATACTGGCGGCAGCGGCTTCGCGCTTGATTCCACACCCGCCTAATGTCGCATCGATCACCGCAGTGGCGCTGTTTGGTGGAGCCTATCTGACCAACAAACGGTTAGCGTTGATTGTGCCACTGGCGGCGCTGTTTTTCAGCGATCTGATTCTGGGATTCTACAGCCATATGGAGATCGTCTACGGCAGCTTTGTCTTAGTGGTTTTTGTCGGCTTCTGGCTACAGAAAAACCGGTCCGCACTACGGATTGCGGGAGCAGCACTGGCAAGCTCAGTCCTGTTCTTTGTCGTTACGAACCTCGGCGTCTGGGCCTTTGAATCGTTGTATCCGAAAACAACAGCCGGGTTGCTGGCTTGTTATGTGGCGGCGATTCCATTCTTTAAGAACACACTCGTTGGCGATGCGCTGTACACGGCGGTGCTGTTCGGTGGCTTTGCGCTGGCCGAGAAACTGTTTCCCATCCTGCGTGACCGTGACTGGGGCCAAACACAGTCAGCCTAACGAACGATGACGAGTGGCGCACGGATTGTTTCCTTTCTACCTTCCGCGACCGAGATGGCCTGTGCTCTGGGCCTTGGCGATCAACTCGTGGGCATCACACACGAGTGCGACTATCCGCCTGAAGTCGAAGGCAAGCCGGTAGTCGTTCGCAATGTTCTTCCCATCGAGAAGATGAGCCAGCCGGAGATTGATGCGGCAGTGACACAAAGAATGCGAGATGGTCTCAGCCTTTATCAAGTGGATGAGCAGCTACTGCAAGAACTCGCTCCCGACATAATCCTGACGCAAGACTTGTGTCAGGTCTGCGCGCCTTCGGGGAATGAAGTAACTCAAGTCTTAAAACTGCTGCCGAAGAAACCGCAAGTCCTTTGGCTGACGCCGAAATCGATCGAAGAAATCTTTGATAATCTGCGCGAGTTGGGCCAGGCGACTGATCGCGTGAAAGAGGCGCAAGAATTAATTGCCTCCGGCCGCGCTAGATTGGAAAAGATCGCCTCCGTCACACGCAATCTGTCGCATCGTCCTCGTGTCTTTTGCCTGGAATGGCTCGATCCCGTCTATTGCAGCGGCCACTGGATGCCGGAGATGGTGGAGATAGCGGGCGGCGTCGATGCGCTGGCTCGCAGGGGAACGGATTCAGTTCGTATTCCCTGGGACGATGTTTTGGAATGGGCGCCGGAAGTTCTGATCATCACACCGTGTGGTTTCAATTTGTCTAAAGTGATCGAGCAAACACCACAACTGTTCTGCAACCAGGGCTGGTCAGATCTTCCCGCGATGCGCAACGGCCAAGTGTACGCAGTGGACGCAAACTCTTACTTCGCGCGCCCGGGACCAAGAGTAGTGGAGGGCACGGAGCTTCTGGCTCATCTGATTCATCCAGAGCTTTTCAACTGGCAAGGATCGCAAGAAGCATTTCGACGGATCGAATTCTCAAACGCAGCTCCCACAAGCTTCTCGGTCGCCAGTCTTTCATGAGGGATGACAGTGAGCGCCAGCGAACAAATCATTTCAGATCCATTCCGCGATCAATCAAAACAGAAGAGCTGCTCAAATTGTGGCGTGTGTTTTACCTGCGGGCCGGCGGCTGGGAAAGGTAGCTGCTGGTGCGAGCAGTTGTCACACGTCTCGTTAGTTGCTGATGCGGATCAAGACTGTCTCTGTCCTGATTGTCTGACTCAGGCAATTGCAAAACTGCCCAGAGCGGGTGCGGACATTTCCATTTCAACCAACTCCGATATGACATCACCGCCTGCGCTCGTGGAAGGTGAAGACTATTATTGCGAAGGGCCTGCGATCGTTTTCACCGCGCGCTTTTTGCTTCGTCGAGGCTACTGCTGCGAGAGCGGCTGCCGCCACTGCCCGTACGAGCGACAACGCTAAAGAAGTCCGAACGAACGAGCCAGACATATACAAGTTCCTAGACGACCACAGTGGCTCGCCAAGTCGACGATCTCGTGAAAAGATCCCACGTTCTTAATGATCATGCTGGTGGTGAATGTCCGGATAGTGTGGATGGCTGTGACGCATCCGCTCGTGACGATGCGCGTGGCTGTGAGTTTCGGCCAGTAGTGCTTCGTCGTCATGATGCTGATGATGTTCATCATGGCTGTGCCGGTGGTCATGTTCCAACGCATCGTGCCAGTGCTCATGCTCGTGTCGTTCGGTTAGATGCAGCCAGACGCCAATTCCCATGAGCACCGCCGCACCGAGAAAGTAAATCGTAAGGGTATCCTTCAGCAATGGAATAGAGATCGCGGCTCCGACAAACGGCGCCAACGAAAAATATGCACCGGTGCGTGCTGTGCCGATGTGTCGTAGCGCCAGAACAAACAACGTCAGGCTCACGCCGTAACTTAAGAAGCCTACCAACGCAGACAGTGACAGAGTTGCGACTGCCGGCATTCTGGCCCCGACTACCAGTGCAATCATCACGTTGACACCGCCAGCAACAAAGCCCTTCATTGCGGCAATCTGAACCGGATCACCCGCTGAGACTTTTCGCGTCAGATTGTTGTCAACAGCCCAGGCAAAGCACGCGGCTGCTATCGCTACAGCGCCCCAGGGCACGTCGAGCTGCGGTCTCCCTGACCAGGAAAGCAGAAGGCTGCCTGCGGTTATCGCCGTCATCCCCAGCGCGATGCGACGGTCAAAGTTTTCTTTGAAGACAAACCATGCCAGCAGTGCAGTGAACACACCTTCGAGGTTGAGCAGCAAGGAAGCGGAAGATGCGGGCGTGATGCGCAGGCCGATCAATAGCAACACTGGTCCAATTACCCCGCCGGAAAGAATCGCACCCGCGAGCCAGGGAAGATCTGCCGCCTTCAAACGCGCTTCCCCGGCTTTTTCGTGGTTGATCTGATGCCGAAGCGCGGCCCAAATCGTCAGGCCGGTCCCTGAACCGAGATACAGCAGCCCGGCCAGAAGTATTGGCTCTATCTTGCCCAGGAGTATCTTTGAAAGTGGAGTGCTCGCGCCGAACAGCACTGCCGCGGCCAGAGCATAAGTCGCTCCGGTGCGACCAGGTCTGGGGTGAGAATGCTGGGTCAGATGTCCTCCTTCTCTATCCGGAGGTTAACTCGCGCCTGACGCCACTGCAAACGAATATCGGACGGCGGAAAAAGAAACGGGTGCCGTAGACCTAATAGTCTATGCGCACCCGCGTTGTTATCAGTTCAGCGCGCGTGAATCTTAGAGTGATCATGCGCTACATGCGCCCTGCCTCACGGTTGGGCTTCTGCCCCGTACCGCACGCGCCGCTAGTCGTTCTTTCGTCTGATCGCGTAATCAGGCCAGCAATCCATAAAGCTAAAGTTCTCGAATGAGTTTGGGTTCGTTCCTTCGTCAAATCCAAACGGGAACCCGGTCGGCGTTGCAGGCGCGGGCGGAGCGAATTTCGGATCTAGCGCTTTCGCGATTTGATCTCGGGCGTCCGCCAGATGCGCGCGCGTCTCTCGATCGGTCGCGCGCGCCGAAGCGAGACCGATCGCCGCGCTTAAGTCGCGCAGCTCGGCGCGGATCAACCCGCGGTAGTCATCCGTCACTGGCGTTCGTCCGTTCAGCTTCCCGGCGAGCAGGTCGATATACCCGCGCTGCAAGTTGCGCCGATACGCGTCTATGCGAACCGGGCCTGCTTCGATCTCGCGCCAGATGCCTTTGCGAACATCGGCAAGAAAATCCGCCGGTCGGTAGGCTGACGCGCCATCGATTGCTTCTTGTTCGACCAGACGCGCAAAGCGCGCATTGCTCAGCAGGGAATTCAACACCCGTTCCTGAGCGGTGTTCACTCGGCCCAACACGCCGGTCGGTTCAATGCGCCTGAGTATCTCGGGCCTGATCGCCCAGGTCGGCGTGACGAATGCGTTCTCGTTGAGGAACCTGACAGCAGCGACCTGTTTCTCCCTGGGCACGGCAGTAAACCGAACGCCGTCCTGTCCCGCGTGTTTTTGCTGCGAGTTGAAACCGCCAACAATCTGCGTAACGTGAGTCAACTCCGTGGCCCACTGGCCAAGCATCCGGCCGTAAAGCTCATCGAGATCATCGTATGGTTCGCCTTTGTGAGACGTGGCCGGCAACAACATGTCGGCAACGCGCTGGAGGTTCTTGATTCCCAGAGCTGTTGATGCGACAGCGTCGGCGTCACCAACCGCTTCCGTGTTCTCGCCTGGATCCGATCCGCGCGAATTCGCGGTCGAGAAACGCAGCCACGGCTTGGAGTCCTGTTCACGGGCCCACTCGTCGAGAGTGGCCTTTTCCTCGTCAGGGGTTTTGGCGCTGGGAATTGGTTTGTAGCCCCACATCGTCGCCCATTTGTCGTAGGGTCCTACCTTCGGAATCAGATCTTCCGGAGGAATGTTGTCTTCCGGCTGCGCCACGTAATTGAAACGCGAGTAATCCATCAACGTCGGCGTGTGGCCCATCGTCTTCAGCCACTCGGGATCGCGAACCTTGTTAGCCGCATACAAGGCGCTGGCTTTCATATTGTGTTGGAAGCCGAGCGTGTGTCCGACTTCGTGCGCGATGACGTATTCGACCAGGCGACCCATCAGATCATCGGGCAAGGGGAGTTTCTTCGCTCGCGGATCCAGCGGACCAACCTGCAGAAAATACCAGTCGCGTTGCAGGTTCATGACGTTGTGGTAGTACTGAATGTCGGACTCGAGGATCTCGCCCGTGCGGGGATCGGAAACGTGCGGACCGGAGGCGTTCTCGATCGTAGAAGGCAGGTAGCGAATGCAGGAATACCTCGCATCTTCACAATCCCAGTTCGGATCTTCAGCTTTCGAAGGAGCCTGTTTCGCAATGATCGCGTTCTTGAAACCGGCCATCTCGAATGCAGGTTGCCAGTCTTCTATCCCGCGCATGATCCACTTCACCCACTTCGTAGGCGTAGCCGGATCGACGTAATAGACAATCGGCTTGATGGGTTCGGAAAGCTCCGCGTTTGGATCTTTCTTTTCCAGACGCCAGCGGGTGATGTAAGTGCGTTTCGGGGCGCGCTGTTCATCGACGCCGTAATCCGTCTGTTGGATCGTGAAGTAGCCGACCCGCTCGTCGAACAGGCGCGGCATCATCGGTTTCTCCGGCAGCTTGACCATGCTGTAGTGCATTACGACAGTCGCATTGGTGCCGGCGCGCATCGCCTGAGCGAACGGGTTCGGCGGTGGTTGCGGCGGCCCACCACCGGGCGTCGGAGTTACCTCGGGCGGCGACGTGTAAGTCTGTGATACTTCGACTTCGATATTAGTCGGAAACGATTTGGTCTTTTCAATGAACGAGCGAGTGGCGTCGAAACCGCGGGCGCGCAGTCGCGTGCGCGCGCTGAACTCCGTCACTTCGGTCGTGAAGAGTTTGCCGACGTCGATAACGCACGAGTCATTCTTGCCGAACGCCTCGATGTTGAAAGCCATTATGATCGTGTCGTTGTTTGCTGCCTCAACAGCGCGTGCGACTGGCAGCCGGGGATCGGCCACGACCTCGTACGACACGTTGCGCAGCAGCACGCGGTTACCCTTGCGCTCCCATTTGACAACACGGTTGCCCGCCGCCTGTCCGCCATAGCCGACCCCGATCGTCGTCCTGGCGATTTGGCTTACCCAAAGGAATTCTTTTCCGAGTTCGCTTTTGGGAATCTCGTAATAAACTTTTTCCTTGATCGTGTGAACCGTAAAGACGCCATCGTCAGACTTGGCTTCTTTAGTGATCACCTTGTCATAAGGCTTTGGCTCGGCCTGCTGGTCGGGCCGGCCCGGGCGATCCTGGCCCGCGCCCGCACCCGCGGGCGGAGTTTGCGGTTCCTGCGCTCGTGTTCGGGTTGTGACGACGATCAGAGAAATCACGAACAACAGAAATAGAGCTGAGACAGAGACAGACCTGGGTGGCATTCGCATGCGTTGCTCCTTTCGGGTTTTCAGATGTTCGAGTGCAGGCCGGCGACTTGCCACCTCTGAAAAGAGAGAGCCTGAAGGATTGCAGTCGCGAGGTTACGCCTGCAAGCCACACCCTGGATCGATATTAAGCCTGACGCCAGCCCATAGGTGAACTATGGTTCGCAACAATAAGCCATCGCGTGCGGTGAGGTCAATCGAAACAGGGTCGTGGGCTTCGCACGAGTACCAAGCAAAAGGTAAATAGCTAAAAGGCAAAAAGACACAGCGGCCGACAAATAGAAAGGCATTGAGGGCGGAGCAGATGCTTACATCGTGAAGCCCAACTTCAGCGGCCTTTTGGTGACGACCGCAATGCAATCATTGCCCGAACGAGAAAAGTCAGATCATAGCTGGTAGTGCTCTCCCAGCTTTGTCTGCAACGCGACTGGCAGAACTTTCCAATTCGCCGCGGGCAGGGCCTTGAATGACAAGTCGGATGATGCCAGACGGGCGACGCGCCATTGTCTGGGCTTTCCTTCATAGCGCCAGCGATAGTATGGACCATCCGCGCGACGGCTGTAGAACACTCGATCCAAACAGAGCGTATCCGTGCCTGCCAAATTAATGTAGACTCGCAGTCCGTCCATCTTAAATTCTCCCTCCGTTTCTACGTTGCCTGGCCTTGAATTCATCGGGCTAACCGATTGCATTACAGACGCACCCGGAACCATCTTCTAGCAATTATGCCCGGCTTCATCATGGTACCGCTGCATAAATATCACTCATCGAATCTCTCCTCATATTGCAGACAACCAAAGCGCATCCTACGAATCGATGTGCAGCTCATCGTCTCTGTCATGGCGCAAGAAGACTGAGAACACAAAGAAGCCAATGCACGCAATCAGCGTGATGCCCACCGCCGACCACAAATGCAGCGTGCCCTCCTGCGCATTAGCGATGCTGCTTGAGCCCTTAAAAACGACGAACAGGTAGAACTGCCAAGCGGCGAGCATGACCAGACCGATAACCCCGATAACCGCTGTTATGACACTCGTCGAACTCTTTCTGATATGCATGTGTCACCTCCGCCATTTGTTTTTGACGCAAAGTCAAATCATTTTGCCCAGGCTGTAGTGTGCGGCGAGAGGACGGCCGTCCGCCCTCTCGAAATCATAAGACTCGGGTCCGCACTATGCTGCTTTTGCAGCAGCCGTGTAGAACGTGGCATTGACAAGGTCGAAGGTCTTTACCGTCGGCGTTCCCTCCACCACAGTGGACAGGGCCTTTAATACTTCCGGATACCCCGCGTGGTTGTAAGCCTCCGCGTCCTCTTTCGTGTCCCAAAAGCTGTTGGCTATTGCTTCCGAGCGTTCGGGGGCGATAAAGGTGGTCTCATCGCGGAATCCTTTCTGCTTGCGCAGGATGGGGATAATCTCGTTGTCGGCGATGCGGGTAAGCTCTGCGGCCGAATTGGCCTTCAGTTTCATAGTGACTTGTCGTCCAAACATTTTTAGCTCCTCGGTTGTTGAGCTGTGGACTTCAGGTGATCTGGATAATTCCAGAGGAGCTGAGAAGGGAGTAAGCTGGACTCGGTTCGAGCGCAAGCTTACGCCAGCAGCCTATATATGTCAACTATAGAATATATTGTGTATAGACAATACTTCTCGTATGTGGTAAATACTGAATACGAGAACGACGATGCCAATGATTGAGATTCGAGTCGACGAGTTACTGGCAGGGCACGGGCGCACTTTCTATTGGCTGGCAAAAGAGACCGGCATCAGCCATACGACGCTGTGGCGGTTGAAGAAGGGCAGGGCGCTGGGGATCAATTTCGATACGCTGCTGAAGATCTGTCAGGCCCTCGAATGCCAACCAGGAGACGTGCTCGCGCTGGCGAGCAACAACAAGACACGCAAGAAGCTCCGAAAGCGCTAGCAGGATGCCGAAAGTTCGCCGAGCTGCCGGCCTGAAATCAGTAATTGAGGGGCTTTGATTCCATAGAAGCACTTCGCTTTACACCCTTCGATCCATTCCCGTAAACTTGCGCGGTCTGCACGGGTGCGGACCTCATACTAATAGGAGATAAGATCGATGAATTCCCCCTTGAGAACTTCCCTCATTGTGTTACTGCTAATTTTTTTCTTTTTTCAACTCGTGCATTCCGGCTCGACTCAGGCCCAAAGTGCGCCGCAGACACAATCCGGACAGAAGGGGACGAATGCAGAGAAGACACAGCCTCCGAAGGAGAAGCAACCCGACTACTCGCAGGAAGCTCTGGTAATCGAGCAGTTAAAGACGGTCTATAGATTTGAGAAAAACGGGACGGGCCAGCATGAGCTGACCCTTCGCGTTAAAGTTCAGAGCGAAGCCGCATTGGAAAGGTTTGGTCAGCTCATTCTCCCGTACACCTCTGCCAATGAGAAGCTCGAAATCGATTATGTGCGCGTAAAAAAAGCGGACGGCACTGTGGTAGCCGCCTCGGAAAGCGACGTTCAGGATCTGACCGCGCCCATTTCGCGCGAAGCGCCTGTGTATACCGATCTCCGGCAGAAACATGTGACCGTGCCCGGGCTACGTCCGGGAGACACGCTCGAATATCACGTTGTTTGGCGACTGCATACGCCGCTGGCTCCTAACCATTTCTGGCTCAATCATGATTTCATCACCCAGGATGTGATCGTGCTCGACGAGCAGCTTGAAGTCGACATCCCGCGCGACAGCACCGTGAAGCTGAAGACCGAGAAGGGCTTCGACCCGGCGATCAAGGAACAGGAAGGAAGGCGTATCTACACGTGGAAGCACGCCGTTCTTAAACGGGAGGACGACAAGGACGACGACAAGGAGGCAGCGCGAAAGAGAAGAGAAGAGCTTGAGGATCCGAAACCACCGCAGGTCCAAATGACCACCTTCAAGAGTTGGGACGAAGTCGGGCAATGGTATGCCGGCCTCGAGCGCGACCGGATCGTTCCCGACGAGAAGATCCGCGCCAAAGCGCTTGAGTTGGTCCAGGGCCACAACACTGACAAAGAGAAGGCCAAGGCGCTTTATGGATTCGTGGCGAAGAACTTTCGTTACGTCAGTCTTTCGCTCGGGCAGGGACGTTATCAACCACACGCGGCATCCGATGTTCTGGCAAACCAGTATGGTGATTGCAAAGACAAACACACGCTGCTGTCGTCGATGCTCATCGCCGCGGGACTGCGCGCTTACCCGGCGCTCATGAATTCTTCGCGCAAGATCGACCCGGACGTGCCATCTCCGGCGCAGTTTGATCACGTCATTAGCGCGATCCAGCTCGGGAGCGAAACGCTTTGGGCGGACACGACGGCAGAGGTCGCTCCTTTCCGCATGCTGGCCCCGCCGCTTCGCGACAAAAAGGCACTCGTGATTCCGGTCAGCGGCCCGGCCCGGCTGGAAACGACGCCTGCGGAGCCGCCGTTTCTTTCCGCCGAGGTCGTCGAGATCGAGGGGCAGGTAAATGATCTCGGAAAGCTGATGGGTCATGCTCACCTGACGCTGCGTGGCGATGCTGAAATGTACTTCCGGATCATGTTTCGCCGGACGCCGAAGAGCGATTGGAAGCAACTGGGTTACTTGCTCTCGTCGGCGATAGGGGTGCGAGGCGAGGTGACCGATATCAAAACGAGCGAACTGGCCGCGCTCGAAAAGCCTTTCGAGCTGGAGTACAACTTCTCGAGTGACGACTTTCTCGATTGGTCGAGCAAGAAGGCCAAGGTAAGCATTCCGCTGCCAACGCTGCACCTCGCCGTCATAGAATCGGACAAGCAGGAAAGCTCCAAGCCGATTCAATTGGGGCCACCGATTGATATTGCTTACCGTTTGAAACTTTCGCTGCCCGGCAAGTACCAGTCGCGCGCGCCCGTGCCGCTGAAAGTTAATCGGGATTATGCGGACTACGGCTCCACTTACAGGCTGGAAGGAAACACCCTCATCGCGGAAAGAACTTATCACTTGCGGCAGCGCGAGCTTACGCCGGCGCGGACTCAGGATTACATAGCATTTGTCGCTGCCACGCGCGCTGATGAGGCGCAGACTCTGTCACTGGAAACGAGTGTCGCGGGCGCGCCGGCAATTCCGGATTCGGTGAAGGTCGAAGAGCTAATTCAGGCAGCGGACTCAGCCATAAAGAATGATAACTACCCCGTGGCCGAAGCGCTGCTCAAACGAGTATTGGAAAAGGAGCCGAAACACAAATTGGCCCGCCGGCAATTGGGCTACGCGCTTTACGCGCAACGCAAGTACGACGCCGCAATCGAAGTGCTGCGGGAACAGACGAAGATCAATCCCTTCGATGATTACGCTTACAACCTGCTCGGGCAAGTTTTCTGGCAGCAGCAGAAGTACGAAGAGGCGGAAGTTGCTTTTCGCAAACAGATCGAAGTGACCCCGCTGGACAAGTCGGTACACGGCAGTCTGGGCCAAATGTTAGTTGAATGGCGCAAGTACAAAGAAGCCGTACCCGAACTGGAGCAAGCAATTTCTTTGAATCCCGAGGAAGAGTCTCATTACGTAAGTCTGGGACACGCGTACCTCAAGCTTGGCGAAACCGCCAAAGCAATTGAAGCCTTTGACAAAGCAATCAAGCTTGCTCCTGGACAACGCGTTTGGAACGACGTGGCCTATTATCTCTCGGTCAGCAAGGTACAACTTGAGAAAGCCCAGCAGTATGCCGAATCAGCGGTGACCGAAGTCGCGACCGAGTTGCGAAACGCCGAACTGGAGCGGCTGACATCCGACGATCTCCAGAATGTCGCTGCGCTCGCCGCCGATTGGGACACACTCGGCTGGGTGCACTTTCAGAAGGGCGATATTGATCTCGCTGAGAGATACATCACTGCTGCCTGGCGCTTAGAGCAACACAGCGAGGTTGGCTATCACTTGGGTCAGATACTCGAAAAGCGTGGCAAAAACGAAGAGGCCATTCGCATGTATGCGCTGGCGGTGGTAGCGGATCGTCTGGTACCCGAAGCGAGAGAGAGTTTTGATCGGCTGGCCGGAAAGAACAAGACCGAGGTGTTCTTGCAGAAAGCCCATGACGAGTTTAGAGAATCCCGTACTATAAAACTCGGACCGGCGCTCAAGAACGTGAAAGATCGCACTGAAGCCCAGTTCTACGTGGTTCTGGTTCCCGGTCCTTCGCGACATGCCCAAACCTCGGACGTGAAGTTCATCAGCGGAGACGAGAAACTGAAACCTCTGGCCGCCGCGCTGAAAAACGCCAACTATGACTTCACCTTCCCTGACGAAACAACAACCAAGGTCATCCGCCGCGGGACGCTTTTTTGTGCGAGCAATGGTGGAGATTGCTCTTTCATAATGTTGAGCCCGGCGTACGTCATTTCAGTGGATTAGAAATATTGAGAGACTTGATTCTGTTTAGAGCTGATCGCGATGAAAATGGGAAAACAGCTTAGGCTTTTTTCTATTGTATTGGCTACTGCTGCTTGTCTCTTCGCGGCCTATGGTCAAAGACCAGCCTACCAAACGAAGACTCGAGCGGTTTCCGCTCCCACGACCGGTGTCGCGGGCATCTATGACGTGAGGGCGTTTGGCGCCAAGAGCAAGGCAAATTATGACTACGTGTTTGGCAAGGGGGCAGAAGCCCGACCGTGAGGGAGGGCTCCACTTGCCTCGCGAAAGCTTTCCTGCCAGTCACCCTTCAGCCTTAGTTCTTGAGGATCTCGAATTCGCCTGTCAGCCGGATGTCTTCAGAACCGGAACCAATCATTACTCTGAACTTTCCCGGCTCGACTACGAAGTGCATCTGGCGGTCCCACAGCGCAAGGTCTTCGGGTTTCAAAGTGAAACTAACGGTTTTGGTTCGCCCGGCTTGAGATGAAGGCGTTCAAAGCCGCGCAGATTCTTTTCATAAGTCGTCACGCTGGTGACCAGTTGATGCGTGTAAAGCTGGACAACTTCGTCGCCTTCGCGCGAGCCGGTGTTCTTTACCTCAACGGTAACCGTAATATTCGAGCCCTCCCTGACGGTCGGGCTACTGCCCCGTTGGCTGACATCTGAGCCCTCCCTGACGGTCGGGCTGGTGCTCATCGATGTTGGCGATACCGTCTTTCCAGATTTGCTTCTTCCAATCGGGCGTTGGCAACTCGTCTTTCAAAGGCGGCTCCGCGCCGGTCCTTCCCCGTCCGACGCCGTACAAGGTCGCCGTCTGACAAGTCTTCTCTTCCAAAGTCATCTGCGACAGCAAGTCATCAATGCGTTTGTCAATTGGCGCTTTCGGATTTTCGTAAACATCCATCCGACCGTTCTTGTTCAGATCGATCCAGCCGTTGTGGTAGATGCTTCTCTTCTCAATTGTTTGTTGTTGCCCGGGCAGACTTAAGTTGGCGCCGGCCAGAAGACTGACTAGGAGGACGGCACTCTGAATCGTTCGCATCTGATTATCCTTGCCTAATCTGTGCGGAGCGGCCACAGATTAGCGCGGATGGACGCAGATTAGGAATTGTCTTACATCCGTGTCGATCCGCGTTTATCCGCAGCCCCTCTTTCTTGAGTTGCCGTTTTGCTCTGGAGGGAACTCAACGGGGTGGTCACGAACTGGTTTTGAATAGTGCGCTGGCCATTCCGCGCCAGAGTACGTTGCGACGTCGCTAGTAAATATTGAACGACATAGTCATTGGCATGTGGAACGACACGAACTTCCTGTCCTTTACGGGCGGCAGAAATATGGTCCGACGCGCTGCTTCCGCTGCATTCTCGTCGAGGCCGTGGTCCAGTCCCTGCACTATCTCAACTTCGCCGACAAATCCATCCGGCCGCAGCTCGACTACCATCGCAATCGTCCCCTTGATCATCCTTCGCCGCGCTTCTTCGCTGTATCTTGGCTCAGCCCTGCTTAAGACAATCACTCTACTATCGGGAATCGGCGGTTGATAAGATCTTTCCTGCCCCTGTTGCAACAGGCGAAGAAACTTTTCCTTTTCTTTCTTACCCCCTCGTGTTTCCTGGACGGCTTTGCCGGCCGCTCGCAGGTCCTCCCACCATTTGGCTTCGGCCGGAGTACATGGCAGTGTGGCCTCGGGTATCTCATGTCGACGGGCCATCTGCAATGCAGCCTGACGCGCTCGATCTGATTCTGTTGCCGATTGGGCCAAAGCGCCGCCGGTGTAGACCAATAACAAGAAAATACATTTACCGTAGGCTTTAAGCGTTTGCGACATGCGGGAATCATTCCTCCTTCCCGAATAGATTAGCCTGCCAATGATCAGATGTTACGGCGAGGTTGGCAAGCTGAGCTTGTCAAGAATGAGAAGGCAATCAAACCGTCAGAACAAGTTCTGTTCATGCTCCCGGCCGCGGATTGATCCGCGGAACAATTCAGGGCAACAATTCTTTCGGAATCGGATTGTCAGGCCGCTCTTCGTCCCAGGTGGCCGACGCAATCCACCAGCGTTTGCCATCGTAGAATAGTTCGACGCTGTTGACGCCTCGCTCAGTCACTGGGCCGTCTGCCTTCGCTCGGGATTCATACGTGCTGAACACGTGCGTGATGTTCCCAAACGTTTTGGTGACGCGGTGAATCTCACTCTCAAAGAATCCGTGGCGCACCATGTCATCGTTGACCCAGTCAACGTAAGCTTGATGATCCATCACGCGCGCCGCAATCTTTCCATCCTGGGCGGCGGTCGCGACAAAGCGCATTCCTTCGATGTAGAGCGTCCGATCCCGCGCCCACTGCCGCGGCTTTCCCGCCGGCCCCGAGATGACCTCGTAAAACGCCTTCATAATGCCGTCGAGCGTTGAGACATCGTCCGGTCGCGGCGCTATCGTTGTCACTTCAACGTGCGTTGGTTTAGGTGTAGCAGTAGGTTGTTGCGCGAATACTGAAGACTGTAGCAGAAAAGTCAATGCAAAGAGCCAGGCAACGATGTGCCGCGAGATCAACGAACTCATAGCTTACTCCTTCGGCGTGCGTTTGGTTCGACAAACAGGGGTCTGTGGCGACACGAGGTTTGCGGACTCGTTCCTCGGTCATCCAACCCTATTGTTGCGCTAGTTAGACTCGCGGGTAGTCAGAATGCCCGGATGCCTCGGATCGGTCGCGTCGTAATCAGCTTGCCAATTGCACTCAAGACATCTGACGGCGGGAATCTCGCTCGCGCAGAACATGCCGTGCCTATCCACATCGACAATACAGTCGGTCCATCGCTCGATACGACCGGAGCCACATGCCGGGCACGCGATGAGACCGAAGGTTTCGGCCAACTCCTGGGATCGGATCACTTCGTGATATTTCTTCACAACAGATTGAATTAGATTCCCAGACGGTCCCCGCCCTGCCACTTCCCGGATGAGATTTCGGCGGTCCCCTTCGGACCCACTCCGGTAACGGAGATAACGAATATCGGCGATGAGAGAAGGAAGGGCGGTGTTGTCTAGTCTCACCGGAATCAGTCTTGGTTTTCCGGTCTCGATCGCTTGCGGGATAGTGGAATTCAGCTCCCGCTGCACCCAGTTTGAACTAGCGGCGTTGTTAGACCAGAGGATAAGAAAGTGTGTGCATCCAGCGAGGCCTTGACCGATCTTCCCAGGGATCGAATCTCCGGCTGCGATTTCCGACTCGTCAAACCAGACCCCGATATCCTCGGCTACGAGGAAGATGCCGATCTCCCGAGCTGTGTCTTTGTCTTTCTTGCTGTGACCAATGAAAACAACCATGACTGCTCTGTTTGGCTGGACGGTCCTTCAGGCGCTCCACGTTACTGGACTGCTCACGTCCATCTTAGAGAGGCAACGACGCGATTTGATCGGTCCACTCTTCGGCTTCGGAAGCGATCCAAATCAACAACAGCTCTTCGGCCGCCGCTAACACCGGCAGATACTGCGAAACAATCAGAAGTCCCGGGCTCGTTTGTTGTTGGATGAAGTTGGCAAAGTGATGCGGCATCGTCTGCCGATCATGCGAAACGAGGATGCGGCCCTCATTGGCTGCGAGGACTAGAACTGTAGCATCGTCCAAGCCAATCAAACCCGCTTCGTGAGCCGTCTGAAAATCAACCATCGGCTCCCGGCGCTTTACCGCGGCGATGATGTGCCGATTCAGATCCGCATCGGCTTGAAACCGCGCCTTCATGAGGGCTCTGGCTGCATTTGTCGCCGCGCCTCTTCGAGTCTCTTGTAGAGTAAGGGATTCGCTTCGCGTGCGCGCTGGCGTAGCTTCTCGAACTCAACGTCGCCTTGTGCTAAGTAGGCGTCAATCTCCTCGCGATGACCAAGATAGTAGGCAATGGCTCCGTACACTTGCTCCAGCGTCAGGGCAGGAAAGCTATCCACAATCCCCTCGGGCGATTCGCCGCGCCAAAAAGCATAAACTACCGAATCCAGGGACACGCGCGTTCCGGCCACGCGATAAGCTCCGTTCCCGAGTTTTGTAACATACTGATCTTCTTTCATTATGTACTTCGGTTCTGTGCACCGCCGCCGTCGAGCCTACAAGGCGAAGCTTCCATAGAACGCGCTGTTCTCGCCTGATCGCTGCCAGGGCTCGCCGATCGTGTCGCCGGCGTAAAGCACTTTCGTTGTATACCCGACCTTGCGGTTATCCAACGATACCAGTGGCGCATACCAGATGAGGTTCGGCATCTTGCAGCAGAGATCGTTGGGCATGGCTTCGACGTTGATCGCAGCGAGATCGCCGGCGCTCACTGAATAGCTCTTGCCTTCGTGACGGAAAGTTAACGGAGCACTCCGCACCGAAACGATCTTGCCGAGCGAAGCGGCATATCTGGTTTTGAGGGCTTCCATGATGGCTACAACCTGTGTGTGCGAAGCTTCGCGGTTGATGATGATCTCAGAGCGCCGAGCCGCGCTATTGTCGGAGAGGTTGGCATCGGCACTGACGATAGCCATGACGCGAACGCCTGTAAGATCGACCCCGCGCCATTGCCCTGAGGTCACGTTCCACGCCATCAACGCATCGCGACCGGTCGTCGTGACTTCGCCGTTGTAGTGGCAGGCGCCCGCAAAGACGCTTGCCGTGCGCGCCTCGACGTAATCACCCTTCAGGCTCGCGCTTTCTGCGCTTGAGTTAAGGACAAGAGCACCAGAGCCGACCGTTAACACTGCAATCGTTAAAGCTAAAAGCCAAAATCTTCGCATCTTCATACCTCCTAAAGACTCACAGCCATTTGTGCCATTATAGACTCTTAGATGGCGGAACTATAACACGACCGGCCCGGTACGCATCGATCGGGTTGAACCCGTCCGTTGTCAGGCCCGATCACTTGCTGAGTCTCGCGACACCAGCAATGGTTGCTGCCATCGAGATATTGATCGGCGCTCGTGGCCAGCGCATCCAGCATAAAGAATTTCTTGGAACGAAGCGAGCCGCAGAAGGGACTCTGAATGACCGTGCTTTCTTTCAGAGGGGATTCGCTCTGTTTTTCTTCAGAATTCAAAAGTTCGTTTGCCATTGGCCACCTCTCGATGTTTCTTTTCTCGGAGAGCAATATCGCCGGACTCTTCACGCCGCAATGCCGCCGGCTTTTGCCAGCGCGCGACGAACAAGAGTCTGTGTCAACGGAACCTTGTAAGCATTTTTCTCAAGCGGCTTTGCTCCTTCAAGCGCCCTCCGCGCAGCCTCAGCGAGCACTTCGGTCGAAAGA
Source organism: Pyrinomonadaceae bacterium (assembly GCA_041499185.1). Lineage (GTDB taxonomy): Bacteria > Acidobacteriota > Blastocatellia > Pyrinomonadales > Pyrinomonadaceae > JAOAPY01. The sequence continues at coordinate 8,184 of JBGQJU010000076.1, read as the reverse complement.
GTTTTGCCGGTCAGGAACTTTTCGACGTCTGGTACGCGCCAGGGAATTGGCGCCACGCCGCCCAGGACAACACGCGCTTGCTTGACAGTCTTGTTTTGCAATTCTAACGCCGCTGCAACTGCAGCCATCGCGAAATCCAGTGACTCCCGCTCTTTAAATTTCAAGTAGGTCGAGTGCGCGGCGAAGCCGGAAGCGGGTACTTGAATCTGGGTGATGATCTCGTCGTTCTTCAAGACGTTCTCGCGCCGGATGTTGCCTTCGGCAGGCAGAGTGAAAAACTTTTCGAGCGGAATCACGCGCTTGCCCTCCGCGCCGACCACCGAGACGCTCGCCCCAAGTGCAACCAGCACCGGCGCCAGATCGGATGGATGAACAATGTATGACGGACCACCGCCGAAGATCGCGTGGTACTTGTTCTCTCCAGTGGCGGCATAACACTGCGAGCCGCCCTTCTTCAAACAGATCACTTCTTCGAGCCGGAAATACCAGCAGCGCGGACGTTGGCAGAGATTGCCGCCGACAGTTCCGAGATTGCGAATCTGCGGAGTGGCAACTGAATGCGCCGCTTCCGCCAGCCCCGGGAAACTTGCGCGAACCGCAGCGTGTTCTTCAAGCTGACTCAACGTAACGAGCGCACCAATCGTCAAACCCTTCTTGCCGTCGCCTTCGATGCGATCCAATCCGCGAATGCTCTTGAGATTCACCACCCGCGAGGGCCGGCTGGTGTACTCCTTCATCGTCGTCAACAGGTCCTGCCCGCCGGCAATCGGCCGCGGCGCCTCGTCAATGTCTCGCGACGCGGGCATGACGTTCAGCAACTGCGCGGCTTCGTTGATGCTCGTAGGATTGGCCCACTCAAATGCCTTCATGCGGTTGTCCTCTCATTCAATAAGCCCATCAAGATCTTGTCCGGCGTGATCGGCAGTTCGCGTACGCGTACGCCGCAGGCACTGAAGACGGCATTGGCCAAAGCGCCGAGCGCCGGAATGATGCAGGCTTCGGCAATTCCGATCACGACTTCGCGTTTGTCTTCATCGTCGATGATCGGAACGAGTTCTGGCATCTCCAGCGAGCCCGGCAACTTGTAATCACCAAAGCCGGGGTTCACCTGCATGCCGAGCGTCGAGTCCATCACTCGCCCTTCCCAGAAAGCCATGCCCAGCGATTGAATCATGCCGCCATTGATCTGGCTTTCCATGGTGAGACGATTAAGCGGCAGTCCACCGTCTTGAACCTGGACCATCTTGATTGGTCGAACGTGTCCGGTTTCAACATCCACTTCGACCTCTGCAAAACAAACACCGTGCACGCCTCTGGCTTGCAGCTCTGAACGCCATTCGCCATGGGCCGTAACACCAGCGGACGGCAACGCCGCGCACGCTTGCTTCCACGTTACTGACTTGCCACCGGCAGTAACGTTACCGCCGGCAAAACTAATCTCTTCCGGCTTTGCGTTGCCGAGTTGCGGCGCAATCTTTTCAGCAAATGCCAAGCGAGCTTTGACGGCTGCATCTTTGACTGACGGAGACAAAGATGCGGCCGTGGTTGAACCACCTGACGCGTTGGCGCCGCCGAGTTTTGAGTTCCCAATGTGCTCGACGAGGTCTTTCATCTGCAGCCCCAACTCTTCAGCCACGATGGCGCGCGTGAAGGTGCGCGTGCCTGTGCCAAGATCCTGGGTGCCGACAGCCACAACTACCGAGCCGTCGCGCGCGATGGTGACGTCGACCTTGCATTGGTTATTGCCGCCACCACCCCAGGTGCCCGCCCCGCAACCCATGCCGCGTTTGCGTGGTCCGGGGTTTCCACCCGGAACAGGATTTCGTTTTTCCCAGCCGATCTCGCGCGCGCCGCGATCTAACTGGTGGAGATAAAACTCATCGCGCAGGTTCTTCTTCCGGAAGGCGACCGGGTCCATCCCAATCTTGTAAGCCAGTTCGTCCAGCAACGACTCCATTGCGAAGGAGGCCTGCGGATGGCCTGGAGCGCGCATGGCTATGGACGAGTCTTCATTAGTGTGGAGGGCAAACACTTCGCGATACGAATCACCCACGCGATAAATAGCATAGGGCTGGCCGGCCTGAGATCCACCACCTACGCCGCCCAGGCGATACTGTGTCGCGCGCAAAGCGACGAGCGTCCCGTCTTTCTTCACTCCGGCTTTCAACTTCTGCCACGAGCCGGAACGATTGCCCGCCATGACGAATTCGTCATAACGAGTAAGCATGAGCTTGACGGGAGCTTTGGTCTGCTTTGAGAGTTTGCAGGCGAACATGCCCTCGATGCCGATGCCGAATTTCGATCCAAAGCCGCCGCCCATGTGTTGGACAGTAACTGTGACCGCACTTTGTGGTAACTCCAGAGCCGCCGCGGCGTCGCCGGGAATCGTGAATGTTCCTTGCGTGGTCGCGTAAATGGTTGCCGAGTCGCCGCCACGGTAGTCGACGACCATGCCGTGCGTTTCCAGGCAAGCATGGTGGATGCGGGGCGTGCGATATTCGGCTTCAATAATCGCGTCGCAACCAGCGAAAGCGCTTTCGGTTTTTTGCGGGTCTCCGCGTTTTTCTTTTTCCTGCAAATTGTTTTCCGCGGCGACGACTTTGGCTGCTTCAGGCTTGATCGCGTCTTCAGCCTGGACGACGTGCGGCAAAACTTCGTAGGTGGCGACGAGAGCCCTAATCGCGTCTTCAGCCAGCTCCGGCGTGGTGGCGGCGACAGCGGCAACTGGTGAGCCGGCGAAACGAAACTCGGTGAGCGGGGCTTGAATTACAGCTTGCACGCCGGGCATTCGCGCAGCCGCGGCCGAATCAAATTTCGTCAAACGCGCGTGCGCATGCGGGCAGCGCAGAATCCGGCCATAAAGCATTCCGGGTAAACGGACGTCATGCGTGTACTGCGCCGTGCCTGAAACTTTGAGTGGCCCATCGACGCGCGTTAACCGATGATTGAGCAGAGTGTGTTTGTCGTTCGGTCCCCAGCCGGGGCCGCCTTCATCATCGACTTCGATCTCCACCATCGTCTCTATTCCGTTGACGACTTTCGGAACTCTGATCTTCTTTTTCTTTTTTGCTGGTGCCTGCTGCATGAGATTTTCCCACGAAGTTTTGAAGTGATCGTTTACGCGTTACCGGTTCCCGCTTTGGCAGCGGCCAGGGCCGCTTCGAAGACTCTCGGATAGGTGCCGCAGCGACAGAAGTTTCCCTTGCATGCTTCGCGCACTTCCGCGAGATTCGGATTGGGATTCTTCTTCAGATAGGCCGAGATCGTGGTCACGAACCCGGGTGTGCAGAAGCCGCACATCAGCGCGTCCTGCTCAACGAAGGCGCCTTGTACCGCATTCATTTTTTCCGGCGAGCCTAACCCTTCAACTGTCGTAATCTTCTTGCCGACCGCATCAACGGCGAGCACCAGACAGGAATAGACTGGCTTACCATCAAGCAAGACAGTGCACGCGCCGCAAGTGCCCGCATCGCAGACCAGCTTTGGGCCGGTCAGCGGCGGATCGAGATGGTTGCGCAACGTGCTTAGCAGTGTAGTGCGCGGCTCAACCTGAGTGGTTCGTTTTTGTCCATTGATCTCGAGCGAGACTTCGATGTTGCCGGCGAGCACACGACTGCTGTCAGCCGTGCGCGCCTCGTGCGCTTCTGTTTCAATCAACAGTTTGTCGGCCAATGCTGCGCCGGCACCGACCATGCCAACGCCCTTCAGGAATCGTCGCCGGCTCGGATCGTAGGCACTACCGTTCTCGTTCTTCTTCTTTTTAGAACTGTCCGCCATCAGTTTCTCCTACCGACTTCCCGTCGGAACCATAGACTCAAGGGCACTCCGATGCTCCAATCGTTCCGTTCTCAACCACGTTTGTCCGGATCGTAGCCGCTGCTACAAGCTGAAAAGTTTCCTGATGCAGGTAATATGGACGAAAGCAAATTTTCCTGTCAAGCGTTTTCGGGTTGAATCATTCCGATTTTCTTTCGCTCACACAGTCGCGCCTTTCGTCCTTGGCTCAACAACAAAGGTGGGAATTATGGTCCCACTGATCCATTCGTGCTGAGTGGACTAAAAAAGGCCGGCGACCCGAAGCTTGCGCGGCCGCTTTACCGACATAACATCTGGGGCTTCAATACCGCCTGCTTCACCAATGCCACTGCCCTCGGACGGATCGGCAATACGCCGAGAAATTCTGTTCGGATGCCTGCGATGTTCAATACTGACTTGGAGACGCTGGCTATTGCTTACTACTTCAAAGGCGATGAAGCTTACGCGGCAAAAGCGACGGAGTTGCTCCGCGCGCTTTCTTTCTCGATTCCGCGACGAGGATGAATCCGAATTTGCAGTACGCGCAGTTCATCCCCGGAGTTAACACTGGACGGGGCATTGGTCTGATCGAGACACGCGGTTTGACGCAGGTGGCGGATGCGATTGGAGTGCTCGCCGGCTCGAAAGCTTTGACGGAAGCCGATCAGCGCGGGCTGCAGGATTGGTTCGGCAGGTTTCTTCAGTGGATGCGCGAGAGCAAGAACGGACGCGATGAAGCCGCCGCGAAAAATAATCACGGAACCTATTACGACGTTCAGGTTGTCTCTTTTGCTTTGTTTCTTGGAAAAAGAGATTTCGCTAGCGAAGTTGTCCAGGCGGCGCGGCAGAAACGCATCGCAACGCAGATCGAGCCGGATGGACGCCAGCCTTTGGAACTCGCGCGCACCAAAGCCTGGAGTTACAGTGTCGGCAATCTTGATGGCTTGATGTTGCTGGCAAGGCTTGGGGAAAACGTCGGGGTTGACTTGTGGAGTTTTCAAACGACTGATGGACGCAGCATTCGCAAAGCCCTCGACTACCTTGTACCTTTCGGACTCGGTCAACAGAAGTGGGTGGCATGTTGCAGTCCGGCGACGATCTGACGAAGATCAATGCGCAGAAGTCAGCGGTGCTGCGCAAGCTACAACCGCCGACCGGCGTGGCGGCACGTTTCAGTGACGAATCGCTCCGCGTCGGCACGATCAAATTTCTCGGGAGTCAGGCGGTATGCTTGTTCAACTGGCGCACGATCTCGTTCCGGCTGCCGCGCGCCAGTCACGTCAGCGATTTCTGGACGGGAGAAGATTTGGGCCGGCACGAAGGCGAGTTTACGACAAAGGAAATGGCGCCGCACTCGGCCAGATTGCTGGTTTGCAAGGGAAGCGGCTGAGGCGAAACTCAAGGAAGTAGTTGAGCCTGAATCTCAACTTATTTGTTATGCGCGGATCTATGATCTAACAACCCGACGAACGCGAATGGACTGAGACCATGAAGCTGACCATCATCGATTGGATCATCATGCTTGTTTACTTTGTGTTCGTTTTGGGCGTGGGTTTTGCGCTCAAGCGCTACATGAAGACGAGTAAAGATTTTTTCCTCTCAGGTCGATCGCTGCCCGCGTGGATTACCGGGCTCGCTTTTATCTCCGCCAATCTCGGCGCGCAGGAAGTAATCGGCATGGGCGCTTCGGGCGCGAAGTATGGTATTGCCACGAGCCACTTCTACTGGATCGGCGCGATTCCGGCGATGGTCTTTGTCGGTGTTTTCATGATGCCCTTCTACTATGGCTCGCGCGCGCGTTCGGTTCCGGAATACCTCAAGCTGCGCTTTGATGAGAAGACGCGTGGATTCAATGCGATCTCGTTTGCCGCGATGACGATTTTTTCCTCGGGAATCTCGATGTATGCCATGGGTCTGTTAATGGGCGTGTTGTTGGGGTGGGACTTCACGTTCAGCGTCTTGATCTCAGCCGTCATCGTGCTCCTCTATATCTTTCTTGGCGGGTTGACCTCAGCAATCTACAACGAGGTGCTGCAGTTCTTTCTAATTGTTTTTGGATTTACTCCACTGGTGATACTGGGACTGAAGGACGCCGGCGGATGGTCGGGGCTGGTGGCGCGTCTGGGCGGAGTCGCCACATCGCAAGGATATCAGGCAGGCGCCTGGAGCCACTCGTGGAAATTCATGTCTGCGCCGGCCAGCAATCCCATGGGCGTCGAGTGGTTTGGCCTGGCGATGGGATTAGGGTTTGTACTGTCCTTCGGTTACTGGTGCACGGACTTTCTGGTCGTGCAACGGGCTATGGCGGCCAAGTCAATGTCCGCGGCGCGACGAACGCCGCTGATCGCGGCAGTGCCAAAGATGTTCTTCCCGATTCTGGTTATTCTGCCGGGAATGATCGCTATCGCCTTAACCCATCAAACGGGCGCAAGCGGATTTGCTTTACCGCAGAAGCCGGACGGAACTCTGAACTACGACCTCGCGATTCCGATGATGCTCGGCCATTATTTTCCTACTGGGATACTTGGAGTTGGCCTGACGGCGCTGATGGCCAGTTTCATGTCAGGCATGGCCGGCAACGTCACCGCCTTCAATACGGTTTGGACATACGACATTTACCAGTCGTACATCAGACGCGGCGCCAGCGATGCGCACTATCTCTGGATGGGCCGCATGTCCACCATCTTCGGCATCGCAATCTCTGTAGTAGCCGCATATGTAGCAACGCGGTTCAATAACATCATGGATATGCTTCAGTTGGTTTTCGCTTTCGTCAATGCGCCGCTGTTTGCGACTTTTCTGCTGGGCATGTTTTGGAAGCGAGCGACCGGGCACGGAGCATTTGTGGGCCTGCTCTCGGGAACTATCGCGGCGGCGCTTCACCATGGACTGACTCTGCCGCACGGCGGGAGTATGGGAATCAAGGGCGGATGGTTTGCGGTCACGCACACGTATCCGAGTGAGATGGCGCAGAATTTCTGGACCGCGATCTTTGCCTGGACTACCTGTTTTGCAGTGACGATCCTGGTCAGCTTGATTACTCGCGCGCGCGACGACAAAGAACTCGTCGGGCTTGTTTACTCTTTGACTGAAAGACCGAAGGACGAAGGGCTGGAGTGGTATAAGCGCCCGGCAGTACTAGGCGCCATTGTTCTGCTGGCGGCGCTGGTGCTCAATATTATTTTTTGGTAGGAGCTGAGGCGGAAGCCCGCGCGTAAGCAAGGGCTGTAAGACAGCGACGAGCCCTCCCTAACGGTCGGGCTTCTGCCCCGGGTCAGCAACGAAACTATGAAAGTTTGTCGGACATTGTAACAAGAGGTGCGCAATGGGACTTGATATTCGAATACCAATTGGCTTGATGTTCTCGATTCTTGGTGTGCTGCTTGCCGGCTTTGGCCTTATGGGCGACAAAGCAATTTATCAGCGTGCACTCGGGATCAATATCAACTTGTGGTGGGGCATCGTGATGCTCGGCTTTGGTCTGTTGATGTTGTTGCTTGGGCGGCGAGCGACGCGAGCGAGGAAGAATGACTCTGAGCAAGACTAGGTGAACAGCTCAATCAAATCACTTATTTTGTCGTTTCATGCTCAGTGTCTCTGTGCCTCTGTGGCAAGCTCCTCGATTTAGTGATCTCAATGAACGGCCAAATAGTCGACAGTCATCAACACTTCTGGCAAGTCGGCCATTTCGACTACCCCTGGATGAGCCCGGACGTCGAAGTGTTATACCGCGACTACCTGGCGGGCACGCTTGAGCCCATACTGAAAGGTTGCGGTGTTGCTAAAACGGTCCTCGTGCAAGCGAGCAACAGTTTAGCTGAGACGTATTGGCTGTTGAGTCTGGCTGACCGTTATCATTTTATTGCGGGCGTTGTCGGCTGGGTTGATTTAACCGATCCGCGGATGGAAGAGGAATTAGCAGTCTTGACGGCTAATCCTATTTTCAAAGGCGTGCGACATTTGGTTGAGAGCGAGCCGGCGGATGATTGGTTAGCGCAAACGAGTGTGTTGCGCGGTCTGCGTGTGCTCGAACGTCATCACGTCTCTTATGACCTGCTGGTGCATACGCGTCATCTGAAGCACGTCAAAACCGTTGTCGAGAGTTGTCCCGAATTGCGTTTGGTGGTGGACCACATGGCAAAGCCGCCCGTGGCCAGCGGCGAGATCGAAGAATGGGCAAAGGAAATCAAAGCAGTCGCGGCTTTCCCGAACGTCCATTGCAAACTTTCAGGGCTGGTTACAGAAGCAAATCACACGTCCTGGAGTTCGGACGACTTGCGGCCTTTTGTTGACTGCGCGCTGAAATTCTTTGGCCCGGAACGTTTGATGTTCGGCAGCGACTGGCCTGTGTGTCTGCTGGCAGCTTCATACAATCAAGTATTGGAATCT
>JBGQJU010000075.1:0-29513 GCA_041499185.1 Pyrinomonadaceae bacterium | reverse complement strand
TGCGGTTCTTCGGTGGAATGAGCGTAGAAGAAACTGCGGAGGCCTTGTGCGTGTCGCCGATTACGATCAAGCGCGACTGGAGCACCGCCAAAGCCTGGCTGCACAGAGCAGTGATGAGTAATGAGTAGAAAGTGATGAGTGATGAGTAAGAATCTTCTTGCGACTACCAGTCCCTCATTACTCATCACTCGTCACTCATCACTGTTTTATTTATGACCCCTGAACGCTGGCAACAAATCGATAACCTCTTGCAATCCGCGCTGGCGTGCGCGTCCGAAGAGCGGCCCGCCTTCCTTGCGCAGGCCTGTGCGGGTGACGAACCTCTGCGTCTGGAAGTGGAATCGCTCCTTGCCTCGCACGAGCACTCGGGAAATCTCCTTGAGACGCCCCTGTCTCAGATCGCGGCTGACTTGTTCGTCGAAAGTCAGCCGGCGTCAGTGGAGGGAAAAACGATCGGCCTGTACAAAGTGCTTGCTCGGCTGGGAGCGGGCGGGATGGGAGAAGTTTACCTCGCCCAAGATCCGAGACTTGACCGCAAGATCGCGCTCAAGCTATTGCCTGCTTACTTCACAAAAGACGCTAACCGCTTACATCGCTTCGAGCAGGAGGCGCGCGCTGCTTCGTCATTGAATCATCCGAACATCCTGACCATTTATGAGATCGGGCGAGCTGATAGTCATCATTTCATCGCCACCGAGTTCATCGACGGTGTGACGCTGCGCGAGCGCCTGACCAGCACTCCGATGAAATTGAGCGAGGCGCTCGAAATAGCCGTGCAAGTCGCCGCGGCTCTGACGGCCGCGCACGCTGCGAACATCGTTCATCGCGACATCAAGCCAGAGAACATCATGATCCGTGACGATGGATATGTGAAAGTGCTGGACTTCGGTCTCGCCAAGCTAACGGAGCGCCCAGCATCCACCATCGACACTGAAGCAGCGACGCGAGCGCTGGTGAAAACGAATCCGGGGATGGTTATGGGAACCGTTCAGTACATGTCTCCGGAACAGGCGCGCGGTGTGCCGGTGGATGAGCGCACGGACATTTGGAGCCTGGGTGCCGTGCTCTACGAGATGGCGGCGGGGCGCGTGCCGTTCGAAGGTGAAACGGCGACTGACGTGATTCTCTCCGTGGTAGAAAGAGAACCGCCGCCGCTCGCGCGGTATTCCAGAGAAGTACCGGCTGAGCTTGAGCGGATCGTCAACAAAGCGCTGCGCAAGAACAGGGAAGAGCGATACCAGACGGTCAAAGACCTGAGCTTAGATTTGAAGAACCTGAAGCAGGAGTTAGAAGCGTTTGGAGTACCGGCGGGTGGATGGTTGAGTGACGCGAAGACCGCGCCACCTGAAGGTGGTACTCCAAACGAAGGTACTCTCATCACGCGTCCGGGTACTCTAAACACGCATCCGACCTCAAGCGCTGAATATATTGTCAACGAGATTAAGAGCCATAAGCGAAGCGTGGTGCTTGCTCTCGCCACACTTGTGATTGCAGTGGCGGCCACCGTTTATTTCTTCTACTTCGCTAAAGGCGGCGAAGCGATAGATTCAGTCGCTGTCATGCCGTTCGTGAATGTGAGCGGCGATCCTAACACGGAATACCTCTCCGACGGGATGAGCGAGAGCATTATCAATAGCCTTTCACAGTTGCCAAATCTCAAGAAGGTGATCGCGCTGAACACAGTGTTGCGCTACAAGGGCAAGCAGACAGACCCACAAGCGGTGGGCCGCGAACTGAACGTCCGAGCAGTGCTAATGAGCCGACTCATTCAACGTGGCGATGAGCTTTCGGTCAGCATGGAGTTAGTCGATGTGCGAGACAACAAGCATCTGTGGGGTGGGCAATACAATCGCAAACTTGCAGATATCATTGCCATGCAGACAGAGATCGCACAGGACGTCGCAGAAAGTTTGCAACTGCGGCTGAGCGGCGATGAAAAGAAGCGGTTAACGAAACGCTACACCGAGAGTGGCGAAGCCTACCAGCTTTACTTGATGGGGAAATATTACACACGCCGCCGGACGAAAGAGGGACTGGTAAAAAGCATTGAATTCTTCGACCAGGCAATCAAAAAAGATCCAAGCTACGCACCAGCCTACGCTGGGCTGGCCTTCACCTATGGCACTATGGGATTTCAGGGCGTGTTGCCACCAAAAGAGGCCAGGCAAAAACAGGAGTTGGCAGCCCTGAAGGCTTTGGAGATTGATAACGACCTGGACGAAGCTCACTCGGCAATGGCATTTGTCAGAGCGGAGGATTTGAATTGGGCCGCCTCTGAGGAAGAACACCAGCTTGCGTTAAAACTTAACCCAAATTCTGCCGCAGATCACCAGAATTATGTATACCACTTGGAGTGGCTGGGGCGATTAGACGAAGCTATGCTACATCTGAAAAGAGCGCAAGAGCTTGATCCGCTCTCGCTGCTCATCGGCTCAGAGGTAGGAGCGGCGTTCTACTACGCCCGCCAGTACGACAAGGCAATCGAACAGCTTCAGAAGACAATAGAGATGGACCCGAGCTTTGCTCCGGCGCACATGCGCCTCGCAAACGCTTATCAGGCAAAGGGAATGTATGAGGAGGCGATCGCTGAGCACAAAAAGGGCATCGCTTTAGACAAGACATCGCGAAGAGTTGCACAGCTCGGATACACGTATGCGACGGCGGGAAAGAGAGACGAAGCGCAGAAGATACTTGATGAGTTGAAAGACGTATCGAAGCAACAATATGTTTCACCCTTCGAATTTGCGTTAATCTATGTTGGTCTGGGCGACAAGGATCATGCTTTCGCATGGTTGGAAAAGACCTTCGAGGAGCGCCATGATACGTTGGGCTATCTCAAAGTGGACCCGAGGTTCGACAGCTTTCGCTCAGACCCGCGCTTTGCGGATCTGCTGCGGCGCATGAAGCTCGCGACGTGACGCCGGGAGCGCAGGCGTCCCGCCTGCAGTGAGCGCGGAGCGCAACAAAGTGGAGCGCAGTGCGAAATTGAACGGGCGGAATAAGAATGATAGTGTAAGTGAATGGCTTCGATCAGTCGCCTTCGCTATACGTCATCTACTCGCCTTCGGCTCGTTTGCGGGCGGGACGCCCGCGCTCCCAGCAAAGCGCGCTTCTTTTGAAGGCCGATGATCGCCAGAAAAGCAGCCTCCATACTTTTACCTTTTGCCTTTTTACTTTTGCCTTCTATAAGTGCGCTTGCTCAAACCCAGACCACAGGCCGCATTGCCGGGACTGTCAAGGACCAGAACGGAGCCGTCGTCGTTGGCGCGGAAGTGACCGCTGCCAGTAAAGCCACTGGCGATGAGCGGAAAGTCACAACTGATTCGGAAGGCAACTACGCGGCACCGCTCCTATCACCTGGCATATATCGGGTGAGAGTCACCGCCAACGGATTCAACTCGGCTGTCTTTGATACCGTTCAGGTAGTTATCACTGAAACCACGCTAGTCAATGCGCACCTCACCGTGGCCGGAGTAATTGTTGATCCGGTTGAAGTGCGCATTGCGCCGTTGATCCAGAGAGACAGTCCGCAGCTTGGCCGCGTGGTTGACTCGCGCGCTGTCTCAGAGCTGCCGCTGGCCACGCGCAACTTCACGCAAATCCTGGGACTGTCGCCGGGCACGGCGGTCGATCTCCCCGACAACACCACCTTGGGCCGCAACCCGCAGAACATCTCGGTCAATGGTGCGCGCACGACACAAAACACTTATCAACTCAACGGAGTGGATGCCAACTTTATCAGGAATAACAATTTCCAGCGGATCTCAGTGCCGGCGCCGGAGACCATTCAGGAATTCAAGGTGCAGACTTCGCTTTATGACGCCACCTTCGGCCGCTCTGGCGGCGGCAACATTCAAGCTGTCACAAGGAGCGGCGCCAACGACTTTCACGGAGCCGGCTACGAATACATCAGAGACGCCGCGCTCAATGCAAATAACCCATTCCTGAAAGCGGCGGGCGTGAAGCGGCCGGTTCTGCACCGCAATGTTGTCGGTGGCTTGCTCGGAGGCCCAATCAAAAGGGAGAGAGCATTCTTCTTCGTCTCCTATCAAGGGACACGCGAGCGAAACGGAGCGTCGATCAATAGTTTGTCGTCCGGTGTCTTGATCGCGCCAGGCCTGACTGATGACCGCTCGGATCAAACGCTGAGAAGAACATTCAACGTGCCCGCGATCAATCCGATTGCTCTCGCGCTCTTGAACGTGAAGCTGCCAAGCGGTCAATTCCTGATCCCAACTCCGCAGGCGAATGGCCGGTATTCCGGCTCGGCTATCTCGATTTATCGTGAAGACCAGTTCAACGCGAATGTTGACTATCGTATCAGCAAGAAAGATTGGCTCGCGGTTAAGTTTTTCTTCTTGAACTCGCCACAGACGATAGCGCTGTTCACCGGCCTAAACGTTCCCGGCTTTCCCGCCAATCAAAAGGCCGGGAGTCGATTAGTTTCCATTCAAGACATTCACACCTTCACCTCGACTGTCATTAACGAAGCGCGCATCGGCTACAACTTCATTCGCGTAGACAACGCCCCAGACGAGCCGGTGAAAGACTCTGACGTCGGAATCAGCCGGGCCAACGCCAACACGTTTCCGGGCCTACCGCTGATTCGCATCGCGCCTAGTGCCAGCGGGATTGCTTTCGGCACGGCGACCGCGGTTATAGACCAACGGCTCACTGCGCCTTCGGCTACGCTTGGAGATATTCTCTCGATCACCAGAGGCCAGCACAGCATCCGCACGGGCGCCGAAGTAATCTACTACCAATTCAACGGCACGGAGAACCTGAACACCCGGGGCCAGATCGATTTCAATGGCTTCACTGATTTCCTGAACGGTACAGTTAGTCAGTCGGTCTTCGGCACAGGCATCAGCGACCGTAGCCTGCGCGCGACCGATTACAGTTTCTTTGTCCAGGATGATTGGAGGTTTTCGCGCAGATGGACGTTCAATTTGGGTTTGCGCTACGAGTTGGATATGCCGCCCTATGACACGCGCGGGCGCAACATTGACTTCGACCCGGCCCTCTACAGACCGCGTCTCGCCGTTGGCAGTAACGGAAATCCCATCGGCCCACCCGTAGGTGGATTTGTGCAGGCGGGGAATGTAATTCCTCAATACGATTTGCCCGATGTACCAAACGTGAGTAAGCGCATCGTCAAGAGCGTTGACCCAAACAACTTTGCCCCGCGCGTTGGCTTTGCCTACTCGCCGCTTGATTCAGGCCGCCTGGTCGCGCGCGGCGGCTATGGCATCTTCTACTCGCGCGTATCATTCCTTCACCTCTCAACCGCGATTCAGTTGCCGCCAAACTACATCGTCGGTCGCAGAAGCAACCCGCCGTTTGCGAATCCTTTCTTTGCGGCGCTATCGGCGGATCAATTCCCGAGGTTTGTAGAAGGCATCGACCTGGCTACTCTCGTCTATGACCGCAACCTCCGCACGCCTTACTTTCACCAATACAACGCAAGTGTGCAGTACGCCGTGGGCAAAGACCTGGCAATTGAGATCGCTTATGTCGGTGGCCGTGGCCTCAACTTGCTCACTAACGTCGGCATCAATCAGGCGCGGCTCGCTAGTCCGCAGCGTCCGGTTATTAACGAAGTGCTCAGCGCCCTGAACCTGCCTGGTGCTGTGATTACGACCAACACTCCAGGAAACGCGCAACTGCGAGCGCCCTTCCAGGGCGCCTCACTGTCTGCTTCGGGCGGGTTGATACCAAGCTTCGGCCAGACCCAGACCACCGCTCAGTCCACTTACAACTCGCTGCAAATAAGCGCGACCAGGCGACTTTCGCGAGGACTCCAATTCCTCGCCGCGTACACGTATGCCAAGTCGATTGACAATGGGTCGGGTGGCGCATTTGGCGCGGCGGGCATCGATTCGGGTGCAATACTTGGCAACCAGCTTGATAACCGAGCCAACCGCGGCGTGTCTAACTTTGATCGTACACATCGGTTTGTCTTGAGCTATCTGTGGGATCTACCAGCTTTTGCCGCGAGGTTAACTGCTGGCCGGCTGCTGTTTTCCAATTGGCAAGTAGCAGGGATCATCACCGCGATGTCTGGTTTGCCGATTGACATTTCCGATTCGAGTGCCGGCTCGTTTTATTTGGGCGCAAACAATGCGCTGTCGCGGCCAAGCTGGGCGCCCGGCGCTACCCCCTCCACGGCAACCAGTAACATTCCCGCAGGTTACTTCTTCAATCCCTTCGCATTCGCGCGGCCCATTGTACTGGCCGGTCAAGTGATTCCCAGTTCAAACGGTGCCGCAGTCGCGGGTGCAACGTGTGGACAACCGACCGTGTTATGCACTGACTTCGGCAACGTCGGCCGCAACGTCTTACGTGGACCGCGACAGACAAACGTAGACTTCTCAATCATCAAGCGCTTCCCGTTTGGCGAGTCAAAGAACATTGAGTTCCGCGCGGAGTTCTTCAATCTTTTCAATCATGTGAACTTTGCCAATCCGATCAACAACCTCAACGCTTTCGCTTCATCCGGCGGCAGCATTGATGCAAACGGCCGAATCATCAACCCCGGCGATTTCGGCCGCATCAACTCGACGAGCAACAATCCGCGTCTCATTCAATTCGCGTTGAAGCTCAATTTCTAGACTGGCAAAGAAGCTCTGTCCATTTAGAACTACGACGTGACTTCCCTCCAGCCTTTCTTGGCCTCTCAATTTCTAGTAATGTTCCGTCATGCCACTGCTTTCTCTGCAAAACATCTCGAAGCGCTTCGACACAACGCAGGCCGTCAAAGGCGTATCGCTCGCAGTTGAACGCGGTGAGTTCTTCGGTTTGCTCGGCCCGTCTGGTTGCGGCAAGACGACTACGCTGCGAATGATCGCCGGGCTTGAGCAGCCGGACTCGGGCACAATCGAGTTTGACGGCCGCGACGTTACCAACGTCTCGCCTGAAAGCCGCGGCTTCGGCATGGTCTTTCAGAACTATGCGCTCTTCCCTCACCTCAATGTTTTTGAAAACGTCGCGTTCGGTCTGCGGGCGCGGCGCAAATCGAATTCGGAAATTGTCGAGCGCGTCGCCGGCGCGCTGGACCTGGTGCAACTTCCCGGTTATGAAAAGCGCAAGGTTGATGAATTGTCCGGCGGACAACAACAGCGTGTAGCGATTGCGCGGGCCATAGCGATCGAGCCTGCGTTGTTGCTGTTTGATGAGCCGCTTTCAAATCTCGACGTAGCTTTGCGCGAGGAGACGCGCGGCGAGTTGCGGGAACTCGTTGCCCGCCTGGGCTTGACCGCCGTTTACGTCACACACGATCAGGAAGAAGCCTTTGCGCTTTGCGATCGCATCAGCGTCATGGTTCAGGGACAACTGCTGCAGACCGGAGGGCCGCGGGAATTGTACGAGCGGCCAGCGCGACTCTCAGTCGCTCGTTTTCTCGGACGCAATAACTTGATCCGCGCGATGAGGCTGAGCGCCATGAAATCCGAGGTCGGCGAATTCAAAACGCTCGACGGCGGACACACACTCCGGCTTGCAGTGCAACCCGGCGATCTTGCGCCGCTTAACAAGCCCGTCACGCTGGCGATCCGTCCCGAGCATGTTTTGATCGCGCAGGGAACAGCCGCCACGGAAAATTCCTTGCAAGCGCGAGTGCTGGAGATCAACTTCGCGGGTGCGACTTCCAGTGTGAAGCTCGACGCGAATGGACTAGTGCTCGAGGCCCTGGCACTTAGTCCCGACGCCTTATCTATCGCCGACTCGTGCGTTGTTGTCTTGCCGGCGGATCGAATCACATTGCTGAGGAATGAATGAAGAATAGGCGAGACGGAGACACGTGGAAACAGGGCACGAGTGCGCTTTCTCCACATCTCTCCGTCTCCTCATTTCCCCGTCTCCATCCTTCTCCGCGCCTGATTCTGGTAGTCATCACCTTCGTGGTCCTGCTCTACGGAGTCATCTATCCCAATCTCTACATCGTCATCACTTCGCTGCAGCACAACGGCAACTGGTCGCTCGCGAATTATCGCGCGGCCTTTTCGCAAAGTGTCGTATGGGAATCCATCTTTACCAGTATCGGTCTGTCGGTCTTCACGGTGTTCTTTTGCGCGCTCGCAGGAATCCCGCTCGCCTTCCTTTTTGAGCGGTATTCGTTTCCGGGGCGCAGCGTGTTTGCGACGCTGGCTGCCTTGCCGCTCGTGCTGCCGCCGCTCGTCGGTACCGTCGCGTTTATTTTTCTCTGCGGCGAGTCAGGCATTCTGGCGCGAATGACCCAACACATGTTTCACTTGGAAGGTGCGCCGTGGTCACTGCGCGGCTGGGGAGCGTTGCTGCTGTTTCACACCTACACGATGTATCCCTTCTTCTATGTTCTCACGGCCGCCGGATTGCGCCGGATCGACGCGGGGCTTGCCGAAGCAGCAAGAAGTCTCGGCGCGGGACGCATACGGGTATTGTCTCGCGTCGTGCTGCCACAACTGACACCGCAGCTCATCGCCGCGGGATTGTTGACGTTCATGACGTCGATGGCTTCCTTTAGCGCACCGCTGCTGTTCGGAGGTAACGTTCGTGTTCTGACGCTCGAGATCTTCACGGCGCGTCAGCGCGGCGATCAAACTATGGCGCTGACGGAAACGGTGATCCTCGCCGCAATCTCGCTCGGCGTGCTGGTTCTCTTTCAGCGTTACGAAGGAACAAGACAATTCGCCGCGGCGGCGATGAAAGGCGCGCCAAGACGGCAACGGCCGCTCGCCAAAGGAAAAGCAAGAGTGCTGGCTTTTGTGAGTGGCGCAGTGTTTTCGATTCTCCTGGCCTTGCCCGTGGCGACTTTAATC
The DNA here is from genome assembly GCA_041499185.1 of Pyrinomonadaceae bacterium. Classification (GTDB taxonomy): domain Bacteria; phylum Acidobacteriota; class Blastocatellia; order Pyrinomonadales; family Pyrinomonadaceae; genus JAOAPY01. Next base: position 20,718 of record JBGQJU010000075.1, on the reverse strand, counting down.
CTCGTGAGTTTCGCTCGTGATGGCCAATGGACTACGCAAACTCTCCCAGCGTCGTACACGCTGGCGAACTTTGCGCGGCTGCTAGCGCAAAAGGATGCGAGAGATGTGTTTGTGAATAGTTTAGAGATGTCGGCAATTGCCGCACTCGCGGCGCTCGTGTGGAGTTTTTGTGTTGCGACGTTGATGACCGCACGCAAACCAACTCCCTCGAGGCGTTTGCTTTCCCTGTTGGTGCTTGTTCCCTGGGCCTTGCCCGGAACGGTGGTGGCGGTCGCGGTGGCGGAAGCATATGGCAAACCGAGTCCGCTGCTGGGTTCATTCATTTTGGTCGGCACGTTCTGGATTTTGCCAGTGATCTATTTTCTCCGCTTCATGCCGCTGGTGGTGCGCGCGGTGCAAGCCAGTATGGAACAGATCGATCCGGCGTTGCCCGAAGCGGCCAGCAGTCTCGGCGCGCGCTGGTTCCAGAGATTCTCGCGCGTGACTCTGCCGCTCGTCTGGCCCGGCGCTGTTGCCGGTGCGCTGCTGGCTTTTGTGATCGCTTTGGGCGAATATGTTGCGTCGGTGCTGGTGTTCGTGCCGACAAACCGGCCCGTTTCGATCGCCATCGCGTCGGAGTTGCGCGATTTCAATCTGGGGACTGCGGCGGCGTATGGCGTGATTTTGATCGGCATCATTGCGGCTGCGATGTTGGTGGCGACAAGGCTGGAGAGACGAACGGACTGATTCTAAACTTGCTCGGTAGATCCCAATGTACAAAATTATCAGCAAATCAATCGCGCTCATTATCCTCGCGTTGCTCGTCAGCACCCCGCAGGCGCAACTAAGAACCGCACCGGCAGTCGTTACAGACACCAAGGAAGATCGCGTTGCGCTTCATCAAGCCCTACTCGATCTCACCAATCCCTGGACGGTGATGTGCATTGCCGCGCATCCCGACGACGAAGACGGTACGTCGCTCATTGTCATGCGAAGAAAATTCGGAGCGCACACCGTCAGTCTCTTCTCGACTTTTGGCGAAGGCGGACAGAATGCGATCGGGCCGGAGCTTTATGAAGAACTGGGCGCGATTCGCGCGCGCGAGACAATGGCCGCGGCGGAGATTCAGGGCTCAGAACCATACTTTCTTGGGATGAACGATTTTGGTTACTCGAAATCTGCTGACGAAACTTTTCAGAAGTGGGGCCATGAAGAAGCTTTGCGCCGGATGGTTTTGGAAATCAGAAAGCTTCGTCCCGATGTCATCATCACTAATCATTCTGTTACCAACAACGATCACGGTCATCATCAGGCGACGGCGCGTCTTGTCGTTGAAGCGTTTGACGCGGCCGCGGATCCAAAACGCTTTCCTGAACAATTAGCAACTACTGAATTGTTGACGCCGTGGCAAGTACAGCGACTTTTTGTGCGCCTCAGAGGAAATCAAGCCCAAGCCGGGAATATCAGCTCAGTAACCATCGATCCAAACGAACGCGATCCGATTCGCGGCACCCTCTTCGCCGAACAATCGCTCGCCGCGCTGCAGAGACACGCGACGCAAGGGCCATGGCCAAAGACCTTCGCTGAATTCGCAGCACGTTTTCGAGCGTTTAGCGGACAAAGCGGAGCGGCAGGACAAATGCCGCTGATTCGTTATCGGTTAGAGCGCGAAGCGAACGGCGCTAACGCATTGCCCGGGGACTCGCACAATTTTCTCGATGGGTTGCGATTGCCGGACAGTCTCACAAACGAATTTCGATTGCCAACGATCGACGGTCATGCCTTGATCGAGTTCGTTGATCAACGTGAGCGTGTTTTGAAGGCGCTGATTGAATCGGCAACTACACCTAGACCGGTAAGAGATGTCCAGACAATTGACTATCCGCGATTGATATCTAAGACGCCGAGGTGGCAGCGGGCGCTTAGCATCGCGAGCGGGATCTCGGCCAGGCTTGTTGCGGAACCTGATCCCTTTACGCCAAGCAGTCAGTCTCGCTTGAGGTTTGAGCTTTCAAACAATGGGAGTGCGGAAGTGCATGTTACTCGCCTGGCTCTTGGTGCCGGTGTTACAAAAGAGCAAATGATCGTGCGTCCTGTCCTAAACGTCAATGAGAGCGTTTTGCCAGGGAAGACTCTCACTCGTGTAATCGATTATTCAGTTCCCTCCGACGGCAGAATTACGGTCCCTCATCGAGAACATCTTTACGACGGACTTTTTAATGGATATCTATTTGCCGCCTCGGCAGTAGTCCAGGTCGGCGATCTTCCTTTTGAGACCCAGGCCCAGGCCTCAATCGATGTTGCTCCGCCAGTTGAAATCATCAGTGCCGACCCGTCGCCGTTTGTCGTAACGCCATCGACAGCCGCTAAAAACTTTCGGTTCGCACTAAGAATTCAAAACCATAGAGCAACCACCTTTGTCGGTTCTGTTTATTACGATTTCGGCAGTCGGAATCAAATTAGGCTGAATGCTGGAGCCCTCAGATTGGACCCAAACGCGACTCGAGATGTGGTTGAGGAGATCCCAAGTTTTTGTAAACCCGTCGCGACGAGCGCCAATCTTATCCGTTGTCTTAGCGAGGCAATCCCTTTCTCGGTTTCCGATGGCGATGGAAAGAACGACCGTAAGCGCGCCTCAGTTAGCGGACGAACAATCAAGATAATAGTCGCCGATGCGCGCATCTCGCCCAACCTTACCGTCGGTTACATCCGCGGTTTCGATTCCAGTTTGCCGAATGCACTCAACGCGCTCGGAGTTGAGTCGAAAGAGTTAACTGTTGACGAAGTGAAGACGGCCGACTTACAGAAATACAGCACGATCGTCGTAGATAATCGCGTTTATGAATCGCAGCCGGAATTGATCGCCGCAAATCAGAAGCTGCTCGATTACGCGAATGCCGGCGGGACGCTGATCGTCTTCTATCACAAATCGGATGAGTGGAATCCTGACACGAGACGCAACCGACCTCAGCTTGCGCCTTACAAGCTAATCCTGGGCAATGAACGCATCACGGACGAGAACGCACCGATCACTTTCCTCGAGCCGAATCACCCCCTCCTTAATGTACCGAACAAACTAAATCAGGATGATTTCAAAGGCTGGATTCAGGAGCGCGGGCTTTACTATCCGAAAGACTGGGACCCGCAGTATCACGCGTTGCTTGCGTCAAACGATCCCGGCGAGGCGCCATTAAAGGGTGGCCTGCTCGTGGCGGATTATGGTCGCGGGCATTACATCTACACGAGCATGGTTTGGTACCGGCAGTTGCGCGCGGGCGTGCCAGGCGCTTACCGCATGCTGGCGAACATGATTAGCTATGGACACCGGTAAGTCGCCCGGGAGAAATTGTAAGCAGCCAGACACGAAAATGCCGCGAGTGCGAGTCGCGGCATTTCGCGTCAGTCAATTTGTTTTCTTTGGAGCACGCCGCGGTCTGTTAACAATCCATTCCGCCTCGTCCCTCCATTCGGTCGTCAGCTATTACCACGGAAACTGAAATCTGCCGTTGTTGCGCCGACGATTGCCGCCATAACGCCGGAACCCTTCTCGATAGCCTTGCACGAAGCCATTCCTATAAGCTTGTTTGTAGGCTTCCCGGTTGCCGTAAGAAGAATTGTAGCCGTACGTCGCATTACGGTAATAGTGTGACCGCTGCGGGTCATAGCTCTGGCCCCGGTTCGCATCGTTGGCGCCGGTGTTCAAGCCGTCCTGGTAACCCTGGTTCTGCGCGATCTGGTAGATGTCGTACCCGTACCCGCGCCCATTACCTCGGTTATCACGATTGCGGTCCCGATCCCGACGGTAATCGCGATCTCGATCGCGGTCTCGGCGGTCTTGACGATCACGACCCCACGGGTACTGGGCCTGAGCCGTCATACTTGAGACTACGGCCACGCCAAAGAGTAATGAGAATACCAGCATGACTCTTCCGATTTTGTTTTGTAAACGATTTGAATTCATATCTGACCCCTCCTGTTTGCGAGAGGTTTGCAACTCTCGGGCCGGAACGGCAATCGAGAAATTATTTGTTCCTGTAAGTGGATTCCGCTGGTCGAGTCGCGCACATGACACTATATCGTGTGTACGCTAATCGTTATCGGTGATTCAACTTAGATCAGCGGGGCGTGCATAGCCAGTTTGGCCGTAGACTCCCGCCTTGCAGATTAAACTAAAAAGGCCGCGCCATGCACTGACGCGACCTCGCTTGTTTTGACATCAGTCTCCGGCAGCAAGCAGTCCTAAACGGCTTCCGCTTCTTGTTCGCACACGGTCTCGCCCTCAAGTCTTGCGCGCGCGCGCTCGAGGAACGTCTTGATCATTTCGGTCACGCGTTTTTCCATCTCGGCGCTGATGGCTCCTTCGCCGATGAGGCCGGCAAGCAGGTGCAGGTCCTTTGCATGCGGCCGGCGTAATTCGACGTGTTGAAAGATACGAATCAGAACCTTCTGCCCACGCTCTTCGAATGCGGCTACGTAGCGAAGATAGTTTTTCATCTCGCCTCTGATCGGCGACCATTCGAGCCGGTCGGGTTGATCCTCCGTCTTTTCAACGGCGAAACTGGCGAGCACCGAGCCAATGACCGGAACTTCGGCGCGGACTCTCCAGCGCATGATTCCGCCGGCTTCCCTTTTTATGGCTTCGATGCCGGGCATTAAGTCAACAAAATTGCGCAACTCGCCAAAGAATTCGCGGGCGCGCTCGATACTTGTCCTTAGTTCAAGTTGGTCTTTGTAGGAGGCTTTGATGCGAAACATTCGTTCGTCCTGGATGATGTTCTCTCTACCGTAGTGCTATGCTGTTGCCCGTGGCAAACAGCGTCTATGAGTAAGTTACACGATCTGGGTGTATTACGTAAACAGAGAATTTGGTCGATCAGGGGCTTGTTGAGTGGATTCGCAATCGATTAACCGATGTCCGCAATGTGGCGAGGGACGACTCCGCGCCTGGTCCGAGCTCAACGAAGAAGAGCGTGAAGTGGTTCGACGGTTGCCGGATTCCGCCGTTTACACGCCTGCTGAACGTGAGGCAAAACATCGCTGGTGCGCGCGCTGTTGGTTTGAATCGACGGGTGACGAAGAACGCACCGCCTAACTCGTCGTTATCCGCTCATACGCGGCGCGAATGCTAGCCATCCGCTCGCCCAGTGCTTCAGTCAAAGCAGTAGCCGAAACATAACCGAGATTCCTGGCAATGTCACGCAACGCTAGATGATCGGGAGCGGGCAAACGCGCCGAGCGGCCAACAATCAAACGCAAATGATGGTCGACCGCGCGCAGCAACGAGTAGCCGTTGCTCAATGCCGCATAGTCTTCGGCGCTTAAAGAACCGGCCGCGCGCAAACGCTCCAGAGTTGAAGGAGTGGAGCGGTCCTCTCCTTCGTCTCGGATATCATCGCGCAACTGCAGATAGCGCGCGGCGAAATAGACATCGAGCATCCCGCCGGCGCCATACTTGATATCGATTCCAGCGCGACGCCCAGCCTTCACCTTTTCCTTCTCCAACCGAGCTCGCACGTGCCGAGTTTCCATCCTTAACTCTTGTCGATTGACCTGCCGAGCTGCCTCGTGAATCGCCTGACGCGCTTGAGTCTCAATCGCCCGGCCCAGCTCGAGATCGCCGGCAACCGCGCGCACTTTGACATAAGCCAGCCACTCCCAAACTGAGGCGCGCTCTTTCAAGTAATCAAGGAACGACTGCGCTGCGCTCACGAGCGGGCCTTTGTTTCCGTCCGGTCGCAGGCGCAGATCGACGCGATAGAGATAGCCTTCGCGCGTCACGCTGGACAGCGCCGCAATCATCAGCTCGCCAAGACGCGCATATGCCTCATCTTGCGTGAGCGACTTTATGGGCGACGGCACGGACGAATCGTAAATGATGATGATGTCGAGGTCTGAACCGTAATCCACTCCGCCGCTGCCAAGTCGGCCCAGCCCCAGAATAGCGACGCGCGGCCCGCCGGTCAGGTTTCCGAAGCGCCGAACGAGTTCACGCCGCGAAATCGAACAAGCGACATTGATGCTCGCGACAGCTAGCTCAGTTTGCAGCCGGTTCGACTCGAAAGTGGAAATGACTCCCGCCGCATCGCGCGCCCCGATTCCTAACAACAGCCTGGACCAAGTGCGCCGCAAGGCGGAAATTTCCGCGGCAAAACTCTTCTGCGGATCCACTCTCGCACGCAAGATGGCGCGGTAATCGCGAAGGAACGGCAGTTCGCTTTCCGGGCCAAGCCCACTGATTAGTACGGGATTGCTGGCAACCATCTCGGCAAAAAACTCAGAGGCTCCACATAGACGCACAAGTGAAACCAGATTTTCTTCTGAAAGTTCGATCGTGCTCGTCAATTTGTCGAGCGAGGAGGCGACGCGGGCAGTAAACATCAAAGCGCGATGCCGATTGAGAGATTCCAACGATGCATTTTGGAGGAGCCGCGCAACCGATTGAGTATCCGTCCGACTCTTGTCAAGCCCTTCTCCGGCGACGTGAGGCGCAAATATGGTAGCGGCCGCATACGCAGCGGCCGTGTCCGCATCGACGGGCGCGCGCATGCGGGCTCGGTCGCCGACGCCGGGAAGAAAATCCTCAATTGTTCGGCCATCTATTACTTTCTCTGTTTCTCCAGTTCCGAAGACACGTTCGTACGCCGCTCGAACGTTCGCTGCGTGCAGCTTGAGTGCGCGGTCGAAAGCTTCGAGCGCATCGCGGCCCGCGAAATTCATTCGCCGCGCCACCAGCGCGCGCTGTTGAGCATCCTGCGGCACGACGTGGGTCTGCAAACCATGCTCCATCTGCAGACGATGCTCGATCATGCGCAGGAAGACGTAAGCATCGGAAAGCTCGGTGCGCTCCTGCTCGGTTATCAGAACGCGATCCGCAAGACGACCCAGAATGATTAACGTGTGTGGTGCGCGCAGCCAGCGGTCGCGGCCGCCATGCGCAATTTGTAACGCCTGGGCGATGAATTCGATTTCGCGAATTCCGCCGCGACCGAGTTTGACGTTGAATCCGCGCGCTTGCTGCTCGATGTGACGATCGATCTTCTTTTTGGCCAGCCGCACACTCTCGAGCGCGTCTCGCACCGACACTTCCGCGCGAAAAACGTGACGGCTCACGGCGTTTGCGAACCGTGAATACAACTCGCCCGATCCCGCAGCGGCGCGCGCGCGAATCAAGGCTTGCAGTTCCCAGGCCTGTGCCGTCTCGCGGTAGTAGCGAGCGGCTTCGTTGAGTGACGAGGCGAGCGCGCCATCACGTCCGTGCGGCCGCAGTCGCAGGTCAACGCGATAGGCCGCGCCTTCGCCGACCTGCTGGCCCACCAGACGGGCCACTGTCTCAGCAAGTTTGATGAAGTACTCGCGATTCGTCACCTCGCCGCGCACGCCCATGCCGGAAGTTTCGCCTTCATCGGAATAGAGGAACACGAGATCGATGTCCGAGGAATAATTCAGTTCATGCGATCCTAACTTGCCGAGCGCTATGATGCAGAACTCAGCCGCTGCCTGCCTTCCTCGTTCATCGATGTGTTGGGGCGATCCGTGTTTGTTTTCCAAATCCTGTCGCGCCAAGCTCAACGCGTAATCGAGAATTGCATCGGCGAGATTGGACAACTCTTCCGTGGTTTCCACCAGCGTATGGGTCCGGCGCACGTCGTGCAGATAGATGCGCAGCAGCTCGCGCCGGCGAAAGCGCGCGAGCAACACCTGAGGATTCAGCGATGAATGCGTCAGCGCAAATCTGGCTAGCGATTCCTTCAGCTCTTCGGGTGTTCTCACTCGCGGATTCAGTCGCTCGCGATTCAGCCACGAAAGATATTCAGGGTTCTGTTCGAGCGTCGCCGCGAGCAGCGGACTCCACGCCGCAAGCGCGAGCGCATCGGATAGCAGTCCAGGCTCGTGTGTCAGGTTGCGGAAGAGGCGCGGATGCTCTTTCGACAGGCGATCGAGAAACAGATTTGCGCTTTTCTCATCGGGCAGATCGCGCACGAGGGCCAGAATCGTTTCATCAAGGGCGAGCACGCTGATATATTACGCGGAGGTTACCGATGCAAGCTAGATGGTTTCGGCTACGGCTGACAATAACGATCACTTGAGCTGCGCATTTCCGGGAACATCATCGACTGCGAGGACACAATGCCAACCATTACATCAATCGATGCCTTTGAGATTTTAGACTCGCGCGGAAATCCGACCGTTGAGGTTGAGGTTTCATTGGCAGGTGGCGTTACCGCCAGGGCGGCAGTGCCGTCGGGAGCTTCAACAGGTGAAGCCGAGGCCGTGGAACTGCGTGACAACGATCCCGCGCGCTATGGCGGCAAGGGAGTACGGAACGCGGTGGCGAATGTGCGCGGGAAGATCGCCCAGCACCTGGTGGGACTCGACGTTCGTGAGCAAGCCTTAATCGACCAAAAGATGATCGAGTTGGACGGCACGCCCAACAAGCGGGTGCTCGGCGCCAACGCCACGCTCGGCGTATCCATGGCCGTGGCCCGCGCAGCCGCCAAACACTCCGGTGAGCCCCTTTTCAAATACCTGGGCGGGGCTGCCGCAACGACTCTGCCCGTGCCGATGATGAACGTCCTCAACGGCGGTAAGCATGCTGACAATAACGTCGACTTTCAGGAATACATGATCGTCCCGCTCGGCGCGTCCTGTTTCAGCGAAGCGCTCCGCTGGGCCACCGAGACTTTTCATGCCCTCAAGCAGGTGCTTTCTGAACATGGGTACTCGACGGCCGTTGGTGATGAAGGCGGCTTTGCGCCGAACTTAGAATCAAACACTGAACCTTTGGAGCTGATCCTCGAGGCCATCGAGGGCGCCGGCTACCAGGTTGGCGAGCAGATCGCTTTGGCGCTTGATCCTGCCGCCAGCGAGTTTTACGAGGACGGCAAATATCTGTTCTCGAAGTCTGACGGCTCCAGCAAATCGAGTGAAGACATGATCAGATTTTTCGACGATTGGATTCGGCAGTACCCAATTGTCTCGCTGGAAGACGGCTGGTCAGAACGTGACTGGGAAGGCTGGAAAACCGCAACCAGCGAACTGGGAAGCAAGGTCCAACTCGTCGGCGATGACGTCTTCGTAACGAATCCCGAAATCATCGCCCGAGGTATCGAGCAAGGAGTGGCAAACTCGGTGCTAATAAAACTAAATCAGATCGGCACCGTAACCGAAACTCTCAAAGCAATCGAAACAGCGCGCGCCGCCGGCTATTCGTGTGTCTGCTCTCATCGCTCCGGCGAGACAGAAGATACTTTTCTCGCGGACTTTGCTGTAGCGACCGGCGTCGGCCAGATCAAGACCGGGTCACTTTGCCGCTCGGAACGAGTCGCCAAATACAATCGTCTACTGCGCATCGAATACGCGCTACGCTCAGAGGCCCGCTTCCCCGGGCGAACAGCGTTTGCCACACAGCGACGGTAAAGGAGTCTGGTCCAATGCAGATGGTGAAGGATTCACACCGCTGCCTTGCGATGCACGCTTCTCACACACATCAAGATTGGCATCAGCAAAAGGCAGACGGCTAGCCAGGCCAGACACGCCACGAGACTCACCGCAAGCAATAGCTCGGACGAAAAAGCCACGCAGTGTTGCGCACTTGCGTAGACAGTCCCGTAGATCGCGGTAGGACTGCCAGTTACCCGACAGCCCCCGCACAGATCCCGGCGTGCAGTTTTCCCGCACCGGGCTCTTCGTGAATACTCGCTGCCGCATGAAGACTCAGCGTGGCACGGTCGCCAAGCATGATTTAGGCCGCCCCACGATATGTGGTCTTGCCAATGCGAAGTGCTGTCGCAGAGCATAATAGCCGTCCCAAGTGTAGCTCGGGCGCTGACTGCGCCGATTCAGCCACTTCAGATGCAGCCGCTGCAACAGATGATAGAACTCGTTCAAGCTGGCATAGTTGCCGTTCACTCCGTAGTAGTTGTAGTAACCACGGAGCTTGGCATTCAACCGCCGAAACTGTTCCTTCATCCGCCGATGGCGATTCTTCTTACACCATTCGGCTACGCGTTTGATTGAGCCGCGAAACTTCTTTCGTGAGGTGCGCCGCTTGAGACGTGCTTGTCCTTGGCGGTCGGTACCCCAACGAAATTCGAAACCCAGAAAGTCGAAGCCGGTTTCTCCCCGCCGGTAGCGACTAAACGGTATTACCCGTGTTTTCTCCGCCGCGAGTTCCAGTCCAAACTTTCGCAAACGCTCTTCCAGCTCACTGTAGCAGCGTTGTGCATCTTCTTCCCGCGCGAAACCGCACACGAAGTCGTCTGCGTATCGAATCAGGAATGCCCCGCCTTTACAACTGCGCTGGAACACTCTCTCAAACCACAAATCGAGCGCGTAGTGCAGGTACACATTCGCTAGTATCGGAGAGATGACGCCGCCCTGCGGGGTTCCTCCCTCCGGTCTTAGCACTTTACCATCTGTGTCCAGCACTCCGGCTTTCAACCACTTCTTAATCAAGCGCAGTATCGCCTGATCATCTATTCGCTCCGCCAACATCCGCATTAACCATTCATGCGAGAGGTTGTCGAAGAAGCCTTTGATGTCCGCTTCCACCACGTGGTGATAGCCCCCGAACTGCAGCTTCACCGTTAGCTGGTCCACTGCTTCCAGGGCTCCCACTCGTGGCCGATACCCGTAACTGCATGACAGAAAGTCCTGCTCATAGATTCCTTCCAGCAGACGCTTCACTGCCAACTGCAGCAGCTTGTCTTCTATGGCTGGTATCCCGAGCGGGCGCATTCGTCCCTCGCCCTTCGGAATGTAATGCCGCCTTACCAGTCTGGCCCGGTAACTCTTCCGCTTCAGCCGCTCCACCAGTTGGTGGATGTTCTCTTCGAGGTTTGCTTCATATTCAGCCGCACTTACCCGGTCAACGCCTAAAGCCGCGTCTTTCCGTAGTAGCCGCCAACTGTCACGCAGCAACTCCTCGTTGAGTTCTCTGTAGAGGTTGCGAAACCGGTACCGCTTCTCGCTCTTAGCCTTCTTCGCTATCCTCATGTCCTGATGGCAAATATCAAAGAGATTGACTTGGACTGGCCAGGCGCCGAGGAAGAATATGAACGTGCTCTGGAGCTTGACCCAAACTCGGTGAGAGTTCACGAAACCTATGCGTGGGATCTTCAATGGCTAGGGCGGTTGGATGAAGCCATGCCGCATCTGAAGCGAGCCCAGGAGCTTGATCCACTCGGATTGGATCTAAATTGGGATATCGCGGTCCTGTTTAACTTCTCGCGCCAGTACGACCGAGCAATCGAACAATTTCAGAAGATCATAGAGATGGATCCAAACTATGCTCCAGTACACGGGCCCCTCGCGTTGTCCTACCAGGAGAAGGGGATGTATGAAGAAGCTATCGCGGTGTTGAAAAAGGCCAATGTCTCGGGAGCTCAGCTTGCGTATGCCTATGCAGGGCCGGAAAGAGAGACGAAGCGCAGAAAATACTTAATGATCTGAAGGAGCTATCAAAGCAACGGTATGTGTCGCCCTTCGATTTTGCACTAATCTATATGGGACTGGGCGACAAGGATCAAGCGTTCGAATGGTTGAATAAGACCTGTGACGAGAATCCTCATAGGATAAGTTTTCTCTAAGTGAACCCAAGATTCGACAGCCTTCGTTCAGACCCGCGCTTCTCAGACTTGCTGCGGCGCATGAAGCTCGCGCCGTAAGGCTGGGAGCGCAGGCGTCCCGCCTGCATTGAGCGCGGAGTGAAACGAAGTGGAACGCAGCGCGAAAACGAATTGACTCGCCTCCGGCTCGTTTGCAGGCGGGACGCCTGCGCTCCCAGCAAAAGCGCACTTCTTTTTCCTTTCAGTCTGAACGCCAATGATCGCCAGAAACGCAGGCTCATTACTCTTGCCTTTTGCCTTTTTACTTTTGTCTTGTCTCGGTGTGCTTGCTCAAGGCGGGACGACTGGCCGGATTGGCGGAACTGTTAGGGACAAAAGCGGAGCGGTATTCGCCGGAGCGGAAATCACGGTGGTTAGTCGCGCCACGGGTGAAGCGCGGAAAGCCGCTTCCGATACGGCAGGCGACTATGCGGTGCTGCTGTTGCCGCCCGGCATCTATCGTGTAAACGTCAAGGCCAGCGGATTCAAGCAAGCTCTCATCGACGATGTCCAGGTCATCATCACCCAAACCATCTTCGTCAATGCAGAGCTCGAAGTTGGAGACCTGAAAGAATCGGTCACGATCAGCACTGGTCCTCCACTGATCCAGAAAGATGGCCCACAGCTTGGCCGCGTGGTTGACTCGCGCGCTGTTTCAGATCATCAAGCGCTTTCCGATTCGCGAATCAAAGAACGTAGAGTTCCGCGCCGAGTTTTTTAATCTCTTCAATCACGTCAACCTTGCCAATCCGATCAGCAACTTTAACGCGGTTCCCTCAACTAGCATCGATCCAAGTACTGGGCAGATCATGCCGAAGAACAGCCCCGGCGATTTCGGACTCATCACTTCAACAAGTAACAATCCGCGTTTGATCCAGTTGGCCGTGAAGCTGAATTTCTGAGTGCCTTTAACGTTTGTAAAAATGGCGAACTAGGAGGGCGAGCGAATGGTCACGGCGAAAATGGTCCGGAGACTGATTGCTCAATCCCGGACCATTTGCAGTAAATCAAAATCTAAGTTCTAGACGTCGAAGTACATGGCAAACTCGAGCGGATGCGGACGCAGACGCAGTGCGTCGATCTCCTTCTCGCGTTTGTAACGGATCCAGCGTTCGATCAGTTGCGTACTGAACACATCGCCCTTCAGCAAAAAGTCGTGATCGTTTTCGAGCGCCTTTAGCGACTCTGCCAACGAACCCGGCAAACTCGGCACGTCTTTCAACTCTTCCGGCGAAAGATCGTAGATGTCTTTGTCCAGCGGCTCACCTGGATGAATTCGATTCTGAATGCCATCGAGACCAGCCAGCACCATCGCCGAAAACGCGAGGTATGGATTGCACGAAGGATCGGGCGGACGAAACTCTAAACGCTTGAGCTTCGGATTGGTATGGAACATTGGAATGCGAATCGCCGCGGAACGATTGCGTGCCGAGTATGCAAGATTGACCGGCGCTTCGAATCCGGGAACCAGTCGCTTGTAGCTGTTCGTCGTTGGCGCCGCAAACGCAACGATGGCCGCGGCATGCTTCAGCAATCCACCAATGTAGTAAAGCCCCATCTCAGAGAACCCGCCGTAGCCGTCGCCCGCGAACAGCGGCTTGTCGTTCTTCCATAACGACTGGTGACAGTGCATTCCCGATCCATTGTCGCCATAGAGTGGCTTGGGCATGAACGTCGCTGCTTTGCCATACTGGTACGCAGTATTGCGAACTACATATTTGAATATCTGCAGATTGTCCGCCGTTCCCAAAAGCGTCGAATAGCGAAAATCAATTTCACACTGACCCGCCGTTGCCACTTCGTGGTGATGACATTCAACGGTGATGCCACACTTCGCCAGGATCAAAGAAATCTCCGAACGAAGATCGCTCAATGAGTCAGTGGGCGGAACCGGGACGTAGCCTTCCTTGCCTCGGATGTGATAGCCGAGATTCGTGCCGCGAAACTCATCCGCATCGCGACCCGTGTTCCAGTGTCCTTCGTCAGAATCGATCGTGTAGCCGGCGGAATTCTGCTCGTTGTGATACTTCACTGAGTCGAAAACAAAGAACTCGGCTTCCGGTCCGAAGTTGGCGGTGTCCGCCAGCCCCGTGAATCTGAGATAGCTTTCGGCACGAATCGCGACCGCGCGCGGATCGAAGGCGTAACCCTCTTTAGTGATCGGATCCACGGCATTGCCGATCAAACAAAGCGTCGGCTCTTCGGCAAACGGATCCATCCAGAATCGCGTCGCGTCGGGCACCAGCAGCATGTCCGACTCGTGGATTGCCGCCCAACCGCGGATCGACGATCCGTCAAAGCCGAATCCGTCCTCAAAAACTCCCTCGGATAGTTCTCCGATCGGGAAAGTCAGGTGTTGCCACGAGCCTGGCAGGTCGGTAAAGCGTACGGAAACAAATTTTGCCCCCTGGTCAGAGGCATATTTCAAGACAGTCTTTGCGTTCATGTGTTCTCCTGAAGGTTATTGGGAGTGTTAGGGGTGCCCTTCGCCCCGGCGTGGTGTTTGGTGCGAAGTGTTTGGAAACCCTGTTTGATCTGCGGGCCAAAGCGATCGTCATCGGAACGACGGCGCGTAAAAAAACTTGCATTATAGTGACGCAGCACATTATGTCAAGGTCTTGCTTGCGACCTTCGGAGTGATCTTGAAGAGGAAGAAGCCCTCTTTCCAGCCTAAATGCTTTGAGGCTCAAGACTTAACTCTTCAGCCGCCGCATCCAGGGCCAAAAAAAGTTATAGACCCTCTTTCAGTTTTCTGTTACATTGCGCAACTAAGCGTTCCATCCAAGAATTCTCCGCTACTTCGATTCGGATGATGTACAAGTACGATTCCGCCACGAGAGTAACGCGCACAAGAGTACGAGAGCCAAGGCAGGAGACCGCGAATTGACAACGGCAATTGAGCAAACGCTCGAAACCTACGGGATCGAAAATTGGGGCGCCGGCTACTTTGACGTCAATCGCAAGGGCAATCTGATCGTGCACCCTGCCGAGGGCGACCCGCGCTCCGCGGACCTCAAGGAGATTATTGACGATCTGGCTCGGCGAGGCATTACCGCCCCCGTGCTCCTGCGGTTTCCGCAACTGGTAGCCGGCCAGGTGCGAAAACTCCAGCGCGCCTTCAGTAAATCCATACGCGAATTTGAATACCAGGGCGCGCACATGTGCGTCTACCCCATGAAGGTCAACCAGCAGCGTTCGGTGGTCGAGGAATACTTGCGCGAAGGTTCGCGTTATGACTTCGGACTGGAAGCCGGTTCCAAAGCCGAACTTTACGCCGCACTGGCACTCGAGCAATCGCCGGATAGCCTTCTGGTCCTGAATGGATTTAAAGACGAGGAGTTTATCGAGCTGGCATTCGCGGGAGCCAACTGCGGTAAACGCGTGGTCATCGTTATTGAGAAGCTCAACGAGCTCGACCACGTCCTGAATATCGCCGCGCGGCACGAGCGCGCGCTGCCGATGATCGGAATGCGCGTCAAGCTGTACTCGAAAGGCTCTGGTCGCTGGGAAAAATCCGGCGGCGAAGCGGCGAAGTTCGGATTGACGACTACCGAGCTTTTGGAAGTCGTGCGCCGGCTGGAAGAGGCCGACAGGATTGATATGCTCCGGCTCCTTCACTTTCACATCGGCTCGCAGCTTACCGACATCAAGCGCATCAAGAATGCGATGAAAGAGGCGGCACGTGTCTATGCCAAGGTCTATCAGATGAAAGTGCCAATCGATCTGCTTGACGTAGGCGGCGGCATGGCGGTCGATTACGACGGCTCGAAGACCGCGTTTGATTCGTCGGCGAACTATAGCGCGCAGGAATTTGCCAACGACGTCATCTACACAATTAAACAAGTATGCGATGACGAAAACGTCCCGCACCCGACGATCATCCAGGAGTCGGGCCGTTTTCTTTCCGCCTATCACGCAATCCTGATCACGAACGTGCTGGACGAGATCGAGACTGTCGTCGAGGACATCACGCCGATTGAACTTGACGACGACGACCCGCAGGTAGTGATCGAATTGAGCGACTTGCGCGAGTCGATCACCGTCAAAAACTATCGCGAGTATTATCACGACGCGCTGGAGCACCGGGAAGAACTCTTCACGCTTTTCAATCTGGGTCTGATCTCGTTGGAGGATCGGGCAAAAGGCGAAGTGCTCTTCTGGGACGTTTGTGAACGCGCCGATAAATATGCGCAACAGGCAAAATACGTGGCCGAAGAGTTTGACGATCTGCGACGGCTATTGTGCGCAAAGTATCTGACGAACTTTTCAGTGTTCCGCTCCGTTCCGGATCACTGGGCGCTGGACCAGTTGTTTCCCATTGTCCCGATTCACGGGCTTAACAAACCCCCGACTGAGTATACGACCTTGTGCGACATCACGTGCGACTCCGACGGCATCGTCGATAAGTTTGTTGACCTCCACGATGTGAAGCATGTGCTCGAACTTCATGCGCTGGTCCAGGGCGAGCCCTACTATCTCGCCTTCATGCTGGTCGGTGCCTATCAGGAGGCTATGGGGAATAACCACAATCTTTTCGGCGCGCCGCATGAAGCGCATATCTACATTGATGACGAAGGCTATCTGATCAAGAAAGTGATTCGCGGCACCACTGTGGGCGAAGCGGCAGAGCGCGCTCGTTACGAACGTTCGCTCTTGCACGATGGCTTTCGACGCCTGATCAACCAGCGCGTCAAGGATGGCGAATTGAGCGAAGCTGAGGGCACTGAAATCGCCGAATTCTACGAATCACGCTACACCGCTTACACCTACCTCGCGGTTAACGGAACACGTCCGCGCTCGAGACGCAGAGGCGACTGAGGTCAAAAAGTTGAGAGGTTGAGACTCTTATGGTCACGCAGCGAAAACCCAAAGCATCCAAATACCTGATTACGCCGACGCGTCCAGTCCAGGTGGACCGAGATCGTTCCGTCGCCGGCCTGTTGGAAAAGATGGAAGGAGCCGGCTTCGGTGGCCGGCAGTTAGCTGAAGCCCACCGCATCTGGCTGGATATGCTTGGCGACAATACCACAATCATGGTGGCCGCCTCGGGCGCACTAATTCCCGCGGGCATGCGACGCTTACTAGCTTATGTAATCAAGAACCGTTTCGTTGACGTGCTGGTGCTGTCCGGGTCAGTGCTCTTTCACGATCTTCACGAGACTCTGGGGCGCTATCACTTCCAGGCCCATCCGAACATGACCGACGCCGAACTCGACTCGGCCCAGATCAGCCGGATGTGGGACTTGCTGGCGAGCGACGAAGAGTATCACGAAGCGAACGAGTGGGTCGGCGGCTTTACCAATCAACTCGACCAGACGCGGCCATACTCAACGCGCGAGTTTCTCCATCTGCTCGGCCGCGAGTTGGCCGAGATTGCGACGGAAGACGGCGTGATGACTTCGGCTTACAAGGCGCGCGTGCCGATCTTTTGCCCTGCGATTGCCGACAGTGGCATCGCCGTTGGTATCGCCGCAGCGCGCTTTGAGAAGAAGAACAATTTTCAATTCGATATTGTCCAGGACGTTCTGGACATGATGAACATCAGCGTGCGGGCCCGCGTCACCGGCGTGATCAATCTCGGTGGCGGCACCACTAAGAGTTTTATCCAGCAAACTGAGACTTCGACGACGATCCTCAAGAACCATCATCACGGTCACAAGTACGCAATTCAGATCGCGACGGATGCGCCGCATCCAGGCGGCCGTTCCAACGCCGTTTCGTTTGACGAGGGGTTGGTTTACGGCAAGCTTGCTCGCGGCGCCCACACCGCATACGTAAACTGTGACGCTACCATTGCGTTGCCAATTCTGGTTACGGCACTCTCGCAAACTGCCGCGAAGTACATGAAAGGCCGCAAACGTCCGAACTTTACTTTTGCCGGCAAAGACTTGCTGATCGACGTACTCTAAAACCATAAAATATTCCCTGCCTAACCGGACTTCTTGTGTAATCACCACCTGGCCGAAGTTAGGTGTGAATGATAATCGCAGCCACTTGAGGCGGAACGAGTGCCTACGCTTTCCCTCGCTTACCACTAACCACCGCCTGAGTTATACTGCGCAGTGCTCGCACGTTGAATCCGACAAGCAGGAGCCCCGCCAATGAACTCGCGAAGATTCTTTGCTGTCCTTGTTTCCGCGCTTCTTCTTTCCTTTTGCACTGCCTTCATTGCTAATGCCCAGACGGAAGCCGACGTCAAAGCTTATTACACTAAGATGGAACAGATGATCACGATGCGCGACGGCGTGAAGTTGTTTACTTCGATCTACCTGCCGAAAGACAAGTCGCACACTTATCCGATCATGCTCGATCGCACACCGTACAGCGTTGCTCCCTACGGCGCAGACAAGTACAGAACGTCACTCGGACCCGACGAGTTGTTTGCCAAGGAAGGCTATATCTTCGTTTATCAGGACGTACGCGGGCGCTGGATGAGCGAGGGCGAATACAAGGATGTGCGCCCGTACATTCCAAACAAAACCGGAAAACAGATTGACGAGACGTCGGACACCTACGACACCGTCGATTGGCTCATCAAAAACATTCCAAACAACAACGGGCGCGTCGGCGTCTACGGCATTTCGTATCCGGGCTTTTACACGTCGATGGCGGGGATTGACAATCATCCGGCGGTCAAAGCGATCTCGCCGCAGGCGCCAGTGTCTGACTGGTTTCATGGCGATGACATGCATCACAACGGCGCGCTGTTTCTCGCGCAGAACTATGCTTTCTTTACAGGCTTCGGTCAGCCGCGCCCAACACCGGTTTCGACTGGCGATTATCTCAAGCCCTTCAATTTTGGAACTCAGGACGGTTACAAGTACTACCTGAAGATGGGAGGCTTATACCATTCCGGCGATATTTATGCGGTAGAACTCGGCCTGCGCATCAAGTTTTGGGACGAGATGATGGCGCATCCGAACTACGACCGGTTTTGGAAAGAGCGCAACATTTTTCCGAACTTGAAGAATATCAAGACGGCCGTGATGACTGTCGGCGGTTGGTACGACAATGAAGATCTTTTCGGCGCGCTCAATACCTATCAATCGATCGAGCGCCAGAATCCGGGCATCTTTAACGTGTTGGTGATGGGTCCGTGGTTTCACGGCGGCTGGGCGCGTTCCGATGGCGAGTGGCTCGGCACTGCTTACTTCGGAAGCAAAACAGGTGTTTATTATCGTGAGCATTTCGAGCTGCCGTTCTTCAATTACTTTCTAAAAGACAAGGGCGACATTTCGCAAATCAAAGAAGTCAACGTCTTCGATACCGGCGCGAACCGTTGGACGGATTTTGCTAACTGGTCGCCCACAGCTTTGACTGACACGCCGCTGTATCTAATGGCAGACGGCCGACTTGTATTTGGGGACGGAAAAACGGGCAAGCGTCCGCCAACGCCCGGCCAGGCACTTTATGACGAGTACGTCAGCGATCCGATGAATCCGGTTCCTTACACGCAAAAGATCACGCTCAATTATCCGCGCGATTTTATGACCGAGGATCAACGCTTTGTCGCCGGCCGCCCGGACGTTCTCGTTTATCAAACTGCTCCCCTGACTGAGGACATTACGGTTGCCGGAAACATCAAGCCGGAGCTTTTCATTTCCTCGAGCGGAACGGATTCGGATTTTGTCGTCAAACTGATCGACGTCTTCCCGGATGATTATCAATTTCCGGAAACGGGAAACAAGTTGCCCAATGGTCAACCCGAAAGAATGAAACCGCCTGACAGTTCGGCGGCCTGTGTGTTTGCACCCGGCGGCTACGAAATGCTCTTGCGCGGCGAACCGTTTCCCGCGCGCTTCCGTAACGGCTTTGAAAAGCCCACACCGCTCCGGCCGAAAACGCCGACCAAGATTTCTTACGTAATGCCCGGCGTCGTGCACACATTCAAGAAAGGCCACCGCATCATGGTGCAGATCCAGAGCACCTGGTTCCCGCTCGTTGCACGTAATCCACAAAAGTTTATGCCGAACTACAAGTTAGGCAGAGACTCGGATTTTCAGAAAGCTACCGAGCGCGTCTATCACTCGGCGCAGTACGACTCCCGCATTGTCGTTCGTACTATCAAGTGAGAAAGAAAGGTCGCACAAGACGTGCAAGAGATTCTCGATTACAGAGCCGCGAGTGGTACCGCAGGCGGTTTCAGTAACGGCGGGGTCATCATGGCAATCTCAGCCATTGCTGATTAGAATAGGCCGCTAAAGTCGAAGCTCTTGCCGCTTAGGCGGTTTGGGCGCAGATAAAGTATAGTGTCGCGTTAAGAAGCCGATATCAAATAACTGTGCCATTTTGTGGGGCGCGGCTTTCATGGCCACAGTGGGCTTTGGACCAGCTAGAAGCGGTCCGCAGGCAAGATTGCCTGGCAAGATTGCTTGCCCCACGATTGGGGTCGGCCAAGACTTTCTCAAGGGTCGTATTCTGGGACAGATGGGCTAAGTATCTTTCGGGCGTTGAATGAAGGACGCAAAATGACGAAGATACCAAAGAAACTTTTACTTGGAGGCTTGGCCTGCGGAGCGTTTCTGGCGCTATCCGTTCCAGCCATGGCAATACCAATATCTGGAAGCGCAACTTGGACTGGAGTATTGACCTTAACTTCGGGCGGGGTCTTGAGCTTTTGCCCGCCCGTGACCCCAACTCAAACTCCCTGCCCTGCAGTTTCAGGGGGGCCTCCAGGCTGGAATGTTCCCGGTAGCGGAACCTTAGACCTGGCTCCGTACGCAAGTGACCCCGCCGGTGGAACGATAACCAGCCTGAGTTCGGCAACGAATCCGGTCGGCGTGACGTTGGCTACACCCACACTCTTTATGTCCTTCGCACCGTCTCCAGGCGTCGGGGACATTTCGTTTTTCATGCAAACAGTCTTTGCAGGAGTTGGGGGTTCGGGTAGTTGTGGGGCGGCGCCTGCTGCAGGGCAGACCTGCACCCCGGCTGGATCGGCTGTTACTTTCGTGAATGTCGCCGGAGGAAATTCGTCCGCCACAATCAGCATGCAAGGGTTTGCCAGACACGCTTCGGATGGCCCCGGGTTCGCTACGGCGACTCCCTTGCAATATATCTTCACTTTCCAATTCAATAAATCGTTCCAGGCCGTGCTAGCTGACTTGGCCGCCGGGTCCATTACAAGCACATA
>JBGQJU010000074.1:0-29687 GCA_041499185.1 Pyrinomonadaceae bacterium | reverse complement strand
CGAACGAAGAACTGCTAATCGCGCGCGATACGGTGCGGGTTGTGAGCAGCGCGCCGCAGCGTTTTTAGAGCGGAAGGTAATCAATTACTTGGTCACGTTACTTAGGAGAACACCATGCTTTTTATCTCGCAACAAAGTTCGACCCGCACTTAAAAAGTCCATGATACCCAGTCTGCCGCATTCTGAAAAATCGTTTACAGGTCAAATGTGAGGGCGGTTTTTGGCGCGATTGTCTCGAAACGTTAATTACCGTGAAGCTCATGAGGTTCTTCTGGCAGTAAGAGAAACTATAAGGCGTTTGCCTTTCGTGGGAAGAAACCGACGGAGGATTCGATCCTCAGCCAGACTCTCTGGGGCTGGTATCTTACTATAGTCAGGCTGCTTATGGAGTAGCGTAACGCTACTTGCTATTGACGCCACAGTCAATTTGGAGTAGAGTCCGCTTCGCAATCCCAAATGACGCTCGTCTACGT
Source organism: Pyrinomonadaceae bacterium (assembly GCA_041499185.1). Classification (GTDB taxonomy): domain Bacteria; phylum Acidobacteriota; class Blastocatellia; order Pyrinomonadales; family Pyrinomonadaceae; genus JAOAPY01. Next base: position 29,214 of record JBGQJU010000074.1, on the reverse strand, counting down.
GCGACTCATGCCCTCGCAAGCCTCCACGTCAGCGAGTCTAGCAACCGGAGTAAGATGTTGTTGCTCCTAGCCACCATTCCTAATTACGGACAGGCCTCTTCGCAATTGGCCGTCGGTCGGTTCTTGTGTGAAGTAATGAATCGCTAAGAGTCAAAAGCTCCGCCATCACGTGACGGTGACGACGGAGCTACACAGTTAACGCAACCTCTGCACGGTATGTGCAAAAGATGTGTTCTGGGCAGGACCCATCTTAGCGCAGGTACCAGCGGAGGCTCAACTAAGTTCGCTGGAGTGCTAGCCAGATGTCCCTGCGCAATCTCCGCCACATCTCTAGATTTTGCAGCTCTAAGATATTCGGAGCTAAGTGCGGATGCATCGCGCGTGCCTAGCATCTCTCTGGGCTATCTCGACTAGAAGGAGTGAGCCATGGCTACACGTAACATCTATCTAAAGATCGAGGAAATCGCTAACTACAATCCGGTCAATCCCGAGCCCAAGCCGGCACCGCCGCGCATCTATCAACGCGACTGCATGCGCAACCCTGGCCACGATGACGGCACGATCCCGCCGAGCGAAGTAAACGCCCGCGCGTTGTCGGCGCTTATCTACCGCGAGTACCTCGATTCGGCGTACCTCTTCCCTAAGCCGGACAAGTTGGTGATCGCCGATATCAACGAGCCGCTCTTCTATTCGCGCGTGCCGGGTACAGTGATCTACGCTCATCCCGGCGACCGGTTGCTCATCCACGTCCTCAACGGTGACACGGATCCGCACAGTTTTCACTTGCACGGCCTTTCCTACGGTATCGACTCCGACGGCGCGTGGCCGCTCGGCATGGAGGCGATTGACGGCGCTGCCATTCGCCGCTCCGACGAGATTTGCCCCGGCCAGAGTTGGACGTATACCTACGACGTCACTGACGAGATGATCGGCGCCTGGCCGTTCCACGACCACTACAAGAGGATCGGCGAGTATGTCAACCGGGGGCTGATCGGAGGAATCGTCGTCAAACCGAAGGGGCACAAGCACCCCCCACGGTGTAAGCTGCCGGCAGAGATCGAAACGCTCGTCGAGGAGCGGCTCAAGCTGCATGTCGAGCCTGCGATGGTGCCTGTGGGGCCGCAGATAGAAGCTCTGCGCGACTTCCTCCGCGAATTCGTCGACTTCCCGGAGAACCGCCCGCACCCGCACCACGAGGAACCGCTTGACGTGCCCTTGTTCTTCCACTTCATGAGCGGCGGCGCGGGCACGCCCGCGTTCACGCCACCCGCGCCTATCGGCCACGGCGATACCTTCACAGTCACCTTCGGCGGCGAGGCGACCTACGGCTACCACTGCAACTTCCATCCGGAGATGCAAGGAACGGTCATCGTCTCTGCAGCCGCGCCCTCGAGCGATGTCTCCGTGCTCATCGACGACGGACCGCCCAAGCGGTTCAACCCGGCCAGCGTCTCGGTCCAGCCCGGAGGGATCGTCCGCTGGTACTACCCGCCGGGAGTGCCTGGCGACATGACCCAGCACACAGTGACTGAGAATGGCGGCGGCCTGCCGAGCTACTGCCTGAACGGCCGCTCCTTCGTCGGCAACACACCGACGATCATGGCCCAGGCGGGGCAAAAGATCCGCTGGTACGTTTTCAATCTCGACCTCGGAATGGTCTGGCACAACTTCCATCCGCACGCGCAGCGGTGGACCTTCGCCGATGCCACCGTCGACGTGCGCAGCCTCAGCCCGGCCGAATCGTTCGTCGTCGAGACGATCGCGCCGCCGGTGGTCAAGCTGCCGCACGCGATCGAGAAGACGCAGGAGCCACCGCACCGCCCGAAGGACGCGAAGGCGTACAAGCTGCGCGGCGACTTCCTGGTCCATTGTCACATCGAACCGCACATGGCGGGCGGCCTTGCTGGCGTCGTGCGCTCGCACCAAACCGTGTGGTTGACCGACGCGCAGCGCGATCTTCTGAAAAAGACGATTGGTCTTCCGATCGATTCCGGCGACAACTCTTGCGCGCTGGTGAAGTTGGATCGCTGCGCCTCGATCACGGGTGGCAAATGGGAAGAGGTGCCCGGCCGTCCGGGTATGACAATGATGCACGCGGCGCTGCTCGCCAAAACCGATACGGTGCTGTTCTGGGGCTATGGCGACCCTCCCCAGCTCCCCAACACCACGCGGCTGTGGGATCCGTCGAGTGGCTACACGCTGCCGAGCAATCAGCCGGTCAACTTTGCGCCGGTGGGCAATCCCACCTTCTCCAACCTGCATTCGGCCGGCCACGCCTATATCGACGACGCTCAAGGTACGCTCCTCGCCCACGGCGGCGAAACTCAGGGCGGACAGCAATCGTTTCTGTTTCATCCGACGGGCACGCAGTGGGCCATCACCGCCGCCACCGTCGGCAACCGCTTCTACGCTACCACCATGACGCTCGCTGACGGGCGCCTCTTGACGATGTTCGGCTACCCCAACACCATTGAGGTGTACGACCCGATGTCGAATACCTGGAGCAACGGGATCGGAGGACCTGCCGGCAGCGTACTGCCGCTTCCGTCGCCGCCGGCCGTGCCGAACCTCGACTACCGCTTCTACCCCTGGGCGTACCTCATGCCGGGTGGCGATATCTTCGTCGCCGGCCACCAGGGCATGTCCAGCCGCTTTTCGTGGACGCCGGCGGTCGTGATCCGCGGCCAATGGCCGACCATCAACGGCGACCGCGCCCCGTTCGGCGGTGAGCTCGGCACATCAGTGCTACTGCCGCTGCGCCCGCCCGGCTACGCGGTGCGCGTGCTAATCGCCGCCGGCGCGACGCTGTCGACGCAGCAGTCCGCCGAGATGATCGACTTGTCGGCGGCGACGCCTATGTGGATGGCGTTGCCCAATCTGAAGAACGCGCGACCTCAGCAGTGCACCGCCACGCTGTTGCCGGACGGGCGCGTGCTGATCGCCGGAGGTACCACCAGCGGCGGCGTGCTCACTGCCGGGAAGGCGGAGATTTTCGACCCCGACAACCTGGCCGCTGGCTGGCGGGAGACGATGGCGATGGCGCACCCGCGCGGCTACCACTCGTCGGCGATTCTGCTCACCGATGGCAGCGTCCTCATGGGCGGCGACCCGCAGGATGGGATGGGGCCTGTACCGCATGACCGATTCTTCCCGGGCTACTACTTCCTGCCGCGTCCGGCGATCACGGGCGCGCCCGCAGCGGTCGGCCATGGTGCAGCCTTCACGGTGAACACGCCGGACGCGCCGTCGATCGCCGAGGTGGTGCTGATGCGCCCGGGTGCTGTCACGCATGGCTTCAACCAGACGCAGCGCTACATCGGCTGCGCTTTCACGGCCGCTGCCGGCGCGCTTAATGTCACCGCGCCGCCCGACGGCAACGTCGCAGCGCCTGGCTGGTACATGCTGTTCATTGTCAACAGCGGTCGGGTGCCATCCGTGGCGAAATGGATTCGACTTACTCCGTGACAGTGCAACTCGATTACTAAAGCTCTGAGACAGAAACCACAGAAGGAGAAACCGCAATGGCAAATCGCAAGGACGTTTCGACTTTGAGCAATGCGCAGTTAACTCAACTGCGCGCGTTGCTCGATCAGTTCATCAACAAACCTACCAACAACCCGGTAGCGGAGCATAAGGCCGCCGGGATGGACATGTCGCTGATGATTCACGGCATGGGATTTCTGACTTGGCATCAGCATTTCATTGCTGAACTGGAGACCTGGTTGGTTAACAACGGCGGCGCGAAATTTGTGCCACTACCGTATTGGAATCCCGCGAAGCCCATACCGGCCCAGCTGAACAAAGGTAATACCAACCCTAATATGCCACTTCCGGCGAACCTCAAAAACGCAGCGTTGAAACTGATCACTACTTACACTGCGCTGAACAACCGGGCTGTCCCCTATCACGGCGCCGTACACATGGCTATGGGTGGTCAGATGCCGAACCCCGACACGTCACCATCCGATCCCATCTTCTGGCCGTTTCACGCTTTCCTGGTGGCGGTGTATGAAAGATGGCGAAACTTTTAGCGCTCACTGTTTGATCTACTAATTTGTTTTGTAACAGACGGCGCAAAGGAGAAACTCAACGTGGCGACAATCGAGACAATCAAAATTCATCCGGCAATCGGCATCGCCCGCTTAGGAAATAGTCCCACGGAATTCTTCGTTGGCCCGGAGAAGCCTGGAGTGCATACTCCGCCAAGGGGTGGCTACAGAGATCCGCAAGGAAGGATTAAACGTCAGGCGGCCCGGTTTAGACTGTTTGGTTACGATCAGAAGGGCAAGCTGGTTGGGGAAATCACCGCCAAAGACGCAAACATCACGTGGACCGTGAGCCTAGCCAATAAGAAGGCAGAGTGGATCAAGTTCCAGGGCAGGAAATCAATCACCAATCAGAACCTGAGACGGAATCCTACCGTGGCCGACCGCAACAGCCTGATTATTAATCCGGGCCCACGTTCTTTGAGTGGGCCGAATCAAGCGGCGAGCTTTGACACCGGCACCTTTCTCGGCACTCCCGTGCCATTGGGTGGCATGCGCACGGAGAAAGATGGGCGCTTACTTGTTCTTGGGGGCTTTGGTAAGTCCAGTTCGCCCACGAACATTCAACTCATGGAATTTGCGAACAACGATGGATGGTATGATGACGTGTCGGACGGCCCGGTGACCGCCACAGTTAAGCTCAAGAACAACGGCGGAACATTCAAGGCCATCGGCGCCTGGGTTATCTGCGCCGCGCCCAAGTTCGCGCCGCCAATCTACAACGTGATCACGTTGTACGACACCCTGCTGCAAGTGGCGGTGGATAAGTTGGGTCTGAAACTCCCCGCGAAACCATCGTTTGCGAAGGACATCTACCCACTTTTGCAACGTGCAATCAACATGAAGTGGGTCAGCGGTATGGCGGCGCATCCCATGGCCCATGCTGATGAGCAGGAGCCTATGCATGGATTACACCATGCCGATGTTGTGGGCCCTGCACACGCGACGTTATCAGACGTCATTCCGCCGCCGGGTTCGGCTACGGCCCGGGCCGCAATATTCGCCAAGCTTCGCGATCCGGCACTGCCCGGAGAGCAAGCGGCCGGCGAGTCTGACATGCCGATGGTACATTCTGATTTTTACCCAGCTGACTCGAATCAACCCTTGACCACTATCCAGTACGCCATGATGAAGCAATGGAAGAATGGCAACTTCATCAACGACTGGTCTGGTCCACCAGCTCCATCGCAAGTGATAACACCAGCGGGCCTGGACAGGGCGGCCCTCGAGCCTTGCGTTGGCGGAGCATTCTACCCAGGCATCGAAGCAGGGTGGCTTCTGCGCGACACCTACAAATACTCAGAGCCCTTTCGATTGGATCCGACCAATCTCAGGCCGGGTGATGTCACCAAACAAATGGCACTTCCGTGGCAGGCAGATTTTACAGATTGCGCGCAGGAGGGCGAACTTGCTTGGTGGCCTGCGCAGCGTCCTGACGAGGTATTTCCTGAGAGCGGCGGCCCACAAACCGCATGGACGCGCGGTCTTGTCGTCAGTATGGCGGACATGGTTCAGAAGTGGCACCGGCTGGGTTTCATTGTAAAGAAGGGCAAAAGGTACGTTGAAACAGAGCGGGATCCATAATGCGGACGTTGCGGTACTTGGCGGGGGCCCTGCGGGCGCGGCGATAGCTTTAGAGCTGGTCAATCATGGCTATTCGACAGTAGTCATTGAGCGATCTGATTATCGCGGCGCCCGCATCGGCGAGACGCTCCCGCCTGCTGTTCGGCCGCTTCTTGCCAGTCTCGGGATTTGGGATCGGTTTCTCGCGCAGAAGCATTGTCCGTCGTTTGGTATCCGCTCCGCGTGGGGCGGGGATGATCTACATGACAACGATTTCATCTTCAACCCGTACGGAGCGGGATGGCACGTCGACCGCACGCGCTTCGACGCGATGCTAGCGCGCTGTGCGGAGGAGGTAGGAGCAACCGTTTACCGTGACGCGCGCTTGCTGTCATGCGAAAACGACAAGTGTGGAGATTGGAAGATCGAACTCGCCCATGGTGATCGCCGGCACCGCCTCAAATCAAAGTGTCTTGTGGATGCCACGGGTAGGGCGTCGTACGCAGCCCGCAAGCAGGGAGCAAGACGTCTCAAGTGGGACCGCCTCATCGCGATCGTCTCTTTCTTGTCGCTGCCTTCCCATGAATCACCACTCGACAGTTCCACTCTAATTGAAGCTGTGGAAGACGGGTGGTGGTATTCCGCGGCGCTACCGGACTGCCGCCTTGTGCTGGCGTTCATGACTGATGCCGATTTGTATGCCAGAGAACGGAAGCAATCGAGTGGCTACTGGCTGCGAAAACTCCAAAGAACAACGCATACTAAGTCGCGCGTTAAAGATTTCGTCCTGACCTTCGGCCTTCAGATCGTTTCAGCCAACAGTTCCCGACTGGACCGAGTTGCGAATGGAAACTGGCTGGCAATAGGCGATGCAGCGATGGCATTCGACCCTCTTTCGGGCCAGGGAGTGTTCAAGGCGTTGCAGTCAGCTCTGCGTGCCGCCGAATCAATTGAAAAATACTGGACCGGTAACAACTCCGCGTTGCGAGATTATGCTGTCGCCGTAAAGAGAGACTTCGACAGTTACTTCTTAATGCGAGGGGCTTTTTATGCCAGAGAACGAAGATGGCCGCAGTCGGTCTTCTGGCAGCGAAGGAGCTCGGATCAAATCGCCAAAGGTATTTAATGGTTGGATGGCATTTTCGGTAGCGACCTGGGAGGAACTCCAATGGAATCTGAGAAAGCTCTAAACCCAGAATACCTTCGACTGCACTCTATTCGTGACCATCGTATATTCGGTTGGGCGGGAGTAGCCATTTCGCTTCTGCTCATTACGCACACTGTCACCGGAGTATTCGATCCACTCTGGCGGTTCTGGCCGGTGCCGTTCCTGCTTGTGAGCCTGTATTTTTCTTGGCATACAGAACCTGATGTTAAGGTAAATTACCCTACTTGGCTCAGCAGTTGGAGAGATCCCCCAACCGTCATTCATCGCATAATTGTATTGGAGGCGTCATGGGTTCACTAGTTGAACTGGGAATCCTTAACCTCGGATTGCATCACATTGCTCTTCTACTAGTGCTTCCCGCGGGATTGGTCATTTCAGCCATGCTATTTTATTCTCATCATCATCCCGGCGAGTGCCCCGACATAAAGCGACAACACGACATCATGGCCACTGCACAACTGCTCGCAGGTATAACACTTGGCGGCGCGCGCCTATTCACGATTGATCCTTTCGCGAGTGCTTGGCCGTGGATGATGGCCATAGTTGCGTACCTCTTTGTGTCTTATACTGAACAAGGTTCGCTTCCCGCGGGCGCCCATACAGGTCATCATTAACGGTCGATCTAGTTGCGTTACGCCCGCAACCAAGAAACCCCAACACTGTGCTTTCAAGATAAAGCCCGCCAGACAGCCAAAAGGCCATGATACTGGTCCGCTTCGTTCTGAAAAATCGTTCATAGGTCAAATGTGAGCGCGGTTTCTGGCAGCAATCATCTCGAAAACGTTGAGGCCCAGTGAAATGCCCATCAGCGGCTCCGAGATGCGGAGGCCTCGTGCTCTTGCGAATGTCCCTCGCCACGGGCAAGCTCCAAATACCTTTCTCTTTCCGCTTCATCGTTCTGCCGTTCCGCGTAGATTTCCAAGTTGATCTTCTCCTTGTCCGTGAATTTCGGATCGCGATCTGTTGCTTCGGAGGCCAACTCTCGCGCCGCTTCGTGATACCCCGAAGCTTTTTCAAAGTCATTGACGAGGCGACCGTGATGCTCGCGCGCCGCGAGTTTTACCGTATGGCGATAATCTCGGTGTTCACTTGATTCAATAGCGCGAGCTAGGTATTCGGTCAGGGTTCGCGCTTCGACTTCATGGAGCGTGCCCGTTCGGTGATTACCTAAGTTCAGCGACGCGACCTTCTTGCTTTCGAGAAAGTGCTGCAGGCGCTCCTTTGTTTCCTCGACAGCTAGGCCGGACGTGATCTCTCTGGCGACAGCTCTACCTTCCCAGTTGATTTCGGGGCCGTTCTTCGCCGCGGTTTTCTCCCAGTCATGTACTTCCCGTAAGAGTTTGGGATTGCGCAGCGCTTCAGCGCTCGATTCAAGAGCGCTGATTTGGTAGCGCTCGTATCTTGGTTCAGGCATCGTGTTTCCATCTCGTGCTCGCGAGCGTTGCTCTGATGAGTAGGCATTCTCCAGGGCGTCAACCATCTCGCGTGCGAGATCACGATCTGCGACAAGCGGCTCGCGGCGTTGGTTGATCTGTCTGACAATTTCGCCCCGAATGAATGTTAGGTGTTCGACTTCGGCAGCCGCTTCTTGCCGCCCTGCCGCAGAATAGTTGAGCCGCGCCAGCGACAGCAGATCCAATCTCGCAGCGCGTTGCGGGACTAATTTACTGTCGTCTTGCCGGCGGGAGATCTGTTTGTCGAGCGCGGCAAGAGACCAGCGATCTCCCCCTACTTCATAGTTGGTCAAGTGCACCGAAGCTTCAAAGTTCTCCAACCTCGAATTTCTAGCCATGAGGTCAGCGCGAGCGACATTGAATTGAGCTGAAAGTGTTGTGGCTTCGGTATCAGTGCGGGTTGGCGCATCGTGCTCACGCGCAAGCTCCCTTCGCAGCTTTTCCAGCTCCGATACTCTGTCAGGAAGATTCAACTTAACCGCTTGCTCCTGAAGTTCTGACAGCGTTTGCCGAGACAAAATCGGAGTAAGTTGCTTTTCCGCAGGCATCTCATAGAGCTTTGCTATGCTCTGCTCAACTTTTGCTAAGTTCCCGCGTAGAGAGCCGACATCCTTTCCGAGCGCGGCAATCTTCGTTTCTCGTGCTTCGGCGAGCTGCTGCAGCGTGTCCGCGTGTCGAGCAAGATCGTCTTCGATGGCTTGATTACGGCCGGAGTGATCTCCCTGGCTTATACGCGTCGCGCGTGCAGCCGCGCGCCGTCGGACGTCAAGGTCCGATATCTTCCGTTCGTCGGCGGTAGATTGATCGACGACCTCGAACCTATAGGTCTGGCCGTGCTTCACGGCGCGATCATGCCAGACCTCAGCGAAAGCAAGACGTAGTTCAAGCTCTACCCGCTTGCCTAGAGCTATGCGAAAATCACGCGCTCGATCCTCCGGCATCTTTTCATGAGGATTCCAACTAGCTGAGACCTGCGTTTGATCAATTGATGTTGTGGCCGAGTATGTTCTTCGTTCTGTTACGTACCGCCGAGCCGCCTCGGCGTCATCTTCTCTTTCTGAAGTTCTAGCTCTGGTAGCGCGCTCTGATTCCTCCCTGCCCTTCTGATATTTGCGGACAAGGCGCTCCCATTTCTCGGCTGGGGTGAGTTCGGGCTTTTTATCTTTGGAATTGAGATAGAGTGCCTGTTGGTTCTCTAAAGCCGTGAGGAACTTGTCTCCGATGCGTCCGTTGACCAGGACTTCTTTGCCGTTTTCAACCTCTCTGTGAGGCAGCAGAGATTTGGGTATCCGCCCTATCCTCTTAGGTCTGCCCGTGCCGCGCCCAATCACATCTTTGTTCATCACGATGTGCGCGTGCGGATTCTGTGAATTACGGTGTATGCCGGCGACCCAAGTGAGATCCTCGACATTGAGCTCTGCTGCCATTCCCTTCATGCCTTCGCGAATCATTTCCCGGAAGCGTGTTTGCTTTTCTTTTTCGTCACTGCCGAGCTTGTCAAAATCCTCCTCCGTAACCATCACAGAGAAGTGAATCAGATCGTCTTTCTCTGGATGCCCTCCATAAGGTTCAAGAATGCGGTCAGCTTTGTGGTAGGAAAGGTTTTCTCGATCCTCGCTGAAGAGCGGGCGGGAGCCTGGCCCTTCGCGAGTTAGATCTTTGTCTCGTTCGGCGATGTATCGCGTCGCGCGGCTAGCGCCGGAACCGGCGCCGGTGGAAAGGATGTGAAAGAAGACGCCCATTTTGGGGCCGCTATCTTCTCTTTTGCGACAGAGGATCTTGCTTGATCATTCCTACAATTCCGAGTTGCGCGTAGGTCGGAGCGCCAGAGATAGTCGCCGCTTCTTTGAGGTCGAGCGCAGGACCCTTCCATTTCTCTCTGTCGTCCGGCGTCAATACGAGAAAGTAAGAGTTCGCCTCTTCACCATGTGCGCCGACAGGAATGATCCAGAGAGTGCAGCGAGTGGGGCTGATCAAGGTATAGAAGTAGTAATAGTTGCTCAGCACGAGAGAACGCCCGTCGACACCGTAGCTTGGTAGATTGGGATGTTTCCAAACTACCGCTTCCGCTTCGTTGAAGCTCGGAGGGAAAGTGGCCTTGATCTTTTGATATTGTCTCAGGCCCTTGATGATCTTCAGGATTGGATCGATTTTCGGTACGTCGGCTTTGGCCCTCCATTCGGCAGCGTAAGATGAATAGGCCCAAACGCCTAAGTACATCAAAATTGCGAGCGCCAATAGGCCATACGAAAAACCAAACCGGTGCTTACCTGTTTTTCCTTCTACTCCGCGCATCTCATTCCCTCTTATCGAACGGCAGGTCTTGTCCGGCAAGACGGGTAACGTCTAGCGGCTTGCGAGTGGTCTTTGAATTCTTTTTTGGGTTCTCGCCGGTTGTTGTCCGATCTGCATTTCCAGTTTCCGATGACGCTGTGGTTTGCGATCCGTTGTTCTGCGCCTGCGCTTCCATCTCCTCAGCTTCTTTGATCCTCGCCATTGCCGCTACCGCTTCCGCCAATGGTTGAGGCGCCCCGATCTCTCGTTCTGGAGGTACGGCTATATCTCCGATATCGGCTCTGGGAAGAAAGCGAAAAAGGATCGGATCGGCGGTGTCGATGATGGCGATACCTTGCCGGTACTTCACCATGCGTCGCAGTTCCGGCGCTTGCCGGAGATCGCGCCGGCTCTCGGAAACGCGTTCAGCGTCGTTCTTTGTTCCAGGCGCATCCACCTCGGTACGTGAGAGCACGGTTGCCGGGCCAAGCATCGTGGAGGCATAAGCTCCTGTCTCTGGATCGATACCGGGAAGAAAGATCTGATTCTTCATTCCCGCTAACACTGCTTTGCCGCCATTCTCTTGGAATCGGCTTTTGATCTGTGAGACATCCTGGAAACCAAGCAAGTACGGCGTATTGCGAAACCTTCCGATCTTCAACTTGTCCTGGAGCTTCGGAGGCGAGACATTGCCTGCTTCGTCCAGCGCCATCAAGACTGGAGTGGCGTCTTTCTGCGTCGAAGCCTGCATCTCGATGGCCGCCAGTCCAAAGACCAACTCCAGAAGAATCCGGTATTCGCTGGCTTGGCTCTCCGAGATGACGATGTAGATTGCCGTCCTTGGCGTACGAAGATTGGCTAGGTTGATCTCGCGCACACCGCGCGCTAATTCTTCGGACGTTGCAGTTCGCAAGATCCGCATTGCGTTTGGCGAGCGCAGCGGCGCGAGTTTATTGTTGAGGCCGGTGATCACCCCACCCTGGGTTTTCTCTGCATCAACCTTCGTGAAATTACCCCATTCGAGCTTGGCCTCATGATCATCGGAATTAGTCATGTCCTCGCCAAGTTTCTTCAGATCGTTGAGGGACATGTACTCCTTGATCATAGGAACCGTCGGATTGACGGCTATAGTTGGAAGGTGAAGACATAGTGCTTTCATCAACGCCGTTTCACCTGATATCCAGTAATGAGTGCTGTCGTTGACCTTCATGTTTTCCGGTTCGTAGCCAACAACGATCGAAGCAACGGAATGAGCGAGTTCGCCATTGTTTAAGCAACGAGGGAGCGGATTCCACAGGTCTGAGAGATTTGGATTCTCCAGGTCGATACGGTAAACATGATCGTAATAGCGCGCCGTATGGGCGTAGAGCTCCCCTTTGATATCCATTACCAAGGCGGAACCGAACTGGGACCAGTCGCGCAAAATGTTCATGTAAAAAGTCGCGGACTTCCCGGAGTCTGATGGTCCAAAAATGCCCGTGTGAGTCAGTAGTTGCTTCAATCCGAGGATCAGATCGTATTGACGCGGGCTGAGTGCCGAACTCAGTCTGCCGATGCGCACGGCGCCGTAAGGCAGCGGCTCACGAGTTGGGTGGGCTAAACCTTTCGCCTTCAGGTCTGCGATGCTGGACCATCGCGCAGATCCGTGGGTCAGTCTCTGGTTTATGCTGTAGTACGGATAGGCCATAGAGACGGATTCAAAGACCCCGACAAGTGCCACTGTAACGGCTCCAATCAGGACGAACGTCATCCACTTGAAATCGAGATTGAGCATCTGCCCGGAGCGGAAGAACAAGTATCCGGCGACAGAACTGCTTAGCAGGAGAGTTCCACCGCGCGAAACATCCCGAAGAAATCTGGTGGCGGCATGGAAGGAATCCAGGTCCGTCTCATCGGCAGGTCGAGGAATGAAGTAGTCGGCGTCGATTCTTTCGACTCTCGCGCGAAAGCCCATGACGTTTGTGCCTCACTACGGTTATTTTCGATTTGCTGCCTTCGCCCACTGTTCGAGTTGTGCACGCTCTGCATCGGCTGTCTGCGTTTGTTTGAAGAGACGCGGTTGCCATCCGGAAGCGATGATGGTTGGGATTGGCGCGAATGGATCGGGATAGGCAATGCCGTCGAGTTGCATCGACTCGAAGTACCGAGCCCCAACTGTAGTGTTTTCGCTGTCGGGAATGCGGATCAGTATGGCTGGGCCATCGGCGTGTTCATTTGGCATCGAAATGACCTCTATGCTCAAGTTGCTTGGCGAATAACGCAGATGAACCGTTCCATGTGGCGTCCGCAGCACGCCCAATTGATTTGTTAGCCATTCGTTGGGTATAAGCTGGCGCCGCGAGATGCCGCTAATGATCTCGCCGATGTCGCGTGGTGTGTGGCCACTTATTGACCCCTCGACCACATAGGTAATCGCAGCAACTGCTACCGCGCTCACATCACGCAATCGTTCAGCAGTGCGGGATACTTCACCATCCGGCCAGCGATACGTGGAAACACTCGACGGTGAGTTTGCGCCGCTTCCCATATCGCCGATCGAAACGTGGGCATCCACGGTGGCCATGCGGTTGCTTCTATCTCTTTGTATGATTAGCGGCATTATCACCAGCACAAAGAGAGCGCCGGCGGCGACCGAGACGACGGGCCAGATGTTTCCTCTTTCCCTCATGCCGCCTCCCGCAGACGAACAACTCTTTCGCGAAAAACTTCCTCCACCATCTGTTCGACAATCCTGTCTGGTGTCTGCGCTGCTCGCTCGAGCCTCTGCAAGCCAAGCTCAAGATTCGCGAGGTCATCTGCGTTGCGTGCGATGAAGCCTAGATGATCGTCAAACACCTCAGCCGTCAACATCTCGATCTCTTCGGCCAGAAGTGCGCGCAGAAAAACAATGGATTCCCGCAGCCCTGGTTTATCTCTGACTGTCGGCATCATGACCCGGATATACCGAACGACTTTGACTACTTGAGTTAACAGAGCGGGACCAGCGAGTGGTAGTCGCGAGTGAAGAATTCGTGCTTCTTCAAGGTCGGTAGGCAATTTGACTTTCGTGTAAACGCAGCGCGATCGCAACGGCGGATGAACAACATGTTGATTGTTTGACGTCAAGATAACGATTGGCTTGTCGTCCGCTTTGTCAACGCCAATGTACCCGTCGTTCTCCGCAAGGCGAGGGATCGAAGCATGGCCGTCAGTGAATAACTGATAAAAGAACGCTTGGCAGACTTGGGGCAGTTTTTCAAACTCGTCTAGCTTTACAATTGGCACGATACCTGTGGTAGCGAGATAGTTATAAGCCTTCAGTACCTCGCCCAAGTTCAAGAACTCTATCCGCCACTGCTGCCGTCTGGCTTCGTCCAGAGCAAGCGCGCCGCTTTCGACCGCTTGGACCACGAAATTATTCTGGCCTTGTTCGTCCCACTCAAAGAGAATGTCCTTGAGGGTGAGACCATCCATTCCTTGCAGCTCGAAGTACGGTCGGTTGCATGAATACGCCAGTGCATCAACCATTTCGGTCTTGCCACCGCCACGCTCTCCTTCGGTGAGTAAAGGCATGCCTGACTTCAAGCACTGGCAAAGATCCTTTAGCGGCCGAAGCTGGAAGATGTATCCAGACTCCCGCGCTACTATTTCAGCCAGCGCTTCACGACCATGCTCACGCACCAATCTCCGCGGGTCGATCACTTCTCGTTTTGGATCGGAGGGAATCATCGTTTGCCATTCTCCGTGCCGGTGGACTTAACAACCAATCGCCTCTGTTCGTCATTCATCAGAGGCAGCGCCACCCGCATTTCTTCCGGCGTGCCAAAGAGAATCAATTCCATCACCTCACGATCGGTTAGGGAGGTCGCCGCTCGCGCGAATTCGTCTTCGCCAGGCGCATCAACAGCGTGAAGCTCTTTCGGCAGGTCGGCGACCATGACATAACCCGGTTGTCCAGCTTCGACTTTGACGAATGAGCGTTTTTCGTCACCGCCACTTACTACACGGCCCGCCTCATCGGTCATTGGACGAAGCACGCGGTAGCCAGCACCGTTGACGACAACCGTTCCGCGACCAGTAAGCGCTCCAGCCATCATGCCGGCCACTTGCAGACCGCTCGATGCGACTTTGCCCAATGTTTGTTTCAGGCGATTGCGATCGACGACAACCCGCTTCCCTAACATTCCTGAGCCGCCGTCGTTTCCCAGGACCTCGCCAGTCATCTTCACGAAACGGTTGGTTCTTGGATCGACATAGCCCAATACGTTGACGAACGCGCGGTCGTACTCGCTGCCGCTAACACGACCGATTAGCAGGGTTCCCTTGGGCAAAGACCATCCCTCACCCTGACAATCTCTCGACAGCTCAAGCCGTGCGTATGAGTTATTGCGCAGAGAAAAAATCACGCCCTGTGTGCGCACTGGCAGCATCGTGCCGAAGAGCGGCGATACTGCTGGAGGAGTCGTTTTCGAGATATCGTTCGAGAGCGTCTTCTTGTCCAAGCGAGACTGAATTTGGGGCAGGCCCGTGGGCTGAGGTGCTGCTAGTGGCTTCGGTGCCGAATCGTCAACAAAGAGAGTCTGCGTTGCGTTCGCGCGAGTTTGCGGTTCTTGCGCGGAGAGCCCACCAGTTGTTGCTTGTTGCTGCGTTCCACTGGCGTTGGATTGGTTTGCGTTTGCATTGCCATTCGGCGAGCCTGCATCGTTCGGATGAGGATACGCAGGTGAGTTGTCCGTATAACTTAGGACGCGCGAAACGTTTGCGCCCGGTGATGGCGATACGGTTGGTGATGCATTCGGCGATGGTATCGGATTCGCATTAGTCGCCGTGGCCACATCGTTGCCGATTGCTTGCCGCGCGATGTTTATGGCTTCAGCGCTTAAGCCGTTCTCCGATGGGGTTCGACTTGGTTCGGTCTTTGCACTCAGGGGCTCGCGGCGAGGATCAGCCTGCACTCTGACATTCACATGATTCACTCTTAGCAGCAGGTACAGCGCTAGGGCACCGCCGGCAATCAGGAAAAGTACGAAGCACCAGCCAATCAGTTTACGCTTCCGCGCCTTCTTATTGTTCGTGTCACTCTGTTTTGGTGGCGCGAAAACAGGGTTGGTAGGGTCGTAGAACGTGCCACTTTCGTCCTGCATATCGTTCTCGATTACATCAACAGAAAGACGACGACGGTTACCATTTGTTTCGCTCATGATTTACTCCTTCACCTTCCGCTGCTTGCCAGCACGATCGATGCCGGCTCATCAGCCGCATTCGTCTGTGCTATGGAGAGTTTCATTCGTTGATGCGCGCCTAACGCCGGAGCGACATAAGCGATCGCGTAATAGACAGTTCCGCCCGGAAGAATCAGTCCCGCCGAATCACTCGGCTCCGAATGCAGCTTCTTAATCGACTCGATGTTTAGGGGTTTACCCTTATCGTCGATCATTTCGAGGAAGAGATCAGGACCGTTCGGCGTTAACTTCAACGACTCACTCGTGGTATTTCTGACCGCGACAATCGCTAGACGGTACGCTTGCGGAGAGTCGGGCAGAACGATAATTGAGAGCGCTAGCCCATGTGTAGGTCGGGTCCAGTGTTTGAATTGCTTTGGCTTCTTCATCGCTTGTTGTAGCGCGTCGCGAGTGCGGGCAAGAACATCGGCTGATTCCTTCGGTCGGTCAGTCTTTTTCCCCGAATCTGGAAGCGGAGTAGAGACGGCCTCGACTCCAGCTGACGCTGTGGCCTTGAAGGGTGGCTCCGCTTTCTGATTTCCTACAGGCGCGGTTGAAGGGCGAGGAGAATCCGCAGGAGTGCTCTCCTTTTTCTCATCCGGTGAATTCTCAATCGAGATCGAAGTTGGCGCGGCGGACTGCGCAGTCGTTTCCCCCCTGGTTTCTGTTTCCAGATTGACTGGCAGTCCTGCCGCGCGCCTGCGCGCGACTACTTCATCGCGGTTGTAACTCAAGACACAGCGATGAACGTTTTGCGCGAGGTCCTCTACGGGATAAAACAAGAAAGTAACAACGAGACCGCTGCGCATCTGCGCAGTAACTGTGGCAGCGGGCGTACGTGCCCTAGCACTGCGCGGTGGCGACACAAACTGCGCGCCCGGTCGCACCACGATAGCTCGCTTGTTTCTCTCCAAAGCCTTTTGGTCCACCGTGGCCATTTCGGGATCGCCGGGAATGATGTAACGCGGACCATCATTGGCAGGCAGTTCGATCAGGATGCTGCCGTGCTGGGCCATCGCAAGCCTGACGACAGTTTCATCCTTTGCTACATCGACTCTCGCTTCGCCGACAAAAAAGTCCGCCGATGGTTGTGGCGTCGGTGAGGGTGTCGGTGACGGTGCGGTCTTTACGACGCGGCGTACGCATGTGCGACAGCGCGGAGTGTGCCGAATGGCGGCGGATATGGGTTGCTGGGCACATAACACCGTCGAAACGCATACGAGCAGTAAGAGGGAATTGATTATCTTCATGAGTTTGTCCTTCAACCTTGCGTAGAATTTGCGGGCGTTTCCGCCTCACTTGAGCTGAGTTCTTTGTAATCGAGAGCGTTGATGCGAAAACCCGAGCGCAGATTTCGGTCGAGACGGAAGGTTCCACCTTCGGGTGCGTCGGGCAAGAGATCGACGGTCAGCAAAATGTGTTTCGTCATGTGCTTGCTCTCATTCTTAACGACCATATCAATCTCTTGCGTACCATAGATCTTGACGGTTAATGGTTTGCCCGGAGCGTGCTCCAAGTATTCAGGTTTCCAGATTGCATTCCATTGCTGTTCGCGCTGCGTTTGAAGAATCTTTTGGTCGGTTAGGTACTGAGCGAATTTCTTGGCCTGGCCGGGAACCATCAGTCGAAGCGCCGCCTCGATATCCTTGGAGCGGGATCGTTGATCGACGCGGTAGAGATAATCGAGGAAGGCCTTGACGACGTAGTCCATATCTGCAATTTGAAGCTTGTCTTTCTCGAGCTTGACAGCTTCCGTGGCGCCCAAATCGCGGTCATTGATCATCACGGTGCGGCCCGAAGTCATATCCACGACAATCCGGTCGGGCCGCTGGATGGACTTGTAAACAACTCCCAATGTCGCTATCGCGGTGATCAGCAAGCTAAGAATGATGAGTCTCGATTGGCGACGTATAGTCCGTACGTCCGCCGGGTCGCGGTAACAGATGACTGGACCGAACGGTTCGAGTTCGTTATAGGCGTGCGGCGTTTCGACGGCAACCGCGCGGTCCTGCAACTTAACGACTGCTTCTGTTTCGTTGTCTGCAACTGCGCTAGACAAGTCCAGAACATTGGCACTCATAAGATCTCCTCGACATCTTTCATTGAGTCGGGCGACAGAGCGTTCGACTTCTGATAGAAGTTCCAAAACATCACGCCCGCGAGGCTTTGCAAGAGGCAACTGCTAATCATCAACAACTGCACTGACGTTGGTGTGGTCATCGCGCCTCCCAGCCTCGGTTTCGCGACTCTTACAAGTCGCGTACCAATTCGAAAACCTTGGTTAGTCGAGATGTAACGATCACGAAAGTTGTAAAACCCAACAGGCAAAACGTATGTAAAATCCAACAGCGTTCACTGAATCTCAATGAAAAGCGACTTCGCTTTTTCACTGAAACGCAGTGAAAAAACTCTCTCATTGGCCATCACATCAATGGTGAAGTCACGGCTTGTTGAATCAACGGTGTTCTTGTTGATTTCGAGCGAAAAGACAAAGTGCCTTGCTGTTGGTGTGGGTCTATTCACTAGCAGAGCTATTGCCGTCCGCACATATGCCTGGGTCTCGCGGTACGGAGGAATTCCGCCGGTTATTGTCTTGCTTGGGTTGACGATTTTGCCGTTCGACAGTCGAATTGAACGCCCCCTCATGAAAGCTTCAACAGTGCCCTCACCAGCGTTATAAGCAGCCAACGCGAGATCGAGTCTTCCGTTGAATTTCCTCAGTAAATCGCCGATATATTGCGCTCCAGCGTCTATCGCCATCTTGGGGTCGTGAGGATTCCGCAACCCGTATCTATTCGCGGTCGCCGGCATGAACTGCATCGGACCGCGAGCACCCTTGGGACTGATCGCGTCGAGTCGATAACGCGATTCCAGAAAACACAAGATTCGCAAGATACGCTGATCGATTCCGTAACGCCGTGCCGATTGATCAATAAAGGGTTCTAGCTTTGACGCCCGCTCTTGAAGTGACGGCTCGTGTTCACCCCGAACCTGCGCGTTCGCTGCGATACCCACTAAAACCAAGAAAAGAATTGATTGGATTAGTCTGTGAATCATGATGCGGACCCGTGCAATCAATGGGCCAACTGCGTGGCATAGCAATTGACAAGGAGCAAGCGAACGTCAACGAACCCGCAAGCCTCAGCAGATCAAGGCGAGTGGGAAATCAAGATCGAAGGAAATGATCGATTCAAGGAGAAGCGAGATGAATAACTTGATTGAAATCGTCAACGTCCCAGGTCTGGAATGCTCCCGCGCCGCGCGGATGGGGCGCAAGCTGGTTGCACTTGGGTTGGGATTGAAGGTTATGCACGGAGCCGTCGCCATGGCGCTCATGATGGCGCTCGGCCTTGTATCTGCATCCGCACAGACACCATCGGGCTCATTCTTTAACGGCAACAGCGGTCAGCTCGGCAATAGTCTGCGTTCCGTTACTTTCTTTCTGGCGGCGGCAATGATCATCGCAGGAATCATCTTCGTAGCCGTCGGAATCATCACGTCCGGTCTGCGCGAGTCGCTCTCGACATGGAAGTTCATTACCGGAGCGGCATGTTTCGCCTTCGGCGGTATATGCGCGGCGATCTTTGCCTTTAGCCAGGGAGATACAGTTCCGCTGGATAACCAGTTCTGATTCCCGCGCTGCCAAGAATACATCGGTTAGCGTCATTGAGTGCCGGTTTCGGAGGTAGGAAGGATGCGAGCACGCCCTATCAGACCAAATATCTATTTGCCCGTAGTGCGTTTTGGCGTTGCGGATAGCGACTGGCTTTCAGTGTTGTTGATTTCGTGCGTGGGCTATCTCGCGCCGGTGCCGTTCGGAATCACTCTGCTATATATCCCGCTACAGATGTGGACTTGGTTGCTGGCGACTGTGGGAAGCATTGCCTTCTTTAACTACGTGCGCATCGGACGAAAGCCGCACTGGCTTCAACATCGGCTGAAAGGCTTGTTCTTGCACCATCGACAGTACCGCGCGCTCCCGAACGGCAGAAAGCGGGGTTTTAACCGTTCATGGATCATTGATCCCGAAGCTGACATAGCGTCTTCGGACGACAATGAATTACGGCCGCTACAAACGGTCATCTCGCTTTTACTTGAACATAACAATGGCATTCAGGAGGCATGCGAAGAGAGATGGAACGCGCTGTTGGCTACGACGAACTAGCAGATGAAAAAGAACGTGACCGCGGAGCAAAGCGGCTGAGACGCCCGGTCGGAAGAAGGAGAGACGCATCGATTGTGGGCGTGTACAAGGATGCTCTGCGACACAAGGACCGTGCTCTAACGGTCGCCTATCAAGTCGAAACACCTCCGACCATGTTTGCGGATGACGGACTTGTCGACATTCGCTACGACGACCTGGCGCGGATGCTGGCATTTGAGAAGCCACCGGGCACTCTGATTCAGTTCAGATATGCTACGACTCCCGATCCAGGGCAGGCGATTACAAGCGTGATAGCCTCGCGCGCGCGGGAAGGAACTCATACGTTAGCAGGCCTGCTACAGGCCTCGAATCTCGATTGGGCGCGCGGTTTGGCGAAGTGTGTTCCCTATCGTCGAAGTGTGCTCACGATGTGGGCCTATGTGCCGCCGAAGAAGCGTGGCAACTCTACGATGAGCGCACTCGTGGACTTCAAACACGCCCTCGGGAATGAGATAAGAAGCCAAGGTCTACACAAGACTTTCAGAAATCTATCCCAGATCTACTCACGTACCGCTGATGACTCAGTCGTGCGACGCACCTTGGAAGATGAAAGCCGCGCTTACAACCGCGCAAATAGAATTTGGCGGCAGATCGAGAATTCGTCACCGCTCATGCTACGTAGGTTCACGCGCCAAGAGATCTGGGAAGCCGTTTTCTTTGGCCACTGTCAGAATGCAACTTCTGCTCCAATTTTGCCGGAAAAGCTGGGTAGAGACCTGCGAGCTTACCTGTGCGCCGAAACGATCGAGGGCGAGTTGAATTATCTCATGCACGGTGAATATCCCGTCGCAATAGTCTCGATGTTTACTCCGCCCAACGAATTTGTGACTGCCGAAGCTCTCCGCGGGTTGATGGGTCGCAGAGATTTCAACAGCCGCCATACCATCGTGACCGAATATCTCTTTCCCGAGCAACGGAAAGAAACGAAGCGTCTCGACCGCCGGATCAAACAGGTCAAGCGTACCTTCACTAAACGGGACAATCCCGAAGGCGCGGCGGCGCTAAGAAGTCTGCGTGCGGTGCGCGATGAAGTGGCAGGCGCGCGCGAGTCACTTTTGCCTACACGCTTCTACGTGATTCTCTACGGTGAACGGGCTGCAAACTTAGCTGAGTTAAAGCAGTCGGTCGATGCTCTGGACGAGCAATGCGAGAAGATCGTCGCTGCAATCAGGCAGATTCCCGGCGCCAATGCCGAACGCGAGGAGCCTGAGGCGTTGCGGGCTCTTTATCAATCCGCAATGGCCGGCGAACTGAGTCCAAAGCTCACCGGACGTGAGTTGACAGAGGTATCAAACTCAGTCGTCGCTCTAACGCCGACTGAAGATTCCTGGCCGGGGGCTGACAGACCGCACACGCTACTATCAACTGTTACAGGCCGCCTAATTGGGGTTGATTTGTTCGACCGCAATCGCATTCCTTCTCCGCTCATTCAGATCATTGCAGCGCCACGCGGCGGCAAATCAATTCTCATGGCGCAGTTCGCCTGCGACATTCTGGCGAGTCTGCGCGACGCCAGTGTAAACGCCATCGATATCGGCGAAACTTTGTGGCCGCTAGTGACGGTACTCGACGGTCGCTATATCAGACCACAACCCGATGAAGTCCGCGCCATCAATGTCTGGTCTTATCCGGATTTGAAAGACGGCGAGATGCCCGACGATATACAGAAGGCGCTTGTTGTTGGCGATCTGAAGATGCTGGCGCGGGTGAAGGACGATGACAAGACAGCGGAAGATATTATCAGCGCCGTTGTCGCTCAAGTCTACGAGAACATCGTTTCACAGAACGGGCCCGGCCGACCGCTGTTCGAGCCGGTGCTTTCTCACTTTGCTGCCCAGCTTCGGACCTATCCTTTTGATTCCGAAATGGTTCGCGAGCGACGCGAAACGCTTGTCCTTGCACTGAGCAACTACATTGGGCATCCGTGGCTGGATGCGCCTACTCATCCTGACTACGAAGAGAAGTCGCCGTTCGATGTTTTCGAACTAGGTTCGCTCGGGGATTTTCCACACGACATCAAGCTATCACTAGCCTACCGCATTGCCGCACACGTCGCGCGCTGCATCGGACGCAAGCGCGCCGACGGCACTCGTGCTCCTACCGCGAACCTGTTCGACGAGATGTGGGAGATCAAGGAGGAGTATCCGTTCATTTTTAAGGTGCTTCAGCATGCTGGTCGCAAGGGGCCGAAGGAGAACTCAATCACCATGCTCGCCACTCATGCTTTCGAAGACATTGAAGATATCGCCTCGCTCTCGAAGACTGGCAATGTGCTCTTTATCGGCAAGCAGCTCGGCGATTACTCGAAGATCGTTGCTCACGCGAAGCTGTCAGCAAACGGTGCGGAAGCCATCGCGCACATCAAGACTGCGCCCGGAAGGTTTTCTCAATTCGTGATGGTGATTGGCACGGGTTCCGATCAGGTCGTTGAGGTTGTTCAGCATGAGCTGAGCCCGTTGATGCTGTGGACGCTTACTACTAATGCCGACGAACGGAATGCTCGCAGCGTAGTTTCTGCCTACCATCCCGAGTGGTCTGAGATGCAGGTACATGCCTGGCTGTCGCAGCAGTACCCCCGTGGCTTAACGGCGATCGGTTTGCGAGAGATCGAGGAATCCCTCCTGGAGATTGCCGCCTGAAAAGACGGAGCTACGAAAGAATCCTAGATTCTTATTTGAAAGGATTGAACCCATGAAGAATGTAATCAAGTACATACTCCTCGGTCTATTAATTGGCGTCATTCTGACGCCCTCAACTGCTCAAGCTCAGTGGACCGTCTTCGATCCTGCTCAGTATTCGTTACAGATCGAGAGGCAAATTGAAGAAGCTAATCGGTGGCTGGAGCGCGTCAAGCAATACTCGGAAGAGATCAATAAGCTAGCCGAGCAACTCAGCACCATGAAAGGCGTGTTGGGGCAGGCCGAAAAGCTCGTGCTGCACAACGCGAATCTTACGCGCACGATGGCGCAAATCGGTCAAACCGTTCGTGACGTGTTCGCGTTTAAGCGTGCTATTGAGACCATGGTGATTTCGCGTCTCAGTATGATCAGGTCAATCAAGACGCGGCTGATGAGTGGCATCTTCGATCCACAAGCCGATCTGCGTGATTTCGAGGACTACCTGCGTAACTCGATCGGCCGCACCGAGCAGGACAAGATCGCAACAATGAATCGCATTGCGATGTTCGACGCGACGATGGCCCGGCTCTACCACGATTTGCAAACCGCCGAAGCCAGACAGGCAGGCGCGGCTCAAGAAATGAAGCAGACCAAAGACAAGCTCGATGCTGAGTTGGCAAAGCCTCAAACGGTACAATGCGCCACGTGTATCTCTGACCTGAAACTTGAGATCGCCTCGTGCGAGAAAATGATTGCAGATCTGGATGCACAAATCACCAATCTCTCAACGCAGATAGAAGACCGCGTGAAGCTTTACAACCTCACGATGGAAGAGCGAGTGCGAATTGCTAACCGAGTCAGAGCCACCGATGAAGCATGGGACAACTTGAACATTGTTAAGGACAGCATCTTTCAGGCCATTGAAAATGGCGGCATGCCTTCTCCGCCCCGACGGCCCTAACTTCGCGCTTTCCGGCCGGGAGTTAATTGCCTAACAGATAGGAAAAGATTTATGAACTTGAAACCGTCACTTCGATTCATCATTATCTTCGCGGTTCTCCTGTTCCCGGTTGTCGCTCAGGCGCAAGGGTCGACACCGGCTCGGTCTCCAGTCCGCACCCTTTCCGAGAACATTGCGGCGCTCTCACAGCGCGCCGGTGAGCTTCTACCTTATTTCGATAACGAGATCGTCTCGAAGCTCATGGGCTGGTTTGAACTGTTGGCTTGGGTAATAGGAAACTGCCTGGCCGGCTTTGCCATGCTGCGTGTCATTCGTGAAGACAACGGCGAGGGTTCTAATCTTTATTGGTGGTTCGGCAGGCTTGCTTTGTTCTTCATGCTGTCAGGAACAAGCCTGGCAATCATCAACACCATGAGTGCCGTCGGCTACGAGATCGCTAATGGCAATGAATCGGGACAGCAGTCAGTTTTGCAGAAACTCTACCAAGCCCAGCGCGACAGCTTCAACGATTCTTACGCCAAGTTTCAGCAAAACATGTTCACCGTCACAGTTGATGGCCGCGAGACTGCTATCCAGCCCGTGCCGCTGGGCAGCGAGGCGGTTCTGGGCATCATTGTCGATACAGACAGCACAATCCAAAACTTCGATCAGAAGGCAGATGTCTCTCAGTGGAACATTTCCACGATGATGACGTGGCTAAATTTCGAGCGTGCGCTCATTGAGTTTGGGGATTTAATATTGGTGATTCTTGGCGCGGCTCTCACGCTCGGTCTAAAGCTCGCGATGCCATTCATGCTCGCTGGCATTGTCGATAAGCATATCGCCAGCAAAACTACTTACCCATTTTTCTACGGGCTGATCGCCCTGACTCTCATCTGGCCCTCTGTATCCAAGATCATTCGGATTGTCGCGTACATGTGGGGCAACGTGGCAATGGCCGTCGGCGACAGCAGTCCTTTATATATATGGAACTATGAAACAATGCGGGCAATCACGGACCCACTGGCGCAACCTCAATACACGATAGCCCTCGCCGCCTTCGCCATGGGTCTGGGCGCGCTCTGTCTCTACGGCACCCCATTCATCTCTCTGTATTTGCTGTCTGGTCGCATTTATGAGTCAGTTGCAACCGTTGTTTCGAGTTGGATGGGCGCGATGGTTGGCACCGGCATTGAGAAATACAGCGCCGAGGCAGCGGCCTCCATCAATCGTCAGGCTGAAACCACTCAGTACAATGCGGGCTATCAGGCGGACGTGACAAGATCAGGGGGACAATTGGAAGGCGGGAATCTGCGTGCTCAGGGACAGCGTACCGCACAGCTCGCTTCTATTCAGGGGGCGCTGACCGGCCAAGTGGCAGCCACAGCAGGTGCAGCCACAACCCAGCGAATGATCATTCAGGCAGCGGCAGGATTTCAGAAGACTCAGGTCGGCGCAGATGTCGCGCGAAGTATTCGCGAGACAAACATCTCGCGAGATCAGCAAGTCGGAACCACCGTTGCAGCGGCCACCAAAGAAAAGGTTATGGTCGCCGGAGAGTCTCATGCTGCCAAGACTGATTTATGGGGGCGTAATCTATCGGAAGCAGTTCCGCCAGAGATTCCTATTATTCGTCCAGTACTGAGTGGAGGTCTCCAAAACGCGGCCATCGGTACTCGTAATCGAACCACGAATCAAACAGCGGATGCTTACCGTGATAATGTAACCGGCCTGCAGAACACAGCCGCCTCGAAAGCCGTGGCGAGCAGCCAGCAATATGAGAGCGATATCAAGGTCGCCATTGATAAGCAAGCGGGAGAACAGATTGCCGGAGTCAATACCGGCGCCGGTGAAGCGATTGGCGGGTACAGGCGCGGAGCTGCGGAGGCGCGTGGTGGAGTAGAGCAGAATTATCACAAAGAGTTAGACGCCAACAGGGCGATCTATGTGAGCCAGGTTGATGCTGCCGATCAGATCCGGAATGCCGGTCTTGAGGCCGCAAAACTTCGTCAAGCTGCAGCTGTCATTTTCCAGGTCGGCCGCGAGATTTCCAGGGAAGTCGGGCAGGGCATGCGCATACGGTTCTGACTACCGGCGATTCGGTCCCGTACCTGGTTGACGCTCATTCAGCCTGTTCGGAATTGAGGAAGAACCTGAAACGGCGTCCGTCACAGCCGAAGTAACGCCGCGCGTTCGCCGTGACCATTATCATGATTGGCTCTACCGGAACCTAAACGATCTTGAGGGTGAATACGTTAAGATCGTGGGCCTTTTGATGCTTGACACGAAACACATCCCGCAGGCTCATAGGTTGACGGGCGAGCGTGCCAATCATGGTTTGACGCACGCCACGAATTGGGGAAATCCATCCTATAACTCGCCTCTGGAAATGCACCAAGTCCAAACACGCCTGCGATCATGGTCAAGGCTGGGAAGAAGTACCGTAAGATAAAACGCGATGTTGAGTCTTTGGCACGTAAGGGTGTATAAGGCTAAGTCAACCGGCGAGCGCTGAACGTGCTCGCCACGGCGATTGACGGGGTGAGGACGTTGATCGCCACCCTCATGACGAAAGTTATGAGACGAAGCGGCAGGGAGTCCCCAAAAAGGCTCTCTGCCGCTTTTGTGTTTGAGGACCGCTCTCGCTTTTATCTATGGCACACTAATCTTACCACTTCAAATTTCGGTTCGCCCAAACAAACCTAGTCAGTGACAGAGTCCGAGAAATAAATTAGATTGATCTCACTGACACGGGTTTGCTTAGTATGTGCGCCGGTTCGCAAAGCTAAATAAAGGTCTGAGCTACCCCCTTTTCAGTACCGGCCTAAAGTAGAAAATTCCGGGGTGAGGTTGGTCTCCAAAATCCTACTTGGAATCCACTCACCGTCCAGCCGTGACTGAAGATGGCCTACGGCCGCCGCGGTCACTAAGAAACCCATACCTTCTTGGGAGTGCCATGTGCCCAGCGTTATAAACGAAGCACAGCGCACACCCAACACCATTGACAGAGCCGCTCATTACCCTCGCGCAGCCAGTGCAGCGCGCGGTTCCCTCTTCGCTATTGCCAGCCTTGTCACTCATACCCTTCACCCGGTTGAGTAGTGTCGCAAGCAGAGGTCATTCTCTGGTACATGGCTTGTCCCGTTCATTATGCTTGCCCTCCTAACTCTGTCGAGTTGTAGGAAGCACAAGGATGACAGCGCAAAGAAACCTGCACTGAAACAAAAAACCTTTGACAGCATTGGTAGGCGGTGATAACGTCCCGCTCGTTGAATCAAAACACGGTTCGCGTGCGACGATTCCCCCGAGCCACACGCCTCAGTGTTGAAGGTAACTCTGCTTCCCGGCGACGAAGACTCTAGAGGTCTCCGCCTACCGGCTCTAACCTCGAAAAGGAGCCGCTCATGCGTTGTCACTTTCTTCCCACTACTCTTCGTTGCTTTCTTTGTTGTTTCGTTTCCTATGCGATGTTGATCTTGTTCTGCGCTCCGTTTGGCTTTTCGGCGCCCGGTGGACGAGCAACGAAGGTGAAAAGCAGGTCGCCCGTCAGTTGGCCTTCTCCGCAGACACGAGGAGGACATCGTAGTGGCGAGCTGTTGGTTCGCTTCCGTGCTGGTGTGACGGAGCAAGACAAAGCTGTGGTGTTTCTGAGTAATGGCGCGCAGCGGCAAAAGCAACTGCGGGGCGAATCAGGCATTGAGAAACTCAGCATTCCAACGGGAAATCCCGAAGCAATCGCGCAGATAATGCGATTGAATCCGCAGATTGAGTTTGTGGAGCCGAATTTCCTGATCGCACATGATCAACTCAATGCTGATTTAGGCATGAACCTTGCCGGCCGTTTCGCCGGCGAGCGAGTTCGCTTCGATTTGCTTGGCCGCCCAATGTCTGATCCCGGTCAGACGATCCCCACAACTCCTCAGCCGCTTAACCAACAATGGGCGACGTCCAACGGCGCAGATTCGAGTCTGAAAGGCGCTTCGAGGTTTCTGAATCCCCAGAACGAACTCGTTCCAAACGATCCGCGCTTCGGCGAGCAGTGGGCGCTGCATAACACGGGTCAGAGCGGCGGACAGTTTGCTGCGGACATCAATGTGACGGCGGCTTGGCAGACGACGACGGGATCGCAGTTAACTGAAATTGCAGTGATCGACAGCGGCATCGATTTCACTCATCCCGATCTGGCAAATAACGAATGGACAAATGCTAACCCAGGACCAAACGGCGACCTGCATGGCTGGGACTACATTACCGACACCGGTGTAATCAAGGACGAGCAAGGACACGGCACCGCCATCGCGGGAATTATTGCCGCGCAGGGAAACAATGCGATTGGCGTCAGCGGTGTAATGTGGCGCGCGAGCCTGATGAGTCTGCGCGTCTTAGACAACACCGGCACTGGCGACGTCGCCGACGCGGTTGAAGCCATTGACTATGCGTCAACGCATGGCGCTCAGGTAATCAATCTTTCCTGGGGTACGACGGGCGAATCGGCGGCGTTGAAGGATGCCATTGATCGTGCGCTGCGAAGAGGGATAGCCGTAGTTTGCTCGGCGGGCAACGACGGTGCGGACGTCGACACCACGCCGTATTATCCGGCGTCTTTCAATCTTAAAAATCTCATCGCCGTGGCATCGACCGACAACGCCGACCAGTTGGCGTCCTGGTCCAATTATGGAGGCAAGCACGTATCGGTAGCCGCGCCTGGTGTGAATATTCTGACGACACAGATGGGCGGCGGTTATTGGCTGGTCAGCGGCACGTCAGCGTCCGCGCCGCTGGTGAGTGGCATTGCGGGCCTCTTAAAGAGCGCCTATCCGGGGGCCAACAGTGGCAATGTTGCTAAGGCTATTCAAGATGGCGCACGGCCGGTGAGTTCATTGAAACATAAGGTGTCTTCTGGCGGCGTCGCCAATGCTGCTGCCGCCTTGGATTCATTACACGCCTTGCCGGTTCCGTCTTCATCTCCCGGCGGAAATGGCAACGGCAATGGTAATGGGAATGGGAATGGGAATGGTAACGGAACAACACCACCTGCGCCCCCGGGATTTGGGAGCGGGAACATCGGGCCGGGAGGAAGCTTCAATCGAACACCTCCACAAACAACCCAAGGCGCTCCTGGGCCCAATCTACCCAACCTCGACGATCTGCGAAGAGGCAAGGGGCCATCACAGCCGAAAGCCAGCGCTCCGATTCATTCGAATGTCCTGTGTGGCGACTGCGATACGCTAAACGGTGGCGGGGGCGGCAGCTATTATCCTTCCGGCGATCCAAACTTCTCAACCGCGCGCAAACGACCGCAGAACGAGACCGGAGAGGCCGGAGTAGACCTCGGCTCGCGCAACTTCAATTGGAGTCTGGGGGTATTGGGTCTTCCCGGACGAGCGGGATTGGATCTGAATCTGGACCTCTTCGCCAATTCACTGGTGTGGACCAAAGATGGAGTAGACATCAAGTACAACGCTGACCACGGCTGGCCCGCGCCTGGTTTTCGCCTCGGCTTCCCCATGCTTCAGCAACTGTTCTACGATTCCCAGACGGGTCTGTGGTCGTACGAGATGGTGACGTCATCCGGTGGACGCATTGAGCTGCGGCCTTCGCCGACGACCAATATCTACGAATCAACCGACTCTACCTATACGCAGTTGGACGTGACGACCCCGAGCGCGCCCGTGGTGCGCACATCTGACGGGACGCAACTGACTTTCACGGCCTCGGTCAACAACGAATACCGCTGCACGCAGAT
>JBGQJU010000073.1:0-29756 GCA_041499185.1 Pyrinomonadaceae bacterium | reverse complement strand
TCTGCCGCTCGCGCGCAGTGTGGTCAACCCTCTCGGCGGTGAACCACCAACTGGAGAGCCGGATGCGGGAGAACCGCCCGTCCGGTTCGGAGGGAGGGGGAACGACTCGTTCTCCCTACCCCTATTGTGCGGCGGCAAAGCCGCGGGGTTGCCTAACCGCGAGTTCATCTTATTCCGCCAGCAATTCTTTCGCGCCGCTTTCGAGCAAACGGTTGGCGAGGTCCGCTCCAAGCTGCTCCGCATTTTCGCTCGAGCCGCTGAGATGATCGCGGACAATCCTTTTCCCATCCCGGCTTGCCACCAGACCATCAAGTCTCAACTGCCGACCGAAAACCATCGCGTGCGCGGCGATCGGCAACTGACAGCCACCGCCCAGCGCGCGCAGCAGCGCGCGCTCGGCGGTACAAGCGACGCGCGTAGCTTCATGATCGAGTTTTGTAACCACATTTAAGGCAGCAGAATCGTCAGCCCGAATCTCAACGCCAATTGCGCCCTGGCCGACCGCTGGCAGCATTTGCTCGGGCGGAAGGCGTGCACTGATTCGGCCTTCAAGGTCGAGGCGTCGCAGACCAGCCGCAGCCAAAATCACGGCATCGTATTGACCCTCGTCAAGTTTGCGCAGACGCGTATCAACATTGCCGCGCAAGTCCTTGATGACGAGATCAGGACGCAAATGCCGCAATTGTGCCTGACGGCGCGGGCTGGAAGTGCCCACAATCGAGTGCACCGGCAAGTCTTTCAGTGAAGCGCAACTTGAATCCGAATCCTTTTGCAGTACCAGCGCGTCGCGTGGATCTTCCCGCTCGCAAATCGCACCGATAGCCAACGCTTCGGGGACGATCGTAGGCAGATCCTTCAGAGAATGAACCGCGATATGGATTCGGTGATCGAGCAGCGCGTCTTCGAGTTCCTTCGTGAACACCCCTTTGCCGCCAATGACTGAAAGCGGATCGGTCTTTACGTCGCCCGTCGTCTTGATGATCTCGATATGGATATCGATTCCGGGATGGAGAAGAGCGAGTCTTGCTTTGACCCACTCGGCTTGTGTGAGCGCAAGCTTGGAGCCACGCGAGCCGATTACGAAACGATCACTCATCTTCGGTCTTTCGGGACAAGGCTTCCGGGTCTTCGAGGCCGAAGATATCGCGCCAGGTCTGAATACTCTCGTCGTCGCTGCTAATGTACGAGCGTCGCATCTGACTCAAGACAGGATGCGAGATCTTGTTGACGGTCGACATCAGCACGGCTTCGATCGCGCTTTCTTGTTCAGGCGTGAGCGGGCCCAGCCGTTTCCGCTGCCGCGCCATCTCGGCGCGCGCAATGTCCTGTAGTTTTTGTCGCAACGCGCCGAGCGTCGGGCCGATGTCCAACACACGCAGCGCCTGCTGAAACTGCATCACCTCCGACTCGACGATCAATTCCGCTCGTTGGGCCTCGCGTTCGCGCTCGCGGATGTTTGAAGAGATCACTGATTCAAGATCGTCTATGTCGAACACGAACAGATTAGGCAGCTCACCGATTGCCGGATCGATGTTGCGAGGAACACTGATGTCGATGAAGAACGCCGGCCGATTGCGTCGCCGCTCCAGGGCGTTACCGGCCATGGCGGCGGTAACGATGTAGTCATTCGCTCCCGTTGAGCAGATCACAATGTCTGCCTCGGCGAGATGGTCTGCGAGGCGGTCAAGATCTATCGCTTCGCCGCCGAATTCCTCGGCCAGACGTTGAGCTGACTCCGCAGTCCGGTTGGCAATCAAGACGCGCGAGACGCCCGCATTAACCAGATGGCGCGCGGATAGCTCGGCCATCTCGCCTGCGCCGATTAACAAAACCGTGCGCCCAGTTAGCGAGTTGAAGATTTTCTTTCCCAGCTCGACCGCCATATAGCTGATCGAAACCGCCGACGCGGCAATGCCGGTTTCGGCGCGCACGCGTTTGGCCACATGGAAAGCATGATGGACCAGGCGGTTCAGCACCCGTCCAGCCGTGCCTGCTTCGAGCGCAAGCGAATACGCGCGACGCACCTGACCCAATACTTGCGGCTCGCCCACAACCATCGAATCGAGCGAGGAGGTAACGCGAAACAGATGCCGGACGGCTTGATCGTCGACGTGCTGGTAAAGATGGTCCGAGAAAAGCTCGTGGGGCAGGCTGCGGGAGCGACTAAGGAAATCGGTGATGCGTTCGGCGCCCGCTTGTAGCTGTTCCCTGGCGGTGGCAGTAACTACTTCAACGCGGTTGCAGGTCGAGACGATCAAGCCCTCCTGCACAACCTCTCCGTCAACCAGCGCACGCAAGCCCTGGGCGCAGCCCTCTTCGGAAAACGCCAACAGCTCGCGCACTTCGATTGGCGCGGTCTTGTGATTTACTCCGATTAAAACTATAGACATAGAGCGTTCGATCAGTATTACCCAAACACGTGGTAGCTGCTCATCAATCGTACGCCGAAGAAAGTGCAAAGCACCAGCGCAAAGCCTGCCACACCCATCCATGCCGCTTTGCGCCCGCGCCAGCGCGCCGTGGATCTATAGACAATCAACGCCAGGTACAGCAGCCACGTCAGACCAGCAAAGATTTCTTTCGGATCATTGCGCCACACACGTCCGTAGCGCGACGACGACCACAACATCCCCGTCGCAATGCCCAAAGTCAACAACGTCAGACCGATGGTCGCCGCCGTAGTGGCGATGTCGTTGACGGTTGTCAGCGAGGGAAGACGATGAAAGATCGCGCTAAAGGTTTTTAGTTTAAGTTCCCGTTCCTGCAGCAGATACATCACGCTGGCCACAAAGACCACGAAGAAAGCCGCGTACGCGAACAGCAACAGCGTCGTGTGCGTTGGCAGCAGCCACTTCGTCGAGACGCCGGCTAGCTGATCGATGGAACCGGGCGAACTCGATCTAATAAGTATCGCGGCAGAGGTAAGCACCGAGACCAGCGGCATCGCGGCGACGCCCAGCGCCTGCGCGTGATAGCGATAGAGCACTACTCCATACGCGGCGATTATGGTCCACGCGAGAAAGGAAAGCGTCTCGCGAAGAGATACGAGCGGATAACGGCCATCCACTGTCCAGTCGACAATCAGGGCCGCGGTGTGCAGCGCAAATCCGATAGCCACTGACAAGTCTGAAACACGCTGAAGGGCGCGACGCTTGTTGACGAACGCCAGGACAGAATGAATGGCAGCGTTTAAGTAGGCCGCAAGAGCCGCGAGTAATAGGGGTTTCATTAGGAGCCCAAACAGAAACGGAAACATTCTAGTTGATGAGCTTGCGGGCCAGCAAGGCGGGTCACTATGAAGTAGGGTCCCAAAGTTGTGTTGATAGGATTCGAAGCAGGGACCGGGGCATTAGCCCGACCGTCAGGGAGAGCTCCGCTATTCCATGCCCTCAATCTGAGCCCTCCCTTACGGTCGGGCTACTGGCCCGCACCGGGCAGCACAACTTTAGGAAATTGCCTTGACAGGCCGTATTGCAGAGTGGCCAGGCAAACGTTATTCTTTCAGCGCACATCGTAGCCACGCATCTGCCCATGGAAAGAGATCCAATCTTGAGTAAGGTCAACCTTCTCGCAAGAGCAAAAGGACACGTCTTGCAAACCCGACTCATTTGTCTCTGGACCACCGCGATCGTTTGCATCGTCGCTTCGCTTAGCATCGTCGCGCAAGTCCCGCGTAAGACTAATCAGAGAACGGATACACAGAAGACGCAGCCCGCGCCTGAGCCAACGCCGCCCGACACCCAGCAACCAGTTGAAACGATCAAGATCGACACGAACCTGGTTACGGTTCCGGTAATCGCCGCCGACATCAACGGCCTGTACGTACCCGATTTGCGACAAGATGAGTTCAACCTCTACGAAGACGGCGTCAAGCAAAACATCGCTTTCTTCGCGACGGTGAGCGCGCCGTTTCACGTCATTCTAATGCTCGACACCAGCGGGAGCACGCAGGAAAAGCTTTCGCAGATTCAGCGTGCCGCGGTCACGTTTGTCGAACAACTCAAACCGGCGGACCGGGTGAAGGTAATCTCGTTTGACGATGAAGTGCGCGATCTTAACGACTTCACAAATGATCGCGCTGCGTTGAAGACCGCGATCTTGAAAACCCGATCGGGGCAGGGAACCAAGCTCTACGATGCTTTCGAGTTAGCGCTCGCCTTAATCAAACAAATTCAAGGTCGCAAGGCCATCGTTCTGCTCACCGACGGCGTTGACTATCACAGCGATCAAGCGACATTCGACGGTACGCTGCACGGTCTGGACGAGGAGGGTGTGATTGTTTATCCCATCCGCTACGATACCAGAGCGGAGACCGAGCGCATCGTGCGTGGGCAGGCGGAAGATCCAAGCGTGCAACTGCCGACCATCGGCGTGATTCGAACGCCGCCTTCGGGTACGACCGCGCCGACTTTTCCCAGCGATGATCCGAGCACTGTGCCCACTAGGGGCACGCGCCCTACGACGGGACCACTCGGCCTACCTTCGCCTGCCGAGATTCTGCGAAGACGCCGCGAGAACGATCCGTATCCGAACGGTCGTGTGCCCCCAAACGGTGTGCCTCCGGATGATCGCTATCCGCCCGACAGTCGACCCCCGGACAATCGCGCTCCGTTACCTTCAAGCCGCACCGATCCGTTTCCTGGCACACGCACAGATCCCGTCGGCACTACCAGACGCGATGGACGGCGCAATGACGATTCGATCGGCGCAATGTTGGACGAGCTTTATCTGACCGCGGATTCCTATTTGAAAGCGTTGGCGGAAAAGTCGGGCGGTCGCTTGTTGCGCGCCGATACGCTCGATTCACTGCCTGATACGCTGGCGCGAATTGCCGCCGAACTGCGAACTCAATACTCACTCGGTTACTATCCAACAAATGCAGCGCACGACGGTCAGTATCGAAAGATCAAGGTGAGCGCCAGCCGCAAGAACGTTGCGGTGCGCGCCCGGCCGGGTTACCGCGCGCCGAGCAATTAGAAGAGAAGTGTCTCAACTCAAAGCGCCCGCCGCACCTTGGCTCTGCCGGCGCACTCCAAAAGGGAGCATTTCTAGCGCGACACCACTGTCTTCGCTTGTTTGCCGTACTTCAGCCGTGC
The DNA here is from genome assembly GCA_041499185.1 of Pyrinomonadaceae bacterium. Taxonomy (GTDB): domain Bacteria; phylum Acidobacteriota; class Blastocatellia; order Pyrinomonadales; family Pyrinomonadaceae; genus JAOAPY01. The sequence goes on along the minus strand of JBGQJU010000073.1, from coordinate 24,660 downwards.
TAGTTTCTCAAAGCTAATTCCAAAACGAAACACCCTTTTTTAGCTATGCCTGATCGAAACGACGCCTGGGAACTACTCTGCGAATACACGAAGGGTGACAGCTTGCGCAAGCACGCGCTCGCGGTCGAGACTGCGATGCGCGCGTGTGCCAAACGTTACGGCGAACCCGAGGCCGACGAAGATGAGTGGGGCATCGTTGGTTTGTTGCACGACTTTGACTACGAAATGTTTCCCACGCCCGACCAGCATCCGTTTACTGGCTCAAACATCATGTGTGGTCGTGGCTATTCCGATCGAATCATCCGGGCGATTCTCGGCCACGCGACCTACACAGGGGTGCCGCGCGACACGGCAATGGCTCGCGCCCTTTTTGCCACAGACGAACTCTGTGGCTTTTTAGTGGCTTGCGCGCTCGTTAGGCCTTCAAAGAGTCTGGATGATCTCGAAGTCTCTTCGGTGAAGAAGAAACTGAAGGACAAGGCTTTCGCGCGTTCGGTTAATCGCGACGATATTCGTCAGGGAGTTGAGGAGTTGGGAATTGATCTGGATGATCACGTACGTTTTGTGATCGACGCACTGCGTCTAGTGCAAGAACGGATTGGATTAAACGCGATCCAAAACGACGCATAGTACTTAGCCGGCATTGCGTGGCTTTGTCAGCGGTTGAGGATTCAATGGAGCGCTCGTCAAAAGCGAGGCTAGAAAGAGCACGGCCAAACTCAACAGGATTGCCAGCATCGCTGTTAGCAATGCTTGCAGCTTACGCCTTCGGGCCGTGTGACGATAGACGAAGACGCTTGCCACTATGATTGCCGCGACGGGAAGCGTGTACGTCGAAAGGACCAAAAACCCTGGTGACGAGAGTGGCCTGAGTGATGCGAACACACCCAGGATGATGGCGATTGAAGCGCCCGCACCGACGACGGCGGCGAGCAGCGAGGCAATCATTACCAGCTTTAGGCGCATTCTAGCTCACCCTCTGAAATGGGCTGTGACCGACGGCGGAAAGCGAGGGCCAAGGATATCACACGGTTCAAGAAGCTCTCAGCGGCAAAGAGGCGAAGGCGAGGGCAGGATTAGCAACCAGATCAAATGGTAACCAGAAGCGCGTTAATCTACTTGTCCGAGCGAGAAGGCCTGAAGGAATTTGTCAGTCGTTTTCGTCCATTCAAGAAACTAACCACTCGCTTCGTCGCCGGGGAAACAATCGAGCAAGCGGTTGGAGCTATCAAGCTAATAAACGCGGACGGCTGCACGGCCTCATTCGATCACCTCAACGAATCAGTTACCGGCCAGGCCGAAGCTGAGGCTGAAGTGCGCGAGTATTTACAGATCCTCGAGCAGATAGACGACACCGGCATTCGCTCAAATGTTTCCATCAAGTTGACGCAGTTTGGTCTGGAGATCGATCCCGAGCTGGCTTACAAAAATGCCAGGAGAGTAGTTGAAGACGCTGCGCGTCGCGGCAACTTCTTGCGCGTCGACATGGAAGGTTCAAATGTTACGCAGGCGACGCTCGACGTCTTTAAACGTTTGCGCGGTGAGTTTGGTCTGAATGACGTTGGGATCGTTTTGCAGTCGTACCTTTATCGCACGTTTCAAGACGCGCAGGAGCTAATGAAACTGCCGGCACGGATTCGCATCTGCAAGGGCGCATACAGCGAGCCGCCCGAGGTTGCCTATCCGGAAAAGAAAGACGTCGACGAGAATTACATTCGCGTAATGAAGCTGCTGCTTTCCAGCGGCATCTATCACGGCATTGCGACGCACGACCCGAAGATGATCGACGCGACCATCGAATATGTGCAGAAAGAGGGCATCGGCAAAGAAGCCTTTGAGTTTCAGATGCTCTATGGTGTCCGCCGCGATTTGCAGACCAGGCTGGCGCGTGACGGTTACAACATGCGCGTCTATGTGCCTTATGGCAAACACTGGTATCCTTACTTCATGCGCCGGCTGGCTGAGCGTCCAGCAAACATCTGGTTTGTGTTGCGCAATCTGCTTAAAGGCTAAAGCAAACATGGACAACCTGATCTGGATCCTTTGGTGCGTGCTCGGTTTGGTCCTCATAGTTGCTGAGGTGTTCAGCTCTGGTTTTGTGCTGCTCTGGTTTGGCATCGGCGCGCTGGCTGCGGCGTTTGCTGGTTTGATAGGCATCAGTAATTTAGGCATTCAGTTTTTCATTTTTGCCGGCGTCTCAATCGCCCTCACTGCCGCCTCGCGCACAATTTTCGTGAACTACTTTTCTCGGGAAAAGACAGGCGACTCAGTGCGGATGGGCGCTGAAGCACTGCCGGGAAAGATTGGGATTGTTGTTTCCTCAAGCCGAGGGGGATTGAAAGAAGGCGCGGTGAAAGTCCTTGGCTCTACCTGGACTGCCTTTCCGGTCGAAGGCGAAGAACCACTCGAAGCAGGTGAACGTGTGCGCGTCGAAAGAATGGAAGGGGCCTCACTTTGGGTCCGCCGCGTGGACGAGGGTGAGCTTGATTGGCGCCCGAAGACGTTGCCGTCCGGAGAATGACTTCCAGCTAGTGCGGCTCGGTATCCGGTTCGAAGGTATCTTCCAGAGTCTTGTCTTCTTCCAATATTGGCAGCTCGATTGTGATGCGATCGCTGACGGGTTCTTCGAGGTCGTCGCCGAGAAAGCGCGCCAGCACGACGGTGATGTTGTCTTCGCCGCCGCGCTCGTTGGCCATATCAATCAGCGCACCACAAGCCGCCGCAAGATCAGAGTTATTGCTCACGACGATCTGTTGAATATCTTCGGACCGTAACTTTCCTGACAATCCATCGCTGCACAGCAAGAGAATATCCCCGCGTCGCAGACCGATACGGCCCGTCGCCGGCGTGACGTCGCTCTGTGCGCCGAGCGCCTGCAGAATAACGTTGCGAAACATGTGCGTCTCGGCCTCGGCTTCGCTAATCTGACCGACGTCGACTAGCTGCTGGACTAATGATTGGTCCTTTGTCGCCAGGCGAATTTGGTCCTTGCGAATGATATACGCGCGGCTGTCTCCAACCTGGACCAGATCGAGATGGCTGTCCCTAACCGCGGCGCCCGTGAACGTTGCGCCCATGCCCGCGCAGCGCGCATCCTCCTGACTGCGCAAATGAATCGCGAGGTTCGCATAGACCGTGGCATTCTTCAGGCATTCAACCAGCGGCGCTTCGTCGTCGCAACCTCCTTCCGCGTCATCGCCGACCAACATCTCGCGGACGGAATCGACGGCCATGCGGCTGGCCACGTCGCCGGCAAGCGCGCCGCCCATGCCGTCAGACACGACCATCACCAGACCTTTCTGGCCCAGATCAAACTTTCTGAACTCAGTTGGCTCTTCTTTTTCGTCTGAGCCGATCCAGGTGCGCTCGTTGGTGAGATCCAGTACGAGGAAATTGTCCTCGTTACCCCGGCGGACGCGGCCTACATCTGATTTTGCATGTAGCTCAACAATCATAAGGAAACCGAAGGGCGATTGGTTACCGGCTGTAAGTCAGAATGATTTTAACCCGTCCCCGCTTTCGTGTCACTGAGGAATAAACTATATTTTGCAGGTGAAACGCAACTTGTTAACACACCGCGAACAAGCTGCGGCTCTGCTGTCGGGCTCAAATTCTTTGTAAAGCTTGATCAAGATCGGTGATGATGTCGTCCGTGTCCTCGATCCCCACCGAAATGCGCACCAGACCGTCCGTGATTCCCAGCCGTTCGCGCTTTTCCGGGTCAACGGATGCGTGAGTCATCGTCGCTGGATGGCAAATCAACGTTTCCACTCCACCGAGACTTTCGGCGAGGGTGCATAGCTTAACAGATTCCAGCACCAAACGGGCAGCCGAAAGCGAGCCAACATCGAACGACACCATTCCCCCAAAGCCCTTCTGTTGCCGGCTTGCCAGCGCATGCTGCGGATGGGAAAGCGAGCCCGGATAAAAAACCTTCCGCACTTTTGGATGCTCTTCAAGAAACGCGGCCACAGCGCGGCCGGACTTATCGTGCTGCTCCATACGCAGTGCTAATGTCTTTGTGCCGCGAATCACGAGCCAGGAATCGAAAGGCGAGAGGATCGCGCCTGCGCTGTTTTGCACGAAAGCGATCCACGCCGCATCGTCTTCGTTGTTCAGCACAACCATCCCGCCAATGCCATCCGAGTGACCGTTCAGATACTTGGTGGTTGAGTGGATCACAATGTCCACGCCAAATTCGAGCGGCCTTTGCAGGTAAGGCGACATAAACGTGTTGTCACAGACGACGCGCGCGCCGGCGCGATGAGCGACTTCAGACACGGCCTGCAGATCCGTCACAATCATCACGGGATTCGTTGGCGTTTCAATGAAGACCATCTTCGTGTTTTGTTTGATGGCGGCCTCGACGTTCAAAACGTCCGACGTATCCACGAAAGTGAATTCGATGTTGTAGTTCGCGAGAATACTGGTAAACAAGCGAGCAGTTCCGCCATAGGTATTGTCTGAAACGATCACATGCTCGCCGGCCTTGACCAGGCGTAGCGTCGCATCGATGGCCGCCATGCCGGAAGCGAAAGCAAAACCGAAACGGGCGCCTTCAAGCGCGGCGACATTGCGCTCGACCGCCGTTCTCGTCGGGTTCTGGGTGCGCGCATACTCGTAACCTTTGTTTTTGCCCAGTCCTTCCTGCGCGTAAGTGGAAGTTTGATAGATGGGAACCGACACCGCGCCGGTGGCTGAGTCAGGTTCCTGTCCGGTGTGAATTGCGATTGTTGCGAAGCCCATAGGTATAGTGATAAGTGACAAGTGATGAGTGACAAGTAAAGACGCAGACAGCAAGTAACAAGCTTCTAACTTGTCACTCGTCACTCGTCACTCGTCACTTGTCACTGGTCAAGGATCCCCTGACTTAAGTAACGTTCCGTGCCGTCGGGAAAAACTGTCACGACGCGTTTGCCCGCGCCGAGGCGCTGGGCGATGCGATAAGCGCCAGCGGCCGCGGCGCCCGAAGACCAGCCGCCAAGCACGCCTTCAGTTACCGCAAGTTTGCGAACCGCGGCGGTAGTCTCGTCGTTCATCACCATCATAATCTCGTCGGGAAGATCGGCGTCATAAATCTCGGGCAGAAACTGTGTCTGTCCAATCCCCTCGATCTGTTTTGGTCCGGCAGGACCGCCGCCGTAGATCGACCCTTCTGGTTCGACGAGCACACAAAGCACGTCCGGGTTGATCTTCTTAACCGCGCGCGCGACGCCAACGAATGTGCCTGATGTGCCGGCGCCGATCACTACCGCATCGATTCGTCGATCCATCTGCTCGATAATCTCGCGGGCAGTGGTCGCTTCGTGGAAGCAGGGATTCGCTGGATTCTCAAATTGCTGGGGAATGAAGCTACTTTTGATCTCTTCCGCCAGTTCGTGCGCACGCGCGATCGCTCCCTGCATTCCCGCTTCTTTGGAAATGTACTCGATCTCTCCGCCCAGCACTTCCATCAGTTTCATCTTTTCCACGGCATAGCCTTCGGGCACGCACAGAATAACACGATACCCGCGCGCGACGCCGATCAGCGCGAGGCCAATTCCGGTATTGCCGGCTGTTGGTTCGATGATGGTCGAACCCGGTCCCAGAATGCCTCGCCGCTCCGCGTCCAGAATCATGCCGAGAGCGGCGCGATCTTTAACACTGCCGCCAGGATTGAAATACTCGAGCTTGGCGTAAACGTCTGCAAGCGGCGGCGGAGCAAAATGGGAAAGGTGCAGCAGGGGCGTGTTGCCTACGAGCCCGATGATACTTTCAGCCACGCCCGAGTTCATTAAGAATTCGTCCGACGATCAGCAAACGCAGAGCACAAACTACCGAGAAACAAACGAGGGGGCATGGTAGCCCGCAGCCTATGCGGTGTCAATTTGCTAACGATGAACGCGTAAATTCAGTAGATCAGTAATGCGATCGCCGTCATTGCGTGTACTCCTTAACTTGAGCGCGGCTATTTGGTCGCCAGCATTAGCCACGCAGCCAGGGCCGCGACTCGCTGCTCGGCGCGCCAGGGCGGACCGGCAGCACGACCGAGGCGCGCGAGATAACCGTTTAGCTTCGCCACCGAGTACCCTAACTCCGTCGCCGCGCATTCTTCAAAACCTCGTTCAATGAATGAGCGTTTCGCCAGTCCGTTCGCTTTCGCGGCCGCCTCGAGCACTTGACGGAATAGCACGCCTTCGGCGGCGTGGGCTCGTATGTGCGGGTTACCGATTTTTCGGAGATCGCGATCGGCGGCGCCCACAACTCCCACACCGACAACTTTCAGGCTTTCCGATTCTAACTCTTGAACGAGTTGGGCCAGCGCCGCTGCCGCGACGCTCTCAATCGCGCTCACAAACGGCTGAACCGCCACCTGCGCTTCGTTCCAGGGCAGATCCATTACTTCGTGGTGTGGCTGGCTGGTCTCGGGCACTCGCGGGTCCGTAAGAGCAAGTTCCGTTCGCTTAATGATCTGTGGCGACTCCGCCGGTCCGCGTAGCACTACTGCGATGGCTCGGCCCGTCCTCGCCTTAAGACCAACGCTGGCTGTGTTCGTATTGACGGGTCTCATCAGCTTCAGATTAGTTTAGGGTTACGACCTGCAGATCATTAGAAGCCAATAACTCCGCTGTCAGCCAGCGTCTTGATCATACGCAGGCTGTCGGCTTCACGAAACGGACAGATAGACAGGATCGATTCAATGTCCCATTCGCCATTGATCCTTGAGAGCAGAAATCCCTCCTGCGGTCCGACTTGTTCCTGCGTCAGGCTCTCAACGGGAACAAGAATCTTTGGTATGGCGCGCGGCGACAAATGAGAGGCATAGACCTGTTTGACGAACTTTTCCTCGGCCAGCAGCAGCAAGCTCTGAGCGTCGGCGTTCTTGGGCTCTTGTTGCAGCACTCTTTGAACGATCGATAAAGCCTTTTCCGGTTTGTCTTCCTTCAGGTCAGAACGCGCTATTCGGAGCAATTCGGAAACGGTTTTCGGCAGTTCAGGTAAATCCTCGGTCTCAGCGGGACTCTCTGGCGCCTCGCCTGCGACCCGCACGATGCCGCGGCTGACCAAACCGCAGAGCTGAGAATACACATGAAAAGCCGAGGCGTGTGTCTGATAACAAATCTCCGCCACCGACATGTGCTTCTCGACGAAATAAAGAAGCAGGCGGACCTCTTTCGAAACATTCACCGATGAGGTCCAACCGGGACCCAGTTCCAGCAAAGCTCGATCAGATGGAATCAAAGTTCGATAGCGGGCCCACTCGTCAACGCGATAGATTCCTTCCATCACGACCGCAGTCGGTTGAACCTCGATGCGGATCAGATCTTCCGGCAGCGGCTGGTAATCATAGAATTCGAACTGCGCCTCCTCCCAAAGGAACAGATCGTAAATGATTTCAAGCGTGCGGATGCGCAATACGTCCAGCACGGCGGCCTGGCTGAGAAATCCCTTAGCTGCCAGAATTTCTCCCAGCCTCCCGCCGAAATTCCGTTGGACTTCCATCGCCGCCTGGAGCCGGGCTTCGTCAAGCTTGCCGTAATGGATGAGGACCTGGCCCAGATACTCTTTTGGATCGTTTGAGGTCGAGCCCACAATGACCCCATTTTGAAAGTGGATCTGCTTGATGATTTTTCCGCGACTAAACTTTAAAGTCCCCGTCTTCCGCCCCGCCCCCAGAAACTGCAGCAAGTCGGGAACACTCATTGTCGTGAGAGTGCCGTGGATCGCCATCGTTACTTGATCCGGTTGTTGCTAATCAACGAAGAGGAGTTACCGTTGGCGCCGGGCAAGTCGGAACAGACTAAATAGATTAGACACGTACAGAGATTACATGCTTTCTCAAGCGAGTTTCAAGTATTTAGTTTTGAAGGCGGTCAGAAGGCCAACGCCGGTTCCCGTCTGTGCCTCTATCGCTACATTCTGCCTTCAAAACCGCAGCGACAAACAACTGAGGCCCCCATCCATCTTCTGAAACTCTGACATGTCAAGCGCGATCGTTTCGTACCCACGCTCTTGCAGCCTTCGCTCAAATAACGGATAACCCCCAGCCACGAGCACCCGGTTATTGACGCGCAGGCAATTGGCCGCATACTCCTCTCCGACATCTACACCAACGAGGTCGTAGCCGCGAAACTCTGCGCGGTTCGCCAGCGGCTGTGCAACCACTAGTCGGTTATCGCCCAAATACGCAAGGGCACTCTTCAAATGCAGAATGCGACTTAGGCCTCGAATATCAACGAAGCTCGCGGTGTAACCGAATGACGCCAGCAGGTCAGTCAACTGCTGCGCGCCCGTTTCGTTTGTGCGCTGCGAGATGCCGATGAAGAAATGATTTCCCGCTTCGCAGACGTCGCCGCCGTCGAGCGTGCCGGGCGCACGAATGGAAAGTAATTCAGAATAAAACCTCGCGAGTATCGACCTAATGCTCGCCACTTCTCCAATCCGGCTCGACGCACCCGGGCACGTCAGCACGGCACAACGCTCAGTCAGCACAGCCGTATCTTCAACAAAAGTGGAGTCGGGATATCGCTCATCGACTTCCAAACTCACCAGCGCGAGACCACACTGCCGCAACGCTGCGCAATATGCTTCGTGCTGCTCAACCGCGCGCGCATAAACGGGCTTGCCCAAGTCGACGGTGGTCAAACCCTCGGAAAAATTTGGGCTCGGCGGACAGACAATTGCGTTGCCGCGCAGTTTTTTCTCATCGCTCATCACTGATTAACTCTTCACTTTGCGGGAAGAGAATAATGCCGATGGCCGTCTAAGGTCATATTAGCTCGTTTGGAACCTAGTGTAGTGTCTCTGAAGTCTCTTTTCGCAGGCATTCCGTTGATCGCCAATGAAGATGGGCCTCAGAAAACTGGGTCATTGTAAAGGAAATTAGGAGACACTACACTAGAATGCTCCGGGAAACATGGAAATGAAAAAAATTATCTTAGCCATATTTGCCTTGCAGTTGACCATACCGGGCTGTCATGCGCAATCACAACGATCAAGCTACGCCAGTGAAGCGCCCTCGTTCCGCACCCCGATCCATCTGCCCGTCGGTACTCATCCTGTCAGTGTGATGATTGCCGATGTGAACAAGGACGGAAAGCGTGACCTCATCGTCGCAAACGGCGGCACTGGTAATCTTTCCATTTATCTCGGAGACGGAAAAGGCGGATTCACGCAAGCGAAGGGCTCGCCATTTCCCGCCGGACCAAACCCGAGTGATATCACCCTCGGAGACTTCAACGGCGACGGTAACCTCGATGTGGCAATCGCGAATCACGGCGTCAAACTGGTGACGGTGCTTCTGGGTGACGGCAAGGGCGGATTTTCATTCGCGCCGGGCTCGCCGTTTAGCGTGCCGAGCAATCCTCATCCGCACGGAATCGCGGCGGCGGATTTCAACGGTGACAAGAAACTCGATCTCGCGGTGGATAGCTGGGGAGAAAACAAGGTGCTCGTCATGTTCGGCAATGGCGATGGCACCTTCCAAACTACGGGCGTCAAGTTCGACGTTGGCAAGATGCCATACCAGCGGCTGCGCGTCGCCGATCTTAGCGAGGATGGCAACGCGGATATCATCACATCCAATTTTGAAGAGAGTTCCGTTTCAGTTCTACTGGGCGACGGCAAGGGACAATTCTCGCGCAAGGATTTTCCCGTGCCCTCATCTCCCTTCGGACTCTCAGTCGGAGATTTCAATGGCGATCGTCATCTCGACATCGCCATCGATCATTACTCCGGCCATGGCACCGATCCAAGTAAGAACGGCCTCTCGATTCTTTTCGGAGACGGCAAAGGCAACTTCAATTTGGCAAAAGGCTCACCATACCCGGTCGGACATTACCCTGCGACAGTTGTAGCGGGCGACCTGAATGGCGATGGCATCACAGATATCGCGATACCGAACAACATGGAAAACACTGTTACGATCTATCTGGGCGGAAGAGATGGTATCAAGCAGGCTGGTCCTCCAATTCCCGTGGGCCACGGACCTGAATGCGTCGCCATCGCTGATCTCGATGGCGACGGCAAGGCGGATCTCGTTGTCGCCAATGAAGCGGATAACGAGGTCTGGGTGTTGTTGAGTAAGTAGAGCACCTCAGTCACCAGTTGCGAGATCCGGTGGTATTGCTTCCGGCGCGGGCTTCTGGTCGCCGCCGGTTGAGGGCTTTCGCGCGTGCCGCGAGCCGAAGAAAGAGGTGCGGTCCAGGACATTCTCCTGGAACTGCTCGAGATAAAGATAGATCACCGGCGTGATGTAAAGCGTGATGAATTGTGAAACCACCAGGCCACCGACAACTACCAGGCCGAGCGGCCGGCGAGATGAACCATCGGCTCCAAACCCAAGTGCGATCGGCATCGCGCCGAAGACCGCGGCGAGCGTCGTCATTAGAATCGGACGGAACCGATCCATGCTCGCATCGTGAATCGCTTGCTCCGCGGGCTCCCCGGCATCAACACGCTGGCGGGCAAAATCGACGATCATGATGCCGTTCTTCTTCACGATCCCCATCAACATGAACATGCCGACGAACGCGTAGAGCGATGCCTGCTGGCCGAACAAGACCAGCGTCAGCAAACCGCCCACCAGCGCCGTAGGAAGAGTCGATAGCACCGTCAGCGGGTGCACGTAGCTTTCGTACAAGATGGCCAGAATTACGTACATAACGAAAACGGCCAGCGCCATTAGCAAAGTCAAACTGGTTACCGTATTGCTGAACGTCTGGGCCTCGCCTTGCAACTCCGCGCGCACGGTGGGGGGCACGGTCTCCGCCGCTGCTTTGTTGATGAAATTCGTAGCGTCGCCAAGAGCCACGCCGGGTTTCAAATTGAAAAAGAGTGTGACACTCGTAAACTGATTCAGGTGGTTCACCGCCTGCGGACCGAGCGTTGATTTCCACGTGACCAATTCGCGCAGCGGCACGAGCCGCTGTCCATTGTCAGACCTGATGTACAAAAGCGAGAGGTCTTCGGGCTTCCCACGAGCAGAGTCTTCAACTTCCAGAATTACCTGATATTGGTCCTCGGGCTTTTTGATCAGATAAAGGTAGTTTTGCGAGTAAGCGTTTCGCAACATCGTAAGAATGCGCGTCTCGGAGACTCCGTAGGTCCTGGCTTGATCGCGACGAATATCGATATCGAGGTTAGGAGTGTTGTTGTAGTAGTCGGACGAAACGGTTGAAAAGCCGGGGTACTGCATTAGCTTACCCATTAGTTTTTGGCCCACGTCATAGATCTGGTTCGGATTTGCGCCGGACACTGCGAACGCGTATTGGCCCTGAGTCTGGCTCGTCACGCCTGTGCTGATCTCCAACACCGGAAACGGCCGCAAGAACGTGAACACTCCTGGAATCGAGTTCAGCTTGCCCATCATCTGGGCCGTCACTTCCGCGATTGGTTTGCGCTCCGCGGGTGGCTTGATGAGAGTAAACGTGATGCCCTGATTCGACGCTAAAAACCCAGTCGCGCCGGTCATCGTGAAATCTGTTATGACGTTCGGGTCCTGGTGCAGAGTCTCGTCAACACGATCTTGCAAGGCATGCATTTGATCCGGAGAGGAACCTTCGCGCGCGATGAAGGCGCCGAAGATAACGCTGCTGTCGCCGGGCGGCAGGAAGGTTTTGGGAATGAGCGCGAAGAGCCAGATCGTGCCGGCAAGACAGATAACCCAGATGGTAGGCGAGATCCACCGGCGCCGCAGAAACCACCACAGCGACGAGCCATACATCGCCAGCACGCGCTTCTCGATACCGCCGATCACACGCTCCGTCCAGGTCTTCTTCGAGCCCTCGCCGCGTCCCTTGAGCAGACGTGCGCACATCAGCGGAGTAAGTGTGAGCGACACCAAACCGGAAGCGAAGATCGAGATGACGATCGTGATCGCGAACTCGCGGAAGATTCGTCCCACCAGTCCGGACATAAAAACCAGCGGAATGAACACGGCCGCCAGCGAGATGGTCATCGACATGATAGTAAAACTGATTTCCTTGGCGCTGTTGATGGCCGCTTCGAACGGCTGCTCGCCGCGTTCCATTCGCCGCACGGTGTTTTCCAGAAAGACAATCGCGTCGTCCACCAGGAACCCGATTGCCAGCGTAAGCGCCATTAACGACAGGTTGTCGAGACTGTAGCCCAGCGCCCGCATCGCGATGAACGTGATCAGGAGCGATAGTGGGAGCGCGACGGCGGGAATCAACGTGTCGGTGGCTCGCCCGAGGAAAGCAAAAATCACCATTACCACCAGGGCAAACGCGATCAGGAGCGTTGCCTGCACGTCGTTGACGGAGTGAACGATGCTCTGCGAACGATCATAGATTGGGGTGACGCGAATCGATCCTGGCAGCTCCGCGCTGACCAGCGGCAGCACTTCGCGGATGCTCCTGGACACCTCTACGGCGTTGGCGCCCGCGCGACGATTAACTGCTACGATAACGGTGGCGGACGGCACGTCGTAGCCTCGCACCCAGAACCGCATGTTGACCCGCTCGTCCTGAACGGAATCTTTAACCGTGGCCACGTCACGGAGGTACACCGGCGAGTTGCTAGTGCCGCCGATGATCAGGTTGCTGTATTGCTCAGCGGTTTCCAGTTGGCCCTGCGGCCGGAGAACCGCGGTGCCGGTGCTGCTGTCTAACTGGCCCGCACCGGTCGAACTGGTTCCGTTCTTAATCGCCGCAGACAGATCGTCCATCGAAATCTGTCGCGCCCACATCGCCGAAGGATCGGCTTTGATGCGAATCGCCGACTTCGTCCCGTAAACATTCACACGCGATACACCCGGCAGGATGCTGATTCGCTGGCCCACCTGCGTGCTGCCGTAGTCGTAGAGCTGGCCCGGCGTGACCGAGTCGCTGGTCAGCGCGATGTACATGATCGGCTGATCGTTGGGATTGCTTTTCGAGTAGGTTGGGGGCGCGGGCAGGTCCACTGGAAGACTTCCAGTAGCCTGAGAGATCGCCGTCTGCACGTCAGTCGCAGCGGCATCGATGTTCTTTTCGAGCGCGAATTGCAGCGTAAGGCTTGCGAATCCTTGAGTGCTTTTTGACGTGACCACTTCCAGTCCATTGATCTGCATGAACTGGCGCTCGAGCGGTGTCGCGATGTTGTTTGCCACCGTGTCCGGACCCGCTCCCGGATACCCGACATTCACCTGGATAACCGGATAATCCACCGCCGGCAAGTCGTTCACCGGAAGCTGAAAATAGCTCAACACTCCGAACAGGATTACTGAGACAGTCAGCACCGCGGTCATGACGGGCCGGTGTATGAAGGGTTCGGATAGATTCATTGCTTAGCCCCGTTGCCCGCTGCGGCTGAATTACCTGGTTGCTCGACGCGGACTTTGCCGCCCGGTGTCACACCCAATTGTCCGTTGGTGACGACGCGTTCACCCGGCTCCACTCCCTTCTCAACAACGATCAGATCTCCCTGGCGCTGGCCCAGCGAAACGGGCCGCTGTTCGGCGGTCGAGTCTTGCTTCACAACGTAGACGAACGATCCCTTGGCTGACATCTGTGGCGCGGAAGCAGGCACAAGCACGGCTCCATGAACTGTGTTCAATACAAGCCGGATGTTGACGAACCGGCCGGGCCAAAACTGATGTCCGTTGTTCGCAATCGTGGCGCGAAGATTCACCGTACCGGTTGTATTCTGCACGGCAGTGTCGAGAAACGTGAGCTGACCGATGACCGGATCATCCGTCGTATCGGGGAGGCGCACTTCAGCTCTGAGCCGGCCCTCGCGCATCTGCTGCTGCACCTCTGTCAAATTATTTTGAGAGATAGTGAAGTCAGCATAGATTGGGTCCAGCTTCTGGATCACCAGCAGGGAATTGCTATTGCCGGAAGCTGCACTACCTGAATTACCATTGCCGGAACTGGAACTGCCGTTGCCGGAGCCGCCGGGATTGACGACGTTCCCGATGTCCACCAGCCGTTGGCCCGCGCGCCCGTCAATGGGAGAGCGAATGTAGCAGTAGCTGAGTTGGACCTTCGCGCTTTCAATTGCTGCTTGGTCCACTTTGATCGATTCATCGGCACTGCGCACCGCGGCGCGATCGGCATCGACCGTCGCGTTAAGAGAATCCAGTTGCGCTTGCAACTGTTCGTATTGCTCACTGGGAACGACGCCGGCAGTGACCAGCTCTCGATAGCGCTTGACTTGGGTTTCGCCCCACTTGGCTTGGGCAATGTCTCTCGCCATGTTGGCTTCCGCCTGCTTCTTCAGTGCCTGGTCTTTCGATAGGTTCGCTTCGGCTTGCTTGATATTTGCTTCGAAGGGCCGCGGGTCGATCGTAAACAGCATGGCGCCCTTCTTCACATCGGCGCCGTCAGTGAAATGAATCTTGATAATGCGCCCTGAAACCTGAGACTGAATCGAAACAACTTCGCGCGCGACTGTTTTGCCGATGGCGTCCAGATAGGTCGGTACGTCCTGGGTGACCGCAGTGGCGACCGAGACAGGCGCCGGCGGCCGTTCAAAACTCTGCTGGGCCTTGTTTGTGCAGCCAGTGAGGAAGATGGCCGACAATCCGGCTAAGCAAAGCACGATCACGAAACGCGATCCCCGCCCCTGTTCAAATTTCATGGCTATGTCTCTTTCAACTCAAATCGTCGAGTAGTCGACCAGAATTATAGTCTCCTGTTACTCGAATTATCCAAACCAGCGGCGCTGCCGGCAACTTACGTTTTCGCTGACTGTTTGGTTGCAGACGGATAGCCCAGCGCTGCCAGATCGCGAGTAATTTCGTCCAGGATTGCAGGATCGTCGATGGTTGGCGGAATGCGATAGGCGACGCCATCGGCGATCTTTTTGATGGTGCCGCGGACGATCTTGCCTGAGCGGGTTTTGGGCAAACGCTTGACGACAGTGGCGAGTTTGAAGCAGGCGACGGGGCCGATCTGAGCGCGGATCAGTTGAACCAATTCAGCAACAATCTCTTTGTGAGGCCGCTCGACGCCTGCCTTAAGCACGACCAGTCCAAAAGGAACTTCGCCTTTAATTTCATCGGACACGCCCACGACGGCACATTCGGCAACGTCCGGGTGAGACGCGAGCACCTCTTCCATGCCGCCGGTGGACAAGCGATGTCCGGCAACGTTGATGATGTCGTCGGTGCGGCTCATGATCCAGATGTAGTCATCGCTATCGATAAAACCCGCGTCTGCAGTTTGGTAGTAGCCGGGATATTCCGTCAGATAAGACGCGCGAAAACCGTCGTCGTTGTTCCATAAGGTGGGCAGACATCCCGGCGGCAAAGGGAGCTTAATCACTATATTGCCGATCTTCCCGCGCGGGACTTCATGACCCTCATCGTCCAGCGCGCGCACGTCATAGCCCGGCACTGCTCTCGCGCACGAGCCGGGCTTTACGGGGAATGCGCCGAGGCCAACGCAGTTCGCGCCGACCGGCCAACCGGTTTCCGTCTGCCACCAATGATCGATAACTGGGACGCCGAGTTTTTTCTCAGCCCAACTGAGCGTGTCTCCGTCGCAACGCTCACCGGCGAGAAAGAGTGTGCGCAAACAACTCAGATCGTAGCGACTCAGGTAATCGCCGTTTGTGTCTTCGCGCTTGACCGCGCGGAAGGCGGTCGGCGCCGTGAAGAACGCGCGGACGCGATGCTCAGCAATCACGCGCCAGAAAGCGCCAGGGTCTGGAGTGCCTACCGGTTTCCCCTCGTACAGCACCGACGTGTTGCCATTGAAAAGCGGGCCATAGACTATGTATGAGTGACCGACAGCCCAGCCCAAATCCGAAGCCGCCCAAAAGACCTCGCCTGGCTCGATCCCGTAGACGTTCTGCATGCTCCATTTGAGCGCCACCAGATGTCCGCCGTTGTCGCGCACTACGCCTTTGGGAATGCCCGTAGTGCCTGAGGTGTAGAGGATGTACAGTGGATCTGTCGCAGCAACCGGCACGCAATCAACTGCCTTCGCGTTCTTTAGAAGGTCAGCCCAATCGAGATCGCGACCTTCGATGATTGAAGCTTTCTTTTGAGGCCGCTGAAGAATGATGCACGCCTTCGGTTTCGCTTTCGCAGTCTCGATTGCCTCGTCCAACAGCGGCTTGTATGCGACGACTCGATCCGGCTCGATACCGCATGAAGCAGAGAGGATCAACTTTGGCGTAGCATCATCAATACGCGTGGCTAACTCGTGCGCCGCAAAGCCGCCGAAAACTACTGAATGAATCGCGCCGATGCGCGCGCAGGCCAGCATGGCGATGACCGTCTCGGGCACCATCGGCATGTAGATGATGACGCGATCGCCTTTCACGACTCCCTGATCCACCAGCACGCCAGCAAAATGTGCGACCTTATGAAGCAACTTGTGATAAGTGAAAGTCTTGATCGTGCTTGTGACAGGACTGTCATAGATGAGCGCGGTCTGATCGCCGCGGCCTTGCTCGACGTGAATATCCAGCGCGTTGTAGCAAGTGTTGACTACGCCGCCGGTGAACCAGCGATAGAACGGCGCACGCGAAGAATCAAGTACCTTGTCGCACTTCTTGTACCAGCGCACATGCTCGGCGGCTTCAGCCCAGAAGGCTTCCGGGTTTTGTTCCCAACGCGAGTATGTTTCGTCGTAGGTGTTGCTCATGGATTCACCGCAAGACTCTTTAGACCCTTTCAGGAGGATTCGGAAAGAACTCCTCCTCTGCGCAATCTCTGCGAACTCTGCGTCTCAGCGGTGAGTTCTTGGCACAAAATGGATTCACCGCAGAGGCGCAGAGGCCGCAAAGGAAGCGCAGAGAACGCCTGTTTGGTTGAACCGATCTACTGCCATCAGACAACGCTTTGTTGCGGTTGCTCGATGATTAATTCGGACAGCGAACGCGCAATGCCTTCGGGACAACTTGAAACGTCGCCGGCAGAAAGCCGGGTAGTTCGCCGTCCACCTCGATAGCGATCTGTGTGTCCTTGTTCGCCGGACGCGCGACGATCTTCCTGGCCAACGCGTGATGTACCTGGGCCATACTCAGGTGCGAGCCCAGATAGATGCGCGGCGCGTTCGCGAGAATCTTCAACGAGCCCAGATCGCCGATAGTGATCACGTCCAACTGGCCGTCGGTTAACTTTGCGTCGGGCGCGATCTTCATGCCGCCGCCAAAATAGCGCGCATTGGCGATGCACACGTTGGCTACTGTCAGATGTTGTTCGGTCCCGTCATCGAGTTGAATCACTACTCTGATTTTTGGCGAAGACATCGCCGTTTGCAGCATCGACGTGCCATAGGCTATGCGGCCCTTCAGCCATTTCGGCGCGTTCGAGGGCAGCCATTCCGGCCCGCCCTCTTTCACGCGATCAATCACCGCAGCGCTCATGCCAAATGATGCCATGCCGAGCAAGTATCTCGTATCCTGCACGCCTTGGTGATTGATGAAGGTTACCCGTCCAACATCGATCGCGCGTGTCTTTCCCTCGCGCAGAGTTTTTGCCGCCTCGCGCGTACGCATCGGGATGCCCAGCGTGCGACGAAAGTCACCGCCGGTGCCGCGCGGCAGTATTCCGAGTTCGGCATCTTTGCCGGAATTCAGAATTCCGTTTGCCACTTCCGAGATTGTGCCATCACCACCGCAAGCGATGATCAACTTTGCGCCTTTGCGTGCGGCTTCGGCAGCCAGCCCAGTTCCATCGCCAGCCTTGGCCGTGAACGCGATGGTGAACGAGCCAAAATGGGCACGCAGGTCGCTGGCCATTCTCGGCCACGCGTCACGCGTCACGCCGCCGGCTGATGCGGGATTGACGATTATTAATGGCAGGGGCATGTCATGTCAGAACCGCCTGCGGTAGCGGGCGGTTGAAAGTCGCCGACCAATTAACCACCCGCTACCGCAGGTGGTTCGGACCCCAAGCGCCGATCCTGCTCACCAAGCTCTGCAATCTTGCTCATGACGAGATCGGCAATCTCTTTGTACGTTCGAATGCGGTCTGGCTTTGCTAACTGCTTAGCAAGATCAAGCTGTGGACCAAAATGGATGCGAATTTGTTCGCCGCCGGTCCAGTTACCCAACACCTGCTTAGGCAAGTTATTTCCCAGACCGGCGATGAAGACTGGGATCACTTGCGGCGATGCATCCTTGATCAACTTACCGACACCAGGCTGCGCCGGCAGATATGAATACGGATCGGCACTCTTGTTGCGCGTGCCCTCGGGATGAAAACCGATCACGTTGCCGGCGCCGCTGCGACACAACTCAGCGAGCAGACGCATGGAATACTTGTCAAAAGCGCGTTTCTCGGGAATCGGGTTTTCTCCCGACACAAAAAAGGGAGGATACATCGACCACCAGCCCATGATCAGATTAACGAAGAGTCCCGCAAACGATTGATAGAAGAACCGCCCGCGCACCGGAAAGAAAAGTTGCTTGCGCCACTTCGTGTTGCGGAAGAGCGTGGTTGATACCGTATACATGTCGAAGAATGATCGATGGTTGGCAACAAGCAGGATCGGTCGATCGCGCGATGCGGCTTCGATGTTTTCGAGCCCGTAAACGTTCATGATGTTATAAGTGGAAAAATGAATCCAGCCGGCGCCGAGAACCCGCTGGCACCAGGTCCAGAAGCGCTTCCAACGGCCCTGATTCATGCGGCGGACCAGACGGAAGGCGAAACGCTCGAACCAACTCAGAACGGCTAACTCTTCGGTGGTTGGTTTGTTGATTTTCCCGACACCGACGTTCCAACCTTTCGCGTCTAGCCCGGCCTCATTTGCACAGCTCGCGGCGGATATCTCTGACTCTTGCACGTTGGGCATTGAACTTTTTCCCGACATGCCGGATGCTCACAATCCGGTTGTCCCGCAGGGACATTTGATAGTAGCCCAGCGATTTATCGCTGGGTAAACGATACCATAAGTTCAGAGTCCCGTAGGGACGACTGAAGAAGCGCCCCTAACTTCAGCCGTCCCTAGCGGGACTCCGGATCGCATATCGATGAGATCCCAGCGATAAATCGCTGGGCTATTCTCAACCGTCCGCTAGGCGGACTTGAACCTAAGCTGCCTCAATCGATCGAAAAATACTTCGCTTCCGGATGATGGACGATGATTGCCGACGTTGACTGCTCCGGGTCAAGCTGAAACTCTTCCGTTAACTCAACATCTATGCGTGCCGGATCGAGCAGCTCAAATAGTTTCGCCTGGTCTTCGAGACTTGGACACGCCGGATAGCCAAAACTGTAGCGCGAGCCCTGATAATTCTGGTGAAAAAGTTTCGTCAATTCCTTTGCATCATTGCCGGCGATGCCCAGCTCTTCGCGGATACGTTTGTGCCACAACTCGGCAAGCGCCTCAGCGCTTTCAACGCTCAAGCCGTGAAAATAGAGATAGTCAGCGTAGTTGTCTGACTTGAAAAGTTTCTGCGCATATTGACTCGCGCGCCGGCCCACCGTCACGAGATGAAATGCCACAACGTCAATCTTGCCAGAATCCTTTGACGCAAAGAAATCCGCGAGACAAAGGTGCTTGCCCCCCGGCTGGCGCGGGAATGTGAAGCGTATTCGCTCGGTTGTTTTTTCATCGTGGTAGATGACGAGATCATTCCCTTCTGACTGGCAAGGAAAGTATCCATAGACCACGCGCGGAACGAGAAGCTGCTCGCGTTTGCAACGTTCTTTCAGCTCTTCATAGACCGGCCGCACAGTCTCGCGCACGAGCACCTGGTATTCATCCGCGGGTTTTCTGCCTTGCTTGAATTGCCACTGACCCTTGAACAGCGCAGTTTCATTAACGAAAGCAAACACTTCATCGAGCGATACATCTTCGACCACGCGCGATCCGTAGAAGGGCGCTTCAGGTATCGGCACATCCGCGCTCACGTCGGATCGCTTCGTGTGCGTTGTGTCGCCGGCAATCCTGGCAACCGCGCGTGGCTTTAGAGATTTACGAATGCCCAGCTTGGCCTCTTCGCCAACTAAATCCTCCGCATCCTCACCGGTTGCTGCCACCGCCGCTACGGCCTTCAAGGTTTCTCCGCTCAATTCTTCGCGGCCATTGCCACCAGTGAGTTTGTCCATCGTGTGCAGGCCCGCAAACGCATCGCGCGCGTAGAAGAGCCGGCCTTTGTAGAGCGACTTCAAGTCGTCCTCGACGTAGCGGCGCGTCAGAGCAGCGCCGCCTAGAACTACCGGCACATTGATGCCCCGCTCGTTCATCACTTCGAGGTTCTCTTTCATGATGAGCGTCGACTTCACCAACAGGCCGCTCATGCCAATCGCATCAGCCTGATGCTCGTCAGACGCCTGGAGAATATTGTCGATCGGTTGCTTGATGCCGAGGTTCACGACTTTGTAGCCGTTGTTCGTCAGGATAATATCGACCAGGTTTTTGCCGATGTCGTGCACGTCGCCTTTAACGGTTGCGAGCACCATGGTGCCTTTGGCCGTCGCGCCCCCTTTCTTCTCCATGAAAGGTTCGAGAAAACGCACCGCGGCCTTCATCGCTTCGGCCGACTGAAGGACGAACGGCAACTGCATCTGCCCGCTGCCGAAAAGATCGCCAACCACTTTCATGCCTTCCAGCAGAATGTTGTTGATGATGTCCAGCGCCGGGTAACTCTGAAGCGCGGTCTTCAACTCGGCTTCAAGGCCGATCTTTTCGCCGTCGATGATGTGGTTCTTCAGGCGCTCTTCAACCGTCTCGCCCTTGCTGGCTTTCTGCGCGCTCTTCGCTTTCACTCCTTCAAAGAGCTTCGTGAATTCGGTAAGCGGATCGTAGGTGCACACGTCACCATCAAACCGGCGCTGGTCGTAAATCAATTCGCGCGCAACCTTCAACTCTTGTTCGCCGATGCGATTTAATGGCTCAATCTTGCTGGCGTTTACGATCGCCGCATCAAGACCTGCTTCGACCGCATCGTGCAGGAACACGGAGTTAAGTACGACACGAGACGCGGGATTCAAGCCGAACGAAATGTTCGAGACGCCCAAGATCGTGAAGCAGCCCGGTAACTCAGCCTTGATGCGTTTGATGCCTTCGATCGTCTCAAGCGCATTGCGGCGGTCCTCTTCAATGCCGGTTGAAATTGGCAGGGCCAGCGAATCGAAAAAAATGTCTGACGCGGGCAAGCCGAGTTCCGTAGTCGCCTGTTCATAAGCGCGCTTAGCTATCTTCAGTTTTCCTTCGCGCGTGCGGGCCATGCCCTCTTCGTCGATCGTGCCGATAACCACGCTGGCGCCGTAATACTTGGCGAGCTCGATCACTTTGGTGAATCGCGGCACGCCGTCTTCATAGTTGGTGGAATTCAGAATGCATTTGCCGCCCGCGTGTTGCAGACCGGCTTCCATCTTCTGCCATTCGGTGGAATCGAACATCAGCGGCAGCTTGATGTTGGTCACCAGACGAGCAGCCAGCTCGTGCATATCGCGCTCGCCATCGCGACCGACAAAATCGACGTTCACGTCCAGAACGTGTGCGCCTTCGCGTTCCTGGTCCTTCGCCAGGGAAACCAGGCCATCCCAGTCTTCAGCATTCAGCAGGTCGCGCATCTTCTTTGAGCCGCTTGCGTTGACGCGCTCGCCGACGATCAGAAACGACGTATCCTGCACATAAGGCTGTTGGAAGTAGATGGAAGAGGCCGCCGCCACGAGCCGAGCGCCGCGCGCCTTCGGTGTGATGCTCTGCATGGCTTCGACGACCAGCTTCAAGTGCGCGGGCGTGGTGCCGCAGCAGCCGCCGACGACGTTGACGCCAAAGTCCCTGGCGAAGTGAACGACTTGCGCCGTGAAAGTTTCCGGCGTTTCGTCGTAGTGCATCTTGCCCTCTTTGACGGAAGGCAAGCCGGCATTCGGCAGCACCGAGACCGGCAGCGGCGCATTCTCGCAAAGGTAACGGATACTCTCGGTCATGTGGCGCGGTCCAGTGCCGCAGTTCATCCCAATAATGTCGATTGGGAACGGAGCGAGCGCTGTCAGCGCCGCGCCAATCTCCGTGCCGTTGAGCATCGTGCCGAACACCTCGATAGTCACCTGCGCGATGACGGGCACGCGGGTGCGAGTCTCTTTGAAGTGATCGAAAATCGCCGCAAGCGCCGCTTTTGTTTGCAGCAAATCCTGGCAGGTCTCGACAATTAAGAGATCGACGCCGCCATCGATCAAGCCGCGCACTTGTTCACGATAGGCCGCACGGAGATCGACGAAGGAGATGTGACCAAG
The DNA here is from genome assembly GCA_041499185.1 of Pyrinomonadaceae bacterium. Taxonomy (GTDB): domain Bacteria; phylum Acidobacteriota; class Blastocatellia; order Pyrinomonadales; family Pyrinomonadaceae; genus JAOAPY01. Next base: position 2,531 of record JBGQJU010000073.1, on the reverse strand, counting down.
CGTTGGCAGTTTGCGCCCGGGCCCCATCGAGCCGGCCACCCAACGCGGCCTTTCTTTAGTCGAGTAGTCCGCGGCAATGCGTTTGGCCAGGCGCGCGGCCCGGACATTCAGGTCATAAGCCTGATCTCCGATGCCGTATTCGCTAAAGTCGACGGGCGTGCCGTTGAATGAATTCGTTTCGATTACATCACAGCCAACATCGAGAAACGCGGTGTGCACCTTTTCGACAGCGTCGGGTCTCGTAATCAGCAGATGTTCGTTACAGCCCTCGAACCGCAGGCCGCCAAAGTCGTCCAACGTCAGGTTCTGCACTTGCAGATTAGTGCCCATCGCGCCGTCAAAGACGACGATGCGATCCTTTAGTGTTTCGAGAAAAGCTTTCATCTGAGAGTTTTTGTCTTCGGTCTTCCAGAAGCCAGAGGCCAAGGCCTTCAATAGGCAATTGGCAATTGGCAATCGGCAATTGGCAATCGGCAATCGGAAATGACTAAGCCCCGCGCCAACAACGCGGGGCTTTCCGTTAAGCCTATTGAATTCTGCGGAAAAGTCGCCGAGCTGTTTAGCGGATTATTTTACGTGGCCGCAAGTCGCCTTAACTCACCACGTTTGTCGAGGGTTATTGAAACATCGCTTGCGCTAACTGTCAAGATAAAGCAGTATGTAGGGGCAATCCACTTATGCGACGCGCCATTTATCCAGGCTCTTTCGACCCGGTGACCAACGGCCACCTCGACATCATTGAGCGCGGCTGCAAGCTCTTTGATGAGATCATCATCGCCATTCTGGTGAATCCGGAAAAGACACCGTTCTTTACGATCGAGGAACGCCAGGAGATGCTCGGCGAAGTCCTCGAAGAGATTGAGCACGGTTCGTGCCGGGTTCGCGTCGATTCGTTCGAGGGACTGCTCGTCCATTATGCGGTTGCCCAGCAGGCAGACGCGATCGTTCGCGGCATCCGCGCGATTTCTGACTACGAGTACGAGTTGCAGATGGCCTTGATGAACCGCCGGCTCGAGCCGACGATCGAAACAGTCTTCATGATGCCTGCGGAGGCATACTCTTATGTCAGCTCGCGGCTCGTCAAAGAGGTCTTTCTCTTGGGCGGAGAGCTTGACGGACTGGTGCCGCCGCTCGTTGAGGCGCGCATGAAAGAGAAAGTCGCAAAGGGTTAAGCCGGGGCCGAAACAACGCGTGTTATACTGCGCTACTCAAAAGGATCGACAATCGATGATGACGCAACCCGCAAGCTCTCTCTTTCCCGTTTCGAAAAACGTTTTGAAGATGAAGCCCTCGTCGACCCTGGCGGCAATGCAGGCGGCCGAGGCGTTGCGGGCGACGGGCGCGAATGTAGTTGACTTTGGCGCGGGCGAACCCGACTTTGACACGCCCGCTAACATCAAGGCCGCCGCTGCTGAGGCCATGCGCGCCGGCAAGACAAAATACACGGCAACGGCGGGAATACGCGAACTGCAGGAAGCGATCATCGATTTTTACGCACGCGAGTTTGGCACACACTACGAGCGCACCGAGGTCATGGCGACATCGGGCGGCAAACAAGCGCTCTTCAACGCGATAGTCTCACTGATTAATCCGGGCGACGAAGTCTTGATTCCCAAGCCTTACTGGGTGACGTTTCCCGAAATTGTAGTGTTCGCTGGTGGCACTCCGCTATTCATCGAAACCGAAGAGAACGGTTTTGTGCTGACAGCCGAGGCGATTAAACACGCAATCACTCCGCGTACGAAGGCAATCATTTTGAACTCGCCCTGTAATCCTTCCGGGCGCGTAATTCCGCCAGCAGAGTTCAGACGGATCATGGAACTGCTGAGCGACCGCGGCGTCTATGCAGTTTCTGACGAATGCTACTTGCGCTTTGTTTATCCTCCGGGGCAGGTATTCAGCGCCGCGAGTTTGCCTGCCGAGCTGCGCGAGCGGCTCTGCGTCGCCGGTTCGTTTTCCAAAACGTACGCGATGACGGGTTGGCGGATGGGCTACGCGCTGGCGCCAGCCGAATGGACGCGAGCCATGCTCATGGTGCAGAGCCATTCCACCAGCAACCCTACGTCAATTGCGCAGTGGGCCGCTACAGAGGCGCTTCGCGGTCCGCAAGAATCGGTTGCCACGATGCTGAACGAATACACCGCCAGGCGCGCGTGGCTGCTCGAAGCTTTGCGAGAGATTCCCGGAATCACGTGCAATGAACCTGAGGGTGCGTTTTATGCTTTTCCAAATGTGCGCGGTTGTTTGCAGGGCAAGCTCAAAACGTCAGATGAATTCGCCAGAGCGTTGTTGGACGAGGAGCAAACCGTGGTGACCGATGGCGCGGGTTTTGGCAGTGAAGGCTATATTCGAATCTCCTACGCAACGTCGATGGCCCAGTTACAAGAAGGCGTCCAGCGTATCAGCCGATTCGTTGCGCGATTGATCTAGAGCAGTCGTTCCATCGCAACAAAAAACGAGCGGCGCCGGTTTCGCAACCGACGCCGCGTTTTGCACCGAGTTTATCCTGTCTTAGTACAGATTGAAGTTGT
>JBGQJU010000072.1:0-29963 GCA_041499185.1 Pyrinomonadaceae bacterium | reverse complement strand
ATTGTCTAATCGCGTCGAATCGGAGCAAGATCTGTTCCTCCTGAAGTTGCAGCAGGAGAAGCCGACAGAAACCGCCGCCTTGCTGAGGGCAAATGTGTCACTCGTCACACCTTCCTTGTGGCAAGAACTAAACGAGCGGGCGGCGCGCACGTACTATCTGAATCAACCCGATCAATGTCTTCGCTTATATGACATTGCGAGGCAAGTAGCTCTCCAGCTGAATAATCAAAAATTACTGGCGAGGACTTACTACAATGTGGGCAGAACGTATTCTGGCTTGAGTCAATACGAGCAAGCGAGAGCCTCATATCTCCAAAGTCAGCGGGCTTTCGCCTCTGCTGGGCTGCAGCGCGATCTGATCTACCTCCTCAGCGATCTGGGGACCATCAACTTTATTCTGGAAGATTACGTTGCGGCTAAAGACTACTCGGAACGAAGTCTCAAACTGGCGGAGAATTTGCGAACTAGCAATGCACCTTCCGGCGCTTGGCCGGATGAGTATGGGGTGGCTGGCGCATTGGCTACGCTCGGCGAACTGGCCATGCGCGAAGGCGATTTCGCTCAGGCGATTGAAAGCCTGCAAAAATCGCTCGCCTTCTACCAACGACTTAATCATGGCGGATCGGACTATGACTACTATCTTGTAGAAGTGTACGCGGCATTGGGCCGTGTCTATACGACCGCTGGTGATCACCTCCGAGCACTGTTCTTTCTGGAGAAGGCACTAGCGAAGACGCTGTCACCGTCCCCGCAAACGGCTAGCCTGCTCAATAGCATCGGCTACTTGTACATGGAACAGGAGGACTATCCTCAAGCAACAGCGCACTTCGATGGTAGTCTGAAGATCTACCGTGCAGACAACAACCAAAGAGAAATAGCTCGCGTGCTTCTGAACCTTGGAGTAATTGAACAGCGTCAGTCCAATTACGATGAAGCATTGACGAGTTTTAGAGCCAGCTTGCAAGCGGCGAAGGCGACTCAGAGCACCGATGTGATGGTCGCCGCCAGCGAGGGGATAGGTGTGGTCTTAACATCGAAGAAAGATTTTGTCGATGCGTTAGAAACGTTCGGTAACGCCTTGGTCATAGCGAAAGACCACAAAGATCGATCTCGGCAAACAGAACTTCTCTGGCGCTCGGCAGAAACCTATTATGAGATGAGGAACTATGAGGAAGCTGTATCGCACGCTGAAAGCGCCGCTACGCTTGCTCGCGCATCGCATTTAGCCAAGCTCACATATCTCGCGACAACCACTCTGGGGCAATCATATGCGGCGCAAAGGAAGTTAGATCTTGCGATTCAGACACTGAAGCAAGCAGTCGAGCAACTTGAATTGACGCGCGATCAGGTCGCAGGGCGTGAGGTTGAACTGCAATTGTTTTTCGAGAACAAAATCGGTGCCTATCATGCGCTCGTCGACGTGCTCATCAAGCAAGGCAAGCCTCTCGATGCATTGCTATATGCCGAGCGAGCCAAAGGACGCGTCTTACTCGACGTGCTGAGCAATGGCAAGCCTGATTTGGCAAAGGTGTTGACGCCTGCTGAGAAAGAAGAAACGAAGCGCCTTAACCGAAGGATCTCTGAGATCAACAACCGCATCAAGACTGAAGAGACTGTCAATACCTCTTCGCTGAATTCTCTTTACACGCAGTTAGTTGCTGCCCGTCTTGAATACCAATCTTTTCAGGATGCTTTGTATGTCGCACATCCCAACTTGCGTATTCGAAGCGGTCGTACTGCGGCACTGACTACTGATGATGTCAACGGGCTGACGCGGGACAATAACACCGCATATTTGGAGTACGTTGCCGACAAGGATCGTGTTTATCTGTTCGTCTTGACCAAAGACAAATTGAGCGGTGCTTCGGACCTCAGACTGCATCCCATTGCAATTAAACCTGAGGATTTGCTCCGCAAGGTCAATCAGTTTCATGACACGCTGGCTAAAGTGCGTCCAACGTACGCAAGCGCAGCACGCGAACTCTATGCGCTGTTGATCCAACCTGCCGAGCAGCAACTGCGTGGTATCGATACCATCTGCATTGTCCCCGATGGCTTCCTATGGAACGTTCCATTTCAAGCGCTAATGAGTTCAAACGACCATTTCTTGATCGAAGATCGTGCTGTGTACTACGCGCCTTCCTTGAGTGTTCTGGGCGAAATGACCAGAGAAAAGATCGGAAAAGAAAAGACGAATACTTCACTGATCGCGTTTGGAAATCCAGTCATCGGTAAAGACGAACAGCGCAACATAGAGTTGTGCCCGTTGCCAGAAGCGGAAACAGAAGTGACTTCCGTCGCGAAAAGCTTCAGCACGACTGGCAGCAAAGTATTCATCGGGCGCGAGGCAACTGAAAAGGCTTTCAAGGTGCTCGCACCGACTTACTCCGTTATCCACTTGGCAACGCACGGCGTCATTGATAACAAAGATCCTCTTTACTCCCACTTGCTGCTGACGAAAACCGAAGGCGATCCAGAGAACGATGGCCTGCTCGAAGCGCGCGAGATCATGGACATGAATCTCCGTGCCGATCTAGCAGTTCTATCCGCATGTGAAACCGCCAACGGGAGAATTAGCCCCGGCGAAGGCGTTATGGGAATGTCCCGGGCGTTCTTTGTCGCGGGCACTCGCTCGATGCTCGTGAGTCAGTGGAAAGTCAACTCGGCTAGTACGTCGGAGTTGATGGTGAATTTTTACAAGAATCTGACATCGCAAAGAGATGCTTCCAGCAGGAAGAAGGCAAGCGCATTAAAGGACGCTGCTCTTCTCATGGTGAAAGACCAGCGCTACCGCCATCCGTTCTATTGGGCTGGATTTGTTCTGGTCGGCAGCAATTGAGTGATGCATTGACCGGTAAGTTGGATAATTCTGTTGGATAATTCTGTTAGTCGGATAATTCTTGACTGAAGTGCATTCAGGTGATATAAGGCCTCGCGTTACTCAAGCGGTTAGGTTGGTGGTGGGGCGGGGACTGTTTCAAATGTAACCGACCGAGAACGTTTCACCCGGCGTGCTCCACCGATACTCGAAGCTTCCTCGCGTAACTCTCGACCCGGCTGTTTGGAATCATTGACAAGATTCGCATCGTACTAACGTCCGCAGTCTATCTAGGATTCTTCCGGTAGGAGAAGAGTATGGAGATCCATCTGTGGGAAATGGTCAGGTCCTCTGGCTTCCCGGCCGTACGGACACCAGAAATTGCATGGGCCAATCTGTCTTTAGGAGCCAACGGTTGCTGTTGTGTAAGCGGGCGGAACAGTCGGAACTGAACTTCGCTTTCTTGACTGCCATGCCTGCCTTCGATATTTTTGCGTCTCATCATCACCTAAGAGTTTAGAGATGCCTGAAGAGAAGCATTCTTACAAGGGTTCGGAAATCGTCATACGCACCGAAGGCGATTCAAAAGAACTTTTCATTGACGGCCAGCCTATCAGAGTCGACGCTGTAGCAGACGACGCGTTTTGGACACCGTATATGTCTTACGTCAAATTCGGTTCCCTGGTCGATCTGGCAAAGGCGATCGTTGATCACAGGCCGAAGTAGATTCATGCCGCAAGGCGGCCACGCTGGCATCCACTTTACTCAAGAGTAAGTAACTACTGCGATGGGCCTGAGAAGAAATCAGAACAAACTCTCGGCAGTCGAAAAGACACGTTATAAGAATGCAGTGCTGGACATGAAACGGTTCGGCGATTACGACTTCTACGTCCGCTGGCACCTGGAAGGCACCGGCATGGATCCGCCGGGACCGAACAGGGCTCACATGGGTCCAGCCTTTTTCCCATGGCATCGGCAATTCCTCATCTCATTCGAACAGGATTTGCAAGCTGCGGACCGACGGCTAGGCGGCGACGGCAGCATAACTGTTCCCTATTGGGACTGGACATACGACAACGGTCGCAAAGGAAGCGACCAGCGTGGGCACATTTGGAACGACGACTTCATGGGACCGAATGGACGGTCTTCGGACCAACGCGTGATGACAGGTCCGTTTGCAACAGGTGTTCCCGCTGGAAACTGGATTCTGAACGTCAGAACAACAGTAGACTATCTTGAGCGCAGTTTTGGAACCTCTCCATTCGCGGGTTCGCTTCCAACGAAGAACGAGATGGAAGCCGCGCTTCGAATCGACTTCTACGACAGTACACCGTGGAACGATTCTTCCTCACTACTTTCCTTCCGCAACGTTTCCGAGGGATGGGCACGGCCCGACGGAGTCGGTGAGCCGGGTCTCCATAATCGCGTTCACGTGTGGGTAGGCGGCTCAATGGGGCCCATGACTTCTCCAAACGATCCTATCTTCATGCTGCATCACTGTAACGTCGACCGCATCTGGGCGCTTTGGCAGCTCACCCACGTTCGCCGTTCGGATGGGACGTTGACTGACCAATATCCAGCCCGCGGCGGCTCGGGTGGCGCCCCGGTGGCCGGACATAACTTTGACGACATCATGATGCCCTGGGACGGTCGTGCGGATCCGCGCCCGGCAGGTCCGGGACACAGCGCCAATCTACCGACAGTCCGCGTTCGAGATGTTCTGAATCATCGAGCGCTCGGTATCTCTTATGATACGGACCCTTAATCCGCATTCGCACTTAGCGGCCTGCGCAGCCATCTTCTTGACCTGCCCAGCCGTTGCACCACTGGAATTCGGAAGGACCAAATGGCCTCGTTTCTGAGTTTAATTGCCAAAGGGTTTCGCTGTTCAATCGAACAGTTCAAGATCGCCTTTGACAGTCCTGAGAATTTCCAGAATTTCCTTCGCCAATTCGGGTGGGAAGCTAGTGTCAGCCCCGGCTCGATGGCGGCCATTCAGGCCGGATTTGCCGTCGAGCCGATTTTTGATGCAGCGAAGAACATCGCGGATCAACTGGATGCGGGCACAGGCAACGACGCCGAGCTTTCAATCCAACTCATTCAGACAGTCGGAAACCTCATCAACGTCGCTCGTGGTCTCGCTGCCGCGCCACCGGGTGGTCTCCCCTTCCCTCTTGATCAGCCTGCCTTCTGGAATCAAGTCCCCGGCGAGCTGTTTGACAACGTCTTCGCGACGGCGCTTCAAGGCAAAGAGACTCCGCTCTACGGACTTCTCTTGCTGCTTGGCTTGATTGACATTGAAACGGTAACGCCGGCCGGCACGGGCCGCATACCTTTCAAGCGTCGCCGAGTTCACTGGGAACGGCTCGGGCAAATTGTGGGAAACCCGGTCGATATGTTCCGTCAGGTGTACCACTGGAACGACGGTGGCCAACCCTTTGACCACGTGAAGTTAATGGATGTGGTCAATCAGTTCTTTCAGGCTACGAAGATAAGATCTCGCATCGAACCGCTAAGGCCATCCTTGGCAACGCAGTACTATGCGCCAACTAATCCGGCGCTGACAAGCGTTCGGCAGGTTTCGATCCCTTTGGTCTCGACGGCCCAGGCGGATTGGACAGGTTATGGCGAGTTCGGAGTAGTGGTCGCGCCGATTCCCGATAGAGGCAATCTCAACGGCCCACCGATGGGCTTTGTAATCACGCCATTAGCCGTGGGTTCGCTCGGCGGGACGACCGGCGCCGCACGCCGGTTCACCATCACCATACATGGAGGATTTGAAACAGAGGGAGCGTTCGCTGCCGAGGTCCGTCCGAATCGTCTTGACGTGGTGTCGGGAGGTGGGGCGACAACCCTCGATGCGAAGATCGCGGTCACAAGCCGTCCTGAAAGGCCCTGGCTTCTTGCAGGTAGCCCTGAGTCACACCGAGTCGAGGCCGGCGGCTTCTATGCGGCGATCGCGTTGCATGGACCGGTGGCCTCTCCTGAGCTACAGATCGACGTGGGAACCGGCGTCGAGGCTAATCCACCCAAGGTCGCTATCGTCATCCAGTTCTCTGACGGCGATGGATTTCTGAAGAGCATTTTCGGTACGGACCCTCAGCGGTTGGAGGTCGGCGGAATTTTGAGCTGGTCCTCCAAAGGCGGCCTCAGCTTTCACGGAAGCGCTGGCATTCAGGTTCATATTCCACTGCACCTGCAGCTTGGACCCGCCGATGTCTCTGGCCTGCTGTTTAGTGTGACCGCATCCGGATCAGAAGTCGATTTGGTTGCCGCGATTTCCGCCGGAATAACATTGGGGCCGCTCGCAGTCAGCATCGAGAACATTGGTCTGAAGTTAAGACTAATCCCTGTTCCCGGCGGCCAGCCCCGTGGCGTGCTCGGTGATCTCGACCTGGGCCTGGGATTCAAACCTCCGGATGGCTTGGGTATCGCCATCGACGCGGGACCAATCACTGGTGGGGGATTCATCTCCTTCGACGAGCCCAATGCTAGGTACTCGGGAATCCTTCAGCTCAGACTGATGGAAATCGGAGTTACGGCAATTGGCTTGTTGGACACACGGTTGCCCGGAGGGCAACCCGGTTACTCCTTCCTGATCATAATTGCGGTTAATCTCCCGCCTATTCAACTCAGTTTCGGATTCGTGCTCACCGGAATCGGTGGACTTATCGGGATCAATCGCATGGTGGTTACGGAGGCGATTTCTCAAGGTCTTTCCAGCGGCGTCCTCGATCACATCATGTTCCCGCCGGACCCCATTCGCAATGCGCCTCAGATCATAAGCGACCTTCGCACGATCTTTCCGCCGGTAGCTGATCGATACGTATTCGGTCCGATGCTCCAACTCGCCTGGGGCACGCCATCATTGATCATTTGTCAGTTGGGCGTGATCCTCGAATTGCCTGATCCGGTGCGCATCGTTCTTATCGGCCAGCTCAAGATGGCGCTGCCGACCGAAGACGTGGCGCTTGTCGAGATTCACATCGATGTACTTGGCGTATTGGATTTTGGACAAAAGTTCCTGTCGATAGACGGCAGGATGCACGACTCTCGCCTCACGATCTTCTCGATGTACGGCGACATGGCTGTGCGACTCTTCTGGGGCGATCCACCCAACTTCGCGTTGTCCATGGGCGGCTGGAATCCACACTTCACGCCGCCACCGGGTATGAAGGCACTTCGCCGCCTTACGGTAGCGATCGGTTTGGGAGACAATCCGCGAATAACGTGCGACAGCTATTTCGCAGTCACTTCCAACTCATTCCAGTTTGGCTCGCACGCGGAATTGTACGCAGAGGCCGCCGGTTTCAACGTGCGTGGCTGGATCGGATTTGATGCTCTCGTCATCTTTTCACCGTTCTCGTTCATCGTTGATATCAGCGCCGGGGTAGAGTTGCGGGCGGGCAGCTCGGTCATTGCCGGAATCCACTTGAGCGGCCAACTCTCCGGCCCGAACCCCTGGCACATATCGGGCGAAGCCTGCCTCTCGCTCTTCTTCTTCGATATCTGCGTAGGATTTTCCGTGACCATCGGCGACAAGAAGCCGGACGATCTACCGACCGCCGATCCGTGGCCGTTGTTAGAGGCCGCAATTAAGAAACCTGAGAGTTGGAGCGCAACCATTCCCGCGGGCGGCGCGCGCGCGGTTTCGCTCGCGATTCCAGCGGGTTCCACGCCCCCCGTACTTGTTGATCCACTCGGCGGAATTTCACTTCATGAGAAGGTCTTGCCGCTAAACCGAAAGATCACCAAGTTCGGCGAAGCGAGACCCATCGGTCCCGACCACTACAACGTCACGCTCGTCAGGGTTGGCGGCGCGCCCGCGCCATCGTGGGCTCCCGTGAAGGACTACTTCGCCATCGGACAGTTCCAGGAGTTGTCCGACCCGGAAAAACTCTCGCGGCCCTCATTCGAACCTATGGACGCGGGCGTTTCGGTGGCCAGCGACGCGGCGGCGCACGGCGGATCGTTTGGAATTGATGTCGTGTACGAGACCATTATCGTTGATGCGCCCGACTCAATTCGCCTTGTAGGGATTTACACGCTGGGGCTTGCGACGCAAATGAACATGACGAGCCGGAGCGCCGCAGCCACAGCGCCGAGCTGGAAGACCGGACTGAACGCTTACAATCCGGGGCTTGATGCCGCCAAGCCGTTCAAAGATGCAGAGACGACCTATACGGTGGCATCGACCGTTGACCTGTCCGGCCGGTTTGACATCGGGCAGGGTACGATTGGCGAAACTTACGACGCGCTCAACGCATATCTGGAAACGCATCCCGGCGAACGCGGCGAGCTGCAGGTCATTCCGCTTCATGAATTGGAGGTTACCTGATGAGCGAAGTTCTCGGCTCCTACGCCTTCGTTTCATCACTGCGTCGAGGCATATCGTCGCAGATTTCGAACAGGGATGGAGATCCTTCTCCGCCCACCAGGGCGACCGTGCCCGTATCGGTGGACATCAACGACGGCGCTCTTAACGCTACTGCCAACCTTGAGCTCTATGGACCAGGCGAAATAATCGGATTCGAAGCGAACGCCGTGATTCGCACCTGGCCGCGGCCAAACGTGTTCGACGCCGAAACGAATCTCTTCCCACTGGTAGAGTTCGATCAAGCCGACCTACCCTGGCGATTTACAGCGGCTGCGCCGTCCTTAGCGGATCGCCTGCGCCCGTGGATTGTTTTGATCATTCTCGAAGATTCGGAAATTTCACAAACCATACCCGCGGGTTCGGACGGAAGACTTCCTTCAATCGTGGTGACTTCGGGAAGTTCGCTTCCGAACCTCGCACAGTCGTGGGCTTGGGCCCACGTGCAGGTAAGTGGGCAAAAGACCGTGTCACCGGCAGAGACCGCGAGCATTCTTTCGAGCAATCCTCACCGAATTATTTCCCGATTGCTCTGCCCGCGTCGCATGAAAGAGCGGACGGCTTATACGGCGTATCTCGTTCCCGCTTTCGAGCGCGGGCGGTTGGCAAGCCTGCACCTGCCGGTTCCCGACAGCGTAAAGGGACTTGATCCGGCATGGACCGCCGCGAGCAGCAACGTGGAGTTGCCGGTGTTTTTCCAGTGGCGATTTCAGACGGCGCCCAAGGGCGACTTCGAGTATCTCGTGCGCCTGTTGCGCGCCAGACCTCTCCCCGCCACCGTGGGTATACGCGATATGGACGTCAGCGATCCCGGTGCAGCTTTGCCGGCGGCCGCACCCCATCCGCTGGGACTCGAAGGCGCGCTCAAATCGCCGGCAACGCAAACGACGGTGTGGACCGATCCCGAGAAGGCTGGATTCATTCCCAAGCTTCGCGAGCTTCTCAATGCCCCGGCGCAGATGCTGGCCTCCACGCTTCACCGACTAATTGTGGCGCCCCCACTCTACGCACGCTGGCACGCCGCGCAACAAACGCTTGAACCGGACCAGCGTCCATTTTGGTTTCAGGAATTGAACTCCGATCCTCGTCATCGTACCGAATCCGGGTTGGGTACTCAGGTAGTGCAAACCAATCAACGACCCCTCATGGCCGCTGCGTGGGAGCAGGTTGAGGGAATTCTCAAAGCCAATGAAGAGCGACGACACTTGAAGCTCGGCCGTGAAATGACCGACCAATTGTTTACTCAGTACATCGCCTCACCTGAACCAGAGCGCTTGCTCTACGTGACGAGTCCGGTGTTCACACGGATCATGGGGAGTCCGATAACTTTGCACGCGCAGATTCATCGTAGCCCGATCACTGACGCTGTGTTGGAACCACAGTTCCGCCGCGTCGCGCGCCCGCTTGGTCCATTGGGTAGGCGGCAGGGCCGAGCGCAGATCTCACGCGTTACCAACATTCTTCATCGACTGAACGTCGGCGAGTTGAATCCGGCGCCACCCCCCAAGACCCCGGACACCTTGCCGACGGATAAGCAGGTGTCCAATGGGCTGGTCCCGGATTGGGCAACAGAGGCCGGCATAGCGTTTCGAAAAGCGCTAGTCATCTGGCTTCAGATATTGGCCTTCGTGTTGGCAATTCTGGCTGTCTTGCTTTTATTTGTTGCAGGGATCGCGATCTTTGTAGTCGCTGCAATCATCGCCGTCGGGGCGTTCGCCGCATCTATCATAGTCGGCAAACAGGTACGCGATGCCGAGACGAAGGTTGCGGTACGTGACGGCACGATCACACCTGGAATAATTCAAAGCGCGCCGGCATTGCCAGGCTTCACTCCGGTGGTCACTGCGCCGAACGCGTCCGGGCCAGTGCTGCCAACGTCTCTTCCAACCGCAACGGCCGGCGGTACTGATAGTCACGCCGCCCAGGCTTTCCGCCAGGCGGCCTCAAAACTATTCGCAGAACTCCGTACCCCACCCGCGCCCGGCCTCGAATTGACACCGGTAAATCTGGAACAAATGCGCGTAAAAGTAATGACGGCGCTAAGCCCGCGCACGACTTTTGCGGCGGCAGTAAGTGACAAAGCAGTTCTCGCCCCAGGAATAAATTGGGAACCCGACGACCCGATTGACGAGATCATGATCGCACCCAAGTTTCCCCAACCCATGTACCAGCCGCTCGGCGACCTTTCGCAGGATTGGCTGCTGCCAGGCCTGCACGAGGTGCCGCCGAACACTGCGACCCTGGCCATAACAAATCAAAAATTTGTCGAGTCTTACATGGCCGGTTTGAACCACGAGATGTCCCGCGAATTGCGCTGGAACGAATATCCGACAGACCAGCGCGGTTCTTATTTCCGGCAATTCTGGGATGTAGCCGGCGTGGCTCCTCCGCCGGGTCAAACACCCGAGAACCTGAGAGATATTAAGGAGATTCATACCTGGCAGAAGCGAAACGATCTGGGAATGAACAGCAGCCGACTGCCGTTCCCGGGTGGAGAGGAACACCTGGTCTTGTTGATTCGCGGCGATCTCTTAAAGCGTTACCCGAACACAGAGGTCTATGCGGCGAAATGCAACTTGGATTCAGATGGAGTCCGTGTGCTCGAGGAGGATAAGAGCAAAGAGAAGCATCCGATCTTCCATGGCAAACTAAAACCGGATGTGCGCTTCTTTGGATTCGAGTTGACAAAGACGGAGGCCAAGGGCAGTTCCGACAAGACTAAGGATCAGGGTTGGTATTTCGTCTTACAGGAGCACCCGGCCGAGCCAACGTTCGGACTGGATTTGCCGCAAAATGGTTTCGGATCAACACCCCCCTCGCGAGACGATCTTTCGTGGTCCAACCTGGTGGCGAACGCGGGCGAGTTTGAAACCCTGAATTACATTGACCTCAATCAACCCCTTCCTCACGATATCAGCGGCATGACGAGTCGCAATGGAGCTGCCTGGCACGCCGATGCCGGAGAGGGACCAAAGGGAACGCACAGCGCTGATCTTGCTTATTTAACGCTCCAGAAACCAGTCCGGATCGCAATACATGCTTCTGACATGCTTCCGGCTTAGTGGGTTCTTCGTATGAATGGAACAACTCGAAATGAGACGCCGCAGGATTCCGCGCGCCGCGCACTAGTTGACAGCCGCAAGGCCGTCAACGATCTGCACGTCAGTATCTCTGCGGAACGGAAGAATTTGGAGACCTTGAAGCGTCAGCATGGTCCGCACGACGAGCGTGTGGTTGCGGCCGGGCGCCAGGTAGCCGCGAGTGAAGAGACACTAAAGGACGCGAGGCAACGTGCTCTCAACGCTGACGTGCGACTCAATGAACTCATCCGCGGATCGCTGGGACTCGGTATAGACCGCGATGTCGCGCGGCTGAGCGCGCAATATCCCATCGTAATGCTGCCAGTTCGAATCGAAACTCGCTTCAAGCCACAGGACAACGTGCCTCACCTCTGGCTTCGAATTTACCCGGATGAGATTGTGGCCGACTTTCACGAGCCGGAGCTTACCGAGCAGGAGTTGGAAGCGGGTAAGACTTTTTGGAGAGCTGCGTGGAACCCGACCGGGGAAGCGGACGCGTGGAAGGCCATCGTGTCGGGCGCCATGTCGCAACGAGCGGCCTGGATTGTAAAGCAGACCACTGCGTCAAACCTGGCCACACGGCCCACCGGCGATCCAGTCTTTGCTCCGGATATTCCACTTCGTACACACAGTTGGACCAGGGCGGCAGAGGCGCATCTCTTGCCGGATCGCTGGCTCGTTCTTGGATATCGAAATGGCAAGGAGGTCCTTCGCGCCGTCAGCGGCCCCGTCAAGGAACCACTCCAACTCACGCTTTCACCTACCGTAGATCCCACTTCTGTGCTCGACGTTTCCGGAGACGGATTAAAGCTCGATCCGGAACTCATTTGGACCATCGACTTTCCCAACGCCGAGGCCGCGGGAATGGCGCTTCGTATTCCGCTTGGGCGGGACGATATGGGTCTCGGATTCAGCCGGCTGCTGGTGCTCGGGGTGAAATCGACGCTCGCTCCGGATCAGGCATCGGACAAGCTCGCCGCGCTATTTGATAGTCATCACTACACGCGTGGCCTGGCGATCGTGCCGCAGGGAACGCCTACCAATAACACTACTGCTGCACCGTCACCTTTTCCACCTCCCGATCCCGGCGGTGCCAACAGCTATCCCGTGGAGCTCGGCCCGGCACTCGCGCACGCCGATTCCGACGGTGGTCGCTTTGCGAGCGCCTTCGGCGTTCCCATCGAGGTAGCCGCGCATATTGAAAACGCTGATCGCGATCAGCAGAAGCCGGCGCGCGCCATGGCCGAGGCGCTCTGGCCCGTCACCTGGGGCTACTACATCGAAACGCTGCTCGCCCCGGCATCCGAAAAATTCGATACCGAGGTCTTGCGAGAATACTATTTGAAGAGCGTTCGCGCCCGCGGCCACTATCCGACTTTTCGCATCGGTAACACTCCCTACGGGATACTGCCGGTAAGCTCACTCTCTCGCTGGCGTCCCGGCCGAAATGACAACGACATCGAGATTGCTCTCTCAGACGATCTTAGGAAGGCGCGCTCGATCTGGCTTGATCAGGTAAATCGCGCGCCTCGAACTGGCGGCTCGAGCGATCCGGACGCCGACCTTCTCGCCGTCCTCGGAATGGATGCCAGCACGCGCGAAGTTCGCATTCGACAGGTCCTGGGTGCTGACCTGGCAATTAACCTTTGGATGCTTCTCAGTCTTGATCCCGCGATCCTGGAGAAGAATTGGGCCAGGATGGGGGCACAAGTTGGCGCGCTTCTGGGTGTCGATCCCAACTCAGCGGAAATCTTTCGCAAGATGTACAAGGATCCCCCCTTTAAGTTTCGGCACCCCTTCGTAGAGGACGCAGCGCTTTCTGAAACGAACCAGCTCAAGTTTAACTACGTCCGCTGGCTGCGCACTGTCCGACTACATCCATTGCGCAAAGAGCTGTTCCTCGCTGGTGGCGGACAAGATGCGCCCACGTCGCTACTCTACCGCTTGCTTCGTCATGCAACGCTGACCGTTCTGCGAAACGCCGTCGATGATGTTTACGTCAGTAAAAATCTTGCAGACACCGGAATCAAACGCGAAGTACAACTTGTGCAATTCGCCGGTGTCTCAGAACGCACATCCACGGTTTGGGAGCGAATGGAAGCTCCCGTTACAGCAGTCAGCGGCACCAAACCAATAGGCCAATTCCTGTTGGATAACACTGGGATAACAGATTCGGCTCGAATAGCCGCTCATATGCAGGCGTTGCTCGATCTGGAAAACCTGCCGACGGCAGAATTGGAAAGGCTTCTGACAGAAACACTCGACGTTTGTTCGCACCGCATCGATGCCTGGATCTCCTCCCTTCCGGCAAAGAGGTTATCGGAGATGCGTGTGGCCCGTCCGCTCGGTAGTTACATCGGCGCGTACGCGTGGGTGGAGGATCTGGTGCCGCGCCCACAGACTGTGCGTCGAAATGTGGAACTCTCTCGGTTGGGAGTCGTCGGCGAACAAGTCGACACAGGCGGTCATGTGCTGGCGCCTTCAATGATTCACGCGGCTGCTGCTGCCGTGCTACGCAATGGCTACCTCACCCGCAGCGGCGCGGAGCGGAGTCGCTACGCGGTGGATCTCAGTTCAGCGCGCGTCAGGAAGGCGCAGTTTCTCCTCGATGCTGTGCGCAATGGCCAGCCCCTGGGCGCGGTGCTTGGTTATCAATTTGAGCGCGGCCTCCATGAGGGCCACCGGCCGCGCCGGCTCGATAAGTATAAAGAGCCGTTTCGGAGGTTGTATCCTCTGCCGACGAACACGAGCCAGGACACCGCTGATGCTCAGGAGAGTATCGCGGCGCGTGATGTGGTAGACGGCATGAAGCTGCGCGATGCCTGGAAGGCAGGCACGATTCCCTGGGGGCAGCCGAATTCCGGGCTTCCTGGAAGCGGGCAGGATCGCACCGATATCGAGACAGAACTCGCTTTGGTGGATGAATCAGTCGACGCCGCAGCCGATCTGCTGCTCGCCGAGGGCGTTTACCAGATTGCGCGCGGGAGCATGCGGGGCGCCGCTGCCACGCTTGATTCGATGTCGCGCGGCATCCGACCTCCCGACCCGGAGATTGCGCATTTGGCGCGCAGCGGCTCAACCCTGACACATCGCTTCGCGCTCGTTGTTGGCGGCGAAGCGCTTCCCGGCATCTGGCCCGGAATCGCTTTGACGGAACGTGCCACTACAGAGCCAAGGTTGGATGCCTGGGTCGGAACAATTCTCGGTGATCCCGCATCAGTCAAATGCCGCGTCAGTTACCTTGATCCCACTGGCGCAGATCCGGAGCATCGCACGGAAATCGTTGTAACGCTCGCCGACCTCGAAATCAGGCCTCTTGATCTGCTCACAATCGCGAACGCAGTGCAGACCGAACAGGGATTGAGCGAGTTGGACCAGCGAGTGGGATTCGTCGCCCTGCTGCTGGCTCCGGAGACTACCGATCTTAAATTGACTTACGAGAGAGGGTCAGGGCCAGGGTGGGAACGCGAAACGGTTCGGACGTTCCCTGAGATACTGGAAGTTGCTCGCGCAATCAACGAACTTTTGGGCGGTGCTCGCGCTCTGCGTCCGGCAGATCTACTTCCCGCGGATACGATCTCTCTGGCAGATAGCGCCGACACGATGCCCGGCGAAGCGAACACGCGTGCAGATAACGCGCTCACAGTCCTTAAGAATCGACGAGGTGCTTTGGACGGCGCTATCGCCGCAATAGAGCCGCCGCCGGCTGGTCCATTAAATCTAACTCCAATTCGAGACGCCTTAAAGGAGTTGGCCGATTACGGATTCGCTGGAGTTTACCCAACCTCGGCTAAGGGCGACACAGAACCACTTAGAGTGCAGTTCGTGGCGCAGGGCCAGAGCGTTCTGGCACAGGCCGATCGGCGCATCACAAGCGCCGATGCAGCGACGAACGCTGTCGCTCGCGTGGCAGCAATTTTTGGGAGAGAGTTTGTTTTCCTGCCGCGATTCAAGCCTGCGGGAGCGAGCGAGTTGGACAATGCTCTGGCAGCGTCATCCTCGCTAGTGACCGCTCCCAGCGATGTGCCGAAGTGGTTCCAATCGGCTGCTCGCGTTCGCTCGCCTCTCAACCGCTGGCGAAAAATGGCGCTCTATTCCGGAGCGCTTGGCAACAACGCCATGGAGATTGAGCCCGCTCAACTACCCTTTGCCTCGGGCGCGCGCTGGGCCGCGCTGGACTTTGCTGATGAGGAGCATCGCCACCGCTCCGGCTTACTCTCGCTGGCGCTGGCCCGACCAGTTCAACCTGCGGCCACCGATGCATGGGCGGGCTTGCTAATAGATGAGTGGACCGAGGTAATTCCTAATGCTGACGAGGCCGGCGCGGTCACGTTTCATTTCGACAGCCCCGGCGCCGAAGCCGGACAGGCCGTGCTCATCGCAGTACCGCCCGCTCAGACTGAACAATGGGACCTGGATAGTTTGATCGCCACCCTGAACGAAACAATTGATCTGGCAAAAATACGCGCGGTAGATGGCGAATTATTGGAGAAGCTTAGCCAACTTCTTCCCGCTATCTATCTCACAATGAATACAGAAGACGACACCATCTCGACAGTGTTCACAACTTCCGTCATGGCGGAATCTTTTATCGGTAGAGTGACCTGATATGAACTCCATCACTTTTTGGAATCGCGTCGAACCCAGGCCTCGCTCCGAGCACGACATCCTGCCGAGTCTCTCGGCTCGCATTCGTGATCCACTTTGGTTGCTCACCCGGCAATGGCAGATGGGTGAGTTCAAGGGAGAAGACTCCGCTTCTCCGGCGTGGATGCAGACTGCCACTCGCACCTCTTCTTTCACAGGTTGGCGCAACGAGGATCAGCCGACGCAGCCACTCACCGGCCGAATCCCTCTTGAAGATCTAGTGGAGACCGAGGCGTTTGGGGAAGACCTTGCCTTGCGAGTCGAACTGGGACAGACCAGTGAATTCCTGCTCAGCGCCCGTGGAGTGAGCGCTGCCGACGTAGCGGTGGTGAGATCGAATTTCACCATACCTGTGAACACCGAGGACCACCTCGCAGCCGACCCGGATAGAGACGCCGCGCGCTTTGAGCGCGTGGTCATGGGCCGGGCGATCGATGGACTCGCGCTGTTTCGCGCTGCGGCCGCAGCCGTGCCCAATACGCTACCGCCCGAGCTTCTTGGCGTCGGCGATCAAACGGCAGTGCTGAGCGCGCTCGACGATCTGCGCGCCTGGGTGACGGATCTCTACGGCGTCATTGGGGTGGCTGACGCAGACGCATGGCGAGCGAATCGCCTCGAGTATGGTGTGGAAGTGTTGGCGGATACTCCCGACGGTAGCAGCATGGTCATGAGTTGCGATCCGGACCGCGACGGCGGATTTGACTGGTTCACGTTCGATGTGAAGAGCAAGGAACCGCCGCCCGCGGACGCACCCGCCGTGGCATCGACAACGCGAAGCGTGCTTCCAAATCATGTTCGTTTCCGCGGCATGCCTAACCAGCGTTGGTGGGATTTTGAAGAGGGCAACACAGACTTCGGCTCCATTCAGCCTGAAAAACGCGACCTCGCAAAGATGCTGGTGATGGATTTCATGCTAATCCACAGTAACGATTGGTATCTGATTCCAATTCGTCAGGAGGTCGGGCAAGTAATAGAAGTCGAGTGGCTGGTGGTCCATGACGTGTTTGGTGATAAGACCCATATCCCGCGAGCCGATGCCGCCAACGTTCCCGCCAATGAACGCTGGACGATGTTCAGCCTGACCTCGCCGAATCAACCGAACGGCATCACACCGTTCTTGATTCAGCCACCCACGGCGGCCGGTTCGATTCTCGAGGGACCTTTGCTCGAGGAAGTGCGATTCCTGCGAGACGAGATGGCAAACATGGTCTGGGCCATCGAGGAGACATTGGAGAACGGCATTGGCCTGCCGTTACCCGGCCTCGAAAGATATCATGCGACGAAACCGGCGAACCCGCCGCCACCACCGCCGCCAGCGCTGCCTCGCCCGCCGCTCAAGTATCAGATTCAGACCGAGGTTCCCGAGAACTGGATTCCGTTTCTTCCGGTTCTCATCGACGAGGTGAACGGGGATATAGCCCTTCAGATCGCGGCCATGCTGCGTACTAGTCCCGGTCATCCGCCGGCAGCTATTCTGCCGTTGGGTCGAATCCTGAATCCGACCGGCCTCACGGAGGAATACCGAGTCCGAGAGGAGGAAGTCTCGCGGGCGGGCACACGGGTCAATCGTTTAGCCCGCCGTAGCAGATGGCTTGACGGCTCCACTCACCTCTGGGTCGCGCGGAGACGAACTGCCGGTGCAGGTGAAGGCTCAAGCGGCTTGAAATACGATGTCGCCAAGCCCAACCGCTGATGATGAAGTCGAAGCCGTAAGTTGCGTGCGCTTCGAATGTGAAAATCAGGATTGCCATATACGCGTTCACGCTAACATAATATGCCTGCGTTTTTGTGGCCCACAGACTCTCTTATAATTGTGTAGTTCAGCATTGGCCGAGTCGCTTTGAAATCTTTCTGCGAGGGGTCGGTCTGGCTGTGAATATCGAGTCCTACCGAAGCGGGCCTCAGAGTCAACAGCTACAGCACGAGGATCAAAGCACGAGTTTCCGGTGGAATCGCGAGGTGAATCCGCGAGCTTCGAGACGCTGCCCTCCTCATAGTCGGACCCCTTTGAGTCGAGTAATTCACGATCAGTGTTATTCTGCGTGACGTGGTTCCGTGTGAGCCTTGCACTTTGTTTGAGATCACGATTTGGCAACTCAAACCAACGCTGACTATTGATGAAAGTCGTGTGGCCAATTTGTGTCCAGAATAAACAGCACATGAGGTGTAAGGAACTGTAGAGAATGGGAAAGAATGTAAAATGCTCGAAAATTCTTGGTGGCTGCAACCATATAAAAGGCAAAGACTTAAGTTTTTGCTGAGATGGTGATTCATAACCCCAAGGTCGCCGGTTCAAGCCCGGCCCCCGCTACCAATTCTTCTCCCATATCCTTCAGCAATTTACAAAGCTGCGGCGGATCGAGTGAGATTGCAAAGCGTTTTGAGGCTCAAACCGACGAGGCCAAAGACCTCGCTTACAGCGCGGCGCAGGAAATCAAGAAGCAGCAACAGCCATGACAATAAAAGGAAGATCACGTCAGCGCCGAGTCTAGATTGCATACGACTAACTATCCATTACACGGGCTGAACGGATTTCATTCTGCTACAGACTAAGACACCCAAGAGTTTGCCCTTAGAACAAGCTATGCTGAATTGTGCGCGTAGTGGTTCATAAAACAATGTGACTTGTAAATGACCGCTACCCAGTGCTGGCTGTCATGGCCCATATTGTCCTAGAATGAATTTCATACTGTAGGGTGCTTCTTAGCGCTTTCTAAAAGTCTGTTCGTATATTCTTTCGGTGCTGGCGAACGCAGCTCCCGTTACGCATGATCCCAAGCCTTCGCACCGGCGCTCGTTTAGGCCGCTATGAAGTCAAAACTCAGCTCGGTGCGGGCGGGATGGGTGAGGTGTATCTGGCGCAGGACACGAAGCTCGATCGCAAGGTCGCGCTGAAAGTCTTGCCGGCTGATGTTGCTTCAAATCGCAATCGCATGGAGCGGTTTGTTCGCGAGGCGAAATCTGCCGCTGCGCTCAACCATCCATATATCGCGCAAGTCTTTGAGATCGGCGAACACGATGGCACGCATTTCATCGCGATGGAATTCATCGACGGGGTTACGTTAAGTGAGATGATTCATCGCGACAAAGCTTCACTTGAAAAGCTCCTCAAGTACCTCGTTCAGGTGGCCGAAGGTCTGACCAAAGCTCACGCCGCCGGAATCGTGCATCGCGATCTGAAGCCTGACAACATCATGATCACGCGCGATGGTTTTGCGAAGATCCTTGATTTCGGACTGGCAAAACTGATCGAAGCGCAGCGGTCATTAGTTGATGACGCCGATCAGTCAAGTGAAATTGTCACTGCAGTAATGCCGCAACATTCGGTTCCGGGCACAGTGATCGGCACAGTCGGCTACATGTCGCCCGAACAGGCCCAGGGCAAGACCAACGAAGTAGACCACCGCTCAGACATTTTCTCATTCGGCTGCCTGCTCTTTGAGGCCGTAACGAGACATCGACCCTTTGAAAGCGATTCAAAGGTCAAAACGCTTTACAAGATCGTCTATGAGCCAGCGCCTCCAATCACAGATTTCAAGCCGTCTGCTCCTCCTGAGCTGCAACGGATCATTCGTCGGTGTCTCGCGAAAGACGCGGACGAGCGATATCAGACAATCAAAGACGTGGCGATCGAACTGAAGGAGCTGCGGCGCGAGATGGAAAACATCGATACGACTGTGCCGTCTTCAGCACCTGGCGAAGCACCCGGCGCCGAAGCTCCACACGCCCAAACCCTCAGCGCCACGACCACCACGCCGCCCGGCTCGCTCTCGACCCGCGCCTCGAGTGCCGAATACATCGTCTCCGGAATCAAAGAGCATAAGGTCGCCACGGTCATGGTCGTCGGATTGATGGTACTGGCCTTGGTGGGTTTCGCGTTATATCGAATGCTAGGGCAAAAAAAGAGCGCGCTCTCATTTCAATCGGCAAAATTCACACGCCTCACAAGCACAGGCAAGGATAAAAACGCGGCGATTTCGCCAGACGGCAAATGGCTGGTGCATGTCATAGATGATGGCGGGCAGCAGAGCCTCTGGCTCAAGCTGGTGGCCGTCGTTAACAGCGACACCCAAATCATTCCACCCGCTGAACTCTACTACAGCGGAGTGGCCTTCTCGCCTACCGGCAACTACGTCTATTACTCGGTGCAGGAGAAGAATGATCCGAGAGGAACACTCTTCCAGGTGCCCGTGCCTGGGGGCCCTGTCCGAAAGTTGCTGACAGGGATTAACAACGCGGTGGCGTTTTCTCCTGACGGAAACCAGATAGCCTTCTTCTACTATTCTGAAGATCAAGACAGGTTGATGATCGCCAATGCGGATGGCACCGGAGAACGTCAACTCGCCGTGCGAGGTGGCAACGAGTTCTTCTTTAGAGCTGGTTTTGCCGCCCTATCATGGTCGCCGGATGGAAAAATTCTCGCGGTGCCGGTGGGTAATGCCGCAGAGAATGATATGAGTGTGGCTACGATTCCAGTTGAAACTGGTAAGATCAAATTCCTCACTCCGCAAAAGTGGTACGAGGTGCGACAGGTGGCGTGGCTCGCTGACGGCAGCCATCTTTTATTTACCGCGAAGGAAAAGGGATCAAGCAGCTTCAAGATCTGGCAGCTTTCCTATCCGGCGGGCGAGGCACAGGCAATTACCAACGACGTAGATTCCTATTCCACCATCAGTCTCACCGCGGATTTCACTGAGCTGGCAACGGTGCAGACCGAGGCAGTGGCGAACATCTGGGTGATGCCCGGCTTTGATGCCGCACGTGCAACACAGATCACCCAGGGTCGGAATTTTAATAGCGAGCCTTCCTGGACCCCGGATGGCAAACTAGTGTACTCGTCAAACATGGCCGGCCGTTTTGATCTGTACTTGATGGATGCTCGCGGCGGCAATCCAAAACGATTAACCGAAAACTTGGGAACGAATGGTCAGCCGTCTATCTCGCCGGATGGACGCTACGTTATTTTTTCGTCCGACCGGACAGGCGCTCCGCACATCTGGCGAATGGACATTGATGGTGGAAATCAGAAACAGCTAACTGATAAGTCTGACGTCAGTCCGGATTGTTCGCCTGATGGTCGTTGGGTGGTTTATGTGTCCAACGCGAATAAGGATACGATCTGGAAGGTCGGCATTGATGGCGGCCAGCCCGTGCAACTCACTGAAAAGTTCTCTTTTTCCCCGGCTATCTCACCCGATGGAAAACAGATCGTTTGTTCTTATTTTGAGGACCAGAATTCCCCCGCCAAGCTTGCCATCCTCCCATCTCAAGGTGGACCACCCGTCAAGACACTTCCACTGGCAGGACAGGCCGGCACAAACTTAGCTTGGAACGCAGACGGGAGCGCCGTCGTTTACGTGGTCACGAGCGGGGGCGTTTCGAACCTCTGGGCGCAACCCGTCAATGGCGCGCAGCGGAAACAGTTGAGCGACTTTACTTCGGAGCGCATTTTCTGGTTCGACTTCTCTCGCGACGGCAAACAGCTCGCCCTCTCGCGCGGCACGCTGACGAGCGACGTGGTCCTGATCAGTAATTTCAAGCAATGACGCTTACTGCCGGCACAAAACTCGGCCGTTACGAAATCCACTCAAAGATCGGCGAGGGCGGAATGGGCGACGTTTATCTGGCTCAGGACACGAAACTCGATCGCAAAGTGGCTCTCAAGATCCTGCCTCCGGAATTTGCTGAAGACGCGGAACGAATGCGGCGGTTTGTGCAGGAAGCCAAAGCCGCTTCTGCGCTGAATCATCCAAACATCATCACGATTCACGAAATTGGCGAGAGCGACGGCGTGCACTACATCGCGACGGAGTTTATTGACGGCACAACCCTGGGCGATCGGCTCGCGGATCATTCGTTGAGGCTGAGCGAAATGCTGGCGGTCGCGGCGCAGATCGCAAAAGCACTACAGGCGGCGCACGAGGCCGGCATTGTGCACCGCGACATCAAGCCCGGCAACGTCATGCTGCGACGCGATGGCTATGTGAAGGTACTGGACTTTGGCATCGCCAAATTAACCGAACCCACGTCCGGTGCGATCGAGAGCGAAGCCGACACGATAGCGAAAATGGTCAAAACCGAGCCCGGCAAAATAATGGGCACCACCCACTACATGGCGCCGGAACAGGTGCGGAATCAGACGATAGATGCGCGTACCGACATTTGGAGTTTGGGCGTGCTGCTCTACGAAATGGTTGCCGGCCGGAAACCGTTTTTGGGCGAGACCTTTGGTGATTTGATCGCGGCGATCTTGACGAATGAGCCGCCCGCCCTGTCGGAACTCGCATCGGAGTGTCCCGCCGAACTTGAGCGCATCGTTGTCAAAGCCTTACAAAAAAATCGCAAGCAACGCTACCAACATGCCAAAGATTTTTCCTCTGACTTGAAGGGCTTGAGACGGCGCCTGGCCTTTGAAGCGGAACTCGAGCGCTCGGCAACCGCTGACCACAGCGATGCGCTAACCGCGGCGAAGACTGTCACCGGCGCCACACCGAGCACAGGGCCGGTCGCGGCGGCGACTGAGGGGATCGGAGCGACGGGCCAGACCGCGACCACCGATCTTCACACGACTTCAAGCGCAGAGTACCTCGTCGATGAATTCAGGAAACACAAGCGCGGCGTATTCCTCGCGCTGATTCCCTTCCTGGTTGCGGTGACAGCCCTGGTTTATTTCGCGGCTTTCAGACCCCGGCCCGCGGCACTGACCGACAAAGACACCATCCTGCTCGCCGACATCGAGAATGCGACGGGCGATCCGGTCTTCGATGGAACACTCAAACAAGGCTTGGCCGTCACCCTTGGGCAGTCGCCTTTTCTCGACATTTTTCCGGACTCGCGCGTGCGTCAGACTTTGCAGTTGATGCAGCGCGGGCCAGACGAGCGCGTGAGCGAAGCGGTAGCGCGCGAGATTTGCCAACGCCAAGGATTAAAAGTTTTTCTCTCAGGTTCGATTGCTCCTCTGGGCAGCCATTACGTGATCACGCTCAAGGCGGTCAACGCGCAGTCGGGCGACGAAATTGCGCGCGAGCAAACAGAAGCCGACGGCAAGGAGCGGGTATTAACAGCTCTTTCACAAGCCGCAATCAGGCTGCGCGAGCAGTTAGGCGAAAGTTTGAGCTCGATTCAGAAGTTCGATGCCCCGATCGAACAGGCGACCACCTCATCGCTGGACGCGCTCAAGGCTTATTCGCTCGGTTTAGAGCAAGCCAACAGCGGCAATTACCCAAAGGCAATTCCGTTTTATCAGCGCGCGGTCGAACTCGATCCGACTTTCGCACTCGGTTATCAGGCTCTGGCGCGAGAACAACTGAATAGCGGTTATATCAATGAGGCGATTGTCTCCGCGAGCAAAGCATTTGAGTTGCGCGAGCGTGCCAGCGAAAACGAGAAGTTATACATCACCCTCATTTATCACCGGGCGGTCACGCACGATCTGGAGAAAGGGATCGAAGTAGGCGAAGTCTGGAAGCAAACTTACCCGCGTTACTGGCGACCTTATCAC
This sequence comes from Pyrinomonadaceae bacterium, assembly GCA_041499185.1. GTDB lineage: Bacteria > Acidobacteriota > Blastocatellia > Pyrinomonadales > Pyrinomonadaceae > JAOAPY01. The sequence goes on along the minus strand of JBGQJU010000072.1, from coordinate 6,543 downwards.
GCTCTCGCCGATCTCTATCTGGACGTTGGTGAATTTGGGAAAGCGGCCGACAACGGACGCGAGGCCGTCCGTCTTAACCCCAAGGTTGCCGCCGCTTATTCAAACTATGCCGGCGCGCTGATGTTCCTCAATCGCTTTGACGAGGCAAAGCAGATCTATCAGCAAGCGTTTGCCAACAATCTCGATGCCCCCGAATATCACTGGTACCTTTACTGGATCGCCTATGATGCCAATGATAAGGCGGCAATGCAGCAACAAGTGACTTGGGCGGAAACGAATTCGCTTCCATACTGGTCGCTCTCTTTACAAGCTCAAACCGCGGCGCTCGAGGGCAAGCGGCGTAAGTCACTTGGCCTCTCGAACCGTGCCACGGAGATGCTCGAACGCGGCGGGATGAAGGGACTGGTTGCCTGGACGGCAAGCCACGAGGCGCTGACGGCCGCGCTGTTCGGTGATTGCCAGACCGCGAAACAGAAAGCGGTGCAAGCGCTTGAATCCGTCCAGGATGCGACATATTCAGGAAGCGCAGCGGTCTTAGCGATGTGCGGCGAAGTCAATCAGGCACAGACACAGGCCGATAAGCTGGCGCACCTTTATCCGAATGACACCAGGTTCAATGGAATTTGGCTCCCCGTGATCCGTGCCGCAATTGAACTCCAACGCAACAACCCGGCGCGGGCGATTCAATTTCTGGAGCCTGCCCTACGTTACGAAGCCGCCGCCGACTTTCAGCCACAATACTTCCGTGGCCTGGCTTACCTGCGTCTGGGCAAGGGAGCAGAAGCCGCGGTCGAGTTCCAAAAGATACTCGACCACAAGGGCCAAACTGACCTTTTGGTGTCTACGTTGTATCCGCTTGCACATCTGGGGTTGGCGCGGGCGCTCTCTTTGAGCGGTGATGCCGCAAGATCACGCAAGGCTTACGAAGACTTCTTCGCGCTGTGGAGAGAGGCCGATAGCGATTTGCCGATTCTGATTGAAGCCAAAAACGAGTATGCGAAGACGAAATGAAAAACTAGCACGATGCACGAGGCAAACAAAAGTCAGAAGGTGATTTCCCATTACCGCATCGTCTCAAAGCTCGGCGCGGGCGGGATGGGTGAGGTGTATCTCGCGCACGATACGGAACTGGATCGCAAAGTAGCAATCAAGATTCTGCCTGCGGATTGAAGCGGCGCATGCGGTCCTGATTCGCTAGAACGAGAATCTCATTTGCAGTTCGAGCCGCCGGTTGTTTGCGCTTTCCGAAAACCCTAAGCCACCGCCTCCGCCAAATCCACCGCCTCCGCCGGATGGCTGGTTAGCATTACCAAAGAGCGGCGATGTGATATTGCCGATGATTGAGCCAGGGTTGGTGTGATTCAACAGATTGTTAATCGACATCGCGATGCTCAGATTGTAACGGCGACTTACTCGAGAGGCGGAAGGAGCTGGTGTTGCTCCTGGCGTGAAAACGCCCGCTGTACCGCGACGATCCGGTCCGCCGCTGCCCGGACCGCTCGGCGGTGGTCCGGCTGCACCAGATCCCTCGCGTCCGAATTCGATCGTCTTGGTTACGCGCAGATTCACGGTGACTGAACCCGGCCCGCGCCCAAAGTTGCGTGACAGCGTTCTCTCGTCTGGCGTCGGATTCGGATCAAGCAATCCATACTTCGTTTGAATCAGACCAGACTTTGTTAGGTCGGTCGGGATTCCGGGCCGACCGTTGAAGAGAGTCGTATTATAAAGATCGCGACCGACAGTGATCTCGAATGGTGGACCAGACTGCACCACCACAAACGGATTAAAACGCACATTCCACTTTGTGTTGATTGTTCCGGTGAACGTAAAGCGCTGGCGCACATCGGTCGAAGCCGGACCGTACTCGCCTGTGAAGTCGTTCGGGTTCGCGGGAAAGGTCGCCAAACCGTCGGTATTGCTCAGCGCGCGATTCAGAACGTACGAGACAGACAGCGAAACGTCTTTGTTGAGTCTGGAATTAACGTAAGTAATCAATTGGTTCTGGTTGTACAGACCGGAAGACTCCATCAGGAAAACCGGTCCGGGTTTCACTTCAGAGCGCAGCAAGTGCAGCCCATGCGCATTCGCGAACGTGATCGCGATCGTTGTATTAAACGGCAACTGGCGTTCGAGGCTCACAGCGGATTGAATGACGTATGGAGCGCGCAGCGTGGGACTGATCTGCTGGATGGTCTGCGTCGTCGGGAAGCCAGCCAGAGAAGAGATCGAAGGAATCAAAGGGAAAAAGTCCGGATTGGTGATCACGTACTGTTGTTGCACGATGCCGTTATAGCGGAGAGCGGTGAGCCGGTTCGAGAGACTGAACCGATCGTAGAAAACACCGAAGCCCGCGCGCAGGACGGTCTTGGCGCGCGCGTTTTGCTTTGTCGGCCCGGGCGCCCATGCAACTGTTAGTCGCGGCGAAAAATCGCGCCAGTCATGAATGTTGTTTTGCGTTTCGTAGCGCAGTCCAAGGCTTAGAGTTAGATTGGGCCGCACGCGCCAGTCGTCGCCCGCGAACAAACCAACATCGACCTGACTCGCCGAGATCTCCGGATTGCCGGCGTTAATGCTGAACTGCGTCGCTCCGCCTCCTAACCTGCGGATGTCCGCGGGCGAGCAACCGCTTTGCTGCATCAACAGAGTCCAACGATATCGCTCGATGGAAGTAACAGGCGTCAGCACCGGTTGGCCGGCGCAGTTTGGACGGCCGTTGGCATTCACAGCGGGTGCTCGGTCACCTCCGCCAAAGCTAAACGTGCCGCCAAAATTCTGCGGCGATGTGTTGTTAATCGTTTCCCTGCGCAGCCGAACGCCAAACTTCCACGAATGCGTGCCGCTGATAATGGAGGTGTAGTTCTGCAACTCGTAACTGTTACGCGCGTCGAACGAATGGCCGACCTGCGCGCCGCCGCCGTTGAAAGATCCGAGCACCTGGATCGCCGGGCTTAAGTCGTCGGCGATAGTTGGGCCGTAAGTGCGGAAAAACTGGAAACGCGTTTCGTTGATAGCGTTCTTTCCTAACACCGCCGTCTCCGTAATCTGTAGCGTGTGGTTTTTGTTCTCAGGATGAGTGCCACGAGAAACCAGATTGAATCCGCCGATGCCGGCGCCACGGATGTCAGCGTGGGTGAAACCATAGCGAAGCGTCAGCGTGTTCTTCGCGTTGAGCTGATAGTCTATGCGTGGGTTGATTCCGAAGCGGCGCTGTCGAGTCCGAAACACGTCCGTGAACGGATTGACGATCGCCAGTGTCTGCGGATCGAGTGTGATCGCATTGATTATCGAGCCGTTGTCGATCTCATCGCGCCGAACATCAAGAAAGAAAGACGAGTGTTTGTTGACCGCGCCGCTTACGCTGCCGCCGTATTCCTTCAAAAGGAATGGCGCCTTCTGCTGCGCGTACGGATTGCGCGTGTTCCAGAATTGATTGGCGAAGTTGAAATAGAGCGAACCCTTGAACTTGTCTGTGCCAGGCTTAGTGAAGATCTCGATGCGCCCAAAGCCGAGCCTGTCATATTCGGGCGCGAAGGGGTTCTGATTGATGCGAATTTCACGAATTGATTCCTTCGACGGAAGCTGGCCACCGCTGAAACCATCGATAAAGATTTGCCCACCGCTGGGTCCTGCCGAGGGTCCGGCGAGCGCTAACAACTGCGCCTGTAGATCCTCCGGATTATCGGACAGCGCATCCAGATCGTCACCGCGCAAGACCTGAGCGCTGGCGTTGTTGTTTGAGTCGGTGCTGACACGGGGCGCGGCATTTTCCTCGATGGTTACTTTCTCCGGCGCCAAGACGACCTTCAACTGCAAGTCGAGCGTTTGCGCGCCGCCCTGCAAAGAGATCCTCGCCGGCTCGGCAAGTTCGAGGTTCGGCGCGGACGCCTGCACTTCATAGTCTCCCGGCGGCAATCCCGTGAAAGAATACGATCCGGTCTTGTCAGTACTCGTCGTCTTGGTTAGTCCGGACGATCCGTTGACTGTGATCTTAGCGCCGAGAACGACAGCACCATTTTGATCAGTGACTAGGCCACGCAACGACACCGTCTGGGCCAGGACCGGAGACGAGACGGCAAGAAAAGCGAAGAGACAGCAGATGAGCTTCATAGAGGCGCCGGTTGTGATTAAATGAAATCCGTCACGAGCAATCAAGGCTGATCGACCTCAATCAAGACTCGAGTCCCTGGAGGAAGGAATACCACTTAATCCTCCCGGCCATCTGGGCGTTCCCCATCTCCACAAGCTCTGGCGACGGGTTCCCATACACCGTCACCGCATGAGCGTCGGCGAATTCATTGAAGAGTTTACTGAGCGCTTCGCCAATGTGCATCCGATGCTCAATCAAACCCTCCGAGCTCACATAGGCCTCGCGGATCTCGCACTCGGTCCCATCACTGCTGAGAAACCAGTCATAACGGAGCGTTTTCGTGTCCTTCTCTTTTGTCTGCCTAATGCATTCCGCCGCTTGCTGCTTGAATCCCTCCAGCTTCCCCTCGCGAATTGTCATCCGGGCACTTACTTCCAGTTTGCTCACCGCGATTCTCCTTTACTTGATTTACAACTTCTATTAAGCGCAGTCGGCTAGCCGGGCGGGATTGCTCCGACCCGGCCCCCGAAGAGCCCAGCCGTTTTTACGCCGCACTCGCCTTCAGAGCAGCCTCAGCTCGACGGTTGACCTCTTCCCAATTCACGTTTTGCATGAAAGCGTCCACGTATTTGGCAGCGGCCGCCCCATAGTCCATTTGATACGCGTGCTCGTACATATCGAGCACGAGCAGCGGCATACCCGTTGGCGCATTGTGCATGTGATCCCAGGCCCAGTAGTTGTGAACCTCTCTGGTGTGCGCATTGTATGTGAGGATGGTCCAGCCCGAACCACCCCCGAGCGCGTTCGCCGTCTTCTTGAACTCCGCCTCCCATTGCTCGTAACTCCCAAACCATTGCTTGATCAGATCGACCACTTTGCCGCTGGCCTTGCCATCGCCGCCAAGATTGGCGAAGTAGTGCTCGTGCAGGACCACTGAGCCGGTGCGGATCAACTCTTCGCGTTTGAGATCGCCGTAAACATACGGCGGCAAGTCCTTGTCCTGCAGCATGCCGCCGAGTCTTTGTTCGATCGCGTTGAGCGCTTTGACGGCGCCGCCATAGTTGTTTTCCCAATGCGACCTGATCAGCTTTTCCGAGATGCCTTTGAGTTTAGCGGGATCGAAAGCTAAAGGCTTCGGCTGGTGCTGGCCGCGGAAAGCGCGCGCCGCTTCCGCCGTCGCAGTAGTTTGTCCGTCTGTCATCTTCTCGCTCCCTTCATGTGCTCTCGCAGTATCATTGCCGATGAAATTAGCGAGCGCGAGGCCCGCGCCTCCAGCGCTGATTGTTGCAATGGCTTTGCGCCTCGAAAAGATTTTCTCGTTCATATCGCCTCCTGGTTTTTTATTTTGCGGTTACTTGCAGATCGTCGAAGTAGATCACCGAATCGGCCTTGGTCCATAATCCAATCTTGCCGGCCTCCTTGAAGGTCTCGTCTTCTACTTCATAAAGTTTCCTACCATTATGGTAGACCTCAAAGTGATTGCCCTCGGCAACCACGCGCAGTGTGCCCCACTCTCCGGAGGGCACCTTCTCTTTCATCCCGTACGTGCGCCCCTTGCCTAAAAGGGGTAGGTCAGTCCGCTTGCCGTTCTCAACCTTGTAGAGCACGACATTGCCTTCCAGAGCGTTCGCGCGGACGATGTAATAATTGTCCTTGTCCTGATAACGCCAGACGATGCCAGCACCTTGGTCGCCTCGGCCCGAGACAGGCTTAAACTTCACACTGATATCGACATTCTTTGCGGTCAGGCCATCATAGACGCACACCGGAAAGCGATAGTCCGTCCGATCGGCATCAGTCTGGGCGAGGACGTTGCCTTGAGTAGGAGAGGCGCCATCCTTCATGATCACCCACTTGCCAGGTTTGCCCTTGCCCGTGAGCGCAGTGGAAAAACCGCTCGGTGCTTCTCCGACTTTGTCGTGGTTGAAATCAATCATGGTCGTCTGTGCCGGGACCACTGCCGGCGACAACAAGAGAAGCAAGAAACTAAAAGAATAGATCGTGAATTTCATTTGACTGGCTCCTTGTGCGCCAATTGGTCTTTCTCATCCCAGCAAAACCAACGGGTGCGCGCTCCCATATCCTATGACAGTTGCCGAACGAACGCGTAGAGGATCCCGGCAGCCATCGCTCCGACCGCCACCTTGGCCACATCGATCTTCAGAAGTTCCAACGTTTACAAAGCCAAGAAAGAGAAAGTACAGAAATACGTCACGCCACGAAGGCATTGTATGATCTTCATTGCTGCTTTCTTTATTCGCGTTAGACTGCTGGCGCAGTTTGGGCCTCATATTCGGCAGTGAATAGCTAGTGTGGTGTCTCAGAAATTCGGTTAATTGATCAATCACCGGGGCACTAGCCCGACCGTAAGGGAGGGCTCAGTCTTTACACGTCGCTAACACATGAGCCCTCCCTTACGGTCGGGCTAGCGCCCCGTTGGCATGCGCCGATCTTGT
>JBGQJU010000071.1:0-30714 GCA_041499185.1 Pyrinomonadaceae bacterium | reverse complement strand
CTTGCAGTAAAGCCGAATCATGCGCGAGGTCATCGCTGCGTTCGAGTAGATCTTCTCGCCGGCAAAGCGTTTTTGTTGCGCTTCTCTGGCATGGATCACGCGCTCGCGAATGTTTGTCGAGCTTTCGGCGTCAGGTGGAGGTTCTCCGGTTAGCTCTTTGAACTTTACCGCCGGCACATCGATGTGAATGTCGATGCGGTCAAGCAAAGGCCCGGAGATGCGTCCGACGTAACGTTGAATTTGTAGCGGCGTGCAACGACACTCGCGCGTTGGGTCGTTCCAGAAGCCACAAGGGCAGGGATTCATCGCGGCGGCCAGCATGAACGAAGCGGGAAATGTGAGCGACATCGAAGCGCGACTGATCGTTACTTTCTGATCTTCGAGGGGTTGACGCAAAACTTCGAGCACGCTGCGATCGAATTCCGGCAGCTCGTCGAGAAAGAGAACGCCCTGGTGCGCGAGCGACACTTCACCGGGACGCGGCACGGCGCCGCCGCCGATTAAACCCGCATCGCTGATCGTATGGTGGGGCGAACGAAAGGGTCTTTCAGTTACCAAACCCGAACGGCCCGTCAGCCCAGCGACAGAATGAATTTTGGTCAGCTCGAGCGCCGCTTCGAATTCCAACGATGGCAGGATCGTCGGCAGGCGCTTCGCGAGCATGGTCTTGCCCGAGCCGGGTGGGCCAATGAGCAGAATGTTGTGCGAGCCGGCACTGGCCACTTCCAAAGCGCGCTTCGCTGCCTGTTGGCCGCGTACTTCGCGAAAATCGACGTTGTAGTGGTCAATATGCTGAAGCACTTCTGCGGGATCAACTCGCAATGGTTCCGGTGGACTTGACGAACGCACAGCAGCAATCAGTTCAACAGCGCCGCGCAGATCGGTGACGGGATAAACATTCACGCCCGATACCACCGCGGCTTCCTTCGCATTTTCCTCAGGCACGAGCAGGTGTTTAATTGATCCTTCGCGCGCCAATATCGCAATCGGCAACGCGCCTTTGATCGGACGCACCCGCCCATCGAGAGATAACTCACCGACTGAAACCATATCGATCAGGCTGGCGCTTTCGGCCAGATCACCGTTTGCTCCAAGAATGCCGAGGGCAATCGGCAGATCAAAACTCGCGCCCTCTTTACGCACGTCGGCAGGCGCGAGGTTGATCGTGGTCTTCTGAAAGGGAAAGAAGAATGCGCAATTGCTGATGGCCGCGCGAATTCGCTCCTTCGACTCGCGCACGGCGGCATCCGGCAAACCAACAATTGTGACTGATGACGGAGAATCCGCTTCGCTGCGAGCCGGCGTCAGGTCGACTTCGATGTCGACGAGGTCGGCATCGATTCCGTATACGGCCGCCGAGAGTGTCCGAAAGAGCATGAGAGGAAGCCACCACGTGAAGCTAGAGGAACATAAATGATCGAGCCGTCAGCGAAGAGCTTAGCCAACCGAGTTACTTGAGATAAATAAAGCGCGCCTTGCGAAAATCGAAGCCGCGCTTGTTAGACTTTACCAACGCGCCGGAAAACCAGACACGTTTCGGATTCTAGTGGTGCCGACGATGACGGGCTGGCGCCGGCGCAGCCGTCGAAGCCGGCAGTTTGATTTCCTGGCCCACTTGCAACTCCCCATCAGCAGACAAGCCATTCAATCGAGCCAGATCGCCGGCATCGAGTTTGTGAGCCGCAGCAATCTTTGCGATGGTGTCGCCTTTGCGCGCACGAATCTTTGTCAGGCTCGCACGCGGAGTCTCATCCGGGCCTGATGCCGCGCGACGGCGACTGGTAAGACTAATGCCGCTAAACGGCACCACGAGCTTGGTTGTCGATTTGAGATCTACGCCGTTATTGAAAGCCTGAAGCTGCGGCACACTCACGCCCGTTCGGTTCGCGACTGACTGCAGATCTTCTCCCGGTACGATTCGGATGATGCGCGCCGTGTCTCGCTTATCTCCAGGGACTCTTTTAAGAATGCTGACCAACTGTTTCGACTTGCCACTGGGAACGCGAACTACATACGCGTCTCCGCGTGGAGTGACATCGCGACGAAGCTCAGGATTGATAGCGCGAAGGTAATCCACGCTGGAGTCTGTCGCATCGGCAATTAGTTGCAAGCCGGTCGCGGTGGGCAATTCGACGCGGTCATAGGCCATGGGCGGCTCCGGCCGAATCCCCTGAAAGCCATACTTCTCGGGATTCTTGGCAATCAAGATAACCGCGAGAATGTTCGGAACGTAATTGCGAGTTTCCTGGAAGAGGTACGGGTAGATGGTCCAGAAGTCCGCGGTACCAGCTCTGGCAATTGCGCGGTCCACGTGGCCGGCGCCGGTATTGTATGCGGCCATGGCCAGTTGCCAGTCCCCGTTAAAATGCTTCGCAAGATCCCTCAGGTAACGCGCCGAGGCACGCGTGGCCTGCTCAAAGCTGTTGCGCTCGTCGATCCACGCCGTCTGACGCAATTGATACGTGCGCCCCGTGGCCGGCACGAACTGCCAGAGTCCTGCAGCCGCTTTGACTGAAAGCGCCTTCGGATGCCACGCGCTCTCAACCTGGCCCAACCAGGTAATATCTACAGGCACGCCTTCCTCTTTGAAAATGCGACGCGCCATCGTCATAAACTGTCCCGAGTGGCGGAGTCCAGCCTCCATTGTACTGCGACCACGACCCTGGTAGTAATTGATGTAGCCCTGGATCAGCGGGTTAGTCGTGAACGAGAAGTTAACGTTGTTCTTGGCCTGCTCAAGGGCATCGATGTCAGCCGACGAAACCTCAGTTTCTTTTGCCGTCAATACCAACTTGCTAAGTTCATCCAGCGGCGACGGCTCAAACTTCTGCTCACGAAAACCGATCTGCGCCGGCGCTGGTTGAGGCTTTTGAGTCTGTCCTTGCGACGACACGGGCGACTGACTGTTTTGAGCGACCAGGGCCGTAGTCGTCACTTGCGGCAAGCCATGCCCGATGGGAACTTCCTCGCGATAGATTCGCTCGACCAACTCGAGGTAAAAAGTTTGCAATCGCTGGCTTTCGCGAACGTTCAAACCGGATTCGAGAATGGTGTCCACCGCTTTGTCAAACTCATCTCGGGCTGCCTCGCGCTTGTTATCGTCGAGATTCAGCTTTCCCTTGCGGAAATGGTCCTCTGCCCGGGTGATGATCTGGGAAACGCGAACCTCAGTCTTTTCCACTTCCGTGGGAATAGCTCGCGCTGACGAACCGGCAGGAATCTGTGCGAATGTGCTGGCTGCTGTGGTAACGAGCGCGGCTAGTACTGCTACACGCGCGATCAAGCGAGGGAAACTCGTTGACATCTACCGTCGTTCTCCTTAAATAAATCTTCGGTGAACTCCGCGGGCGACTCGCTTAAATGAAAGTCGCACATGCGGGTTGTCCACGATCAAGTGCGAGGTGAAATTGGGCTCCTCTTTACTTGAATTGACGCCACAGCAGGTCGTGCTAATGCGGAGCCAAAACCAGCCCCCAGAGGCTATCACAGCGACTTGGGGGTGTCAAACAATCGCTAATTGAAAGAAACAGCAAAATCGTAAGCTTTTCCGCCAAAAGAACCCCGAACCCCACTTGGCGGCTCGAACGTTTCGGATTTACGAGCGATCCTCGCGCTGCCGTGCTGGGAAACGGGCGGCGAACAAGCTGTGCGCTACTTCTTCCCAGCGGCGGCTCCACGACCCCTGAGCGTCCCGCGAAGGTCCAACTCCTTCAGTATGTAACCAGCGTCCCCGAATTTGTCGGCCACAAACAGCACGTAACGGATGTCGACCGCAATCGCTCGACCCTTGCTTTCGTTGTAGAAAAAGTCGTTGCCAAGGCCCTCATAGTTGCCGTCGAAGATGATTCCTACCTGCTCGCCGCGGCCGTTCATGATCGGACTGCCAGAGTTGCCGCCAATAATGTCGGTATCGGAAAGAAAATTGACGGGCACATCTGACGCTTCCGCATATGGTCCAAAATCCCGCGCACGATAGAGCTGCTTTAACTTCTCTGGAACGTCGAACGGTTCTCTACCGGTGTCTTTCTCGATCACGCCGGAAAGGTGAGTAAACGGGGAATAGGTCGCTGCGTCATGCGGCACGTAGCCCTTGACTGCGCCATAGGTGAAGCGCAGCGTGCGGTTTGCATCTGGGTACGGCTTCGTGCCCTTCATCTCGCTCATGCCTTCCAGAATTAGCGGGCGCCAGCGGCTCACTGTGGCGTTGAAGCGCTGAGTGCGCGGACGCGCTTGCTGAGACAATTTGCTGATCTCGGCGGCGAACTCGAGCAGTGGTTCGCGCAGATCGCCGAGCTGCGCCGACGACATGTCAAACAGCGCCGAGAACGATTCCGGCGTTGTGAACCGCTTGCTCTCAGCGATGGCGCGCGCGTACTCTTCCTCCGCCCGCCGCCTCTCCGTTCCCTTAAGACTGCCAAATCGTTTTTCCAGGAAATCGATCTTCTGCCCGGCGGGAAGCGCGTCTGCTTTCTCCAGCAGAAAGCTCAAGGTTCCGCGCTCGATACCTGGTTTGCGTTCGGCGAACAGCGAAGCAATGCCGGCGCGGATTCGCCGAACAGTCTCGCCGAGAGCCGGGTTGCGTTCGGCTTCGGGCTTGTCTTTGTCGGCCGCAACCATCTGGCTGACAATGGCGATCTGCAAAAGGTTACTGGCCCCGGCCATTTGCTGCACGATGGCGTCGCGTTGCGCTGTCTTGAGCAGTTCGTCGTACGCTTTTTGTAGCGTGGGCAGCGCCTCGCCATACTTTGCCTGTCGCGCCGGGTTCTCGCCGATCCAGCGCGTGAAGGCAGCCTCTTCCGCTCGTTTCTTGTCAACAATTCCCGCTTGCTTCATTGCCGTGACCGAGCCCTCAAAGTTCTTCAACGTGTTGCTGAGATCGAAGATCTCGCTCTGCAGTTTGAGGCGCAGCGCCGGATCATCTTTCCCCGCATCCTTGACGATCTCAATTCGGTTCGAGAGGAAGTCGATCAGGAAAGGCAAGGAAACATCCTGGTTGTACGCGACCGAATAACTTTCGCGATAGCGTCGCGTCGATCCGGGATAGCCCAACACCATCATGAAATCGCCGTCGCGCACGCCGCTCATCGAAATCGGCAGGTACTTTTTTGGCTTGAAGGGAACATTGTTGCGTGAATAATCAGCAGGCTTGCCGTCCGGCCCAACGTATGCGCGCATGAAGGTGAAGTCGCCATCGTGGCGCGGCCATTCGAAATTGTCCGGATCGCCGCCGAAGAATCCGATATTTTTGGGAGGCGCATAGACGATCCGCACATCACGCAACACGAGATAGGTGAACTGGTGGTAAGCGAGACCTTCGTTCATTGGCAGCACACGCACTGAAATGCCTTCCGACTCTTTGCTGCCGGCGGCTTCCGTTTGCTGGATCCTCTGTTGCACTGTGCCGGCGCGTTCAGCCGGCGAAGTCTTATCATCGATGCCTTTAAGAATCTCGCTGGTGACGTCTTTCAAATCTTGAGTGATGGTCACGGTATAGTCTTTCGCCGGCAGCTCGTCGGCCCGTGTGCTGGCTTTGTAGCCATTACTGGCATAGTCCTTCGTTGGATCTGAAGCCGCAACGAGCGCATCGAATGCGACGTGATGATTCGTGAGCAGGAGACCTTCAGGCGAGACGAATTCCCCGGTGCCGCCATCAACAATCACCACCGCGTCTTTGATGCTGACACCGTTGGGATTGTAGATCTCCGTAAAAGGAATCTTGAGGCCGCGCTTCTTCAGCTTGTCCCAGGTAACGCGATTGACTGCGTCGGGCAAAAACATGCCTTCGTCCCCGAGGACGTTTACGGGAACAACAGTCACACACATCAACATGGCGAGCCCGACGGCTGCCAAACGAGAAAGGGTCAAACGCATATGTTAGGGATTCCTTTGATTGACCGAAGATTAAACGGGACTAGGGGATATTAACAGACGACAGCCAACTCGGAAAGTAGCAGATTAGACGAAAGGTCCACTGGCTGAGGTCTTCCGCTCTCGCTCGATCCAATTCCGGCTTATTGTTTAGGGCTGGTCTGTAGATACTGAAGTGGATCCACCGGCTCATCGTTGATTCTTATTTCATAGTGCAGGTGCGGCCCTGTTGAGCGGCCCGTCGAGCCAACTCGACCGATGAATTCTCCGCGCGCGATCTCTTGTCCCAGCGCGCAATCGATATGGGAAAGGTGACCGTAGCGCGTTGTCAGACCACCGCCGTGATCAATCACAATTAACTGGCCATAGCCGTGTTGCCAGCCAACAAAAGTCACCTTGCCCTTCGCGCCGGCAACAACCGGCGTACCCCACGCGGTGACGATGTCTTGCCCGGTATGAAACTCAAACGATCGTCCTCCGAATGGATTACGCCTGCCGCCAAAGCCGCTTTCCAGTTTTCCCTGGACCGGCCAGACCGAGGGAGTGAAACCGCGCTCGCGCAAGATGGCTTCGTAGGCGCGCAGGTTTTGTTCAAGGCGATTCATTTTGTTTTCGAGCGCCGCGAGGCTAACCGCATCGAGTGGCAGCGCCGGTCCACCGGCGGCCGGTGAACTTGCGGCATCGTCGTTAACCACACCGGATTTTTCCGCGAGTTTTCGCGAAGTGTCCTCCACCGCTTCGACGCGGTGATTCAGTTCATTTATTTCCTGGCGTTGCTTTGCGGTTTCTGCCCGCAGGCGTTGGTTCTCGCGCTCGATGCGTAGATGCACCGCTTGCTGCGTCAGGCCGTAAAAACCGTACGCCGCGCCGCAAACGACGAGAAAGGCGATTGCTGCTGAGAGCTTCAACCATTTCTTGTGCAGACAAATCCGGCGGAATCGGGCGCGTGAACGAGAGGTGTAGGTAATCATGAAAGCATAGAAGCGTTCGTCTCTAACCATTTGGCAACTCCTAAAGGTCGCCTTTGCGCGGAATTATCGGGGCAGCGCAAACCGACAGAAAAGGTCCAGGGTACCTTTGAGGGGAAGGCGAGCTGGAGCGCAACTAATTTGTCTCTACGAGGTCTTAGATTCTTAACGAAACCTGCTTGAAGATCTGCAGCGGACAAGTCGAACCCTCGCTAGTGCTGAGGTGAAAACTCATCCGGCCGGTGCTGCAAGAAGGCGCACCCTATCACACGAGCAATTTCATTGCAAACCTCCGCGGTTGAAGGTTGGCAATTTGTCGCTGCTTTCTTTCTTCCCTTTGGAGAGCGGAAACTTGTTGCCTCTTTCGAATCACGGAGTCTTCTTTGTGTTGAGATTAACGCCTGCCTGATGCTATCGTTCAGCGGGAACTAATCATCGGCTTGGTCAAACCACGGCACCTCTGAGATCTCCTAAGCACCTTGACCTCTCGATCCAATGCCACAGATTCCTGATACATCAATATTGATGTTGCCGACTAATGGAATTCAGCGTAGAATTCTACGAGACAGCTAAGGGGTACTGTCCAGTGCGCGAGTTTCTGAATGAACTCAAGGACAGTGACCCGGATGACTTTACCGCTGTGCTTGCCGGATTAGTGAAGTTGCGGAATCGGAAATATCACCGCGAGCCGCTCTCGAAAGCGGTCGGTGACGGGCTCTTCGAACTACGGCACGTCGGTAAGTTGAACACGCGCCTACTTTGGTTTTTCACGAAGGGACAGCGCATCATCGCCGTTCACGGTATTCGTAACAAGGGTCAGGCGATTGCTGCTCAGGATTTGCGCACGGCGCACGAACGCATGGCCGACTGGAAGAAGCGAGCAAAATGAAAAAGACAAATTTCGATCGATATCTTGACGAACAAATGAAAGACCCTGAGTTTGCGGCGCGTTTTGAGCGCGCAGGCGAGGCGTGGAATGTAGCTCTGCAACTGACGGCACTCCGTCAACAGGCTGGTCTTTCACAGAAGGAACTAGCGCGTCGGCTAAAGACTTCGCAGCAGCACATCAGTCGCCTCGAATCGCCAGGTTATGAAGGTCATTCGCTGGCAAACCTGAGACGCGTCGCTGATGCACTTCACGCGCGCGTACGTGTAACGTTCGAACCCGCGAAAGCGACCAGCAAGAAAAGCAGCAAGCGTGCTGCCGTTCCGCCTCGTCCCGTCCGCCGCAAGCAAAAGAGGGAGCATGTATGAAGCTCGAACCCGACACTCAAGAAATTGCTAATCGATTCAATGAGGACGAAGCGATCTGGCAACGCTACCAGCAGAAGCGCCTCGTGAGACGCTTGTCGGAGTATGAAACTGCATTGCCTGAAACTATTCTTGATTACGTCGATTGGATAGAAGCCGAGCGCGAGGTTTGCGTGACCCGGGCGGTATCGCGATTCCCCGCTGCTCGCGCGAATGCAATTGAACAATGACTCGCCAGCAAGAAATTCCCATCCAGCCTGTCGATAGTCCGGTGATCTGCAATCCGTACGATGAACCAAATGATCATTGGTTCTACGACAAGGAGACGGGCGTCGCAACGCGCGCGGGAAACCGACGAGACGCAGGCTACTGGTACAAGACTGATCGAGTAGGTACTGGCCAGACGGCGCTCTTCCTCGAAGAAGACCACGATCTGCTGACATTGGTAAACCTTCTGCGACAGGATGTGAGGCGCTGGCGTAACGCCGACTATCGCGGCGGTTGGAGGCCTTGAGGACAGTCGTGTCGCGGTTGGGTCTCGCCGACGTTCGCGCTTTTGGTCTGGAGTGGGACGACTGTGAACAATTGCTTCAGCAACTTGGTTATTCCGCGCGGGTGGATATCGTAGCGGCTTAGAGCTTTGCTATCGACTAGAGAAGCACTTGAGTATTGCAGAATAACGTGAACTGTTTAGGAGAGGACCCTAGATGTCTTCTGCTTCTTTGCGGCGCCGCGATCGATCGCGCAGAATTGCCAGCACAATCATCACGACGAGGACGATAAAGGCCATTAAGATCGCGAACTTGACGAGCGCCAGCAGGAAACCAAACAGCATGATGAGCTGACGAAGTAAAGCTACAACCAGCAGTATGAGTGCCAGGATGCCACCGAGCCGGCCAAAGACTTTTATGAAACCGATCATGTTACCTTCCTTATTCCTTAAGAAACTCTAAAGGCGGGCAAGATGCCCGCGCTCCCAGGTTCAAGAACGTCGCTCGAACGGCACCGGACCAAGCTCCCGCCGCGCAAACTGTGTAGTCTCTCCCGTAAGTCCCTGAGAGTCGAACCTATTAGTTACGACCACTGACGGTGGCGGCCGTCTCGAGTCAAAGCGAATCACACGGTCAGATGCTTTGCGCCGGCGTAGGTAATCGAAAAGCATGTAGGCGCCAAGCGCAACCAGAGCCACCGGGAGTAACTGTTTCACCGGCAACTGAATACCGAGTAGCGTCTGCAGCAGGAATATCGTGCCAATGACAATCAGCGTCACGCCCCAGGCAAATGGGTTTCCGTAAAGTCGACGCGCAATCACGTCCTCTTCGGTTTCCGGTGCGAGCCCGGCTCG
This sequence comes from Pyrinomonadaceae bacterium, assembly GCA_041499185.1. GTDB lineage: Bacteria > Acidobacteriota > Blastocatellia > Pyrinomonadales > Pyrinomonadaceae > JAOAPY01. The sequence continues at coordinate 21,282 of JBGQJU010000071.1, read as the reverse complement.
CATCAACTGCGCCGTTCGACACGCGTCGACCGCGGCGAACAGCCAGGTACCAAGCACGCCGAGAACGAAGAAGTGCACTCCATGAGTGATGACGGCCATCTGGAAAAAGCTGGCGAAGATCGCGAAGTGAACAATCGCCTTCGAGGTCTGGCCGTTATACGCTGCGCCGAGACCGGGCACGAATGAAAGCAACGTTGCGACAAAGGGTGAACTTCTGCGCCTGATCACGCGCGACGCTGGTGACTGAGATTGTTGCCGGAGCAATTCGACGCCGACGACAATGCAGTCTTGACAGAACGGGAATCCGCGAATGCGATGGTCACACGCCGGGCACAAAGGCCGAGCGCATTGATTACACTGGACCACTGCCGGATTCTTTGCGTGATACGAACAATACATCATTTAGGCGTCGCCCCCGGCAATTCGGTTACCGATTATTCTGCCCGTTCCCTTTCGGAGCACCCGGTTGCTTTTGCGAGCCGCCATCCTTTTTTGGGCTCGCGTTCTTGTCCGCGGAGTTCTGGCCCTCCGGGCTTGGCGCTTGCGGGCTCGGAGCCGGCGTGTTTTGATCCTGCGGCGAGCCAACAAAGAATTCTTTAACTCCCTCTGACACGCCCGTTGGGTTCACACCAGCACCGTTGGCATAACTCTGTTCGGCCAAACGCAAACTCGCGCGATACATTCCGCTAATCGAGCCATCTGCCGATACGGTGTTGGTCAGAACGAATACCGCTACCAGCAGCATTGTTGCAACGGTAGCCAGTTGCGGAGACACGATCGGGTCGAGCCAAAGCCGGAGCCGGGAAGCGAGCCGAGATGTGAATGGCGCACGCGCCTCTTCCGGGGCAATCGTGCCCAGCGTGGCCTGCAAAATTCTGGCATTCAACCCGGCAGGCACAAGAAGTTCTTCGCTCTTGTACGTGTAGCATGCGCCAATCGAACGAACGACTTCGCCGGGCAGCTCCGTACAACGATAGCAGAGCGCTGCATGTCGCTCCCAACGATGAAACAATTGAGCCGGCAGAAATCCGTCGAGATAATCTGTTAGAGATTCCTCAAACTCTCCGCAGGTCATCGCCGTCTCGGGCATAGTCCTCAACAGAATGCGTGCGTCGAGTTCCGCCGGCGGCGCCGGCACCTCAGCAGTGTGGCACGCCTGGAGAGTGTTCTTTACCTGGCTTAAAGTCTGATTGCATACGGGACAGCGCATCGCATGTTCCGCGAACGCACGATGAGTGTCCGATTCCAACAAGCCGTCGAAATAATCACTCAACCGATCTTCAAAATCCGTGCAAAGCATTTCGCTACTCTTTTCCGCCCCCTTTGGTTCTTCCCACTGCTCGGTTCCCCGCGCGAGAGCCGGGCAGTAACAGATCAAGCTTCACTGATTGCCACAACTTTCATTCGTCTCAGTATCTTCGCTAACTCAATGCGCCCGCGATTAATGCGCGACTTTACGGTTCCTTCCGGTATCTTCAACAGATCGACAATCTCCTGGTAGCTCAACTCTTCGATGTCGCGCAGGATGACGCAGGTCCTTAAATCCGGTGAAAGCTTATCAATCCCTGCCTGAACTTGCGCGCCCAGCTCGCGCCGTTCCATTTCGCGCTGCACCGAACTGTTTGCGGCCCGGAGATGGTAAGTGTGATCCGCGAGGTCCTCCGCGTGGCTGTCGTGCGGTGTGCGCTGCCGTTTTCGGTAATCATCGATAATCAGGTTGCGCGCCAGACGCATCAACCAGTTTTGCAAGTCACCCTGTTTCGGATCGTATTGTTCCAAAGATCGATAAACGCGAATGAAAACTTCCTGCGTTAAATCCTCTGCTGTGTCGGCCCGCGAAGTGAAGCGATAGGCGAGATTGTAGATGCGTCGCGAATAGGTCTGCACAATCTCTTCCCACGCCGCACCGTCCCCTGCGCGACATCGTCGGACCAACTGGGCTCCCTCGCTGGCAGCCAAAGCTTTTACCGCCCCCACCTGATGCTTCTCCAGCTTCAACTCAAAGCTCGTTTCCCGGAACGCGTTCGGCAAGGTGGAAAACTTCCTTGTCCGAAGGCGATTACGAATGCCCCTCAAGGAAAGTTCCCGACCAGTCGCGCAGCTCGCTTTCTTGCGCGGCTCCGCCAAATTAATGTAGCCTTGCTCCGCGACGCGCAATATCTTGTGGTCGGCCTCGCGAGTTAGTCAAGCTTTAGCTGGCCAGCACTGCCTCTTTGGCGCAGGCGTGTCATTAGCCTTTCGGATTACTGCCTTGGGAAAGTATCGAAGATACATCGAATTCGGAGCGCTGTTGCTACTTGCTGCTGCTCTTCTGTGGTGGTTTGGCCGCCGATTGGACTGGAATCAAGTAATGGCCGGGCTCCGGAATTCGGATTGGCGACTGATCGCGCTGGCTTGCTTGACTATTGTTCTGGCCTACCTTTGGCGGGCATTTCGCTGGCGCGCCTTCCTTGCGCCGCTTGGGAAAGCGAGCCTGCGCGAGCTTTGGGTGGCCACGACGGTCGGCTTCGGAGCGATCCTGCTCGTCGGCCGCGTCGGCGAAGTCGTACGGCCGGTGGTATTGCCGATGCGCGATCGCCGCGTCCGCCCTGCCGCCTCATTTGTCACCATCATGATCGAGCGCGTTTATGATTCAATTACGGTCGTCTTCGTATTCGCGGTCAACCTTTTATGGTTTCGCCCGATCGCCGGAACCACCGGTGAATTCACTCACGTTCGACAACTTGGATTGCTTTTGGTCGTGCTCGGGGCTATCGGCATTATGGCGTTGGTTTGGTTTCGGTGGAAATCCCAAACTATTATTGGTTGGCTCGAAGCGCGCTTCAATAGATGGCCCCGTTTACCGGGCAGACTGAAACGAGCCGTGCTCAGCTTGCTGGATCAACTGGCGAGGGCCCTCCGCATTCTCGCGGACGCGCGCGATTTGTCCATAACGATTGGTTGGACAGCACTGTTGTGGGGTTCGATCGTCTTAGCGAACCTCCTGGTTTTTCGCGCGTTCCATTTACAAGTCTCCGGACAGCGATTTGGATTTACCGAAGCCTTTTTCGTCTTGGGTTGGTCGATGGTCGGTTCAGCGGTGCCGACCCCCGGCGGCGCGGCCGGAGCCTTTCACGCGGCAACAGGCGCAGGTCTGGTATTTCTTGGAATAGCGAAGGAGCAAGCGGCCGCCGTTGCCATCGTTTTGCATCTTGTCGATTTTGGGCCGGCTGCGGTCTTCGGTCTGTTCTACTTGCTGCGAGGTGACATAAGTCTCGCGCGTTTGCGGGAACTGACAAAGCCGGAAGCCGTCGAGCATGCAGTTGAGGACGAGCCTGTCGAGCCCGACGAAACGTCGAACGAAAAAGAACTTCAAGCTGTGGGAGCAAGGGATTGAGCGTAGCTTCAGATTTCAGTTTCACTAACTGTTACCCTTCGAGGTTGATATGAAATGTCCATTCTGCGGCTTTCTTGAAGACAAAGTTGTTGATTCGCGCGAGTCGCGCGAGGGCGAGGCTATCCGCCGCCGCCGGGAATGCCTGCGCTGCGAACGGCGCTTTACGTCTTATGAACGCATCGACGAGATACCATACATGGTTATTAAGAAGGACGGCCGGCGCGAAACCTTCGATCGCAGTAAAGTGATGGCGGGCCTGCTCCGAGCGTGCGAAAAGCGGCCGGTGCCGTCTGCGAAATTGGACTCGATCGTTAACGCGGTTGAAAAGTACGTTCAGGAATCGCCCGAACGCGAGCGGCCCACCAGCAAGATCGGCGAGACGATCATGCGGCGGCTGAAAGAACTCGACAAAGTGGCCTACGTGCGATTCGCGTCAGTGTATCTTGAGTTTGAAGATGTTTCTGAGTTCATGAACGAACTCAAGCACCTCGTGCGGACTCGCAGCGGCACCTCCGGCGCGAGAAAGAGTTAAGATAGTTCGCATCGGTATTGTTCGGAGTCGGCTGTCATTCAACATCGAGTCAAGACTCAAATGATTAAACCTGTCGGCGCCGCCGGGTTGGAGCGGCTGGAGTTGCAGCGTTTGCGCGACCGAGTTGGCCGCTTGTTCGCCGCTCTCCAGGAAGCGACAGAAGCGGATGATCCGCTTGCGGCAGGCGCCTGGGCGCCCCCGGTCGATCTTTGCGAAACTGAAGAGGCCATCAATGTGCGGGTCGAATTACCGGGCGTCACGGCAGAGCAGGTCAAGATTGGCTTGACCAACGAGCGTTTGCGTATCTGGGGAGAAAAGAAGCGACGCATTCCACGCAACCGGATTATCTCGTATCTGTGTTCTGAACGAATGTACGGACGCTTCAGCCGCGTCGTTCCACTTCGTTGGACAATCAGCGTCCGAGACGCAACTGCCGGGCTTACGAACGGTGTCTTAGTAATCCGGCTCCGAAAAATACCGGACCGGCGCGGGGTCGAGTTCAAGATTCCGGTGAAGGAAAAGGATGAGTGACTGAATTCAGGCGGGCGCGTGGTCGGCGGAACTTTTGCAGACGACTTGAAGTAGAATTGACTTATGGCAATTGTAAACGAAGCAGAAATCGTAGCGGGACTTGAGACGTCAGACGGCGACCAGCAGTTGCAAATCCCCGGTGACCTGCCGGTGCTGCCGCTGCGCGACATCGTTATTTATCCGTTCATGATCGTTCCGTTGTTCGTGTCGCGCGAAAAATCGATCCGCGCGGTTGACGAGGCGCTCGGCGAGAACCGAATGATCCTGCTCGCCTCGCAGAAAGATCTCGACAAAGAAGAACCCACCGCCGACGATCTCTACAAAGTCGGCACCGCGGCGGTGATCATGCGCATGCTGAAGTTGCCTGACGGCCGCATACGCATTCTCGTTCAGGGTCTGGCCCGCACGGAGGTCGAATCCGTAAACACAGTCGGCGAATACATTCGCGCGCGATTGCGCGTGATGCCGGAAATTCTGCCGCCAGAACGCTCGCTCGAAGTAGAAGCGCTGATTCGCAACGTGCGCGCCTCGATGGAGAAAGCGATCAACCTGGGCAAGAATATCTCGCCGGAAGTGATGGCCATCATTGCCAACCTCGATGATGCCGGGCGACTCGCCGATCTTTCCGCCTCGAATTTGGAGTTGAAGGTCGAGGACGCGCAATCCGTGCTGGAAATCGCGGACACGACCGCGCGATTGAGACGCGTCAATGATCTACTCAACAAAGAGATCGAGGTCCTTACCGTTCAACAGGAGATCAATACGCAGGCGCGCGCCGACATCGATCGCTCGCAGCGCGAGTTCTATCTGCGCCAGCAGATGAAAGCCATCCAGACGGAATTGGGCGAAGGCAACGAGCTGGCCGAGGAGATCGCCCAGTTCAGAGAGAAAATTGAAACGGCGGGCATGCCCAAGCCGGCTGAGGAAGAAACGCTGCGGCAACTAAAAAAGCTTGAGCGGATGCATCCAGACTCGGCGGAAACAGCTACGGTGCGCAACTGGATGGAGATTATGACCGAGCTTCCCTGGTCCAAGGCGTCGGTCGACAATCTGGATCTCGCCAAGGCAGAGAAGATCCTGAACGAGGATCACTACGGGCTGGAGAAGATCAAAGAACGCATAGTCGAAGCACTCGCAGTCCGCAAGCTGAAAGAAAAACCGAAGGGACCGATTCTCTGTCTGGTGGGCCCGCCGGGTGTCGGCAAGACGTCTCTCGGTCGATCGGTCGCGCGGGCGCTCGATCGCAAGTTCGTCCGGCTGTCGCTTGGCGGCGTTCACGACGAAGCTGAAATTCGTGGTCACCGGCGAACGTACGTCGGCGCAATGCCCGGCCGCATCGTGCAGGCGATTCAGCAAGCAGGCACAAACAATCCGCTGATCATGCTCGATGAGATCGACAAAGTCGGCGCGGACTTTCGCGGTGATCCTTCATCTGCTTTGCTGGAAGTGCTCGATCCCGAACAGAACAACAGCTTCCGCGACAACTATCTCGGGGTCACTTTCGATCTGTCGAACGCTATCTTCATGACGACCGCAAACGTTTTGGACACGATTCAGCCGCCGCTGCGCGACCGCATGGAGATCATCCGCCTCGCTGGTTACACTGAAGAAGAAAAGCGCGAAATCGCTCGTCGCCATCTGATGCCAAAGCAGATGGAAGAAAACGGCATCTCGGCGCGCGACGTGCGCATCTCGAACACGGCACTCACGGCGATGATTCAGCAATACACACAGGAAGCCGGGCTGCGCCAGTTAGAGCGCGAGATCGGCACGATCTGCCGCAAGGTTGCGCGGCGCATAGCCGAAAATCATAAAGGCGCCGTGCGAGTTTCACTAAAAAACCTGCACGAGTTTCTCGGCGCGCCCAAGATCATTCCCGAAGAAGTCCTGAAGAAAGATCAGGTGGGAGTGGCCACGGGTTTGGCATGGACAGCGGTCGGCGGTGACGTGCTCTTCATCGAAGCGTTGCGCATGAAAGGCAAGGGCAATCTGGTTCTGACGGGTCAGCTTGGCGAAGTGATGCGCGAGTCGGCACAGGCTGCTTACTCCTATGCAAAGTCGCGAGCTAAAGAGTTGGAGATCGATGAAGACGACTTCAGCAATTACGATCTTCACATACACATTCCGGAAGGCGCGATTCCCAAAGACGGGCCTTCAGCGGGGATCACATTGGCGACGGCCATGGTCTCCGCGCTCTCTTTGCGCCCGGTGCGAAAGGACGTCGCGATGACCGGCGAAATTACACTGAGAGGAAATGTCTTACCCGTAGGCGGAGTCAAAGAAAAAGTTCTCGCGGCACGCCGCGCGCGAGTCTCAACGATCATCCTGCCGCATCAGAACGAGCGCGACATGGACGAGGTGCCTAAGGAACCGTTCAAGGATATTCGCTTCGTGTTTGTCGAGAACATGCGCCAGGTCTTCCGCGAGGCCCTGAAAGAAAAAGTGGCGCCTCCGGTTTCGTCCCCAACGCGGCCTCAGCGTTTGCCGCAAGCCGCCTCGGGACGAGTGGTCCAGGCAAGAGTCCGTAAATAAGGCCTTGGAACAAAGGTTCGATGGTCTGAGGGTGGTGATTTACCCCCAATTTTATTGCTTGACAGGCCAGCCGACTTTCGCTTAGTATGCGCCCTCGTTCCAGGATAAGGTGTCTTTGAAATAGTCCCAGCTTTTCGATTTGCAAGCTTTACAGTAATGAGTAGTTCAGTTTCGCCCCCGTAAGTGTCTGCATGGTGAATTGCGCGATGTGCGCTTTCTGCCATGCAGTTTTTGTTGGTTGTGTTTCCGTGCAGCGCCCCTTCAAAGCGCCCCCGGCTCACAAGCATTAACTGGTCGGCGCGAAAGCTCCCAAAAGCTCTCTCGCCCGTTTTACCGAATCGTTAGGAGGATTCGTTCCATGTCTAGAATAACCGGTAAGGTCAAGTGGTTTAACAACTCGAAGGGCTATGGTTTTATTGAACAGCCTGGCTCTTCAGACATCTTCGTTCACTACAGCGCCATTCAAGGCGAAGGCTTCAAGACTCTGGAAGAGGGTCAGGAGGTCGAGTTTGAAGTGACGCAGGGCCCCAAGGGACCACAAGCGGAAAACGTGATCAAGATGTAGCGCTCTCCCCGGCTTGCATTAGCAAAGCCACTGACCGCTTCCGGTCTCAAAGGTCCGGTAAGCGTGGCAACGGTAAAGAAAGGCGACCGCAAAAAGGTCGCCTTTCTTCTTCTCAAACGATCCGCGTGTAACTATTTCTTTTCAGCCTTCGCCTTAAAGCTGACGTGGCCACCTTCTACATCCACTGAGAAGCGCACACGTTCGCACCCCAGCCGCTCTTTCAGCCCGTCAGCCTTCGAAGCAATCAATCGGTGAAATCTAGGAAAGGAAAAGTCCGAGATCGGTTCGCCACACCGTCTCTTGGCTTCGAGCAGCGAGTTGTAAAGGCTCTTGACCGTCGCGAGGTCTTTGTGAGCATCCCCGCAAACAAAGGTGGAGCGATTGAATGGTTCGTTTTGCTCTTCCTTCGCCGTAGCTCTGGCCGCCGCGGCCGGGTCGCGGCCTTCTTCACGACCCTGCAAGGTACGCCTCCAAAGATCGCGGAACGCCGTGTAACGCGAAGCCAGGGAGTTGTAGTGAAAACGCTGCGCGTAGGTCAAGGTGCGATCATCTCCAAGTCGCCTGATGATCGTGTCGACTCGGTTCTTGGTGTCGTAAGGCGGTCTTTTGGCGGCGCCGTTAAAGTAGATGTCAAACTCGATCTTTAGCCGGCGGACGTCATCTTCCAAACGAGACAGTTGTTCTTCGATCGTAGGCTGGTCCTCTCCCGCCCCAAACTTGCTCTTGGTTCTGTTCTGTGTGCGAATTAGCTTGTTGTCGCGAAGCGCCACGGGCCGGGACCTCCTTCATCTTTGCGACGCATCGAACGGGGGACGCGCCTAATGTCGAGTCTAGGTGGTCTGAAAGCAACGTGTCAACAAGTTTGTTCTCAACGAGACCAAACGCGGCAGCTGGGTGGCAATTGATTTGATTCAAAACCGTTTGAGATCATATTCTAGCGCAGAGTTGCGATGCCAAACTCGGCCACTTCAAAAATGTCGTTGTTGCGCGCCCTGCCTTCCGTCGATCAATTGCTGCGCACGGAATGGGCGACGGTCGTTCGCAGCTCCGTCGGCGCCGAACGAATTACAGCGCTCGCTCGCACTGTGACCGAGGAACTGCGTCGCGAGATTCAGGCCGGGGCGCTCGTAGATCCCGACGCTGAACGAACCCCGGCCCACACACGAGAAGCATTGCTCGACGAAGCGGTCCGCAGACTCGATGACGCCTGCAAGCGTGACCGTCTCTCCGGGCTTCGGCGGGTGATAAATGCCACTGGTGTGATCATTCACACAAACCTCGGACGCGCGCCGCTCTCTGAAGCCGCCCGCAATGCCTTAGTGCGCGAGGCCGCTGGTTATTGCAATCTCGAATATGACGTAACAACTGGAACTCGCGGCCGTCGTGGCGCTCGCGTTGAGGATCTCCTGATCGAACTCACCGGCGCCGAAGACGCGCTCGTTGTGAACAACTGCGCCGCCGCGGCGTTGCTAATCCTGACGGTGCTCGCGAAAGACGGAGAGACGATCGTCTCGCGTGGTGAACTCGTCGAGATCGGCGGTGACTTTCGCGTACCAGACGTGATGGCCAACTCCGGCACGCGGATGATCGAAGTCGGAACAACGAACCGGACCAAACTGGACGACTACCGGCAAGCGTTGAATGAAAAAACGCGCCTGATCATGCGCGTACATCAATCTAATTATCGCATCATCGGATTCACTACTTCACCGACACGGGCTGAAACTTCAGCTCTCGCGCACGAAGCTGGACTTGCGCTTTACGAAGACGCAGGCTCTGGCGTGCTGGCCGATCTCAGTCAATACGGATTAGCAGATGAGCCGATTATCAGCGGGTGCATCGCCGACGGCGCGGATGTCGTTTCATTCAGTGGCGACAAGCTGCTCGGGTCAACTCAGGCCGGTCTAATCGTCGGACGACACGCCATTGTCGGCCGCTTGCGCAAGCATCCGCTCTATCGGGCGCTGCGCGCCGACAAACTTTGCCTTGCCGCGCTCGAAGCGACGCTCGAGTCTCACCGCCGCGGCAATGCCTCCAATGAAGTGCCCGTCCTCCGGATGCTGGGACTGAAACGACAGGAGATCGAAGAGCGAGCGAGAAGCTTCCTCCAAAGTTATCTTCAGCGCGTGGGCTCATCCAGTCTCACGCTTGAAATCGTCGCGGGCGCATCGGCGATCGGGGGCGGCTCAGGCCCTAATACACATCCGCCCACGGCACTAATAGCGCTCAGTCACCCTGATCGTTCCGCCGCTGATCTTGAGCAGGCGCTGAGGTCATCGAGTCCGGCTATCATTACGCGGATCGCCGAAGAAAGAGCCTTGATCGACCTGCGCACCGTCGAACTCCAGGAGGAGACTGAAATACTCAATGCATTGATCGCCTTAGCCGCATAGTGGTCTGCGCACTCACAACCACTTTATTTCACTATAGATTAAACTATGCTTTTCGTTGTATAATCCTATCGGTCCGCCTCTCGCCCGGCAAAGCCAGCAGCATCTGAAGCTTTTCCGCCAGTTTCCAATCCGCAGGTAGCCTTGATAAGTTCGAAATACCCATTCAAATCACTAATCACGTCGTTGGGACTCGCGTCGGTCGCCAGCCTGTCTGTTTGCGCTCTTTGGGGCGAAGGCTTTCTCGCCCCTGTTCAACAAGCATTCGTCATCGTTCCACCACACAGCGGAGACCTGTTGATCGCTCCGAAACTCTGGCTGAGTTTCCTGCTGGTTCTCGCCTCGGGCTTGGTTGCTGGTCTCGCCGTCGAGCGGGTCGGCGCACGGCGGGCTTTCCCTTACCTCGGTAGCTGGCTCCTGGCGCTCAGCGTTCTGAGTTTGACTGCCTCTCGCTTTCTGGGAATTGACATCTTGTTCGCTCCCATGGCATTTGCAGGTGTCACGGCTATCGTGCTGGTCCAAGTTCAACGCCTATGGAGCAAGGATCTTGAGCTAACCAGCAATGTCAACCGTATCGCCGCACAGATAGCAGCGGCTGAAGACAACGAGTCCAAACATCGCCTGATAAGTGGACTAAAACTACTGGACACCGTGCTCTCTCTCACCGAGGCTGTAGTTTTTGTGCGCGATCAAGACCACGCACTCGCTCCCGCAGCGCGTCTGCAGGCCTCGGCGAGCGGGCCATTGAATACACGTCGAAACTCCACCTGGCGCGAGGGTATCAACTTCACTGAGCAGGCAATGGCCACTGGGAGGGTAATTATTCAGCAAGCCGAGGCCGATGGCGCGCCAAACGCCGTGGCCGTACCCTTGTGCCACGAGGGTCGCACAGTTGGGGCACTCTTGATTCGGCTGCGCGAGAAGTTTGCTGAAGATGATCGGCCGTTGTTGTCGGCGGTTGCGGCGCAAATCGCGAGAAACTTGCAGCGCGAGGAAACGCACAAGTCGGCAGCCAAGTCAGGCCCTTTGACCTATCTTTCAGCGAGAGCGGCTGAGCAGCGACTGGAGTCAGTTCAAGTTCTGAGTGGTCTCCTGACTGAGCGAGGGTTTGACGCTCACGCTCTTTCCGAGTCATCCGATGGGCTCGCGGTCGCGTACCTGGACGGCACCCTGGCGCACTTCAATTCGGCTCTCCTGCGTGCGGCGAACCTTACAGAAAGCGAAGCTGGTATGCTTGATCTTTTCGGATTACTCGATCGCTTTCGCACCGATGTGTTTGACGAACCGGTGATTGCGGTGCGCCGAGTGCTGCAAAGCGGTGAAGCCTACGAAGGCGAGCTTAATTTTACGGAGCGCGGCCAGACATTGGGGCTAAGAATCGCGCTGCTGAGGGATCAGATAAAAGGCAATGATGAGGTAGGCGAGCCACTCTGTCTCGCGATCACCGTTCGAGATCTGACCAAGTTGAAACAGTACGAGCAATTGAAGAGTGACATGATCTCGCTGATGTCACATGAGCTGCGCACGCCACTCACCAGCATCAATGGCTTCTCGGAATTGCTGGTCGCAGACGAGGCAGTGCCGGAACACTTGAGAGAGTTCGTCACGATCATCGCTAACGAGTCGCAGCGCATGTCGCGCATGATCAATACCTTCCTGGCCGTCACGCAATTGGAAAGGAAAGACAAACAGGAAGTCCTGAAGATTCCCCTCAAACTCAATGACATCGTGCGCGAGATAGTCACGAGTCTTCAGCCGGCCGCGAAAAAGAAGCGCATCCGTTTGGTCGAGCAGCCGGCCGACCGAATCCCGCCAGTGGCAGCCGACAAGAGCCTGATCTCGCAGGCGGTGAAGAACCTGGTACACAACGCCATCAAATACAGCCCCGAGCGTACTACCGTCACGGTCTCAACCGCGCTCGAGGCCGAAGCCGTGCGCGTGTGCGTCGAGGATCGCGGCTACGGAATTCCTTCAGAGTCCGTCGATAGGGTCTGGGAGAAATTCTATCGAGTCGTTCGCGAAGGCGAGGACAAGGACGAAGAGTCAACCGGACTCGGTCTTTCCTTCGTGCGCGAAGTGGTCGAGCAGCACGGCGGCAGAGTTGATTTGGAATCCGAACCAGGTCGCGGATCGAAATTCAGTTTCACGCTGCCTCGGTTGTAGAAACTGACTCGCCCAGCGTTTACTGTCTTTCGCACTGAGCGACTTCTGTGATGCCCTACCACACTGCGAACTGCCGGATTCGCCACCTTATCTGCCCGCCACGTTGTTGATGGTTCCGCGGCAGTTATGCACGCGGCAAGTGCATTTCTTGCTGTCTGAGTGGAGCGTGTCGATATAGTCAATCGTAATCTCATCGCCGGGTTCGATGTTGCGCAGGGCAAAGAAGATTATATGGCCGTGAAGCATCCTGGTGAACGCATTTGGCCGGCACGAGTGATTTATGTAATGGGTGCCATTGCCGCCGCGGCTGCCGTCAAGACTCCAGCGTTCGTCGACAGCGCAGATGCGGAGAATGCGGCGGTGCTTGCGACGCTCAGCTTCTGCGTTTGATATTTTCTCGCCCGTGTACTCGGCGATTTTCCGCCCGCGTTTGAAGTGCGTAGTGGCAAAACAACCTCTGCCATCGATGGACGATGCTTTGATGGTTAAGCCGGGAGCTAGCTTGAGTTTCATCTAATTCGCCGCTCGCTAACGCGCTGATCAAAACGCGTCTCTAATATTACCCGACGAAGCAAGCGTCATGATAGTCGGTTTGGCTCGCGGTTCTTAAGCGCGGAAAGAAGTGCTCCCTCCTTCGCTCACGCCACCGCCTTACGCTGCCCTCTTCTCACGCGCATTACTATCGGTGTCACCAAAGAGACAGAGTGCTATCCAGACCAGACACGCCAACAGACATGCACCAAGGAACACAGGGACGAACACCGCCCGCAGGTTTGCTTGCGCGAGTGTCAACATCTAGCGAGCGCAGTCGATGTTGCTGCGCGTCACCATCGAGCCAAAACGCAACTGGTATTCAGAAGAGGTAAGGAACGAGCAGACCATGCCGTGATAGTTGTTCGGCTCGCGGTTGTTGACTACGTCCAGCCAGAAGTCGTAGCCGCTTTGGTCTACATCGCGATGCAGATAACCGAAGTACTGCATCAGCACAAAGGCGGGGTTGTATTGACTGATCTGCTTGATCTCGCTGTACCGCGGATCGTTCGGATCGGGGATGTTCTTGAAATCAGGGATTTCGATCACGTCGCGCAAGACGAGCGCACGGCTGCGGCCGCCGTTCATAGCAGCAATCTCCTGCTGTCGTTGCGGGTCGTACGTCGAAGCAGTCAGACCAGCACTATCGAACAGTTTGTTAACGACTTCCGTATTGCTCAGCGTGTTGGGATAAGCTGCGAGAAAGGCAGCGCGCTGCACCCACTCATCAGCGAAAGCCTGTTTGCTCGCTTCCAAATTCGAGCCGCCGATCACCTTGCTCCGGTCTAAATTGAACTCGGAGTAGTTAGGTTGACGGCCAAAGCTGGCTTTGTAGAAGCGATCGACGTAGTAGCCTGTATCCTGAAATTCCAACTCGATGAAGAAGGCGGCGCTCACACCATTGCGGCGTTCGCGAATGCACCTATTATCTGAGCCACACTGCGTGATTCTGTCCGTCCAATACGCGAGCCCGCCTGCGTCAGGCTCACGATTGAGGAAGTCCAGATAGTGTTGGCGAACGAAGAACTGCGCGTCATCGATGGGATTGGTGGGAGCCGGCGCCGCGATGTATTGATAATCGAACACGCCTGCCCCGGTGCCCGCGTGCAAAAAGTTTCCTGAAGCGTCTATCGCCAGCGTATTGATCTGGAGGTTGGTTAGACCGTCGTTGAGCGGATTCCAGTTGGCGCCACCATCCGCGCTTTTGAATACACCATGTTCATATGTTCCGGCGTAAATCACATTCGGGTGGACCGGATCGATCGCTAGTGAAGTGACGTACCCATCGGGTAAACCGGCATTAATGGAACTAAAACTTCCACCACCATCTGTGCTTTTGACAAGGCCGTAACTTGCCACGTAGATGGTCGCAGTGTTGATCGGATCGATCGCCAGCGCAGAACCAGAGACAAGAGCGTAGGGCCAACTGACGCCAGCATCAATGCTCTTGGACACGGCACTGTAAGAGCCCCCGTCGAAGGGGTCATAAAAGTAAGAAACGGCATAGATGATGTTTGAGTTGGCGGGGTCAATCACGAGTGATACGGGAGAGAAACCGTCGCCGATTGCACTCCAGCTCCCGCCACCATTGGTAGTCTTGAATAGGCCGCCACCGGTCGCGGCATAGATGACCTCCGAATTACTGGGGTCTATTGCCAGCGCATAGACAGAGTTGTTCTCCAAGCCAGTGTTGACACTACTCCAGCTCGCGCCGCCATCGGTACTCTTGGAAAGGCCATCATGGCCCGCGACCAGCGCATAGATTGTGTTCGGGTTGCCAGGGCTAAACGCGAGAGGATAGAAATCGCTGGGCGTCCAACTCCCGCCATTATCGGTGCTCTTGAACGTGCTGCCGCTGCCGGTTTCCGTGTAGACAATCTTCGCCTCCCCTGGGTTAATCGCCAATGCTTGAATGTAGAGGCCGCGCTTGCCGGCATTGTTGACGGCGCTCCAACTTGTGCCGCCACTGCTGCTCCTGAAAACGCCGCCGCCCCAGGTTCCGGCATACGTGATCGAAGTATTGAGGGGATCGATCGCCAACGCCTGGACATTCGAGCTGGTAATACCCGAATTAGAGGCAGTCCACCTTCCGCCATTACTGCTCTTAAACACACCGCCGTCAGCAGTCCCGACATAGACACTGCTCGGACTAACGGGATCAATCGCCAGCGAAAGGACAAGGGGACTGGTAAGGCCGTCGTTGAAGGCGTTCCAGTTTTGGCCGCCATCACTGCTCTTGTACACGCCACCAAGCGGATAAGTCCCGGCATAGATAATATTCGAATCGGTCGGATCAATCGCCAACGTGGTGACCTGGCAGTTGCAGCCAGTGGGCGTTTGCAAGCCGGCGAAGGAATCGCTCCAGGTCCCGCCGCCATTAGTGCTCTTGACCAAAACACCACCCCAGCTGTTGCTTGCCGACCGATAACCAATCGCACCCGCGTAAACTGTGCCAGGGTTATTAGGATCAATCGCCAGGGCAGTGACAAAGGTGTCGGACAAGCTGCTCTTAAATTCAGTTTGACTCCAGCTCGCGCCACCATTCGTGCTCTTAAAGACACCATCTCGGTAGGCTCCCGAATAGACGATATTCGGATTGACCGGGTCGATCACCAATGCTTGAACATCGTCGCGAGTGTTGCCGGAACCCCCAGCGAGTCCGTTGTTGATTGCGTTCCAGTTCGCGCCGCCGTCCGTGCTCTTAGAGACTCCGTCGCCATTGACCGCGTAGACGGTTGTCGGGGTTGTTGGATCGATTGCCACTACTCGAACGTCGTAATCGGTTGTTAGACTCCGCCAACTTCCGCCACTATTGGTGCTTTTGAATATTCCGGAAACAGTTCCTGCATAGATCGTGGCTGGATTTTTTCGGTCAATTGCCAACGAACGAATTTCTGAGAGGACGACGTCTCCTTCTGGTCCGTTGCTACTCCATCGGGTAAGGCTTTGTGAAGATACCTGACCGGAAGGGAACGCTCTCGATTCAGAACCTGAACCTGACTGCCTCAATGACGTCCGCGCTTGAGTGGGAGGGCTTGTAGTCCCACTTGTGTTGGCGACACCGGAGGAACGTGGCCGGGTTCGAGAGTAGTTTGTGACGGCAGAGATACTGGCCAACATGGCGGTTGCCAGTGTCAGGCCGAGAAGTTTTCGCGCGTGATTCTTTTGGTTGTTGATGCGAAACATTTTCATTTTCTCCTTTCGAGCAAAGCGCCAGGCACGGTACGGAAATTCATGTGCTGTCTCTACTGCGCGCAATCGCGATTGGTTCGGGTTACACTTGAACCAAACCGCAACTGATATTCAGAAGAGGTAAGGAACGAGCAGACCATGCCGTGATAGTTGTTGGGCTCGCGGTTGTTGACTACGTCCAGCCAGAAGTCGTAGCCGCTTTGGTCGACATCGCGATGCAGATAGCCGAAGTACTGCATCAGCACAAAGGCGGGGTTGTATTGACTGGTCTGCTTGACTTCGCTGTAACGGGGATCACTCGGATCGGGGATGTTCTTGAAATCGGGGATTTCGATCACGTCGCGCAAGACGAGCGCGCGGCTGTGGCCGGCGTTCAGAGATTGAATCTCCTGCAGCCGTAGCGCGTCGTAGGTCGAAGTAGTCAGACCAGCGCTATCGAACAGTTTGTTAACGACTTCCGTATTGCTCAGCGTGTTGGGATAAGCTGCGAGAAAGGTAGCGCGCTGCACCCACTCATCAGCGAAGGCCTGTTTGCTCGCTTCCAGACTTGAGCCACCGATTACTTTGCTGCGATCCGTGGTGAACTCCGCATAGTTTGGCTGACGACCGAAAGAGGCTTTGTAGAAGCGATCGACGTAGTAGCCTGTATCCTGAAACTCTTGCTCGATGAAGAAGGCCGCGCTCACGCCGATGCGGCGGTCGTGGATGCAGCCGGCATCCGAGCCGCACTGCGTGATTCTGTCCGTCCAATAGGCGAGACCGCCTGCGTCCGGCTCGCGGTTCAGGAAATCCAGATATTGTTGACGAACGAAGGACTCGGCGCAGTCGATCGGATTGACGCAAGGGGCCGATGGCGGTGGCACCGACGCCCAGTCTGGAACTAACTCGTGCGCGTCGGCGGTATTGCTCAGGTTAGTTCTGATTCCTCCATTGGCGTTGATGACAAAGAGCTCGGCGTAGGGTGAGCCGCTGCGATAACCCTGAAAGGCGATTCTGGTGCCGTCAGGCGACCATGCGGGAAGATCAGCGTCAGCGTTGGAGGAAATGCCACCTCCCGTCAGAAAGCTTTGCTGGCTTCCATCCGGGTTCATCATCACGATGCTGGCCTCGAAGCATATGACGTCGCCATCCCCCAAGTCGATGCACTGTCCATAGCGAGAGAAGGCGATTCTTGTACCGTCGGGAGACCAGGCAGGACCGTAATCGTAATCTGAGTTGGTGAGCCTTGTCTGATTACTACCGTCAACGTTCATCACGTAAATGTCAATGAGTCCATCACGGGAGCTCGTGAAAGCGATCATCGAACCGTCAGGCGACCACGCGGGTGCATAATCGCTGGGGTCATTGGTAAGGTTCGTCTGATTACTGCCATCGATGTTTATTGTGCAAATGCCGCCGCACGAGAAGGCGAGTTCTCTCCCATTCGGCGACCATGTAACGCCGCCCCAGCCTTCAGAATCGATGAGAAGTCTTTGATTGCTGCCATCAGCATTCATCACAAATGTGCCGGACTTCTCGCGGCCGCTATAAAAGGCGAGCTTGGTGCCATCGGGTGACCACTTTGGCCAATAATCAAGACCCGGGTTGGCAGTGAGTTGCGTCACTTCACTTCCGTCTGGATTCATTGTGAAGATTTCGTAGTTGTCGCCGATGTTTCGCGCAAACGCGATCTTGCCGTTGGCTTTCAACGCGGCCGTCTGCGGTGGCGTGAGAGGGCTTGTAGTCCTACTTGTGTTGGCGACACTGAAGGAACGCGTCCGGGTTCGAGAGTAGCCTGTGACGGCAAAGAGGCTTGTCAACATAGCTGTTGCCAGCGTCAGGCCGAGCAGTTGGCGTGCGTGATTCGTTTGGTCGTTGATGTGAGACATGTTCATTTCTCCTTTCGAACGAAGCGCAGAGCTTTTGGGCAAATGAGTTCATAGAATGAATGCAACTTGAGATAGAGACCGTTTCGGATTGAGCAATTCGCAGCGAGAGCGTCTTGGGGGGCGCACATCGCCGCGCGAGTTTCCGGCGATAGACGACGCTCCAACGAACGCACGGCCTCGACGAGGATCACCTGGCCCTCTGGAGAATCTGGTGTTACCGGCTCACATGAATCGGTGTCGTTGAGCCCGACGTCGTCAGTTTGCGCGGGCTCAGCGTCGAAAGAGTCGCGAGGCCATTCGCCTGAAACGATTGTCACTCGGCGGCGGAACGCATTGACTTCAATTCGTCTGTATTTCACGATCTCTCCTGACTATGAGAAAAATTAGCTAGACGAGCACGTTCAGTTTGGAAGCAGTGTTGACGTCGCTTCAAACTGAACGCGCCGGCCCAGAGCTTCCAGCTAAAGACATGGCGGCGGCTCAACGTTGATGCGCGTGCCGTGTGATGTGCCGCCGCAACTGGAAAATGCTGGAATCACATTCCCAAACGGGTCGAAGACTTCTATGCTGGACGTTCCGTCGTATTGGTCTCCGCCATTGTCGAGCGTAATCGTCTCCCGAACCTTCAAGGTCCCGGCGAAGTGCCCGGTGGAGTTGTAGAGGAGAGACAGGAAGGTATAAGTGAACTGGTGGCCTCCGGTTCTCTCCCATGTCCCGTGTACGGTGCTGGCGTGAAACGGGGGCGGGACTACAGGGGCAGTCGCCATCAGGCCGCCCCCCGCGGCGTAGGTCACTAGAGTTCTGAATTCAGTCGGGCTACCCGGGCCTACCACGACATTCCACGAGCCTTCCAGGCTCGGAGCGGAGCCTCCGCCTGCTCTGACGCTGGACCGACTGTTCAGCCCAGCGATCAAAATGAACCCCAGAGCCGTAGCAACTAAAGCAAGACTGATTCTTTTGATCGTCATAATCTTTTCTCCTTTTCCGTCGTTTTGTTTCTCGACGCGAGATCGAACTCGCTCTGTAATGCCGCGGACCTTAACGCCTGAGGCGGAGGCCCGTAACGAAGGAGAAGCGAAGAATTGGCGAAGGAACGCCAAAAGATTGACGAAGGCTATTGCGAGGCTGGCTGAAGTGAGGTTATGATGCGAGCGAGTAACAGACCAGAAGGGTCGCATAACCGCACTGCTGGGCATGTCAGCACGAGACGGAAGCACGCCGCCCCGCCTTTTCCCAGTCTCCTTATTCATTCGTGCTAAGAATGCCGAAGCGTCCGACAAACTTCAGTTTGTCGTTGAAATCCGCAATCGGCCGGTTGGCAGGCAACGACAAACTAAAGTTTGTCGGACATCCTGATGCAGAAGCTATCCCACCAAACACATTCCTTTGACGGGTTCACGCTCGACCTGACGCGCGGCTGTTTGCTGCGCGGCCTTGAAGAAGTCAAGCTGCGCCCCAAGGCATTCGAGGTCTTGAGTTATCTGGTCGAGAACAACGGACGCCTGGTCAGCAAGGACGAGTTGATTCATGCCGTGTGGGTTGACACAGCGGTCACGGACGATTCGCTGGTGCAATGCTTGATGGAAGTACGCCGCGCGTTGGGCGACGAGGCGCAGCAGATTATCAAGACGGTGCCGCGGCGCGGTTACATCTTTGATAAAGAAGTCAGCGAGAACGGTTCAGCCGCGCACTTGACGACTTATACGGAAGAGACCGCTGGCGTCCAGGTCATCATCGAAGAGCAGACGGATGAACATGAGCCGAATGAGATAGCCGGACAAACTCCAGCGCTTCTAGCCGCGCCGAAGGAATCACCTGTCCGCCGGTTTACGAACGCGATTAAGCGGCACAAGATAGCCACCGCAATTGCCTCGGCCGCTTTAGCGGTGCTCGTCATTGCCGGAATAGTGTTCGCCAAACCAATCCTTACCTGGTGGTTCAAGCCTCCGTCCATTGCCGTGCTGCCAATCGTGAATGCGACCGGTGATCCGAATAACAACTACATCAGCGATGGCCTGACCGAAAGCCTCATCACCAGCCTGAATCAGATCAACGAGCCCGGCAAACGCCCCAGACTGTTGGTGACAGCGCAAGGCACCGTCTCGATCTTCAGAGGCAAAGAGGTCGAACCGCGCAGCATTGGGCGCGAGCTTGGCGTTGATACTGTGCTGGCGTCGCAGATGATCGAACAGAACGGCCTGTGGATCATCAAAGTGGAGATGATTAACGTCGCGAACGGGTCGGAAATGTGGCGCAAACAGTATTCGTGGGACGGCCACTTCACTGATGCCTTTCTGACAATGCAGGATGAGATTGCGAAAGGTGTCGCCGGAAAACTGCCGCTCAGTTTAAGCGATGCAGAGCGGAAGCGTCTGACCAGACGCTACACGCAGAACCCCGCGGCTTACGATGCTTATCTCAAAGGTCGCGCCTCGTGGTTCAAGACCACTCCGGAGGGCTACCGGAAAAGCATCGAGTATTACCAGCAGGCGATTGATCTTGATCCCAATTTCGCGCTGCCCTACTGGGGGGTGGGCACCAGTTATGCGCTTCAGGGAAAGATCGGCTTGAGGCCAGAAAAAGAGGCTGTTGAGAAAGCGACCGAGATGTACCTGAAGGCGCTCAAGATTGATAACACGTTGAGAGCTGCCAAGGGTGGGCTGGAGTTGGCAGAGATGGAGTTGTGGAACTGGGAGGCGATTGAGAAGGCCGGCCCATCGCACCAGGGTCACCATTTTTTTCACGGCGGTTATCTGATCGCCATGGGCCGGGTGGACGAAGAGCTCGCCTTTGAGAATCGCGGCTTGGCCCTCCAGCAACACAATCCGGGTTTGAATTTTTTTCATGGCGAAACGCTTTTCCTCGCGCGCCAGTACGACGCCGCCATTGCGCAGTATCAGAAGACGTTGGACATAGTCTCTGGCCTGCCGCCGGAATATTCAGGCGCTTTAGTCAACTGGATTCACTCCGGTCTCGGTCAGGTGTACCTGCAAAAGGATATGTTCCCGGAAGCCATCACAGAATTCAACAAGGCCAGGGATTTGACCGAAGACTTGCCGCCGGCGTGGGAAGACCTTGGCTATGCCTATGCGAAATCCGGGCAAAGAGACGAAGCAACCAGGATTCTTAATCAGTTGCAAGAGCGTGCCAAACGGGGCGAGTATGTCTTGCCGCTGGGCATCGCCTGGATTTACATCGGCCTCGGCGACAAAGACCAGGCGTTCGTCTGGTTGGATAAGTCCTTTGAAGAGCGCTCGGATGGATTGCGACAAATCAAAACGAATCCGATTTACGACCCGCTGCGCTCCGACCCGCGCTTCACAAACCTGCTACAGCGGATGAAACTTCCAACGTGACGCTGGGAGCGCAGGCGTCCCGCCTGCAAGTGAGCGCGCAGCGCGAATAACAGGAGTCGCTATCATTCACGGTTGAACGGTAACGAATCCTTCTGAGCGTGCTGGCGCACGCCGATGCAGGCGGCACGCCTGCGCTCCCAGCAAGTGCACTCCTTTTGCTTTTCAGATTGGAAGGCAATGAACGTCAGAAAAACAGCCACGTTAATTGCCGTCTTATTTCTGTCGTCTTCCGCCTTCGCCCAAACG
>JBGQJU010000070.1:0-31055 GCA_041499185.1 Pyrinomonadaceae bacterium | reverse complement strand
TGTTCACTATATTTGCTCTTCCGCATTCAGGCCTCCTGGCGTCATACTCGCCCGGAAACCTCTAGTTTTCAATGGCCCGGTTTTTGGGGAGGGTTACACGGCAGACCGACCGTATTCAGGTTGATAGGTAGAGGTCAGAAGTTTGAATTCGCCGACCGAGTCAAGTGGTATCCTGGAAAGTTCTGAATTGTTGCCGGTATCTTTCCGCGTCACGGCTTTTGACAGCCCCGGTCGGATAATCCTGGAGGATGTAAGAATCATGGAGCTGGCATTAGCCGCTGACCGTCTGGTCCTGCCAATGATGGAGGTTTCTGGGAACATATGGATTCTGGAGAATGTCGAACGATAAGCATTACGATTTCAAGCACGCTTTGCTGACCGGGTGGATCTCGTCACCGGCTGATTGCGGCGTAGCGAGTTGCTTGCTCTCAGATGGCGCGATAGTGATTTACTGGCCAGACATTCTCCTGGCGAAGATCATTCGACCAGCGGCACGACGTGCGGGAATCAAGAAGCGGATCGGTTGGCACACATTTCGACACACGTTTTCGACGTTGCTCGTTGCCAATGCGGAGAACGTGAAGGTAGTGCAGGAACTAATGCCCCACTCGAACAGCCGTTGCACCCTGGACACCTATTCTCAAGCGCAGATTGCGGCCAAGCGCGAGGCGCAGCAACGTATCGTTCAAATGATCCTCCCCAAGGATAGAGGCCGCTTCTGCATGATCTGATGAATCATATTAAGTCGTGATCACTCTCGATAACCAAGTGAGGATTGCCCTCCCCATAATCTCTTCATCGGAGCGAAGATGGGGCTAAGATGGTGGCGGGACGTGTTGATACCAAGCCAGCCGAAGCGATACCTTGACGACCGCTAGGCCGATATTCCGCGCTCTCCGGCTTCCTATTCCCCGTATCGGGTTCCGTATCAGCCATCGCTTCAACCAATGGCGCGCTCGCGCGAGGTTCCGCCAGCGGCTCAGCGAGAGGAGCCTCAGACTCATCTAGTGACTCAGGCGGAGGGTTCAAAGGACCGATCGAAGCCTGCGCATATGGCGATGTCTCTCGCAGCGCCTTGCATATGCCTTGACATATATATGGTGATAGCTATATCGTGATGTCACATTCGCCCAAGCGAATATACAGTTGAGATTCAGAAGGAGACTTGTTTCATGTCGGAATCTATAGTCGAAGCAGTCCGGTCACGGTACGGATCGGTGGCCAAGAGTGGTTTATCGAGCGAGCAAGATGGGGTGCGCGCAGTCGCAGAAGCGTTCGGTTACTCGCACGAAGAACTGGCCTCCATTCCCGCGGAAGCAAACATGGGCCTGTCGTGTGGAAATCCGACGGCAATCGCTAATTTGCGCGCGGGCGAAACTGTTGTGGATTTGGGGTCGGGCGGCGGACTTGATGTGTTTCTCGCCGCTGAGAAAGTAGGGCCCCAGGGCCGGGCCATTGGCATAGACATGACGCCGGAGATGATAGACCTCGCCCGTCGCAACGCCGGAAAACGCCAGGCAGCAGGTGGGACCGCGAACGTCGAGTTTCACCTGGCGGCAATTGACGCCCTGCCGCTCGCTGACTCTTCGGTTGATTGCGTGATTAGCAACTGTGTCATCAACCTGGCGCCGGATAAGCCGGCGGTCTTTCGGGAAATCGCGCGCGTGCTCAAACCCGGTGGCCGGCTCGCCGTCAGCGACATCGCTCTCAAGCAGCCGCTGCCCGCCGAAGTGAGCAACGACATCATGGCTTACGTGGCTTGCATCGCCGGTGCGATTCCGATTGAAGATTATCGGCAAGGACTGGTAGAGGCTGGTTTCTCGAGCGTGGAAGTCGTGGACTCCGGCGCAGATCTCAACGCGTATGCGAAGGTCGAGAATCAAGCGGGCTGCTGTTCACCGGCTGTGACACAAACCTCAGCGCCGCTGGCGACAGTCTCATCGACCACTTCAAGAGAGTTACCGCTCGCGGGTACGTGTTGCACGCCGCAACCGACAAGCGCAGACGCCGACTTACACGAAGCTCTTGCCGACTTGCTGCGGCGCTACAACGTCAACGATTACGCCGCGAGCGTAAAAGTTTACGCGGTCAAGTGAAAAGGGTGTGTTCTTAGCAAGTGAAGACGGTGTCAACAACTTCACGCAAGCCGTCATACAACGCGCGCCTCAGGCAACGATTCCCGAGCGAGTCAAAAGAAAGAGTCCGCGCAGCGGACGATCGGAAATAGCCCGGCGATTCATCGCTGGGATCGAGTTAATAAATCAATGAGTCAAGTCCGCGAAGCGGACGACTGAGAAAAGGAGCCTCCATGTCTCACTCTTATGTCAGCAACCTCATGCATAGCACCTTCAGCACAAAAGAGCGGTATCCATTCATCGATTCAGAGTTGGAGTTACGGCTCTGGCCTTACATTGGAGGCATTGCGAGAGAGAACCGAATGAAAGCCCTCGCGATCGGTGGCACGCTCGATCACCTTCACGCGTTGTTGTCGCTGCCCAGCACGATGAGTTTTGCCAAGGCGGTTCAGTTAATAAAGGGCGGGTCTTCGAAGTGGGTGCATGACACATTCTCCAGATACAAGAAGTTCGAGTGGCAAGAAGGATACGGCGCGTTTAGTGTGAGTGCCTCACAAGTGCAGCGGACCATTGCGTACATTCAGACTCAGAAGGAGCATCATCGGAAGAGAACCTTTCAGGAAGAGTTCCTCGGTCTTCTGGACAAGCACGGAATTGAATACGATTCGCGTTATGTCTTCCGATAGATTTCAGCCGTCCGCTTCACGGACTACGGATTTGTTTTCGGATGTGATCCCACCGATGAATCGGTGGGCTATGACAGGGGTCGGTAACAATCGAGTCCGGGAACCGGACGATCGAGAATAGCCCAGCACTTCAGTGCTGGGTGAGCGACGATAAAATGAATGCCCAGTCCGTGAAACGGACGGATGAAGAGCGTGCGTTTACATGATGAAATTCAGTCGTCCGCTTCACGGACTGCGGATTTGCTTTTGGATGTGATTCCACCGATGAATCGGTGGGCTATTATCAATCGTCCGCTGCGCGGACTTGTTCTTTCTCCCCTCCCGTTGGGAGGGGATTGAGGGGAGGGCTTAGGCCGCTGTATCACTTCGCGCTTTGCCCTTTGCCCTTTGCTCCTCGCCGTGATACACCGCGCGCCTCAGGCGACCATTCCCGAGCGAGTCTCCCAGAGTCAGCACTCATCACCAGCTCAACTCTTGATGTGAAGGCGGTCTTCGGATGATAATGACAATGAAAGCAGTTGGACCAGGACAGTGATTGCGATGGTTCGGAGGTCGCGATGGCAAGAAGACTTAAGGATCTAAAAGAACTCAAGATTGAACGCCCGCCGCGAATTAAACTCTCAGCGAAGGAGTCGCTCAAGCGGACCAAAGAGTTCGACAAGCGAAAGGAGAGTTTTATTGCCGCTGTTGCGTCGCTGAGCGACGGATGACTTTAGCCCGGTCTTTCAAGGCCGGGATCAGTCGACAATCACAACCCGTCGTCGCGTCGGCGACGATTGAATATCAAGAAGGATCTCTCACCATGGCCAACACTTACACCTCACTTCACTATCACATCATTTTCTCAACCAAGAACCGGGAGCCGTGGCTTGTGCCGGACATTGAACAGCGCGTCTGGGCGTTTATCGGGGGCATCGCCCGCGCTCACGACATGACTGCCTTGCAGGTAGGCGGCGTTGAAGATCACGTTCATGCGCTGGTGACTGCGCCACCGACGATTGCGCCCGCCCAGATTGCTCAGTATCTCAAAGGCGATTCGTCAAAGTGGATTCATGAGGAGTTTAGATCGTTGCGAAAGTTCGGTTGGCAAGATGGATACGGTGGATTCACGGTGAGCAAATCAAACATTCCTGACGTGATTAGCTACATTCAGAATCAACGTGAGCATCACCGGAAGAAAACATTCCAGGAAGAGTATTTGGAGTTCCTACACAAGAATGGTATTCAATACGACGAACGATACTTGTGGGGATGAATCAATCGTCGCTGACGCGACGGAATATTGGTTTGAGGATCGATAACCGATTTCCGTCGCGGAGCGACGAATGAATTTAGACCGGTCTTTCAAGGCCGGGAACCGCGTTGCGTTTTCACCGTGCGTCGCGTAGCGACGATTGATGTCTTCAACCGTCGCTGACGCGACGGAATAATGTTGTGGGGATCGGTAACCGTGGCTTGAAAGCCACGGCTAAAATCATGCGGACGCTACGCGTCGAAGAACCAAACGAATTCCTCGACACGCCCACGCAAACCGTGATACAACGCGCGCCTCAGGCCACGATTCTCGAGTGAGTCGCGAGCGGGGCAGTAGCCCGACCGTGAGGGAGGGCGTGATTCGCGTCGCGGAGCGACGAATGACTTTAGCCCGGCCTCTCAAGGCCGGGAAAAGGTGCGCGTTTTTTGTTTTCTCGTCGCGCGAGCGACGGTTGATTGTCAATCGTCGCTGACGCGACGGAACATTATTTTAGATCGGTAACCGTGGCTTGAAAGCCACGGCTAAAGTCATCCCGACGCTACGCGTCGAGGCGAAAGCGAGCGGGGCAGAAGCCCGACCGTGAGGGAGGGCGTGATTGCGAATTCCGCAATCCGAAATTCTGTTGACTCCCGACTCCAAACTGTTTTTGTTGAAGGATGCGAATCTCCTGAGGTTCGTGCACGAGCTTACGTAGACAACCTGTTGAGGACCTCTTGGCAAGTATCTACGGCGGCTGAGGCAATCGCAGCTGCGCAATTCGCGCGTTGCGGTTGGGATGTATCAGTTCAATATGGAGCCAACCAGCCTGAGTACGACTTGGTTGCGGTGAATGGTGAGCAGGTGTTGAAGGTTTCGGTCAAGGGAAGCCAAGCGGGTGGCTGGGGGCTAACTCAGTCATTCCTTCGAGAGGCGAACTATCAGCGTGCTGTTGACGAATGGCTTGCCAGGCATTCCAAAGGAACCATCTTCTGTCTTGTGGAGTTCAAAGGCGTGCCTCTCGATGCAATGCCGAGCATGTATTTGGCGACCCCTCTTGAAATTGCAGAATGGCTAAAAGCGGCGTCGGCAGGACGCGGTGATACCATCCTTTACGAAGAACATGTGTGGAGTTCACGAGCACGGGCGACCGGAACCATCGACAGAATTCCTAGTTCGTGGAAGTTCACTGAAGATCGCTTGAATGAAATCGCGCTGATGGCGCAACATTCTTAATCGGCTTCGTTCACGAGTGCGCGAATTGGAAGTTTTGATTGCAGCTTCATCCTGATTCGTGAATCCGAAGTTGTCACCACTTGAGCTAGCTCATGCCTAAGGAGAAGCACCCGATTTTGTATAACGTCGTAGGCGGGGTGCTGGCCGGTCTCATCCTCGCTGGTATCCTTTACTTCGTTCCAGGTGCCTATCAGTGGCTCGCTCGCTATGGAAAACCATGTGGGTTTTCTTTGCTTGGAGGATTCCGACCCCGCTTTGGCTACTTGCTCTTCTCGCCATTCTTCTTATCGTAGTGATCGTGAAAATCGTGGCCGCGTTTCTGAGTTCCGCTCCACCGCCCGAATTCTACTCCTACACGGAGGACAGATTGTTCAACGCGGTGTGGCGATGGGAATACGGTAGTAGTGGCATCTGGAATCTTGCTTGCTTTTGTCAGTCTTGCGAGTCTAGGCTGGTTTATTCAGAAGCCCGGGTTGGGTACGGGCGCAATGTCACGAAACTTATCTGTGAGCACTGCACCCGCGAAGTTTCTGAGACCGAAGGTGACTATGATTACCTGGAGGCCAGAGTCAAGCGAGAGATCGACCGACGCATCCGAACTGGCGAGTACAAGAGAAACCTCTTATCTTCGAATTGAAGTCTACCCGGATCGTCAGAGTTGCTGGCTCTAGATACTCGGCGTAAGCCACACACACCTGAACTCAATTCGCCGTCGCGATCTGATACTGCTCCAGTTTTCCGTTCGGCATTTCGTAGGTCCAGGCGCGCAGGACTTTCTGCGGGAATCGGATGATGTACACGCGCAGAGTCATGCCGCCGCGCAGACCCTGGCTCGCTTGAACAAAACTCTGCGGCGTGCCGAGCGGCGCCAGGCCGCTGGCGAAATCCTGCAAGGCCTGCTCGCTGAAATACGCGTTCGCATTATCCGTGAAAAGCGTCCGGTCGATCGTGCCGTGCTGCAATCCGTCGAAAATCTTTTTCGCTTGCTCCAGCTTCTGCGGAGTCGCCGGATCGTCGGTCGCCAGCAAGAGCGGCGCGATGCCCTGCGCGATTTGACCAGCGGCGCTGGCGGCATCCTGATTCGTGAGCACGACGACCGCGACCTTCTCATCGGGAAAGACAACGTTCTGCGCGGTGAAACCTGAGACCTCGCCGCCGTGCGTCAGCGCGCGATGTCCCGCCTGCGAGTTCACGTCAACCCCCAGTCCGTAATGCGTGCTCAATCCGTTCTTGAGCAGCGTGTCCGTTCCCAACTCGCGGTAAGACGACGGCTTCAACACTTTCTGTTCGATGATCGAGATGTCCCACTTCGCCAGATCCTGCGCTGGCATCGCCAACTCTCCGGCGGCGAACAGCCAGCCCTTGCCTTCTTTCGGCGCGGGACGCAATGGGCCGAGCGCGTAACGCAGATAGCCGGTCGGATCAGTCTCGCCCAGTTTCTCCTGATCGATGTTCATGACGCTTTTCATTCCGAGCGGCGTGAAAACTTTCTGACTCAGAAACTGAAGCAAAGGCATACCGCTGGCTTTTTCCACGATCACGCCGGCGATCACGTAGTTGGTGTTGCTGTATTGCCACTTTGTGCCGGGCTCGAAATCCAGAGGGATGCGCGCCCACCCGTCCAGAATCTTCTCCGCCGTCACCGGCTGCAACATCATCGGCATCACGTAATCCTGCGGCCAATAATCCTGATACCCGGATGTGTGCGACAGCAGTTGGCGAATCGTGACATCGCCCGCGCGCGTGAGATTGGGAATGAACTTCGCGACTCTATCGTCGAGAGAGAGCTTGCCCTGCTCCTGCAAAAGCAGAATCGCGGTCGCGGTGAACTGCTTGCTGATCGAGCCAATGCTGTATCGCATCTCAGGCGTGGCCGGAGTTTTCGGATCCAAGCGCGCATCGCCATAGGCTTTGACGTAAGCGATCTGGCCGTTCTTCACGATCGCCACCGACGCGCTGGGGACGCCGGATCTGGCGAGCGTATCCGCGGCGAGCTTGTCGATCTTCTGCTGAAGATCGGGCGAGAGCTGCGTCTGCGCCTTCGCTGACGTGATTGCGAAAGCCAGAATAACAATGACGATACTGAAGCGATGACGTAACAGGTGCAATCGGCGCATGGGAATGCTCCTCAAGATGATCTGACAATATAGAACGAGCGGATGATTATATAGGACGTTCGATTGGCGAGGTAAGAGTTACGGGGGCACTAGCCCGACCGTGAGGGAGGGCTCACAGGTCAGCAGCGTATGAGCCCTCCCTCACGGCCGGGCTAGTGCCCCGCCTGCCGCACCTGGAAAAACAACTTACGATCCATCAACCATTGTGTGACAAAACAAAATGTCCTTCTTGCCCAGATGAATTCATCACCATTCGGACACGAAGGACACTTCGCTTGCACCGCGCGATTTATTATTACGGCATCGGTGGCTCTTCAGGTTTGCTCGCTCCATCTGGCCGGGGCTGAGGCCGCGGACCCGGACCCGGTCCAACTGGGCCGCCTGGGCCTCTGCCCGGCCCACCGTCTGGTCCCATCATCATGCGATGCATCGCGTGAAGCTTCGCTTGCTGTTCCGGCGTCAGTTTGTTCTTGATGCGAATGGCCATACCGATGTGCAGGCGTTTGATCTCGCGTTCGGCGTCGAGCACCTTGTCGAGTTGCGCCAGGGCCTGTTGCTCATTCACCGAATCGCTCTTCATGGTTTCGTGCAACGCCTCCATCGCGTCCTGCAACTGCCACTGTAGTTCGTTGAAGCGCATCGTGGTCTTCTGAATCTCGGCGCGCATGAACGTCTTCTGCTCGTCCGTCAGTCCGAGTTCGCGCGTGTGCTGCATGATCATGTCCGGCGGGAACATGGCCTCGCCCAGCGGATCCATCGGTGGATGCGGCGGATACGGCTGTTGTGCTGGTTGCGGCGGCGGCGCCGGCTGTGGTTGCTGCGCATACACGAGCGCGACGCCGAACAGCGACGCGACGACCACCGCTCCGACCAGCATTAGATTTCTTTTCTTCATTCGATCCTCCTTCTAATTAGAACGACTTGGCAAAAATGATTTCAATTCGTTAACGCTTTCGTTTAGCTGTGGCAGCGACGTGAGCACTGCATCACCAGGCGAGCGTAGGAGCGCGGTGGTCGGCGATTGCCAACTGGAAATCGCAGACGCATTGCGAATCGCTGATCGCCTTGCAGCAAGCAACTCTGCGTGTCGGCGGGCAACGAGTTTCATTAAGCGTGATTTGGAATCGGAGCGACCTTTTGGATCAGAGGATACCGCCAGGTTGGAGGGAGGGTTCAATCTCGTTTGCGCGATGCCGATGCTCGTGATCGGAACTACTGGAACG
Source organism: Pyrinomonadaceae bacterium (assembly GCA_041499185.1). Lineage (GTDB taxonomy): Bacteria > Acidobacteriota > Blastocatellia > Pyrinomonadales > Pyrinomonadaceae > JAOAPY01. The sequence continues at coordinate 22,487 of JBGQJU010000070.1, read as the reverse complement.
GCTGCTGAATTCAATTCCTGGCTTCGCTGCCACTGCCGCAAAAACCAGGCAAGCGAGAAAAGCGCGCAAAACAGCAACACTGTCGCCGCGACGAACGACAGCTTGAACCTACTCCGTGGCGCAAACGATCGCGACTGCGCACGATGCCACACGACGGCGAATCGTGGCGTGATGCGCTCGTCTTCGAGCCTTAGCTCACGAAACAGCGCCTGGATTCTCTTTTCCTCGCCAACTAATTCCATAAGTAATTTCCGGCCGCTCCAAATATTCCCGCAGACGTTTCTTCCCGCGCTCGTAATGTTGACGCACGCTACCGATTGAAATGCCCATCACCTGCGCCGCTTCGCGTAAGTTCAGATCTTCGTAGAAAACCAGATGCAGAGTTTCTCGCTGGCGCGCGGGCAACTGCTCCAGAGCGCGCTGAAATCGTATCTGCGTTTCGGATCTTTCGAAGCGAGCGGCAGGCTCTTCGTCAAGAGAGCTTTGCAACGTTGGCCGATCCAAGTCGCCGATTAATCTCAGCTTGCGCAATAAACTCTTGCGATGCTCGCTGATCGCCGTTTTGCGAATCACGGCGAACAGCCACGTCTTGAAGCTCGCTTCGCCTCGATAACGCGCTTTGCCTTCAAGGACACCTAAGTAAACCGTCTGTAGGACTTCCTCAGCTTCCGCTCGATCGCGACGGCAACAGCTCAAGGCCCAGCCGAAGCTGGAGCTATGGAGCCTTTCCAGCTCAGTCTTCAGCTTTGAAGTCTCCATTTGGTCTACTTTCGCGGATTAGCTCCGTGTTCCGAAGTATTAGTCGCTTCAGCCGACGATTTATATGACAAGATTCAAACCAATCTTGACCTCCGTCGGAAATCCGTCAGGTTCAGGGTCATACGCATTCGACTACCGCAGCGTTTCAATAGCCGGTTGCCTAAGCCGTATGAATCGCAGCGGCCCGTTCCAAGCCCAGTTCTCGTATCGCCATTTCACGCAACTTAAACTTCTGGATTTTGCCGGTCACGGTCATGGGAAAGTCGTCGGTGAAGCGCCAATACCGCGGCACCTTATAGTGCGCGATCTTGTTTTGGCAATAACCACGCAGATCCTCGGTCGTCGCCTCACTGCCCGGCTTAAGGATCACCCAGGCCATAACTTCTTCACCGTATTTTTCATCCGGCACGCCGACTACCTGCACTTCCTGGATCAGCGGATGGCCGTAGAGAAACTCTTCGATTTCCCGCGGGTAGATGTTCTCGCCGCCGCGAACGATCATGTCCTTGGTACGACCGACTAAATGGACGTAACCGTCGCCGTCCATTGTCGCGAGGTCACCCGTGTGCATCCAGCGCGCGGAGTCGATGGCCTTGGCCGTTGCCTCCGGGTCACCCCAGTAGCCGAGCATCACGATGTAGCCACGCGAGAGCAACTCACCTTTGATTCCGCGTCGCACTGTCGCGCCTGTTTCAGGATCGACGATCTTGCATTCAACGTGCGGATGAACGCGGCCAACCGTTGAGACACGCTTCTCGATGGGGTCATCAGGCGAAGTCTGGAACGAGACGGGCGAGGTTTCCGTCATGCCGTAGCAGATCGTCACCTCACCCAGGTGCATCCTGGTGTTGACCTGCTTCATTACCTCCACGGGACAGGGCGAACCGGCCATGACGCCTGTGCGGAGCGAAGACAGATCGAAACTTTCAAAATCAGAGAGCCCTAGTTCGGCGATGAACATTGTCGGGACGCCATGCAGGGCGGTGCACTGCTCGTTGGCCACCGCTTCCAGCGTTTTGCGCGCGTCAAAGACTTCTGCCGGTATCACCATTGTCGCGCCGTGCGTCACGCAGGCAAGATTACCGAGGACCATTCCGAAACAGTGGTAGAACGGAACGGGAATGCACAGACGGTCGCGCTCGGTAAAGCGCAAGGTCTCGCCGATGAAGAACGCGTTGTTGACGATCGAGTGATGCGAGAGTGTTGCGCCCTTTGGGAAACCAGTCGTCCCGGAAGTGTATTGGATGTTAATCGGCTCATCGAATTCGAGCGAGCGCTGGCGCTCCGCCAGCTTCTCAGGCGCGATGGCGTCTGCCTTATTGAGGACTTCGTCCCAGTGGTAAGCACCCTGCACTTCTTGCGCGCCAAAGACGATCACTGTGCGCAGCGAAGGAAGCCGGTTCACCGCGAGCTGACCCGCTTCGCACACGTCTAATTCCGGGCAGATCTCGCGCAGCAGCGCGGCGTAATCTGACGTTTTGAAGGGTGGCGCAATGATGAGCGTTGAGCAACCCGACTGCCGCAGAACGTACTCGAGTTCCTGGACCCGGTAAGCAGGATTTATGTTGACCAGGATCGCGCCAATCCTGGCGGTGGCGAATTGCGCAATCACCCACTCGGCATAGTTCGGCGACCAGATGCCGACGCGATCGCCCTTCATCACATCGCAGGCGATCAACCCACACGCGAAGCGGTTGCAGACTTCCTGAAGTTGCCGGTAGGTGAAACGTAGCTTTTGATGACACGAGACCAGGGCCTCATTATCCGGGCTTCGTTCTGCGATGTGATCGAGCAGGTCGCCAATCGTCGAGCCGATCAGCGGTACATCGCAGGCGCCGTGGACGTAGGACAGATTTTCGTCGCCGGTCATTTGCCGCTCACTTCATCAGCCCCACCAGCCCCACCAGCTTCGTCGCGAACCGCAGCCAAACATCCGTACTCGCCAGCATGAAACGCAATGGCTGCGACGCAACGATCAACAAGGTGCCCCACAAGAACACCGAGTGAAGGCGGCGATTCTTGACGGTATCGAAAACAACACAGGCAAGAATGCACAGGTCGGTCAAGCCGTAGAATGCCAATGGGCCACCCGTCTCAATGAAGTGCAACGGAATTCGAGCGATGGCCGCGGCCAGTAAACTCAAAGTAGCGAGCAGCATCAGCCGCTTGTGGATATCGAGGCGGCGGTGACGGAACCAGAGAGCCGTTCCCACGAGGATCGCAAACACGAGAATGTCGCCGAGGGGCACGACCAGGAACTGGAGTGGCGGCGGGCCGGGACTAGAACCACGCGCGGCCCCGGCAATTCCCGTGAGAGCCCCGACGACCACGACCAGCACAGCCAGCATCGCTCCCAACACACCGAGGCGTTGATGCACTCTGACGCGGCGCTTAGCAACCAGTGAAACCTGCACGACAAAAAGAACGACCCACGACGTCATTACAATGCCGTGCAGGTGTACGAGCAGACTGGGGATCGCCGGCGTGTTGAAGAAACCCTTGAGATAGTAAGTCCGAGCAAACCCGATCAGAACAATGATCGGAATGATGACCGCAACCCAGGTGTACAGGCGTCGGTCTTTAGTGCTGCGGTTGATAGTTGGATTCATTGCCATACGTGTTCTCCATGTTTCTTGATAACTCGCTAAGCTCTTGTTACATGCGACGGATTCCGAGAATTGCCTCGACGGCCTCGCCCGTCTCCGGACTAAACTGTGAAAACTCTTCCTCAGTCAGCAAGTCGCTTCCCTTGATGTTGGCCAGCAGGATAAACGCCTTTGACCGGCGCGGATCGTCAAATGCCCATCCCAGCTCCTTGTCCCGCTTCTTAATAAGATTGAAAACTTCGAGGTACCGCTCGTGATAGTCACCAGTACAGTTGGACGTCGCTTGATTGACCTCCTCAAGCACCCGCCGACAGAACCGCTCGAGCGCGACTTTGTGCAGCCGCCGAAAAAGCTTCCAATCGGATTCTTTGATTTCGCGAGCCATATTCGACTCCTTAACGCCCCCGCCGGACAGAGGTTCAATACAAAACCGGGAGCGGTGCGACCGAGTCAACTGGTCTTACAGAACCGCGAGCGGTAGCGACCGGATCATAAATTCAACCGCGGCCATGTGATAAAACCAAATACAAGTTGCGCAAAAGTTGAGTCTCGCATCCGGTCGCTACCGCTTCCGGTTCTGTAACTAGTCGGGTTCGCGCAGAGGCTCGCCCTGATCGTACAGCACGTACGCTATTGCGTCGTTCAATTGCTTTTCGGTCCAAAGATACTTCTTGCTGCCACGGTAAACCCAAGGCGCGTTCATTCTGCCAACAACCTGCCTCTCTCATTGAGCGCGTGGCGTTTGCTTTCAACGCGCTCAAAATCGGTTCGGGCTTACAGTTGGCAGACACTACAGCATGAACATGATTTGTGCGAATGTTGAATGCCCAAAGCAGCCACTTGCGGATCGTGCAAGTCTCTCGGATTCCACGTTCGACCGCTGCCCTCTGTCTAGCGTCAAGCTTAACTGACGAACGCGTTAGTAAACCCTGTTCATATTCTGTTCTTTGGCGGTTGGGCGGCAACATCGGAGTGCCATAAACTCTATGAAAGCGATCTACTGCCCCCCGGCTGTCGCCGTGAAGCCAGGTTCCATAACCTCGGAACGTAATCAAGTATGCAATTGGAGCATGGTCGTCATTAAACTCAGGGTGAGATCGAGTCATTTTGGATTCCTTCTCAGTCAACTTTTGCACAGGCATGGACATTCTAATTGACAAGAACTGAGACTGCTATCAAGAGCCGGAAAATACAGAACCGCGAGCGGTAGCGACTGGATGCTACACTCAACTCAGCTCAGATCGTATCGACAAAGGAGCAACGTTTTCCCCGACTTGAGCTTAGGATCCGGTCGCTACCGCTCGCGGTTCTGTAACGCCGTGAGTACATCTTGGCCTAAGCGACGCAACTCCTCAACTACGCCCCAGCTCAGCTCTTTCCCTTGCGCGCCTTCAGCTTCTTCAGCTCCTGCTCGCGATCGAGATAGCTGAGGCCGTTAGTGATCCACGATGGCGCGGGCTCGTCCTTTAGATAATGTCCGAACCACTCAACGATGCGCCGGTGATAATCGAGCTGGTTCGGTTTCTTGCGCAGCCCGTGATCTTCGCCGGCGTACACGAGCAGCACTACATCCTTCTTCGCGCGCCGCGCCACGTTGTATAGCTCGACGCCCTGATGCCAGAACACGGTGCCGTCGCTGTCGCCGACTTCAATCATCAGGGGCGTCTTCATGTTCTGCACGCCAAAGACCGCGGAGTTCCGGATGTAGGCCGGCAGATCTTCCCAGAGCGGCACTTCCATACGCTGCTGTCCAGTCTCGATGTGATCGGTTTCCGCAATGCCAATGCTCCAATGGTGATTCCCGTAGTTGCTGACCAGATCAGTGATCGGCGCGCCTGCGACGGCGGCGGCAAATAGATCGGTATGCGTGGCGAGAAACGTCGTATCGAACCCGCCCCACGAATGCCCAACGATTCCGACCTTTCGCCCGTCCACCATCCCCATCTGAATAACTTTCTTGACCGCCGCGCTGACGCAGTCGGCTACCGACAAACCCGGCTCGCGCTTACGAAAAGCGATATCGGGCTCGAGCACGAAATAGCCAAGACTGGTGAACACCGACGCGTTGTACGGATCGCGCTCCGCCGGACTGACATATCGGTGCAGGCTATCGGAGAGACGCTCGTACATGTACACGATCATCGGATAGCGCTTGCCCGCTTCGTAGCCGGCGGGGTAATCGAGCGCGCCCTGCAACCGCTCACCCTCATCGTTCTTGTATTCAATCAGCTCGCTATGTCCCCAGGCGTAACGATCCTGGAACGGATTCGTCTTCGTCACTTGCTTAGCGCTCTTTAGATCGGCAGCGCCGACAAATGCATCCGGCGAATCTTCGAATGATTCGACGACGTATTCGTAGACGTCCGCATCTTTCGCTTTTGCAAGACGCGTGACACTCTTATCCAACCACACGAGGCGTTCGACGGCGGTCGCGCCAGGCAGCAAACGCGCGTAGCCGCTCTTCTTCGACCAGATGCCAAACAGGCTGAGGTAGAGCGGCTTTTCAGTATCGATCCATTCGTCATCCGGATTCAGACGCAGGTAGCGATGACGCACCTGCTCGGCCGCGCCGTCGGTCAGCCGCGTCGCGCGTGAGCCGTCAGCCGCCACCTTCCACAGATCGAACTTGTCGTAAAGGATCACGGCCTCGTCGTTTTTCGTCCATCCCGCGACGCCGAAGGCGGGCTTCTGCTTGATCGTCACGTCCGACTCGCGATCTACAAACGAGGTCGGCACAGTCTTCGTGATGTTTACAATCGCGCGCGTAGTCGTATTCACTGTCCAATAGTGATCGTCCTGCAAGTAGAGCAGGTAACGCCCTTGCGGACTCGCTTGCAGATAGCGATCTTCGGGCAGTCGTTCTTTAATCCTCGTTCGCTCGCCAGTTGCAAGATTCGCAAGATAAACGTCCGCCGCCGGCCGTCCGATGCTTCGCTCCATCGCGTACGCGGACCAGTTAGCAGCATAGGCGAGTTGTTGATGCTTGAGCGGCGTCACTTGTTCGGCGAGATCCTTACTGAGCTGGACCATGCGACTGTCTCCGAGACGCCACGCCGCGAGCATGTTCTTCTGCCGATCGTTTCGCGCGCCGATCTTTTGCTTGGGCATTACGTCCACGTCACGCGAGTGCCACACGTCTACATCAGCCGGCTCCTCATCGTCCGCAGGCGCGGAGCTTGCGCCGTCGCCATTCATGGTTGGCGCGTTTGTTTTCGCGGCAGACGGTTTTTCATTCCATTTCGCGACGCCGAGAAAAACGGTTGCGCCATCATCTGACCATGATGGTTTGCGGAACGAAACCGTGCGCAGACCGGGCGGAAAACTCTTGTCCGTAGTCGGATCAAAGTCACGTCTCGCTTCGGACGAATCCATCAAATGCGTCCAGGCGATCGCTGCCTGAGTCGCACCGTCATGCCGATCGTCGCCCTTTGATCGCAGCACTGCCAGATCGGCGGAGTCCTTTCGCCAAGCTAACCCGCTGTAGATAGATGAAGACGAATCCAGCACGCGCAAGGCGCCAGCCTCGGGATCGAAGAGCTGCACGCCGTTGCCGGTTTTGTCATCGGCGCTGATTGTGATTGCGAGCAGCTTGCCTTTGTCTTGCCATGCGAACTCCGCCACGTTGCCCAGCGTCGTGTCGCGTCCGCTGGCGAGCTGCCGCAGGATCAAGGTCGCGCCTGGTGGCGTGTCTTCGCCGTCAGTAGATGCCGCAGCATCCGGCGGGTCTTTTTTCTCCGGCGGGTAGCGGCGCATGGCCAGGTACGATCCGCTTGCGTTGAACGCAAACGACTCGACGGCGTCGACAACTGTCATCTCGCCGTTAGCCAGGTTCATTAGTCCAAGCTTTCGCTGAATCGGCTTCTTGTCTTTGCGCAGTTTGTCTTCCTGCACTTCGGAATAGCCGATGGCGTAAGCCACCCAGCGCGAGTCGGCTGAAAAGACGGGCTGCACGCCAAACGCGGCCACCTTCGTCGTGCCATCGGCGATGTTGGTGACGCGCAGCTCGTTGTTGCGATTCGAGCGGTTGATGCCGTAGGCCAGCCACTTGCCGTCAGGCGATAAGCCGCCGCGGTTCGGCACGGTCGCGAGCGTTTCGAACTGACCGTATTCCGCCGGCGCGACGGGCGGCTTCGTCTGCGCGGTAATTGTGATCGCCAGGCTGAGGCCAAAGAGAATTGCGGTTACGATTCGTCGCATAGCGCTCCTTCCTAACTAGTTGATATGAAGTTTCTAATTCACTTCTGATCCGGCGGCGCCGCGTTGCTGTTTCCATTGATGAATCGGTCGAACCAGTAAAGCTGCCAATTCAAACTCTCGATCAGATGTTTCGGTTCGCCGGTGCGGGTGAGGTTGTGATTCTCGCGCGGAAAGAAAACGATTTCCGTCGTGACACCGAAATGTTTCAACGCGCGATACCACTGCTCGCCCTGCTCGATCGGCACGCGAAAGTCATTGTCCGAATGCAAAATCAAAGTTGGCGTTTTGACGTTCTTTGCATACTTCAACGGCGAGCGATCCCAGTAGAGATCGAACTTCTGAAATATGTCTCCCTCGAAGTCAGGCGCATGCCCATAAGCGCCGTCGCGCGTGCCGTCGTCGGAAATGAAATTAGAGACGCTGCGCAGGGTGACCGCTGCTTTGAAACGCTCGGTGTGACCGACGATCCAGTTGGTCATGTAGCCGCCGTAGCTTCCGCCCGTCACACCCATTCGCTCGGCATCGATCCATGGATATTTTTTCAACGCCAAGTCAACGCCATTCATAATGTCCAGATAATCCTTGCCGCCCCATTCGCCGACGATGCCGCGCTCGAATTTCTGGCCATAGCCCGTCGAGCCGCGTGGGTTCGTGAACAAGACTGCGTAGCCCTTGGCGGCATAGACCTGAAACTCGTGATACCAATCGACGCCATACTGCCCTGCCGGTCCGCCGTGAACGCTCAGGATCATCGAATACTTCTTGCCCTCTTGCCAGTTAATCGGTTTGACAAGGAAACCATCGATGTCCCAATCGTCCGCGCTCTTGTAAGTGAATCGTTCGACATCGGCAAGTTGCAGTTGCTTCCACAGCGCCTCATTCAGCTTAGTGAGCTTGCGTTCGTTGCGGCCGTTGATAGCTGCAACGTAGAGCTCGTCGAGATGCTTGAAGTCGTTGGCCGTGTAAACCATGATGTTGGTGGCGTGGTTGAAATCAACGTTGCGCACCGCGCGCGGCCCGGAGGTGACCTGCGCGATTGATTTCGCCGCCAGGTCAACGCGGAACAGATGGTTCTCGCCTTTGACACCGGTCTCGAAGTAAAGCGATTTGCCGTCGTCTGACCATTCGAGACCGCCGGGAATCAGGTCCAGCCCATTGGCCGCCAGCACAGATGTTGTCGCGCCCGTCGCCGGCGCGAGCCAAATCTTCGGATGATCGCGGTTGTGAACTTCGCCGGTGAACGCGATCCATTTTCCATCGGGCGACCAGCGAGGCTGATTGTCCGATTCATCATGATCTGAAATCTTAGTCAGCGCTCCGCCTTCAGACGAGATCACCCAAACGTCTGTATTCCGATTCTCGTCGTATTCTTTTCCGGTGCGATTCGAAACGAAAGCGATGCGAGTTCCATCCGGCGACCATTGCGGATCGCTGTCGTTCCAATCGTTCCCATCGGTGATCTGTTTTGCGTTGCCGGATTTCACGTCAACGACCCAGAGGTGCGCGCGTCGATCATCAAACCAACCCGTATCGTTGAATTTGTAAGAAGTGTTTTTGTAATGGCGCACGTCGCTGCGGTCTTTGTTCTCTGTGCGGCTGTCGCCCCGACTGTCGCTAGGCCCAATGCGGCTGACCACAACCAGCCGTGTCCCCTCAGGCGACCAGCGAAACACGCTCACGCCGTTCTTCAGATTCGTGATTCGCTTTGCTTCGCCGCCATTCATTGACAGCAAATAAACCTGATTGCGCGGCTGCTCCACAGTGCTCGTCGTCGCGGAGCCTTGTGTCGCGGGTGTTGACTCGCCGGGCCTCGAAGAAAGAAACGCCAGCGACTTTCCATCAGGAGTCCAACGCGGCGAGTTCGACGATTGCGGACTGGTCGTAAACTGCCAGGGCGCGCGGCTGCCATCAATCGCCGCCATCCAGATCGCAGAGTTTCTGCGATTCTGCGCGCGATCGACTTTCGTCACGACGTAAGCGACCAGCTTTCCATCCGGCGAGATGTGTGGATCGCTCAAAAACTCAAATGAGTAGTAGTCCTCCGGCGTGACGCCGCGCGGTTGTTGCGCAAGCGTCGCAACCGCAACAAGAGACATACATACGGCCAGCGCGGAAACGGAGAACGATCTGAAGAATAGTCTCATTGCATTCCTCGTCGATGATTGAAGAGACTGTATTGGAGCGGACGTATGATACATCCGCGGTCGAGAATCGAGCTACCCGACTTGTGGGCGCTCGCTCCATATCGTGCAAGTAACGAACGAACCTGTGCATTGAAAACACACGTTCACTTCAGTTGGGCAATTCTCCTGGAGCAAAACAGGCACGCACGCAAAGCAGAAAAACTCGAAACTCCGGTTAGCCTCGCCACACGTCGAGCCTTCGGCACAATCATTGCAGGTTTACGAAACAGAAACCATTCGGTCGCCCCGGTAATAACGTAAGTGAGCGGCCACAAAGAGAAACTCGTTGCGAAGGAGAGAGCGCAGCGGGTTTTTCTTTGTGGTTCGGCGACGCGTCATCAAGTAACAAACTCACTTCACCGATGCCGCGCTTTGTTTCGCGTCGGTAATGCGGGCGAAGTCCGGATGAAGATAGACGACACGACCGGCAACGATCGTTGCGACCGCCGCGCCGGTCATGACGCGTCCGTCGAAAGGGGTGTTGCGGCTCTTTGATTTTGATCGTGTAGCATCAAACGCCCATTGAAACGCCGGGTCGAGAATCGTTACATCGGCCCAAGCGCCCTCACGCAAGGTGCCGCGATCCTTCAGCTCGAAAATGCGCGCGGGATTGATCGAACACAACTCAACCAGACGTTCCAAATCGATGACGCCTTGATTGACCAGATCGAAGGCGAGGCCCACAGCGGTCTCTAGTCCTGTGATCCCGAATGGCGCTTGATCGAATTCGAGCGCCTTCTCGTCGGCGTGGTGTGGCGCATGATCGGTGGCGATCGCGTCAATGGTGCCATCGCGCAAACCTTCCACGAGCGCTCCAACATGATCGGGGCTGCGGAGCGGCGGATTCATTTTCGTGTTTGTGTCGTAACTAGATGAGCCCTCCCTCACGGTCGGGCTACTGCCCCCAAGGTCCGCAACGGCTTCATCAGTCAGCGTCCAGTGATGAGGCGCGACCTCGCAAGTCACCGGCAGGCCAATCTCTTTTGCGCGGCGAACGGCATCGAGCGCGCCGCGCGTCGAAACATGCGCCAGGTGCACGCGCGCGCGTGTTAACGTCGCCAGCGCGCAGTCGCGCACGGCATCGATCTCTTCCGCCGCCGCGGGCATACCTCGCAATCCAAGAATCAGTGACCAGCGACCTTCGTGCATCACGCCACCGGCAATCAAAGAACGATCTTCGCAGTGGTCCACCACCGTTAGATCAAAGCCCCGCGCGTATTCCATCGCGCGGCGCATGATTCCGGCGGTGGGCACCGGCCGGCCATCGTCCGAAACGGCGACGATGCCGGCAAGCTTCATCTCGCCCATCTCGGCCAGTTCCCTGCCCTCACCGCCTTTGGTGATTGAGCCAATAGGAAAAACATTCGCGAGGTTAGCGCGTTGACCTTGCTCAATAATGAAGCGAGTCACTGCCGGACTGTCGTTGATCGGATCGGTGTTGGGCATCGCGCAGACGCTGGTCCAACCTCCAGCTACCGCCGCGGCTGCGCCCGTAGCAATGGTCTCCTTGTATTCCTGTCCCGGCTCGCGCAGGTGTACGTGCATGTCAATGAACCCGGGCGCGACAATCAAACCCGTGGCATCGAGCACCTCAGTGTCCTTCGGCCCGGGCTCGCCTCGATCCAACAAGCCGACAACGCGGCCGTCTTCGATCAGCAAATCGCGACCGGCGTTCACATTTTGCGACGGATCGATCACATAACCGTTGGCAATCAGCAGCTTCATCCCTTGTTCCCTTTGCGCTCCCTCTTCTCTTTCCTGGCGCGTCCGTTCTGCTCTTCGGCAAATCCGTCGCGCGATCCTCCGGCGAGCAGATAAAGCACGGCCATGCGCACAGCCACACCGTTTGTTACTTGATCCAGTATCAGCGAACTGCTGCCGTCGGCAATCTCCGATGAGATTTCGATCCCGCGGTTGATTGGCCCGGGATGCATGACGATAGCCTCAGGCGCGGCGCGTTTGAGATGTTCCGGATGCAGACCGTAATGAACGGCATATTCGCGCATCGACGGAAAGAACGCCGCTTCCTGGCGCTCGCGCTGAATACGCAGAATCATCACCACGTCCGCGCCTGCAACGGCATCTTTGACGCTGCGCTCGATGCCTAATCCCTGCTCTACTAGTTCCGCGAATTCCGCGGGAAGTAGCGTACCGGGTCCAGCTACCCGAACGGTCGCGCCGAGCTTTGTCAGCAGATGAATATTCGACCGCGCCACCCGCGAATGAAGTATGTCGCCAATAATCGCGACCGTTAGTCCTTCGATCCGGCCTTTGTGTTCACGAATCGTCAGTGCGTCAAGCAGCGCCTGTGTAGGATGCTCGTGCGCGCCGTCGCCGGCGTTGACAATCGACGCGTTACAAATCTTCGCGAGATGATACGGCGCGCCGGCCATCGAGTGGCGCAGCACGATGCAATCCGGCGACATCGCTTCCAGATTGCGCGCGGTGTCGAGCAAAGTCTCGCCTTTGCTAACGCTCGAAGTTGAAACGCTTATGTTGACAGCGTCCGCTGACAATCGCTTCGCAGCTATCTCGAAAGACGTCCTCGTGCGCGTGGATGGTTCAAAGAATAGATTGATCACGGTGCGGCCGCGCAGTGCCGGTACTTTCTTGATCTCGCGCCGCGAGACGTCGCGAAACGTCTCTGCCGTGTCGAGCAGGTGCGTTATCTCGCCTGCCGATAATTCGCGAATCCCCAGAAGATGTTTGCGATTGAAAGTCATGCTATGTCCGACAAACTTCAGTTTGTCGTTCGCTTTTCCGCAGAGTGCTTATGTAGCCACGACAAACTGAAGTTTGTCGGACATAAAAAAAGCGGCCACTGCGGGCCGCCTTCAAACCGCTTCCGCTGCCGCCGCCGGGCGCTCGACGATTACCACTCCTTCTTCCTCGTCAAACTCATTGAGCAGTACCTTAATAATCTCGCTCTTCTTTGTCGGCACGAGCTTGCCGATGTAATCCGCCTGAATCGGCAGCTCGCGATGTTCCTTGCCGCGATCTATGAGCACGGCCAACTGCACGCGCCGCGGCCGGCCGAAGTCGATCAATTGGTCGAGCGCCGCGCGTATAGTTCGACCCGTATAAAGGACGTCATCGATCAAGACGATGCTGCGCCCTTCGATGTCGCCCGGAAGCTCGGTGCGGTTAACCACCGGTTTGGCGCCAACTGTCGAAAGATCGTCGCGATAGAGCGTGATATCCACGATGCCGACAGGCGGGCGTACGCCTTCGAGATCCGCGATCTTATCGGCCATGCGTTCAGCCAGCGGCACACCGCGCCTTCTGATGCCGACGAGATAAAGATCGTTAGTGCCGTGATTCTCTTCGACAACTTCAGACGCCAGGCGCGCCAGCGCCCGATTGATGCGCGGGCCATCCATGATGCGGGCTCTCTCGACGAATTCCATTTCACGGGATACTAACAAGAACGGTAACCAGTGACAAGTGACAGGTGACAAGATAAACTCCCTTTCCGGCTTGTCACTTTTCACTCGTCACTTGTCATCGACGTAATGCTCTATCGGTCATTGCTGCGTCCGATACTTTTTCGCCTGCCGCCAGAAACGGCCCACGAGCTGGCGTTGCACTCACTTTCTTTAGCTCTACAGCCACGTGTTATCCGGAATCTCCTTGCCAAACGATTCAATCGCTCACCGTTTGGCAAACTGCAACGCTTTGGCCTGACGTTCGCAAATCCAGTTGGTCTTGCCGCGGGATTCGACAAAAACGGGATTGCTTTGCAAGGTCTAGCCGCGCTTGGCTTCGGCTTCATCGAAGCCGGCACCGTGACTTACGAACCACAGCCGGGCAATGTACGTCCACGTCTGTTTCGTCTGCCGCTCGACAAAGCTCTGATCAATCGCGCGGGTTTCAATAACGACGGCGCTAAGGCGTTTGTCGCGCGCGTTAAGAGTCATCGTCCCGACTGTGTGCTGGGAGTCAGCATCGGCAAGAGCAAAGCGACGCCCATTGAAGACGCGGTCACCGATTATCTGAAATGCTTTGAAATTGTTCACCCGGTCGCCGACTACGTCGCCGTCAACGTCAGCTCGCCGAATACGCCTCGGCTGCGCGAATTGCAGCAAGCCGATCAACTCGCAGAATTGCTGGCCGCCTTGCAAGCACGGAACCGCGAATTGAGCGCTCACGCCTCGCGTGCGCGAACCGTTCCTTTGTTGGTTAAGGTGTCTCCCGATCTCGATCAAAAGGATCTTGAGTTGATCGTCGATGTCGCGCGCCGGACTGCGGTCGATGGAATTATAGCGACCAATACAACGACTGAACGTGAAGGACTGCAAACAGCAGCCACCCGTGTCAAAGCTTGTGGCGAGGGCGGGTTGAGTGGCGCACCTTTGCAGAATCGATCGACCCGAATGATTGCGAACCTGTATCGTCTGACTGCCGGTTCGCTGATCCTAATTGGCGTTGGTGGTATCTTTACTGCCGCAGACGCCTGGGAAAAGATCTGCGCCGGCGCCAGCCTGGTCCAGCTCTACACCGGATTCATCTATGAAGGCCCAGCAATCGCCCGGAACATAAACGATGGCCTGGCAGAGATTTTGAAAAGGGAGGGATTTCGATCACTCGATGAAGCGGTAGGTTGCCGCGCGCATACACTCGCCTGAAGCCTGGGGATAAGAGATGGGCAATCTTGCCAGAGACAAACTAATCGTCGCGCTCGACGTTGAAACCGCGCCGCGTGCACGTGAACTCTTCGCTGCGCTGCGCGACGTCGCCGCGCTGTTCAAGATCGGGATGCAACTCTTCACTGCCGTTGGACCAACGATCGTTCGAGAGATCATCCAGGCGGGCGGACGCGTGTTTCTCGATCTTAAGTATCACGACATTCCCAACACCGTGGCGGCGGCAGGCGTGGAAGCGACGCGACACGGTATATCGATATTTAACGTGCACACTTCTGGTGGCGCCGAAATGATGCGCTGCACCGCGGACGCAGTCGCTGAAGTTTCCCTGCGCGAGGGTCTCGCGCGTCCCAAGATAATTGGCGTCACGCTCCTGACCAGCGCAAATGCTAAAGTGTCGGCGGAAATCGGCGTCGTCAGTAGTCCGGCGCAACAGGTCACCGCGCTCGCGCAATTAGCCGCAGCCAGCGGTCTTGATGGCGTCGTCGCCTCGCCACTTGAAGTGTCTGCGGTACGCGCTGCGGTCACGAAGGAAGATTTTCTGATAGTCACGCCCGGGGTCCGACCCTCCGGCACAAAGCCAAACGATCAGAAACGCCTGATGACGCCCGCTGAGGCCATTCGGGCCGGCTCGGACTATCTCGTTGTGGGACGGCCGATAATTGACGCGGCAGATCCGGCTGAAGCCGCCCGGCAAATCGTCAAAGAGATGGAGGCAGCCTAGCTGATTTTGACGGATTTGCGCGGCTTCTCGCAGCAAACAGGAACTCGCGCGTGCGCTCTGCGTGTACAATCGCGCGGGGCTGCGGTATTTGCCCCCATCGCGATTTAAACATTATCATGCAAAGGTGACCCGGAATTTGAAACGCTTGCTCGCGGCGATTGCGACTGCTTCGATTATCCTCACCGCGCTGGTGCTGCCCGCCAACAGCCAGCGCAAAGGCGAGGTAGTAACCCTGCCATTCTCCGAAGCTCCTTACCGCGTTGGTGAGCGCCTGACTTACAACGTATCCTTCTCAAACTTCATGAGCGCGGCGCATGTAGAGCTTTTCGTCGCCGCGCGTGGCACATTCTTCGGTCGCGACGCGATTGACCTTCGCGCGCACGTAGAAACTACCGGCGTAGTCTCGGCCGCCCTCTATGCGCTGAACAATGATTACACCACATATGTGGATCCGGGCACAGGGCTCCCCTTTCGCGCCCAGGAAGTTGTGCGCGAAGCGGCACGCACTTCCGATACATCAAGCGACTTCAATCAACCAGCGCGCACATCAGCCATTCCGGATAAACCGGCGGCCGCCGGGTTTGCCGGCACCTATGATTTTCTCGCCGCGCTCTATCGGCTGCGAGCGCTGCCGCTCAGTGAAGACTCGACTTATCCCTTCACCGTTCGGGCCGGCTCTCAGGAGTATCAGGCGGAATTGAAGGTCAAAGGCCACGAGATGATCAGAACCAACGTCGGATCATTCAATGCCATCGTGTCAGAGATCCGCGTGCCGAATAACTCCGCGGCAAACGATTACCGAATACGAATCTACTTCAGCGACGACGAACGGCACGTTCCGATTTTGGTAACGGCGAAAGTCAGATCTGGCGAGATACGAGCGGAGATTGCCGGATCGCAACTCCTGCCGGAAGCGCCAGCAAAGCAGCCGCCTCCAGCCAGAGTCGCCGTGGCGCCGCCACAATCACCACCCTTGACCGGGGCCGGATCTCCGATTGCCGATGATGTTCTCGCGGCTCTGCCGTTTAAGGTCGGTGAGCAGCTAAATTACCAAGTCTACCTGGGCGGTAATCAGGAAGTTGTCGGGCTTGCTTCGTTTCAAGTGCGCGCGCGCTCTCGTTATTTCGATCATGACGGTTTGATGTTCACGGTCAGCGCGCAGACCACCAACGCAGCGCAGCGTCTGTTCTTTGCCAACGATCAGCTCACTTCATACATCGATCCCAAGACGCTTCTTCCCTTTCGCACAGAACTGAAGTTGGCCGAAGGCCAGAAGCGCACTACCGAGAGTTTGACTATCAATCAAGACTACGGCACCGCCATATCAGATAAGGGTCAGAAGATAGAGATCCCGGTTGGCACGCACGACTGCCTCTCGATCTTTTACGCCATACGTGCGATGAACCTCACGCCTCCGAAGCGCAGTGCTCTTTCAATTCTGGTGAATAGTCGGCCAAAGACTCTGTTCATCTCCTCGCTTCTCCGCGAGACTATTCAGTTCGGCTCGCAAAAACTTCGCGCCATCCAGCTGTCGCTGACTACCGACGATCCGCAAAGTGACAAGTTTGCCTTACGAGCATGGATCAGCGACGATGATCGACGGCTACCGTTACGGTTTACGGCCACGACGCAACTGGGTCCACTGCGCGCCGACCTTGTTATTCTTCCGGTAACTCCAAATTGAGTCAGGCCCGTGATCAACCGAAGAGTCAGAGCACGAGTGCTGACCGGCCGTTATCATCGATCCGGTCCAGTTGAAATTGAAATTTAATTTCAATTGAGCTACAATGCCCCTCGTGGTTCGGGGGCTCTCTTGCAGCGCGAATTCTTCGGGCAGTCGACGAGACCCAGTCTTGAACTGGAAAGGCCTTAATGCTTAGTTCCTTTATCATCATCCTGCGCGAGGGATTTGAGTCGTTCTTGCTCGTGGCAGTGATTCTTTCTTATCTGCGAAAAGCCGGATTGAAATGGCTATCTTCAGCCGTTTATGTTGCCATTGCCCTCGCCCTCTCTGCCAGCGCCGGACTGGGCTACGTGCTCCGATACGGCGTAGAAGATTCCACTTTAGAACGCGCGTTCGGACAGAAATTGGGTTCCTACGTAAGTCAGTTTCTCGCAAATGAATCTCTGCGCGAGGCTGTTCTGGGATTAGTGGCGATCGTGATGGTGGCCACTCTGGTAATACACATGTGGCGTACGGGCCCGAAACTAAAAGAGAAGATGCAACAGAGACTGAGCGCTGTATCTTCGCGCACTTCGCGTCTGGCGGCGCTGGCGGGAGTTTTTCTTTTCACCTTCCTGATGATCACGCGCGAAGGAATGGAAACCGCGTTGATGTTGTTGCAGGTGCATAACCCAAGAATGATCGGTGGGGCGCTGCTCGGACTCTGTGCTGCGAGTGGTTTGGCTTGGGCCTGGGCGCGGTACGGACATCTGATCAACGTAAAGAGATTCTTTCAGGTCACCGGGATCTTTCTGCTGCTGTTCATGGCGCAGGTGGCCATTTATACACTCCACGAATTCGCCGAAGCGGGATTGCTGCCCAACAGCGACGCCCTACACGCGGCAACGGAGAGGTTTTCGCCGGACGGTTTGTATGGCAAGTGGTTTTCTTTACTACTGGTGGCCGTGTGCTCGTTATGGTTGCTGGGAGCATGGGTTATCGATCACTTGAAAGCGTCCCGGCAAAGCAACGTGAGACTCGGACAGGTTTAAATAGCAGGAGTCGTTACTTCCGGCAACGCTCAGATTAAGGGGCAGCCAGTGTAAGAAGGGCGAGGCTCATGAAACCTCGCCCTTCGTGCTTCCCGACGAATTCTAACACCGTTGGCGAACTAAGCTCGACATCAGCGCGCTACGGGGATGGGGCTCTGCTGGCCTGCCCCGTCTGTGTTGATGCTGCGCGTGCTCGCGGTGCTGCACTGTTTTGCTCGGCGCTGTCTTCCTCTTCATCGTCTCCCGAGTCATGGTCGTTGCTGCATAGACAGCCGCCCTTGTTATCGGTCACACAGTTGTTATGCGACCAGGTATTGCCTGTCCCGCATGAGCCAGCGCCGACCGATTGATCCTCGGTGTCGAATACGGCGTTGCCCCGCATCCTGTTTTTGGTGATCGAGTTGTTTGTCGAGCTGGCATCAACGAAGATTCCGTCGAAGCCATTGTTCAGAGAAGTATTATGGGAAACATCAGCACCGGTCGTTCCCAGTAACAGATCGAATCCGTCGAATGTGTTGTTAGTGGCCCGGTTGTGGGTGATGATGACCGAACTCGTCGTATTGTCTGCGGCGATGCCCAGATCATTTCGGGAAACCTTATTGTGGTCCACGCTCACGTTGCCCGGCTGGAACAGAAGAATACCAGAGGAGGAGAACGTTTGGGGCGTGTAAATGTTGTCCGAGACCTCATTGTGTCGTACGAGCGCATTCGCGCCCCCTCTGACCAGGATACCATTCTGCGCGATTACGCTGGTTGGCCCAATACCGGTGACATCATTGTCCGTGACCTCGGCAACGGAACCACCACCGTTGATGGCGATGCCATCCTTCTGGTAGTTGTCAACGATGTTCCTGGTGACCTGGGCTGACCCCGGATTGGCAGAAAGCCCGACGTCGATAGCTATACCGTTCTGGCAACCGCTGAATGGTGTGTCGTGGATTTCCGTTACGTGGTTGCCGCGTATTAGTGCCGAGCCGTTCCCGTCAACCAGTACGCCATAGCGAATGGTGTCGCAGGGTCCGTCGCCGGGACCGGTAATCGTGAAACCGAGAATACTCACTCCGTTTGCGCCGTTAACTCGTACCACGGCCTTCTGGCCAGCCATCGTCGGCGGAGCTTTGATGATGGCCGCCAGCGGTTTCTCCGAGCGCAAAGTCAGGCTGTTTTTCGCGGCCGGAATCGTAACCTGCTCGACGTAAGTTCCAGGGCACACCCGGATCGTATCGCCCGGATTCGCAGCGTTTACTGCCGCCTGGATTGAAGTGAAAGTTGCGCCAGGGCAGGCGAGATTATCATCAACGATTAACGTCTTAACATTGGCGCTTGCCCGCCCTGCTCCAAGGATCAAGATGCCGACAAACAGGCCCAGCATCATAACTGTCAGTTTCTTATGATTCATGAACCCTCCTTTTTATGTTGCAAAAGGCGAGAGCCATTTTCAAGTGAGAATGGCTCCAGCGCCAACTTTGAGAGTTTTACCGCCCATACATGGTAAGGCGGGTCACGACTGCAACGCTTCTCGAACCGAGAGGGCGAAAGCCTTCCGCCGAGAGCCCCGCCCCCATCACTGACACCACCAAGTCACTGGTTGTGGGCCTGATGGTTTCCGCGAGTCAGGTTACCGGAGACTGACAACACAACGCTGCCTCCGAAGTCCTTGATGACGATCTTCGCGGTGTCTTTGGTGCCGGGCTCCCCGGCGTCCGTGAAGGTCCACTGCGCTGTCGCACCCGGAGCACCGTTTAGGACGCCGGTCCCTGTACCCTTAAAGGTGTCGAATCCGGCGGCCGGTGGGTTGGGCGAGATAGCAGGATCATTGAAACAGAAAGCAGTGGCGAGGTTGTCCAGATGGAAGCGGTTGCCTCCGTCCCAGTTGACCTCAAGATTGTTCGGAAGGATGGTCTGGTCGCAGTGCAGTTCGAAACCGTGGGTGACTCTTACGGCGGCATTCGTGAAGACACTGCCTCCGCCCGTCATCCGGCCTTCGCGCACCCCTTGAGCGATGCACGTACCGCGAGGCACCGCGAAGGCGCGAATCTGATTGTCGAAAGCGTCTTTGTCCCAGATGGCGTCCGTCGCTAGACTGGCGAAGGTGATATTGTCGCACTCCTGGTCCTCGTGCCGTTGCGCGGGGATCGAGAAGAAGCCGATCTTGGTGCCCGTGGTCTTGTCGTACTTGAAAATCGTAGCGCACCCGTCCGCCGCAGCGTACATGATATTCCCGACGCCTGTAGCAATGCCGCTGCTGTAGTTGAATCCGCACTGGGGCAACATGTCATTGGGCGGAACGTTGACATCGAAGAACGGGAACGCATGCGGGAGCGCTCCGAGGATCGGCGCCGGCGGGATGTTGTAGTGGTAAATACGCTGGGAGGCATCCGGAGAATACCAGATGCTGTCGTCAAAGGGGTCATAATTGACTCCGTCGATCAGGCTCAAACAGCCGAAGCCGTTCTTGCAGTTGCCCGGCAAAAACCCGGCAACGTTGAACCAGGGAGTGCACACGCCAGCCGTAGTGATCTGGCTGATCTGCGTACCAGATGCACCCCAGAATACTCCGCGGGTTGCATCCCAGGAAATCGCTGTTGCGGTGCAGCCGACGATGGGGATGGTGGCGATGGGGGCGCCGGAGGTGGTGATCTTGTGCAGCGTACCACCCCCGAAGTCCAACCAGTAAAGGTTGATGCCGTCGAAGCCTACCCCCACGCCGGAGCTACCGGGGATGGTCAGGGTGCTCAGAAGGGTTCCCTCGGCCGGCTGGGCGAGCGCAGGTTGGGGGTGAAGGTAGAACGAAACAAACGTTGCGATCAGCAGCACTGGTAGCAGTGCTACGGGGCGTGCCTTTCGGACTCCGTCCCGCATGTGCTGGCCCTCTTTTCTTTTCGAGTTTCTTGGCTGCGAGGTTTTGGAGGCGGTTCCGCTAACACCGCCGGTCTCCACACTATGATGGTTTTTCATGATTTGAGATCTCCTTTCAAAAGAGGTAGGAAAGGTTAGGCGCTAATCTAGGTCATACAGGGCGGGCCTTAGCAGCACGTCCGGCCTAAGGGACATAACGCGGGCTGGATTTAGCGAGTGTGCAAGGTGGCAGGCTCGTGAGAATTCAGCCGTTAACATTCAAAAAGCGGACCTACAATATTCCAAGTTCCGTTCAATGTCAATGATTTTTCGTGCCTTGTAAACCCCAAGTTGAAATGTCACCCAGATGCGCAAAGTAGAGATGTCACCTACTTGCGCAGGATACAAAGCTCGCCGCGACGCTCTCTGGCTTGCATGGAGTTCTCAGTAAAGTCGAAGCGCCGCCAGGGATGCGACATGGGCACAGGCCCGCGTTTGGGCTGCAGCTGGGCCGCCCCGCGCGGGGCGGCCGGCTGCAGCAACTTAGACGGCACTACCTTCGCTTGGTGCTGTTCCTGTTTGCGGTAAACAGTGTGCTCCAGCGGTCGACCCTTGTATTCGATCGTGATCCCTCCAGTGCTAGTCTCTCTAACTTCGACGTGGGCGCTGCGCATCGTGTAGGCCGCGCGCTTGGTCTTGATCTGATAGATCACGTTGTTGTAAGAGAGCGTCAGGTTCTTGGAGAGCGTGCGGCGCTCGCACAGAGAGAGCACGCGGTCGAGATCTTCTCCTCTTTGCAGTGGTCGATGGGCCGACTCCGCACAGCGCGGTGCCACCCCAAACCGCGCGTTGTAGTGCTGGATGAACTCCGGCAAATAAGCATTCGCGGCCGCCATCGAGGAGATGCCCCGCAGTCGCAGTTCTTTTGTCAGCCGGTCTTGCAAAGTCTGATTGGCTCGTTCGACTCGACCTTTGGCCTGGGGCGAGTGCGCACAGATCAGTTCGATCTCCAGCTCTTTCAGCGCGCGGCCAAACTGAGTGAGCCCCGTACCGGACAGAGCGTTGGGGATATTGACGCGGAAAACACTGAACTTATCGCTGTAGAAGGCCAGCGGCTTACCAAAGGTCGTGATGTATGAACGCACCGCCGCGAAGTAGTTGAACGTCGTCTCGGCCTCAACAAACTGCAAGTGCATTAGTTGCGAAGTGGCGTCGTCAACAAAGACCAGCAGCGTGCACTTCGGCGCTCGTCCTTCGAACCAATCATGCGGCGAGCCGTCAATCTGGACCAGTTCACCGATCCGGGCGCGCCGCTCCCGCAGTTGATGAATCACCGGGCAACGTGCGCGCCGTGGTTGCCATAACCCCTCCGCGATCATCAACTGACGGACTGCCTCGACGCTTAATGACACTCCCTCTATTGACAGCTTTTCGTGGGCCAGCGTGGGCCCAAAGTCAGGGTAGCGAGTACGCAACAACTGCCGCGCTTGCTTGGTTGTTTTCTCTGGCAAGCGATTGTTTGCCGGCCGGCCCCGCCGTTTCGAGACCAGTCCCGGCGGCCCTGCTGCCTGGTACGCTTTGCACAACCGTTTCACCTGCCGCACCGAAAGCGTCAGCAGTTCCGCCGCTTCCCGTTGCTTGAGCGTTTTCCGCTTCACCCCTTGCACTACTTCCAGACGTGTCAACTCTCGTTGGCTCATCGCTAGTAACGTGTTCACTCTCTCCGTCCCCTTTGTGCTGAAGTTCCTCCTTCAGTACCACAAAAGGTGACATTTCAACTTTGGAGAAAGGTGACATTACTGCTTTGGGCTAACATGATTTT
>JBGQJU010000069.1:0-31622 GCA_041499185.1 Pyrinomonadaceae bacterium | reverse complement strand
GTCATCTTTTTTTTCAATGCTATACAGTGTGTTAATTGAGACTCCACCTTAACAACTAAATTACTGACTGGCGGTCGCTTCAGGGGCTTTTCCGCTGTCGTCGCCGGCCACCGGGGGTTGCTAAATCCGGCTGGGGAGAGGCGGGGTAAGCGAAAATATTATAGGAACTTCAACGCAAAGGACGCGAAGGGATTTCGCAAAGGAACGCAAAGAAAGTCCTGCCTCGACGACCATCGAGCCAGGCGCCAGTTGAAGGTTATTTCGATGGTGTGCTGTTGGACAAAAGCAATTCGTAATTGCCGATATCGCGGTTGTGGCTGTCGAGCGCGGCAAAGGTGTCGGACGTCTCTTCGAGCATCTGTTTGGTCAGCGCGATTGAATCGCTCAATTGCTCGAAGTCCAGCGAAGAAACTCGTTCAGGCGTGGGCAGCGTTACGACTTGATCGTTAACCAGGCCAAAAAAGTTCTCGATTGATTGCAGTTGGCCTTCGACGAGTTTCACGGATTTTTCGATATCAATGAATGCCGCAACTCTCCGTCTGAGTATCTCGACGTTAGCCTGCTGCACGCGTTTCTCGCGGTCATCTCTCGAGGCTTCGATGGCGCGCTCGGCCTGCACCAGTTGATTCTGAATCGCCTGGCGGTTAATCGATCTCAAGTGATGCTTGCGCCGGCGATAGACGTCCAGCAGATCTACAAAGTCTTCCCAGCGCTGGTCGAGGCTCTCTATGTTCGCGGGAATCTGTTTGGTGCCGGTGAACTTTCGATAGTTCGAATAGATCTGATTTTTCATCCAGCGCAGGTACTCAACGGCTTCGCGCTCGCGGGGATCGAACCCTTTAATCAGCGATTCGCGTTGCTGCTCGCGCAGCTTCAGCAAGCGCTGTTTCTCTCGGCGATCGACGAGGCGGCGATAGTATGACGTTGCCGGCACGGTGGCCAGGTACAGAGTCTCGGCGGCGAGCGCGGCGACCAGCGGAGTCACATCCTGAACGTAAGCAGCGGCAACCGCAAAGCCCGCCATCCCCCAAAAGTTGATGGGCTCCTTGAAAGCCTCTTTCAAGTACCTGAGATCGATCTTCGGAAGCTGAGGCATAGACTTCAAAACTGCGAACAAATCAACGGCCATTAACATTCACCACGTCGCTGGGGCTAGCTGCCGGTGCTGCCCCCATTGACCGCGGTGCTGCTCGGTTCCCCGGTTTCACCTTTCGCCGGAAGCGCCTGCGGCGCGCCATCACCAGCGCCGGAGGGCAATAAGCCCATTTCGCGCTTATAAGTGAGCAGCTTGTCCTGTAACTGCATATCCATCGCTTCGCGTTCGATCTCCTGCATTTGCGTGTCGACGGTGGCGGAGCCGAGTTGCAGCTTCGCTTCGGCGGCCGCGGCGCGACGGTCAATCTTGTCGCGCATCTCATTGAACGTCCCGGCGTCGTCACCGAGTTGAAACGACGCCATCGTTTGCGCCAGTTGCTCTTGCAGCTTGGCCTGCTTCGACTGATTGATTAGCTGCATAGCCTCGGCGGTGCGCCGCTGCATCTGCAACACATAATTGTCACGCGCCTTCAGGGCTTGCTTGGATGCCAGCGTCGCATGCTCAAGTTGCTGGCTCGTTTTCTGCAGATCCATCTGCGCTTGCTGCAACTGGCCAATGTAGGCGGTAGCGATGTCGTCGCGATTCATCTTGACCGACGCCCGAATCTTGGAGTCAAGATCGACTACCTGTGTCTCCAGTCGCTCCTTGTTCTTGGCCAGAAGTTTTTCAGTGGCCATCACCTGAGCAACGGAATTGTTCAACTCCGGCACGCGGTCCCGCATATCGCGGATCGTCTGCTGAAGTATGAGTTCGGGGTCCTCGGTCTTCTCGATGATGCCACCGAACAGCGCGCGCATCGAGCGCTTAACTCTGCTCCACAGTCCCATTTTCCGTCTCCTCTGGCCTATCTAGATGGTCGATCTTCAACCAACACCCGACTTGCGCGATTAGCTGTCTGCCGGTCCCGCTTGTGTTTGTACGATGGTGCACGGCAGACGGTTGCAAACTCCCTACATTGAGCTTGAAGTATAGCAGGAGTGACGCGCGCGCTGCCAGAAAAGGGTGGTCAACCTTGCTTGGCCGAAACTGGCTTAGGTGTTTCCGCAAAATGCCCAATGTCGCGCCGGTATTGCACGCCTTCCCAGTGAATCTGGTCCACAGCCTTATAACAACGACTGAGAGCTTCATCGAGGCCTTCGCCCGTCGCGGTTACGCCCAGCACGCGACCACCGGCAGTCAGCCAATCGCCATTTGGAGAACGAGACGTACCAGCATGGAATACTTCCACTTGTTCCTGAGCGCTTGCCTGATCGAGGCCCGCTATGCGCGCGCCGGCCTCATACTTGCCCGGATAACCACGGCTGGCGAGCACGACGCAGGCAGATGATTCAGAGGCCCAATCAACGCGGGTGGCGCCAAGCCTTCCGCGCGCAATCGCTTCGAATATCTCAAGCAGATCTGACTTTAAACGCACGAGGATCGCCTGCGTTTCCGGATCGCCAAACCGCACGTTGTATTCAAGCACGCGGGGCCCATCGCTGGTCAGTATTAGCCCGACAAAGAGCACGCCGCGAAATGGAAAGCCTTCCTCGCGTGCGCCTTCGAGTGTCGGCTCCACAATCTCACGCAAGATCAGGGCGAGCATCTCGCTGCTGAGCACCGACGCGTCGGTAATCGCTCCCATGCCTCCTGTGTTTGGTCCGGTGTCTCTTTCGCCAATTCGCTTATGATCGCGAGCTGCAGGCATCAGGGCACAGTCCTGGCCGTCCGAAAACAACAGCAACGACACTTCTCTTCCTTCCAGTGCTTCCTCGATAATTATCCGCCCTGCTGCTTCGACGCCGACTAAGGCGCCGCTCATGAGTTCGGTGACGGCCGTTTCCGCTTCAGCCCTTGAATGGGCGACAATCACGCCCTTCCCTGCGGCCAGTCCGTCTGCCTTCACGACCACACGCGAATTAGCGGCGCTGAACTCGCCGGCGCGAAGAAACTCAAGCGCCTGCGTCGGTGAGTCGGCAATCTTGTAGCGCGCGGTGGGAATGGCGTGGCGCGTCATGAAATCCTTGGCGAAGGCTTTGCTTGCCTCAAGTCGCGACGCTAGTTTCGTTGGTCCCGCAATCGCCAGACCAATCCGCTCGAACTGATCGACGACACCGGCGGCCAGCGGTGCTTCCGGGCCGACGAAAGTAAAATCTATGCTTTCCTTCGCGGCAAATTGAGCGAGCGACGATATGTCTGTCGCACTGATAGAAATGCATCGAGCGATTTGGGCGATGCCGGCGTTGCCGGGTGCGCAATATAGATCGAGCGGACGACTCGATGTTTTCTTAAGCGCCCACAGAATCGCGTGTTCGCGACCGCCTGATCCCACGACGAGTATTCTCATCTTCGCTCCGGGCTACTTTTTCAGGTGACATTTCGGAGAACTTGGCCGCCAGCCGCGATCTCTGCTCAGGCGGCTGCGCGCCAAGATTCCGCAGAAGCAAGACTGTTTTTGTCTTGACACAGTTTCGACATAGTAATACTTTTCCCGCAACTTGATTGCCAACCAGCAGCGTTGCGGCCCGGTTGGCCCCTCGTAAACGGAGACATCGGCCTCCTTTGAAACCACGGAGAAGATTCGGTCAATGGCCACCCGCCTTTGTAAATCGTTGGGGTGATCGCGCCCAGGGAAGCGAGAAGATCATTATGGAACAAACAAAAATGACGACGGAATCAAATGGTACTGGTAGTCAAAGTCAAACCGAAAGCGAGTTTCAAGATCGTCAGATCAAGTGTCTCGACTGCGGAGACGACTTTGTCTGGACCGCGGGGGAGCAGGTCTTCTTTCACGATAAAGGATTGAAGAACGAGCCCAAGCGTTGCAAGCCCTGCAAACAAGCGAAGAACGAGCGCCTGGCAGCAATTGCGGCGGCGCAGTCTTCAGGGGTCCGGCAGCGCATCGAGGTCTCCGTTCAATGCGCACAATGTGGACAGCAGACGACGGTGCCTTTCTATCCTTCGCAGGGCCGACCTGTTTACTGCCGCGCCTGCTTCCTCGCGGCTCGCGGTACGGAAACCAGTGCCGCGAAAGCCTGACACCAACGCGCGCACAGGTTACCGCCGAGAACTTCTACGGCTTCAGCTTCGCAATCGCAACTCTATCTATCCAGGTGATAAGGGACACTGGTCACAATAACTCCCTTTTTGAATAGCAATGCTCCTTTCAGCAAAAGTGAGCTCTGGTTATGCAGCAACTGGTGCCACCATTTGGCTGGAACAAATTCGGGGAGTAGCACGGTAATCATCTGGTTCTCGCCTTGGTGTGCGACGCGCTCTACGTATCGCAGCAAGGGACGCGTTAGTGACCGATACGGCGACTGCAGCACGACAAGCTTGACGCCTTCGCCCCATTCCGACCATTTTTCGCGCAGCTTCCGCGTGGCTTCTTCGTTGAAGTCGACGTAGACCGCGGTGACGTGACCTGGGGCAATCGACTTCGCGTACTCGAGCGCATGAATCACTCCACGATGAATGCCGGAGATCGGAACAAGCACCTGATGTTCTTTGATGGCGGTCGTACCCAGCATTCCTTCAGTCGACAACTGTTTCGCAACTTCCAGATAATGCACGCGAATCGAGCGAAACATCACCACCAGAAGCGGGATGAGCACGATAACGGCCCACGCCCCGCGTGTGAATTTTGTAAGGGCAATTACAATGAGCACGATGAAAGTAATGGCGGCCCCGGCGGCGTTGATCAGGATGGATATGATCCAATTACCACCCGCGTCTCTCTCGATTGCCTGAAGTCGCTCGGCTTCGTGACTCACGGCGCCCGTCTCCGCAGTCTGCGTTCGATGTATCTCTTCCTCCTCTTTGATTCGGCGCTTGGCTTCGTCCGCTCGACGCAGACGGAGCCAGTGAACGACCATGCCGGCTTGCGACAAGGTGAACGAGATAAAAACTCCCAAAGCGTACAGCGGCAGTAACTTCTGCTCATCTCCGTTGAAGAGCACAATCAAGCCGGAAGCAAGCAGCGACAGAATGAGAATCCCGTTTGAAAATACCAAGCGATCACCACGACTCGCCAACTGCCGAGGTAAAAAGCGATCGGCCGCCAGCAAGCTCGACAAACGCGGAAAGTCCGCAAAGGAAGTGTTCGCCGCCAGAATGAGGATGCCGGCCGTGGCAGCTTGAATAACGTAGTAGACGGGACCCGCGCCAAAAATGAAGCGGGCCATCGAAGAAACCAAAGTCTCTTCCGGGCCGATGGGATGCGCGTTCAGTTTGTATGCGAGAAATCCTGTTCCCAAAATTAACGTGGCCATCACCAGGGCCATCCAGCTCAATGTCGTTGCGGCATTCTTTGATTCCGGTGGCTGGAACGCCGGTATGCCATTCGAGATCGCTTCGACTCCGGTCAACGCGGTGCAGCCGGCGGCGAATGCACGCATCAACAACCACAGCAGCGCGCCCCGCGTGAGCATTTGGTGCGCCACGCTCTCTACGGATTCATCGAAATAGATTTTTGTCGGCACCGGCATGATCTGGTGCGTCGTGTAGTAGCGGAAGAAGCCCACCACAATCAACAGCAACATGGAGATGATGAATAGATAAGTGGGACCAGCGAAAAAGGCTCCGGACTCGCGCACGCCACGCAAGTTGATAATTGCAATAAAGAAAACGAAGAAAATGCAGATGATAACGCGGTGCTCGTGCAGGAAGGAGAAGCGGGTTCCCTGCGCGGCTGAGGTGATCGCGGCCACTCCCGCAGAGACCGAAACCGCAACCGTGAGAATGTAGTCAACCAGCAACGAAGCGGCGGCGACCAATCCGACTTGCGTGCCGAGATTGTCCTTGGCAACGATGTACGCGCCGCCGCCAGACGGATAAGAATGAATCGTCTGCCTGTAGGATAATACGAGGATCGTTAGCAGAAAAGTTAGTGCGATGATGATCGGCGGGAGATAAACGAACGTTGTTGACCCGGCCGCGACCAATACCAGCAAGATGGCTTCAGTCGAATAAGCAACCGATGAGAGCGCGTCCGATGAGAAAACTGCCAGCGCGGTCTTCTTGGGAAGACGTTCGTGCGCGGCTTGTTCGCTGCGCAGTGCTCTGCCAACGAACAGACGTTTCAGTGTCGTGGGCAAATTTTCCTCCTGGAATCATGACGCCGTCTTTGCATGTTCCTGTATGTAGCCTGAGCCGGGCATGGAAAAAGGGTGCAAAGCCGCGCGCTTGGCACCCACTCAAAATAAGATGGACTTATCATTGCCCTTCCCAATCGCCTACGAGGTTAGCTGACGGGCTCGAACCGGAAGTGTTCTACGTGAAGCTGTCGCAGTGGCGCAGCTCACGATACGCCCCGTGTCTCGCCTTTTGCGAGACCGCTGGTTCCCCCGCGTTACGTCCGACGCGCCGCGGAGGCACGTGAGTAACTTCGGCAGACACATTATCAAAAACAACCGCGGGATGTTACAACCGCGCCAGCATATCAATCAACCCGCCACAGTCGATCCAGTCTTTTCATTTTGCAGATCTAGGGTTTGCTCATTGGTTGCATTAGTGCTCGCGCGGCTGGTCAAAGGGAAGCATAAGAACTGTTCTAAACAAAAAGCGGGCGGGGGCCTCCCACAGCCCCCACCCTAAGGCCACGTGTCCTCACCCCACGCGACCACTTCGTCCACCGGGGAGGTGAACGCGCGACGATTATGGATCAGTTCGAAAAAACTTTCAACCGATTGATTTGATTTAAGGCGTGGGCTCTTAGTGACTGTTTGAAACGGGTTTTTGTGGCAAACGAAAGGCAAACGGCCATCTTGAAAAACAATCATCAATTGGTCAAGCCGCAATTTGCCGGGAACCGTGGTGAAAAGCTCGCGCTAGCGGTTTCAGGTTCGTTCTTTCCCGCTCGAAGTAGGCTTTTTCCCAAATGTTTGAGTAACTCCGCTCCCGCCACTGCCAACTGGTGCGGGCTGGCCGGGAGCCAACGTCTCAGTTGAAAACTTTTCAGCCCTTCCGAGATCAGACACAGCAACAACGACGAGCAGTACTGTCACGCCCAAGGTAGCCAGGATGTAAAGGATGGCGGTCTGTTCCCAATAGATCAACGATATCGTGACGGCGGCAAGGGCCACAATCCAGAGGTAAGTGATCGTGCGTCGACGCCGGCGCGCGTTTCTTGTAACCGTTCTAGCGCTCATTGCTGTTCCTCGTTATTAAGCCCAAATCATTCTTTGCGAAGGCCGGTCTTGACTCTCAATACAAAACGCGCATGGGCAACGTCGTGAACATTGACTGCATACCTCCGGTAACGCCACTCAGTAAAGTTCCAGGCAATCGCTTTCCAGAAAACGGAGAAGACTCTCCAACCTCTATCACGTCATACGGCTGCAGTAAAACATCCGGCTTCTGATTCTTTTTGATGGCGGCAAGATCGACTCTAATCGTTTCCTGATCTTTTGAGCCGGGTTTCTGGCGATAGATTCTCACGTCGCTGGTTTTCGCTTCCTTCCTAACCCCACCGACCATCGCGATGGCGAGTGAAAGAGTAAGTTGGTCGCGCATAAAGATGCCCTGAGGAGAAACAACGCTTCCGGTGATGTAAACAGGTTCGGCTTCGGTTACGACGATGTAATCGCCCGGCCGAATGAATGGGTTTGCCTCCGGCTTGCCGGCCTTCAGGTCGGTAATCTTAACGACCTCCAGCGGGATTCTGGTTCCTTCTATCGGAGCTGCCTCGGCCTCTTCTCCTGGCTGCGGGCACATCAAGGGCTCAGTGTGCAGTATTTGAACTGTGCCGGATGCGCGCTCGGTAAATCCTCCCGACGCAGCCATGATCTCATTCAGCCGAACCTTTCGGAGCATCTGTACTCGCGTCGGCGCTCGCACGGCCCCAAACACAGTTGCCGGCTGTCGGCTCTTGCGCTCGGCAATGCGGACGCTGACTTGTGGGTTCTTAAGATATTTCGCATAAGCAGCGGCGATGTCTTTCTGAACTTCCTTCTCCGTGCGACACTTTGCACGAATCGGCGCCTCGAGGAATGGAAGCGAGCTGATGT
Organism: Pyrinomonadaceae bacterium; assembly: GCA_041499185.1. Classification (GTDB taxonomy): domain Bacteria; phylum Acidobacteriota; class Blastocatellia; order Pyrinomonadales; family Pyrinomonadaceae; genus JAOAPY01. The sequence continues at coordinate 23,540 of JBGQJU010000069.1, read as the reverse complement.
TTCCATCGCTGTCGACATCAACCATCGCATTCAAGTCGGGCTGTCCGAAAACCCTGACATCCAGGACGTCGCCTGGACCCAGCAGATAGTTCTTGATCCCCTGCGTGTCAACGGAAGATGGCTGGCCCGAGACGGTCGGAGTCTGGGGCGGGGCCTGACTCGGTTCCTGTGCCTGAACCAAAAACGCCATACAGATGAGAATCACGAAAATTGCCAAAACTCTGAATTTCATAGTTAACCTCAAATCTATAACTTTGGAATGAGGACCGATCGCGCACCACCGGTAAGGAAGTCCAGGAGCGTCTTCGGCAATCGACCTCCCGTAAGCGGCCCTGCTTCGGGCACCTCGACCCAATCAAATGGCCGCAGCAACACGTCAGCCTTTCTACTCTTCTTGATAGCTGCCAGATCGACTTTGATTGTTTCGCGCTCAGCCGAATTAGGTTTCAGCCGATAAATAAGTACCTCGCTAACGTTTGCTTCTTTCCTGACACCACCGACCATTGCCAGGGCCAGTGACAGTGTCAGTTGGTCTCGCACATAGACGCCTGTTGGGTTGACCACGCTTCCGGTGATGTAGACCGGTTCAGCCTCGGTCACAACAACGTAATCACCCGGGCGGATGAATGGATTCCCTTCCGGCTTGCCGGCCTTGAGGTCGGCGATCTTGACGATCTCCAAAGGGATTTTACTTCCGTTGATTGGTGCTGCTTCGGCCTCTTCTCCTGGTTGCGGACACATCAAAGGCTCAGTGTGTACTATCTGAATTGTTCCCGATGCGCGCTCGGTAAATCCGCCTGACGCCGCCATGATCTCGTTGAGCCGCACCTTTCGAGTCATCGTTATCCGAGTCGGTTGCTTAACGGCGCTCGATACCGTGGCCGGCTGACGGCTCTTCCGTTCGGCAATGCGGACGCTGACTTGCGGGTTATTCAGTAGTCTTGCGTAAGCAACTGCGATGTCCTTCTGGACTTCCTGCTCGGTGCGACACTTTGCGCGAATCGGATCCAGAAATGGAAGCGAGCTGATGTTTCCAGCACTATCAACATCAACGATCGAATTCAAGTCAGGCTGTCCAAAAATCCTCACGTCCAAAACGTCACCCGGTCCCAGCAGATAGCTCTTAATCCCCTGAGTATCCACGGAGGACGGCTGACTCTGCTGCGGCGCCGGGGCTTGAGCCGGTTGCTGTGCCCAAACCGAAGATACGAAACCCAGGGCAATCAAGACCGTGAACAGTGACAGATTCCTGGGCTTCATATTCAAACCTCTGAGTGAAGTTTCAGGCTGCAATGATCGCACAAAAAACTGTAGATGCCAAAGCTTGCAGCACGCGTGCTTGCGCAGAAAAGGTCCAACAGACGATCACTGCTCGTCTTTCGTCTCGTCGCTCCCTCTTTTGCTGGACGATTCGACTGCGCCATTCCTGCCGGCCGTTCTCACATGCGCGCGCAGCATTTCTATTTCACGGCCGATTCGCTCCGCTCCGGCAGCTCGTAGCTCTTCTTTTACCATCTCGCGATTCAGATAGAACAACGCGTCCTTGTACCGCTCGATAGCGCGTCGATAATGGCCCTTGAAAGCCGAGCGCTCAGCAAGCTCGACCCAATGGGCAACCTTTACCGAAGCGATGAACTCGCGAATCGCCAGTTTCGACTGCTCCAGTTCTGGCTCATCCGGATAGACGTTCAAAGCTGAATCGAGGCAATCCAGCGCGCGGTTGGCGGTTTCTATTTTGTCTGAGGTGCGCGCTCGTTGTTGCGCTTCGTGCGTCAGCGCGCGAGATCCATCTCTCGCCCAAATCAGCATGTGATGCTTTTGCAGACTGCGCACCTTTTCCTGGCCGCCGCGAATGGCCAGCCTGCTCTCTGTCGTGAGATTGCTGGAACGCAAAGCTTCATCCGTGCTCGTCAGATAGTCCTGGCAAACTTGAAAGACCTCGAGATGCGATTCTGTCGACGCTCCGGCGGAGTCAGCTTCGGCCGACTGCTTTTGGATTGCGCGCAGGGCTGCTGAATGCAGTGAGGTCGAATGCATGTTTTTCGACGAGACGCTTTTTCTATTGATTTCTCTACTCGAGTGCTCATGCTTATCCTGCTCGAGCAAATAACGAGTCCACGCTCGTCTCATCACCACTTCGCGAGCAGACAAGGCCACCAGCAATACCACGCTGGCGGCTAAACCGGCCGGCACCCACGGTGCTTCATCACCGCCGCTGACGAGCATCCACCACAGACCAAAAAACAACGCCACCGCTATGGCCCCCGCGATTATCAAGTAGCCCGCGCTCGACGGCACACGTGCCCGCGAAGACTTGCGGCGCGAAAATTCGCCGGTGCTGCGCGTGTCCGAACGCGCGGACCGCGGAAAAACATGATCGGCAGAATGGTTACCCAATCGATTGTCCTTTTGAGCGGCAAAGACTGCGTGTCAGAATCGCCGCGCCCGTCAATCCGGCCGCCTTGACTGTTGCCAGGGCACGTGCGACTTTTGCTGCCTCTGACGAAGCTAATTGTGCATAATAGTCAACCTTTCGGCTACCGCTGTCAATGTATGATTGCCGCGAGAACAGAACCAAGCTGCAGAAGTTCAAGGACAAAGTAGGACAGAAGATGGATAAAGAATTTGCTGGGAAAGTCGTGCTGGTTACAGGCGCCACGTCTGGCATCGGACGCGCCACGACATTGCGATTTGCCGAGTCGGGCGCGAACGTAGCAGCCGTCGGACGCAAGGAAGCTGCACTCGCCGCAGTGGCTGAAGAGATCACTAAACGTGGCGGAACGCCGTTGGCCATTCGCGCCGATCTGTCCGTTGAAGATGACGCTTCTCTGGTCGTTACAAAGGCCACGGAAAGCTTCGGCGGCATCGATGTCCTGGTCAACGCCGCGGGGCACATCTCATCAGGCACCATTGAAAATACCTCGATCGAGGCGTGGGATGCGATGCTCAACATCAATTTGCGCGCCGTCTTTACCTTAATGAAGCAGGCCGTTCCGTTTCTGATCGAGAGACGCGGCAATATCGTCAATGTTTCCAGCGTCACTGGCCTGCGCTCTTTTCCCGGCGTGCTGGCGTATTGCGTCTCAAAGGCGGGCCTGGACCAGCTGACACGCTGCGCCGCGCTCGAACTGGCGGCCAAAGGCGTCCGGGTCAACGCGGTAAATCCCGGCGTGGTCGTCACAGAGATCCACAAGCGGGGCGGAATGGACGAGGACCAGTACGGGGCATTTCTTGAGCACTCGAAACAGACGCACCCGCTCGGCCGCGTCGGGGACGCGCGTGAGATTGCCGAACTGATTCTCTTTCTCGCCTCGGAACGGGCCGCGTGGATTACGGGAGGAACATACTCCATCGACGGCGGGCGCGCTCTGACGTGTGCCAGGTAGATAACCGCCCGGGCGCGGACACCCGGTCCGCAGCTTTACTGGTTATCGGATCGCAAATCCGGATATACTGCACCCCCCGAGGGACATCAGCAGGGCCGAGCGCAACAGGGGCCGAACCAAATCACCGTTAACCGGGAGCGCACTAGTATGACTAACGATCCGCAGTTTCCAAATCAAGCTGGAGGCTTCGCTCCGACAATTGTAATCAAGCCTTCGGGTCATTCGAACGCGATCAAGATCGCGTTGGGGATCACCGCGGCGCTCATTGGGCTCCTTCTGGGTTTGCTCGTGCTGTTGCTGATCGGGTTCCAGACGGGACCGGTGGCGCTGCTGGTAGGTATGGTTTGCGCCATGCTGCCGGTGCCAATCTACGTCACGCTCGTTCTCTGGATCGATCGCTACGAATCTGAGCCGATCTGGATGCTGGCCACGGCGTTCTTCTGGGGCGCTCTAGTGGCGGTGTTCGTCGCCTACATTTTGAACACTGCCGTCGGCACGTTTGTCGGAGTCGTGACTCAGAGCGCGCAAGCCGCGGAAGCTTCCGCCGCGGTCATTTCGGCTCCGATCGTCGAAGAGAGTTCCAAAGCCTTCATTCTCTTTGTGCTCTTCTTTTGGAAGAAGGACGAGTTTGACGGAGTCATTGACGGAATTGTTTACGCGTCTTTGGTTGCCCTTGGATTTGCGATGACCGAGAATTTTCAGTACTACGGCAAAGCTGCTATTAGTGGGGCACTGACGGGCACCTTCATCATTCGCGGATTCTTTGCGCCCTTTTCTCATCCGCTCTTTACGAGCATGACGGGAATCGGTCTCGGCCTATCGCGCCAAACAAAGAACCAGGCCCTAAAGTTCATCGCGCCGGTCGCAGGCCTCTTGCTGGCCATGTTCCTGCACGGCATCTGGAATGGATCGGCAGCCGTAGGCGGTCTTCTCGGCTTCATTCTCGCTTACGTCGTCATTATGGTGCCGGCGTTTCTTGTTTTGCTCGGCGTCATCGTCTTTTCGCTGCGCAGAGAAGGCCGCGTTGTTCGCGAGTTTCTCTTACCCGATTTTCAGCGTGGCCAGCTCACTCAGCAGGAATACGATCAGCTTTGCAGCATCTACCGGCGCATGGGTGCTTCCTTTAACGCGCTGACGAGCGGCGGCATGACAAAATGGCGCGCCTGCATGCAGTTCAACCAGATGGGCAGCGAACTAGCGTTCCATCGCAGCCGCGTTGCTCGCGGTATTTTTAAGAGTGAACAGGCGGCACGCGAACGCGAAGTTGGATATTTGCAAATGCTACAAGACCTTCAGCAGCGTTTGCGCACAACCTAGTGTGGTGTCCAGAAATTCGGTTAATTGATCAATCACCGGGGCACTAGCCCGACCGTAAGGGAGGGCTCAGTCTTTACACGTCGCTAACACATGAGCCCTCCCTTACGGTCGGGCTAGCGCCCCGTTGGCATGCGCCGATCTTGTTAGCGAACTTTAGAGACAGGATACTAGAGTTGGTCAGAACATTTCGAGGGAATTATGACGACGGCAGGTAAGAAACTCACGCAGAGAGTGATCGCGATCGTTGTGATCGTAGCGGTACTCGACCGTATCGGCATCTCGCCAACGGTCATAGTCTTTTTCGTGGTCGCCGGATTCCTCGTCTGGCGTGTGGTGCGGCGCTCAGAGAATAACGAGACGCAGGCAGTCTTTGATTTCTACGCTTCCGCTGACGAGATGCTGCGAGACGACCAACACCACTGGTATGGTTTCGAGATTGCTGAAGTCATAGACCGTGGCGAGCGCGTGTTGAGTTCGATGTCCGACCCGCCTCCGCTGGTCTATTTTGCTCTCGGAGCCTTGTACCATCGCGTGGGCGACAACGAGAACGCTGTCGAACACCTCGGGTGTGTCGTTGATGAGCGATTAACCGAAGAACACCATTGGGCTTCGCCGTCCCCACAATTGCGCCGCTATGTTGACATGCTTCGCCATATCGAACGCGAGCCAAGCGTTGCGCCACAGGCCCTGGCTGCGATACGCAGCCTCGAGCGCGTGCGTCGCAGCCGCGCAGGCGTTTTGCTGGCGGAAAGCACCGGGGGCTTGCAGCGGACCTCCGCCATGAGAGAACGGATTGAAACTGTGCACGTGCCCGCCAAGTCTTCGCGCGAAAGGGAATCCAAGGCTGCGCCCTCGTCGCACCGAACACTGAGTTCGATCAGGCCACCGCCTCCAATCAGCGAGGTGCTGCGCGACGTTTACGAGGAATAGAAGAAGAATGCCGAATGTCCGACAAACTGAAGGAACGTCTGATCATGCGGGATGATAGTTATTTAGCATTGAGGTCGGGGCGATGCGAAGTTTTATACCGCGAAGCGGTAACGACCTCCAGCCCAACGTTGCCGCTCGGCGGCTACGTTGGGAAGAGTAGTGTAATAAGACACAACCCCATCGGGGTTGAGGCGGGTTGATGAAATTGGATACCCAGGGTAGCCCGCGGCGGCAACCCTGGGCTGAAGGTCTGTTACCGCTTCGCGGTATTTGATCAGAGCTTTCATGAGTTTGTTGTTGTTGCTGATGAAATCACGACAGACTGAAGTTTGTCGGACACCCATATGCTCACCGCCGAAATCATCGCCATAGGTTCGGAGTTGCTCGCTCCGGATCGCGCGGACACGAACAGCCTCTGGCTCACCGAGAAACTCAACAGCATCGGCATTGAGGTCAAACTGAAGACGATCGTCGGCGACGATGACGCGAGGCTCGAAGAAGCCATTAAGGACGCGGTGAAGCGTTCGCGAGTCGTGATCACCACCGGCGGCCTGGGGCCAACTGAAGACGACATTACTCGCAAGGTTGCGGCGCGCGCGCTTGGTCGCCGGCTGCTCCTTGATGAGAATGTCCTTGAATGGATCCGCGGCCGGTTCGCAAGTTTTGGACGGGCAATGCCCGAACGAAATTCGCGCCAGGCGATGGTGATTGACGGGTCAGAGGTTCTCGACAATCCAAATGGAACCGCGCCCGGGCTTTTTATTGAACACGAGGGCACGTCAGTCACGCTGCTGCCCGGACCACCGCGTGAAATGAATCCGATGTTTGAGCGTCTGGTAATGCCGCGGCTGTCGGCAAAGGCCGGGAACTTGCGAGTGGTACGCCGCCTGTTGCGAGTGGCGGGAATGGGCGAGTCGGCCGTTGATGAATTGATCGCCCCTGTCTACATGAAGTACGAAAATCCGCAGACCACGATTCTTTTCAACCAAAGCGAGATCGAATTACAACTGACCGCGCAGGGAAAAACCGAGAGTGAAGCCGAAACTTTGCTTGACCGTCTATCAGAAGAGCTTGAGGAGCGTCTGGGCCACGCGATCTTTTCCTTTCGCGGCGAGACGATGGAGGAAGTCGTTGGTCTGAAATTAGCAGTCGGTGGCTACACGGTGGCGGTTGCCGAGAGTTGTACCGGCGGCTTGATCGCTCAGCGATTGACAGACGTTCCGGGCGCGTCGAAGTATTTTGTCGAGGGTGTCGTTGCCTATTCGAACGACGCAAAGACGCGAACGCTTGGTGTGGAACCAATACTGCTGCTCGAGCACGGCGCCGTCAGCGCCGCAGTTGCCGAAGCCATGGCCGAAGGTGTGCGGCAGCGCGCTAACACTGACTTCGGTCTTTCGGTTACCGGAATCGCCGGCCCTGACGGCGGCACCGAAGAAAAGCCAGTGGGCTTAGTTTTCATCGCGCTCTCCGACGACGCGCATACCGAACATCGAAAACTCTACCTGCCGGGCGACCGTCACTTGATTCGTTGGCGTGCCTCGCAAGCGGCGCTCGATCTGCTGCGAAGACGGTTGATTTGAGTTGACTTGATTGCTGATCCTTAGTTGGGGCAAGTCTGAGTTACCGTGTCGGAGTTGATATCAGAGGAAACGTTTCCGGATGCTCGATGGATTCGACGGCCAAGTCCACGTCGAGATCCGGCCAGTAGAGATGGTGCTCGTTAAGCAACTTCACATTCTGGATCGCCGACACAGTCGCGTCTTTGAACCAGGGAAAGGTCTCAAAGGGCAGAAAGGATTCTTTGTCTCCAATCAAGAGCCAAAGGCCATGCTTCGAGATATGAGTCACCTCAGCTTCCAAAGTGCCGGCGCCAGGCGTTTCTGATTTCATCTTCGTGTTCCTCGATTAACTTTCGCGCGGTCTCTGCTTCTCTGCTTCTCAAACCGTAATTCTCAACTAACTCGATGTTAGGTTCAAGCTAGAACTTGGCTTCGCCGTGGCTGCAGTGAACGTGCACGTGCATCCGCGGCTCTTCGCGCGAGAAGAAGAAGAACCGAAAACCCGCCTCGCGGAAAACAGTGGGACTCATGCAACCTCAGACAGAATTCTCTGAATCGGCTGGAAAAAAGGATTGAAAAGCGCGGCAATAATACACGAGAATAACGCATTCGGCAGCCTTGTTGGCTTCGGCCCTAATGCCTGAAGCCGTGAAATGGCACGATTGATGTTTGAGCGGTTGTATTTCTCTTGTCGTAAACTTGTTCGTGAAGAGTAGAATGCAGCGTCTTTCTTAACGTTACCTGGCGTTTTGGTTGTAGGTTTGTAGCAGGCAAACGGCTAAGCTCGGGTAAGCGATTTTTGGCGTTGTCCCAAATATTAGCTAAAGCGAGGCTTTATTCATGGCTAACATACTGATTGTTGATGACGACGCGGTCATCAGCGAAGTCCTCGGCGAACTATTCAGTTTGGAGCACGTGTGTCATACAGCGGAAAGTGCTGAGCGGGCACTGACCCTGATGGAATCGGAGCACTATGAGGTGGCAATAGTAGACATTTCGCTTCCGGGGATGAGCGGGTTGGAACTGTTGGGCCACATCCGCCTGCGTTGGCCTGAGACGCGTGTAATCATCATTACGGGGATCGACTACCATCAGTATATGGGGGAATTGAGCAAGATGGGGGCGACCGACTACCTGGTGAAACCTTTTCAACTGCAAGACGCTGAGGCGAAAGTCGCCCGCGCGATTCTGCGGGAGGAAGGGTGGCTAGGCGCGGTGAAGGAGAGCACTGATCGAGCACTAAAGCGCAACCAAACCTCGGCGGTGGAAGTTTCGGCTGGGATCATTGACCGGCGGGTCGCTGTGCGACACAGCGTGCAGCGCGCGGCGCGCCTGATGTTTACCAGTGCGCCGTCTGACCCTTCATCTGGCGATAGCGTACAGCCCACGCCGGCGATAATCGGCCACACCCGCGACATCAGCGCGACAGGCTTGGGTCTCGTGGTGCCCGGAGTTCACGACAGCGACACCAAGTTCTTTGGGGTGCGAGAGCCACTGCGCATCTTCCTGAGCCTGCCGCTGGCGATGATAGACGTCGAGGTTAGCCCGGTACGTTACGAGTGGCTCGGTGAGCGCGGCGGTAAGAGAAGTTACCTCATCGGCGCTCACATCACAGGCATGAGCGAGGACGATAGCGCGCACTTCAACGAATACCTTGGGCAGGTGGCCTCGGCCCACTAAGCGGTCGTCTCCTCGAGGGTTTGGATCGAACCGGAGTGTTGTTGGTTGTCTACCATACCTTCCGCGAAGAGACAGAGTCCAGCGCGCGAATAAGGTTGATCTCGGCCCGTAAGGCGAATAAGAATGAAGCCAAGCAATACGGAAGGAAGTAAAGGATATGAGACGTAACCACGACTTTTCCAAAGGGGTGAGAGGAAAGTTTTATCGCGAGGGAGCGGAGCTGCGACTGCCGATTTATCTCGATGTGAAACTCCAAAAACAACTTGAGCGTCTCGCGCAGAAAAATGGTAAGGACGTCAGCGAGCTAGTAAATCAGCTCCTCCAGCGCGAAGTAGAGTTGATTGAAGAATTCACTTGATAACTGAAGAATTCAAAAATCTCATGCGACGGGATTTGGTGATTTCTAGTCATATTTCTCTGCAATCTCTCTTTAACGGAGGCTCAAATGACAGTAAGCACTAGGCACAAAGCAGCAGGCAGAATGATCGCTAATAGTTTCGCGCTCATCGTTGCTCTGGCTTCGTTGGCATTATGCGCAAGCGCGCAAGACATGAGCAGCCATAACCATATGGTCTCGGGTTCTATGGAGTCTGGTGTTAATCCTGAGCTGGTGCAGGATTGGGCTAAGCAGCGGCTGGCAAAATCGCCGCGCCATCAGGAGTGGGTGAAAGTCAAGAATGGCAATCGGGAAGTCAACAGCTTCGTCGTTTATCCGGAGATCGACAAGAAGGCGACGGCGGTTGTTGTCATCCATGAAATCTTTGGGATGAGCGACTGGGTGCAAAGCCTGACCGATCAGTTGGCCGAAGCGGGCTATATCGCCATCGCGCCCGACCTGCTTTCAGGTATGGGACCGAAAGGCGGCGGGACGAGTGAAATTGCCGGCCTCAGTAACAACGCCATCGGCCAAGCCATTCGAGATCTGCCACCAGATCAAATCACCGCCGACCTGAATGCTGTCGCCGACTACGTCTCCAAGCTGCCGGCAGCCAATGGCAAAGTTGTCGTCGCCGGTTTTTGCTGGGGCGGCAGCCAGACATTTCGCCTTGCGACGAATCGCCCGACGTTGAAAGCAGCGTTCGTCTTTTATGGCACCGCACCAACGAGCGGCCCGCAGGGCAATCAAGCAATTGATAAGGACGCGCTCGGACGCATCAGCGCTCCCGTCTATGGCTTCTATGCCGGCAACGATATGCGCGTTGACGCAACAGTGCCGCCCACCACTGACGCGATGAAGGAGCTGAATAAGAAATACGATCCAATGACTTACGATGGCGCGGGTCATGGTTTCATGCGTGCGGGCGAAGCCCCCGAGCCCAAGGCCCCTGAGGCCAAGGGCGACAAAGACGCGGACGACAAGGCGGCGGCCGATTATCAAAAAGCGCTGATCGCCTACAAAGCAAACAAGAAAGCGCGCGACGAAGCGTGGGTGAAGTGGAAGCAGATACTCGCGAAGCTGTGAAGGGGGGGATCGAGAACCGTAAACCGCAAACCGTGAAGAGTAAACCGCCTGAACGATCCACGAAGTTAACGAGAGACGGGGCCGCGCTTGCTTCGCGCATCGTGTGATTTCGCAGAACGCCCCTGACATGATCAATACTCTTCGATCAAGTCTCGCTCGCGTTTTTTCCGCTGTACTCTTTTGCGCATTCTCATCTGCTTTTCTCACCGCGCGCACAAGCGCAACTTTGCCAACGGACAAAAGCCTAAAGGTTGAACTGCTCTTGCTGAAAGGAAAGGTTGTCGCCGGTGCTGGGCGCGGGCGATGTGCAGCCTTCGCCGGCGCAACTTGAGCAGATCAAGAAGCTGACGGCGCAGGCGATGGACGAAGGCGCCTTTGGAATGTCAACCGGGCTTTACCGGAGCGCGGACGGTGCGTTCTTCAACTTGTCCCTCGGCTTTCGACGTTGTTGATGATCGCCGCGCCCCGTCAACCCGGAGGCTAGGCCTCTGGGCCACAACTGGGAAAGTCAAGCGATGGAGGTGACTCTCAAATGCTCAAAAACCTGGTGAACTTCTTGGTGAAAAAGAGTCTAGAATCAAAACGACCTCGCATACTCAAGGGACACTCTTACGTTTGGAGAGTAGGATTCTCTCAAGACGGCAATCTCTTGTGGTCATTAGGGGACAATTGGCTGAAGCTTTGGGAGTTTCCCGCCCTGACTGAAATTCGATCCCTTCGCCAGACAGATTCGGGCGCTGCGATATCGAACGATGTGGCAATGGCTGCGGGTGGTCTTGGCGTTTGTCCCGTTCTCTGGGATCTTAAAACCGGGGAACAGCGCGCCCTGCCGTCACCATCGCCGTCGCTTGCAAAAGGCTTTGGTGCGATCGCCTTCTCGTCATCCGGCCGCTTGCTGGCTTGGGGAACAGACCTGTGGACCTATGTTTGGGATATGGATGAGCAGCAATGGTTACCATCTCAAATCGATTGGAAGGCTGGAAGATGGATAGTTTTCTCACCTGACGAGAGCATGCTCATAATGCCCGATAACTCTCCCGGGCACTGTGATCTGCGGGTCTGGGATTCTTCAGCTTTGAGAATTAAGGATCCGAATCGGCGTTTTGTTAAATCAATACGCAAACTTCGCGGCGGAACGGATCAGATACACTCAGTAGCATTTTCCACAGATGGTTCCAGGCTAGCTGCGGCAGTTGATAATAAGACGATCAAGTTGTGGGAACTGTCGACCGGCACGGAAGTAGACTCTATTCCAGTCGAACATCCCGGACAGATTCGGGATGTAGCCTTCAGTCCTGACGGAGCCGTAATTGCTTCGTGTTCGGATTGGGAAATCATAATCACCGACACTACGACAAAATCTGAAGTGGAGCGACTCGAGTGGAGGTGTGTACACAGCATAGCCTTTTCCCCAGACGGCGGCACGCTCGCCTTTGGTAGCGGTGATACCAGAAAGGTGAATCCGAATCCGGGAGGACTTGGCATATGGTCTCTCACAAAAACGGTTAATGCCTGACAGGACCATGTCTAACTCCTCGCTGGAGGCCAGCCTCAAAAAAGGCGGCTGGCTCAGCTTGAATGTTAGGTGGACAAGAAAACAGTTTCAAAGATTTGGCCCATTGGTAGCATGACTTATTGGAACTCGATTTTGCGGAGGCAGAATCATGTTGTGGTGGCAGCTATTTCAACTCCGGTTGACCAACGAGAAGCGGCGTGGACGCGCTGCCGCTGCGCTCGCCAAGCACAAGACTCCGAAAGCGGTGGAGGCCCTCGTAGAAGCAGTGAAGGATAATGACCTGGAAGTATCAAAGGCTGCCCTGAATTCGCTGATTCACATGGGTCGAGGTTCTAACGCAGTCTGGGCTGTAGTGGAATCCCTAGAGCAACGCTGGGACACCAAGAGGAAGATCTGGGCCGCTAAAGCACTTGGAGAGGTCGGAGATAAACAGGCTGTTGTGCCCCTCGTAAAACAGTTGTCGCATTCTGATGAGCTCCTACGTCAAGCTGTTGGAGCATCTCTAGTTCATTTCGGCGAAGCCTCCGTTGAGCCTTTGCTTAATGGCCTGAAAGAAGAAAAGACTGATAGTGCTGTAGGAGACATGCAACGGCAACGTCGCAGAGTTGAGGCGACAGGTGAAATCCTGGCCCAGGTGGGAGAAAGAGGCGTCGCTGCTCTAGCAAGTATGTTGCGCAATGAAGGACCGGAGTTGCGCTCCTACGCTGCGGAGGCTCTTTCTGCTTGCAAGAGCGACAGGGCGGCGCAGGCACTGCTAGAAGCTCTGAAAGATACCTCCGAGCGGGTTCGAGGGGAGGCTGCTTCTTCATTGGGAAAGGTAGGCTCGCCAGAGGTATTAGACGCACTCGCAGGCATGATGCGGAGTGATCCATTTCATCGAGTTCGATGTGCGGCAGCGGAGACCCTCAAAAAGCTGGGATGGTGTCCGCAAAGTCCTCAAGATCGAATCCATTTCTACGTGGGATTGGGGAAATACAAAGAAGCGGTCCAGGAGGGTCGCATTGCAACAGACGTATTGGTCGAATCTCTTAAGGTGAAGATGGACGATTGGGATGCAAAATACATTGTCGGTGCGTTGGCGGAATTGAAAGACCCCCGTGCGGTGCCGATCCTGGTAGAAGCACTCGCAGGCAAAGGCCTACGCAAACCAGCAAGCGAGGCTTTGGTTCAGATTGGTGAGCCTGCGGTGGGCGCTGTTGGGGCGATGTTGCGCCAGAAAGATGCCTATTTGAAGCGTACCGCAGCCGAAATCTTGGGGCGTTTGAAGGCCATACAATTCGCTCAGGAACTGATAGAACTACTTAGAGATGTGGAGTACGGTATCAGAGATTCTGCGGACAAAGCCTTAGCGCAGATGGGATGGGAACCTTCAACTGAGAATGAGCAAGCCGTGCTTGCGATCAAGCGTTACCAGTGGGACGAGGTGATTCGTATGGGGCCTGTTGGAGCACAGGCCCTGCATTGGTTCTTGGAAGTGGATATCTCAGCAGCCCAAGAACTGGTTTTTTTCTGCAACGTCGCACAGACCCTCGCAAAGCTTAATGATGTCGATGCTCTAAAACACATTTTGCGCTTTCAGGGCGCCGGTCTCGGGGCAAATGTCTTAGGGGCATTGGAGACTCTCTTGAAGAGATCATCTGCCGATGTGCCTACAGAGGATTTGCTCAGTCTTCTTAGCATGCCAGACGTTCTCATTCAATCCGGGGGTGGTGACATGTCCGCTGAAGAAGTATCATCTGCGCATGTAAAAGAACTTGCCAAAGAGGAACTTCTCCGTCGTGGGGATACCTGAAAGTAAGAGAACATGCCGTGTGAGAAGACCACAGTTGCGAACACGAACCAGGCTTATGACTAGAAGAAACGAACATCAGGGTTTTGAAATAGCAAAATATATCGGCCTTGCCGAAGTAAGTCGCAAACCATGACTTGCTTGACCACGCATGGAAGGCTGGCTGTTCGAGGCATGCTTACCGACCACGCGATAGCGTGCCTCTCGAGATGCTCTTGCGAATTCGCTTGAATATTATTCGAACAGATGGCTTCACCGGCAAACCAGTTTTCAGCAACTTGAGGGACGGCCCTGTATCTTGAGTGCATCGCATACTTAATAGGCTCTTAACGGTTTCTCTTCTTGTGTTGCCGGGTAGCAGCGCATACCTGAGCTTCGATCAATCTCAGCAGGCGGCAAGTCGCAGCTTTCCTATCTCTGAGAGGATTGTTGCCGCTAAGGCACACGGCTTCAAGATCCGCACGGTCACTGCGGGCATCAATCTCAAGAACACGTCTGATCTTGTTACTGTCGAAGCGGCAATAGGTTTTCTCCAGCGGGCGAAGAAGAAGTTCGAGGACGAAGGGTACGAGATTCAAACTCTGCGCATCGCTACGCAGCCATTGCCCGAGTATCTCAACGGCAAGACTCGCGGGGAAGCGCTCGCGGATCTTAAGAAAATTGACGACGTCGTTTCGGCTAAGAGCGTACTGCTCAGCGTTGGGCCCGTGATCACGGACGATCGATACGATCCGGAGTTCGCCTCGTGGGCCACTCAACTTGTGAACCAAACAAAGAACATCAATTTCAGTGTTACGGTGGCGTCGCCTGAGCGAGGCGTTCACAGTCGAACCGCAATCACTGCCGCAGAAGCAATTGTAGCCATTAGCAAAACTACACCCGGCGGCGAAGGCAATTTTCGTTTCACTGCCGGCGCAAACTGTCTTGCCGGTACGCCATTCTTTCCGGTGGCCTATCATCAAGGCCCCGCCGCATTCAGCATCGGGCTTGAATCGCCCGGCCTGCTGCAAGAAGCATTTGCGCAATCCCAAAGCATCGAAGACGCAAAGGCAAAACTGAAGACTCTCTTGGAGTCTGAGCTTGGTCCCGTCGAGAAGTTGGCATTAGGAATTGCTCGAAACGAACATCGTCAGTACTTGGGAATCGATACTTCACCAGCTCCATCAAAAGACGCCAGCATCGGAGCAGCGATCGAGGCTCTGACGCGAGTGCCGTTTGGCAGCGCTTCAACCTTGGCCGCGTGCGCGGCGATTACGGATGTGCTGAAGAGCCTCAAGATCAAAACCTGCGGCTACTCTGGCCTGATGCTGCCCGTTCTCGAAGACCCGGTGCTGGCTCAACGCGCCGCCGAAGGACGATACAGTGTGCGCGAGCTGTTGCTCTATTCCAGCGTGTGCGGCACCGGCCTTGACGTTGTGCCGTTGGCTGGCGATACGCCGGCCAATGACTTGGCGACGTTGATTCGCGATGTGGCAGCGCTCTCGACGAAACTGCATAAGCCACTTTCTGCTCGCCTCTTTCTGATTCCTGGAAAGAAGGCCGGAGAACGCGCCGAGTTCAATAATCCATTTCTCACCAGCTCGGTGGTCATGAAACTGGATTAAAGCATCGCAAGGTCACGATCCGGCCCACTTGACGTAACGTATAATATGATCACGACGTAGCAATTGATCTGAAAGGCTGCAATGAGATTCAGCGAACTGGTTCAGCTACTTGAGAAGAACGGCTTTCATTTAATTAAAGAGAAGGGTTCAATACGTTATTACACAAAGCCCGCTCACGATAAATTGATCCGGGTGGACTTTCACGGCGCGAAAGAAGTTCCAACCGGCACCTGTCATGCTATTCTAAAGGCAGCTGGAATCAAGGAAAGGAGTTGAGTGATGATCGATCTCAAGTACTCACTCGTCATCGAGGCCACAGCCGATCCGGTTTTCTTCGGATTTTATTCTCCGGAACTCGAAGGCTTTTCGGGAATCGGACACTCAATCGAGGACTGCATCTACAAAGCGAAATGGGGGATGGAAGAGCACGTCGCTCTATTGCGCGAACAGAACCTTCCGGTCCCAGAGCCTAGCCCGAGCCCGACAGTCGTCGTCCAGAATGAAGGGCGGCTCGCTCCGGCTGCTTAGCTTCGACGACAGACGCCGCGGATTGCAACACACCAGACGCGTGAGCGATTTCAATCACAAGTATTGGAGGAACTACGACCTGCCTTTTCATTAGCTGAGGTGCTAATGAAAATGAGCAGATCGAGAAAGAGAACGCCGATTGGTGGAATTACTACGGCTCGCAGCGAGAAGCGGGATAAGCGGCTTTACAATCGCCGCTATCGCCGAGTCTGTAAGCAGGTTCTTCACGTGAGTCCAGAATGCGAGTTGTTGCCTCACCTTCGAGAATACAGCGATCCCTGGGCGATGGATAAAGACGGAAAAGTTTGGTTTGATCCAAAGAAGTATCCGAAAGATATGCGCAAATGACATCGGGGAACTGATTGCCTTCGATACAACGATAGGAGACTTCATCACATGCGCAAGCTCATCATCCTCGGCATCGCTGCGATTCTGATCCTTGCACTCGCGCGTGTCCCAACCGCTCAGAGCCAGCCCTACAATCTACTGCTGCGAAACGGCCGCATCGTCGATGGCACGGGCAGCCCCTGGTATCGGGCGGATATCGCGATCCGCGGCGACACGATTGTGCGCATCGCGCCGTCGATTACTGAGCCGGCCACTCGAGTCATCGACCTTGGCGGCCAGGCGATCGCGCCGGGGTTCATCGACATTCATACGCACGCGCGGCGCGGCATCTTCGACGTGCCGACGGCGGACAACTACATTCGGCAGGGCGTCACGACCCTGATGGAAGGGCCGGACGGCAGCTCGCCTATTCCACTCGCGCCGTTTCTCGCGAAGCTCGACGCGTTGCCTAAATCGATCAACATTGGCAGCTTCATCGGCCAGGGTTCGGTCCGCTCGGCCGTGATCGGCGACGTCAATCGGCAGCCCACCGCCGCGGAGTTGGATAAGATGCGCGCGCTCGTCGAGCAGGGAATGAAGGATGGTGCGTTCGGGCTGAGCACCGGCCTCTTCTACGTGCCCGGCACATTCACGCCTACGAGTGAGGTCGTCGAGCTGGCGAAGGTTGCCGGCCGCTACGGCGGCATCCATGAGTCGCACATGCGTGACGAAGCCTCTGGAGTAGTCGAGAGCGTGAAAGAGACCATCGCGATCGGTGAACGGGGCGGACTGCCAACCCACGTGTCGCATCACAAAATCATTGGCGTCGGAAACTGGGGCAGGAGCGTTGAGACCTTGGGGCTGATTGACGAGGCGCGGGCGCGCGGCGTTGACGTGACGATCGATCAGTATCCTTACACCGCGTCGAGCACAAGTATACAGGCCGCGTTATTCCCAGCGTGGGCGCAGGAAGGTGGCCGCGCGGAGGTATTGAAACGCCTGAAGGATCCACCAACGCGCGCGAAGATTAAAGCCGAAAGCGTCAGGCTCATTCGCAACGAGCGCGGCGGTGGCGATCCCAAGAACGTCGTCATTGCGCGCTGCGAATGGGATCAGACGCTAGCCGGCAAGTCGCTCGCTGACGTTGCTCGCTTGCGCGGCATGGATCCCTCCGTCGAGAACGCTGCGGAAGCCGCACTCTGGATCGTCGAGCAGGGCGGCTGCCAGGGCATCTTCCACGCGATCAACGAAGAGGATCTCGAACGCATCCTGCGCCATCCTGCGACGATGATCGGATCGGATGGGGAGATTCCGATTTTCGGGAAGGCGAACCCGCATCCGCGCAGCTATGGTACGTTCGCCCAGGTGCTCGCAGTGTACGTGCGCGAGCGTAAGACGATCACGCTCGAAGAGGCAGTCCGCAAGATGTCTGGCTTCCCGGCCCAGCGTCTCGGCTTGCTCGACCGCGGAATACTGCGGCCGGGCATGAAGGCCGACATCGCTGTGTTCGATCCGGCCAAGGTGCGCGACACGGCGACTTTCGATAAACCGCACGCATATGCCGAAGGCTTCTCTTACGTCATCGTCAACGGCCAGATCGTGTTCGAAGGAATGGCGATGACAACAGCCAGGCCTGGGAAAGTTCTGTACAAACGACAGTGAGGAATAACTCGGCAACAACCTTTTACCGTCAGGAGAAACGCCATGAAGAAATCGATTGTCTCTCTCCTTGTCTTGCTGTTCGTGCTCGCAGTGGGACGGCCATCACGGACTCAAGAAGCCGCGGCCACGCTCGGTGGTCTGAAACAGGAAGCGGTTAGCGAAGTGGACAAGCTGCAGGTCTTGACCCAGCAGATGGTCGATCAAATCTATAGTTACAGCGAACTCGGCTTTCAGGAGTACGAGACTTCGCGATACGTCACCAGCCTGCTGGAGAAGAACGGTTTCAACGTCGAACGCGGCGTGGCCGGAATGCCGACGGCGTGGGTGGCCAGCTATGGATCAGGTAAGCCGGTCATCGGCTTCATCACAGACATTGATTGCATTCCGCGCGCTTCACAGAAACCGGGTGTGGCCTATCACGATCCGATCGTCGAAGGCGCGCCCGGGCACGGCGAAGGCCACAACTCCGGCATGGCAGTGAATGTCACCGCCGCGCTGGTCTTGAAACAGTTGATGGAGAAGCACAAGCTGCCGGGCACCATCAAGATATTCCCCGGCGTCGCGGAAGAACTGGTCGGCGCGAAAGCTTTCTTCGTGCGCGCCGGATTATTCAAGGACGTGGACATCATGCTTGGCTGTCACGTCGACAGCGATTTCCAAACCAACTATGGCCAGCCCGAACGCAACAGCGGTCTGGTCTCCGTGCAGTATTTCTTTCACGGCAAGTCGGCGCACGCGGCAGGCGCTCCCTGGTCTGGACGCAGCGCGCTTGATGCGGTTGAGTTGATGAACATCGGCTGGAATTATCGCCGCGAGCATCTGCGTTTGCAGCAGCGCTCGCATTACGTCGTCATCAATGGCGGTGATCAGCCGAACGTGGTGCCGTCCGAGGCCGCAGTCTGGTATTACTTCCGCGAACTCGATTATCCGAAGATCAAAGAACTCTACGAACTCGGCAACAAAATGGCTCAGGCGGCGACCATGATGACGGACACGACCGTCACCCAACGCGTGGTCGGTTCCGCGTGGCCAAATCATTTCAACAAGGTCGTGGCCGAGGTTCAGCAGAAGAACATTGAAGCCGTCGGCATGCCCGTGTGGAGCGAAGCGGATCAAACGCTCGCCAAAGCTTTGCAAAAGGAGATTCGCGCGAAAGTCGACGGTCTGAAGACAAAAGTGAAAGCCCTTGAACCGCCGAAAGAATCGATGGGCGGTGGTTCGGACGATGTGGGTGACATTTCGTGGAACGTGCCGATGGTTTACCTGCGCTACCCGGCGAACATCCCCAACCTGCCCGGCCACAGTTGGGAAAACGGTATCGCCATGGCCACACCCATCGCGCACAAAGGCTCGACCGCGGGCGCGAAGGTGCAGGCGATGACGGCGCTTGATTTCTTGCTGTCACCCGAATTGGTCAAGCAGGCTTGGGGCTACTTCCGCGACGTGCAAACCAAGGAGGTCAAGTACACGCCGCTGATTAGTCCCGCCGACCAACCGGCGATTGAACTCAACAAGGATAAGATGGAGAAGTTTGTGCCGGAGTTGAAGAAGTATTATTACGACCCGACCAGATATAAAACTTACCTTGAACAACTCGGCATACAGTATCCAACCGTCAGGAAGTAGGCCGGGGAATAGTCTCGCGAATTGAACAGAATCGACAGCCTCGGGGCAGTAGCCCGCGCGTAAGCAAGGGCTCAGAAGTTACACGCTCAGAACATTATTCAAGATCGAGATCGCCGTCCCTTCGAATATTTTCCGCTTCTCGTCAGTTGAAATATCCAGGTCTTCGATTGACGAGACCGCACGGTCGATTGAGCCCAACAGGTGAGGATAATCGCTGCCCATCACCATGTGGTCCGCGCCCACCATCTCGCGCACCATATTCAAGGTGTAGGGACTAAACGCGACGGTGTCGTAATAGAGTTGCTTTAGGTAAGTGCTCGGCAGTTGGTCGATCTTCGCGCGGCATTCGGCAAAGTCGCGCCAGCCGTTGTCCATGCGCTCCATCAAATACGGAACCGCGCCGCCCAAATGTCCAATGATCCAACGAATGTCGGGCAACTCGCGAAGCATTCCGTCATAGCACATACGCGCCACCGCAAGCGTGGTATCAAACGGGAAACCGATGATCGGGCCTAGCACATATTCACGGAACGGCTCGGCGTTAACGGGCAACATCGGATGAAGAAAGATACAGAGCTTCATTCTGTTTGCCTCCTCGAAGAATGGGCGATACTCAGGCGAGGTCAGGGCCTTCCCGCGAATGTTGCTCAGCAGGATCACGCCACTGAGTTTCAACTCATCAATCGCGCGATGAAGTTCCTGAAGCGCGGCATCCGGTGCATCCATGGGAATTGACGCGAAGCCTTTGAATCGACTTGAATGCTTCGCGATCAGTTCGGCGTAAGCATCATTAACCATCTTCGCGATTTCTGGCTGGCGCTCTGCGTCTGTAAAGAACACGTTTGGCGTCGAGAGCGACACGACTTCCACGTCGATACGCACGCGATCCATGTCTTCGATCCGCTGCGCGACGTCGGTCATGGGTGGCGTGATCCCAAAAAAGCGCGCGCCGCGGTATTTGATAATCGTCTGGCCCGTTGGACTTTGGTCGAATGAGAAGTCTGAAGGGAGTTCGCGAATTCTTTGGAAGAAAGATTCAGGATAATAGTGCGTGTGGAGATCGAATTTCCGACCAGGCAGACTTGATTGTTGACTCATCATATACTTCAACGCAAAGGGCGCAGAGGATTGCGCAAAGGACACCGAGGGAAGCCTTCTTTGGCGCCCTTTGCGAATTTACTTCGCGTCCTTTGCGTTGAGGTCATGGTTGATTACTGGCCAAGCTGCGCCAGCTTATTCAGCCCATTAAACGCCGCGGCTTTGTAGCATTCCGCGAGCGTCGGGTAATTGAACACCGTGTTAACGAAGTAATCGACCGTGCCTTTCAAGATCAAAACGGCCTGCCCGATGTGTAAAATCTCTGAGGCCCCTTCGCCGATGATGTGCACGCCCAGTAGTTCTTTCGTCTCGCGATTGAAGATCAGTTTCAGCCGGCCCGTTGTATCGCCGCGAATTTGGCCGCGCGCAATCTCGCGATAGTAGGCCAGGCCGCTTTCGTAAGGCACATCTTCTTCCGTCAGTTGTTCCTCTGTCTTGCCGACAAAGGACATCTCGGGAATCGTGTAGATGCCGTAAGGGTAGTGCGCCGGATCCGAATGCGCGTCGACGCCGAAGGCGTAACTGACCGCCATTCGTCCCTGTTCCATCGAGACCGACGCCAGGCTCGGAAAACCGATCACGTCACCCACGGCGAGAATGTGCAGCTGCTTGGTGCGATAGCGATCGTCAACAGCGATACGCCCGCGGCTGTCGGCTTCGAGTCCCGCGCCGGCGAGATTCAGATCGTCGACGTTTCCCTGACGTCCAATGGCATAAAGCAGCATATCGCCGGAGATCTTTTTCTTGCTCTCCAAATTTGCGATCACCCGGCCATCCGGCGCTTCCTCGACACTTTGCACTTCCTCGTTCAGTCGCAGCGTGACAAAGTTGTCGCGCAGGTGGTAGCAGAGCGCCTCAACCATTTCCTGATCGGCAAACTCCAGCAGTCGTGGCCGCTTCTCGATCAGAATCACGCGCACGCCGAGCGCGGCAAACATCGACGCGTATTCGACGCCAATCACGCCCCCACCGACGACAATCAGCGTCTTCGGAATGCTGGCCATGCAGAAGATCTGATCGCTGTTGAGAATCGTGCGGTTATTGATGGGCACGAGCGGTGATTCGGCCGGCCTCGTGCCCGTTGCGATGACGATGACGGCAGCTTCGTATTCCGATTCGCCGCGTGAGTTCTTGACCTTGAGCTGATGCGGGTCCAGGAATGTTGCCGTGCCTGTCAGCACGTCGACTCCGTTGCGCGCGAGCTGGGCCATCGTCACGTCGATCTCGGTCTTGACGACTTGCTGGATGCGAAAAGAAAGATCGCCGACCGTGATCTTCTCCTTCACGCGATAGGCCATGCCATAGATGCCCTGGTATTGATAACCGGAAAGATGCATCACGGCTTCACGCATCGACTTGCTGGGAATCGTGCCGGTGTTGATGCAGGCGCCGCCAACCACTTCGCGCTTCTCAACGATCGCGACGCGCTTGCCGAGTTTCGCGCCTTTAATGGCCGCGCGCTGGCCCGCCGGCCCTGAACCGATGACGAACAGATCGTATTTTTCCATTTGTGAATTAGAGCCGCTGTTATGATATGCGAAAAAAGCGCAATCATTCTAACTGCGATTTGGCGCGCGCGCTAGAGTATTTGAGGTCTGGGTTTCTTGTGGTAGTTTGGCGGCTCGCGGATCAGCGCGACAGAATTCGAGAGACGGCGATTCACAAGCGAGCGATGCAAACGACAACAGGTTCCCAAATATACAGCGTCGCAGTTGTCGGCGCGGGAGTGTTCGGCGCGTGGACGGCTTATCAGCTTCAGCGATCAGGCAAGCGCGTGTTCCTGATTGATGCTTACGGGGCAGGGAACAGCCGTTCAAGTTCTGGGGGTGAATCGCGCATCATTCGGATGGGCTATGGCGCGGATGAGATCTACACGCGGTCGGCGCTGCACGCACTGCGACTCTGGCAGAATTTCTTTGTACGGACGGGCGAGCCGCTCTTTCATCGCACCGGCGTCTTGTGGCTGGCCCACGCGGACGATCCTTATCCGGCGCAGTGCGCCGAGACGCTCGCGAAAGTTGGGATTCCATTCGAGAGACTGACAACAACTGAACTCGAACGGCGCTTTCCGCAGATCGGACTCGATGGAATTGCGTGGGGAATGCTCGAGCCTGGCAGCGGAGCGCTAATCGCGCGGCGCGCAGTGCAGGCGGTGGCGCGTGAAGCAATCAAGAACGGCGTCGACTATCTGCAAGATTCTGTCGAGACGCCGACCGGCAAAAAGAGTTTGGACTTCATCGTTACCGCGAGTGGCCGCCGTATCTCAGCAGGAACTTATGTTTTCGCTTGTGGTCCGTGGTTGCCGAAAGTTTTTCCTGACTTGTTGGCGGACAGAATTCAGCCCAGCCGGCAAGACGTCTTTTTCTTCGGCACTCCCACTGGTGATCAGAGCTTCACTTCGCCGGCTTCGCCTATCTGGATCGACTTCAAAGACGAAGTTTACGGGTTTCCCGATCTTGAAGGACGCGGGATCAAAGTAGCGATCGATCGACACGGGCCGCCGTTTGATCCTGACAGCGGCGATCGAGTCGTGACGAAAGAAAGCCTTTTTGAAGTGCGGCAATATCTCGCGCGACGTTTGCCGAAACTGAAGGACGCGCCGGTAACGGAAACTCGCGTCTGCCAATACGAGAACACTTCAAACGGCGACTTCCTCATCGATCGTCATCCCGAGTTTGACAACGTCTGGCTTGTCGGCGGTGGCTCAGGCCACGGCTTCAAGCACGGACCGGTCGTCGGCGAATATGTAACAGCCAGAATCGAAGGCAACGATGAAGGAATCGAACCGCGCTTCAGTCTCGCGAGTAAGGCTGCCAGCCAAACGCGCTCAGTGTTCTGATAGTGTCCTAAGTTTAAGTTCTTCTCTGCGCAGTCTCTGCGTCCTCTGCGTCTCAGCGGTGAGAAATTGGTCGAGGAGATTCACCGCAGAGCAACTGTGTTTGAAGTCAAGCTGATATTGACTCAGGGTTAAGTTGCCAACGAGCATTGTTGCGGATCATGACGTTAACGATCGAAAGCAGTTTGCGCATGCAAGCGACGATGGCCACTTTGAACGG
>JBGQJU010000068.1:0-31634 GCA_041499185.1 Pyrinomonadaceae bacterium | reverse complement strand
TAGCGACCGGATGCTAAGCTCAAGGTTCGCCAAACCTGTCATTAGGAACCGCAAGACCATTCAAGTTGAGTGGTAGCATCCGGTCGCTACCGCTCGCGGTTCTGAAACACGCCGGTTCCGAAACACGTTGGCTGGCTTTCCGGCCTCTGCTAGAATCGAGCACTAATACATGCGCCTCGTTTGAATCCGTCGAACGCGGGCATCTTGCGGGCGAGGGCTTCCGAAAGTCCTTAAGCTGAGCCGAATTTTTTCCCAATCCTCCGAATTGGGGCGATGCTCGAACAAAAGCAACAGATTTACAGCTTCAATAACTTTCGGCTAGACGTGCCGAACCGCCAACTGCTGCGTGACGGCAGGCCTGTGCCTTTGCCGGCAAAGGCTTTCGACATGCTCGTGGTGCTGATCGAGAATGGCGGACGGCTGGTAGGAAAGGATGAATTATTCAGCAGCGTTTGGCCCGATCAGATCGTGGAGGAATCGAACCTGACGGTTCAGGTCTCCGCCATCCGCAGGGCTCTCGGCGATAACAAAGACAATCCACACTACATCGTCACGGTGCCGGGACACGGCTATCGCTTCACCAGCGACGTCGTGCGCGTGGACGACGAGGAAGAAGAGGTGGTGATCGAGCACCACTCTCACTCTCGCATCGTTGTCGAAACGGAAAAAGAGACGGGCGCGGAGCAAGGAAGCTCAGTCGCACTCGCCAACGCACCGGAGTTTTTCGCCAGCGGTAACGACATTAACGTCCCTGTAGTTCAATCAACCGCCATCCCCGGCACACGCGAAATCTCTGTCTTTAGGCCGACTGTGGCGTTGCCACCGGTGGCTCACGTGACATCTCGGTCTCCAGGCCGGCGTTGGCTTGGGGCTGGAGTCGGCACGCTGGCCGTGTTCGCGTCGGCGTTCCTCTTGTATCGCTACCTGCAACGTACGCCTCCTGCGGCCCCGCTTCAACAGATCACGCTCAAGCGACTGACAAGCAACGGCAAGGCTGTAAACGCTGCGTTGTCGCCTGACGGTAAGCTGTTTGCTTTTGTGCTGGGAACGATCGGTAACCCCAGAAGTCTCTGGCTTGGTCATGTCAATGGCGGAGAGCCAATAGCGCTGCGTCCGCTGGCCGCTGTTGATTATCCCACTCTGAAATTCTCGCCCGACAGCAACAGCCTGTACTACGTGATCACTGGCGAAGAATATCAACGGGGGTCCCTCTTTCGCGTGCCCGTGTTCGGCGGTGCGCCGGAAAAGCTGCGCGAAAACATTGCCGCAGAGATTACTCTGGCGCCCGACATGAAGCAGTTTGTTTTCGTGCGGATCGATGAAGCAAAGAGGACTTCAACTCTGGTGATAGCCAACATCGATGGCCCGGCCGAACGCGAACTCGTCACGCGCTCTTTGGATTATCGTTTCCTGGCCGGCACTACCGCATGGTCGCCGGACGGAAAAACGATCGCCGTCGGCGCAGTCAGCGACGAGAACCGCGCGCCGGCCCGCGAAGTCTTACTCGTGACAGTCGCTGACGGACAACTCAGGCAGCTCACCAGCGAGAATTATGGACAGGTCCGAAAGGTGTCGTGGCTGAATGATCGCGAACTGCTCATCATCGCGGTCGAGCACACCTTGAAAGACGCGCAAATCTGGCACGTTTACCTTCCGAGCGGCGAAGTTCGGCCCATCAACTCTGATCTCTACAGCTATGACGGCCCGCTCGATCTGTCCGCGAATGGTGACAGTCTGCTGGCGATCGAAATTCAGACGTTGACAAATATCTGGGTCGCGCCCGCCGGTAAGCTTGATCAGGCCAAAAAACTTACCTTTGGGACAATCGGTAGAAGAGAGGGAACCTACGGCCTTGAATGGACGCCCACGGGCCGCCTGGTTTATTCAGCGTCGGAAGACAAGAGCCAGACGCTCTGGATGATGGAGGCTGACGGCAGCAAACAAAAGCAATTAACCCCCGCAGGCTACGTGGATGAACAGCCCACTGCGACTGCGGACGGACGCTTCATAGTTTTTCAATCAAACCGTAGTGGCAACTATGAAGTCTGGCGCATGAACGCCGACGGCAGCGGTCTGCTGCAAGTAACCAACGGCGGCAACAACGAACAGCCGAGCGTTTCACCCGACGGCAAGTGGGTCGTTTACGTTTCGACCAATCTTTCGACCCGCCTGCCTTCAGGCGAGAGGCTGGGAACGCTCTGGCGTGTCGCGCTCGAAGGCGGTGTGCCCCTACGCATATCCGACGGGGCTGCCGCCTGGCCGCGCGTGTCGCCTGATGGGCAACTGATCGCCTGTGCGTATTCGACTTTGACCGGCTCGCCGCACATGAAACTCGCCCTGATCCCGATTGCCGGCGGCCAGCCGCTCAAGCTGTTTGACCTGCCGCCCGGGGTAACTTTCAGGTACGGACTGCGCTGGACACCAGACGGCGCAGCCGTCGCTTACCGCGATTGGGTAAACGGCATTTGGCGGCAACCCATAGAGGGTGGCGCGCCGCAAAGGCTGCCCGGCTTGCCGGAAGAAAAACTGTTTGCCTACGGCTGGTCGCCCGACGGCAGGCAATTCGCCTTCACACGTGGCGCAGAAATACGTGATGTGGTCTTGATGCGCAATTTCAGATAGATCGCGCCGGCCAGTGTCGCTGCGCAGTAGCTCTTACTGCGATCTCCTCACTTGCCTGGATCTGTGATCCCTCAAAAAGCTGGCAATCCTTCTCACCTCAATTCTCGAGCGCATGCTTGACACGTATCAGGGTAAATAGTAATGGTGAATGGTAAGTGCGAATGAAAGCATCATGTCACCAATCAAAGAAGCGGTAATCATCAGCGCCGTGCGCACGCCGGTCGGGAAGTTTCAAGGTTCGTTGAAGGCTTTCTCCGCGACGGACCTCGGCGCGCTGGTCGTGCGCGAAAGCGTGAAGCGCGCTGGAGTGAAGCCAGAAGAGATCGATGAAGTGATCATGGGCTGTGTGATCCAGGCGGGTTTGGGCCAGAACCCGGCGCGGCAGGCGGCGCTCCGCGGTGGTTTGCCGCCGGCCGTTTCCGCGGTGACGGTGAACAAGGTCTGTGGCTCAGGCTTGAAGTCGGTGATGATGGCGGCGCAGGGAGTGCAACTTGGTGATGCCGAGATCGTCATCGCCGGTGGAATGGAATCGATGAGCCATGCGCCCTACTTGATTCCCAAAGCACGCGAAGGATATCGACTGGGAAACGGCGTGCTGATCGATGCGATGATCAATGATGGACTGTGGGATGCGTTCGAGAATTATCACATGGGTTGCACCGGTGAGGTGGTTGCGGAAAGATTCAGCGTAAGTCGTGCGGAGCAAGACGAATATGCGCTCAACTCGCACCGGAAAGCGGCGGCGGCGATCAAAGCGGGGAAATTCAAAGACGAGATCGTGGCCGTAGAGATTCTGCAGAAGAAAAGCGCGCCCGTAAGGTTCGATACGGACGAAACCGTACGCGAAGATACTTCGCTCGAAGTGCTCGCGAAACTCAAGCCCGCATTCAAGCAAGACGGGACCGTGACCGCGGGCAATGCACCCGGGGTTAACGACGGCGCGTCCGCGGTCGTTGTCACGTCGCTTGACCGCGCGCGTTCGTTGGGGCTGGAGCCGATGGCTCGAATTGTGGCGCAGGCAACGTCAGGTATCGAGCCGCAGTTGGTGATGATGGCGCCCGTCGAAGCGATCCGAAAGCTATTGAAAAAGACGGGTTGGGCGTTAAGCGAAGTCGATCTGATCGAGTTGAATGAAGCGTTTTCAGTTCAAGCCGTGGCGATTATTCGCGAATTGAATCTTAATCCCGATCGCGTGAACGTCAATGGCGGCGCCGTTGCCCTGGGCCATGCAATCGGACAATCAGGTTCGCGATTGTTGACAACGATTGTTTATGAGATGAAACGCCGTGATGTCCATCGTGGTATCGTGGCGTTGTGTCTTGGCGGCGGCAACGCGGTGGCGATGGCGGTCGAACGTTAACAAGGGTGCGGAGCACATGCAGTGAGCGAGATCATCGGCATAGTCGGTGCAGGAACGATGGGCAATGGCATCGCGCAGGTGGCCGCTCGTGCCGGCTACAGCGTCGTAATGCGCGATGTGAACGATGAGTTCCTGCAACGCGGCATGGCGGCGATTGACAAGAGCCTGCAACGGGACGTCGATAAAGATCGATTGAAGGGAGATGAGAAGGGATTAATTATCGGACGCATCACCCCCACAACTGATGTGGCGGCGCTTCGCGACGCTTCGTTTGTGATCGAAGCGGTTACCGAAGATTTGCAGGTGAAGACTGAGGTTTTCAAAACGCTCGACGAGATCACTAGGCCGGAAGCGATTCTGGCTTCCAACACTTCGTCGATCTCGATTACGAAGCTTGGCGCAGTTACGCGACGGCCTGACAAAGTGATCGGCATGCACTTTATGAATCCGGTGCCGGTGATGAAGCTGGTGGAAGTGATTCGCGGCATGGCTACTTCTGATGAAACATACGAACGTGTACGCACGCTGGCTGAGCAGATGGGTAAGACGGCACTGGATTGTCAGGACTCGCCGGGGTTCGTTTCCAATCGTGTCTTGATGCCGATGATCAACGAAGCTGTCTTCACGCTTTACGAAGGCGTCGCGACGCGCGAAAGTATCGACGGCATTATGAAGCTGGGAATGAATCATCCGATGGGACCATTGACGCTGGCGGACTTCATCGGACTTGACGTTTGCCTGGCGATCATGAATGTTTTGCATGACGGTCTGGGCGATCCAAAGTACCGCCCGTGCCCGTTGTTGAAGCGTTACGTTGACGCAGGCTGGCTCGGGCGGAAGTCAGGACGCGGGTTTTATGAGTATTGAGTGGCTGTGTCCGACGAACTTTAGTTTGTCGAATGCCAGCAAAAGTAGTCGAGATCGAAGCCCAGCGACAAACTGAAGTTCGTCGGACGGTAGGAATCTGAAATGCAAGAAAACGAAATCGCGCATTATTGTCAAAAGTGTCTGGCCGCGAATCCCCTCGGGCAGGATTTTTGTTCTCGTTGCGGCACGCGGCTGATGATCGTAGTCGAGCCGTCGTCGATGCGTTATGAGATCGCTGAGTCGGGCGCACCGGGCGACGAGCACTTGCTGGAGAGAATCTCAGTGCTCGAGAACCGCCTGGCACGCCTGGCGGAACGTCTCGAACGTTCGCTCGACCTGCTGCTGCGCCAGGCCCAGAACTCCTATTTCGATCGCTCGCTGTTGAAATCGCTGATTGGCCTCTTGACCGAAGACGGCGTTGTGCAGAATGAAAAGCTCGAGCGTCTGTGGCAGCAGCGTTGTAAGCAGGACGCGGCCGCCCAGGAACAGAGCAATCGTCGCGACGAGCTGCGGGCGAAGATAGTGGCCAGTTATCGCGGGCCTGAGCGTGCGACGTTCGAGCAGTTTGTGGTTGAGGGCTTCCTTTTGATCGAAGACGAGAAGCCCGCCAGCGGCGCTCGCGCTCTGCAGCGTGCCGCGGAGATGGATCCTCGAAACGGCCTGTTGCTCTCGTTTGTTGGTGAGCACTTCTTTCGCACCGGCAAAACAAAGCTGGCGCGCGAATTTCTGAACAGAGCGCTCGCGGCCGCGCCGGATGACAATCATGTTGTGTTGCTGCTCGGTTTGGTTTGCGGTGACGAAGGCGACACTGAAAAGGCGAAGGACTTGCTACAAACTGCAACTCGGCGCGGCGGGCCGTCATTCGCAGCGCATTATGGGCTTGGCAGACTGTTTGTCGCTGAACGGGAGTGGCGAAAGGCGCTGCGTGAATTCAAGCTGGCGCTGACGACCAAACCTTCTCCTGAGGCTCACTACGCACTTGGTTGTCTCTATTATCAATTGGGCCGCGATTCGATGGCTGTTCGTCATTTGCTCGAGGCTATTGATATGGACAGCGCTTACAGTGAAGCTCTGCGTCTTCTCGCACTCGTTTACAAGCGCCTCGGCAAACGCGAGCTGGCGCGGGCCGCGTCTGAGAAGGCTGCCGGCATTGATGATTCTCAACGCGGGAAGAAGAGACCGGCGCGAGATGATGCGCTCGCTGAGCCGTCACCGTTCAGAGTGTGGCTCGGCAAGCACAAGAGATTATTGACCGGCGGCGACTCACGTCTCGCGGAAGCTATGCGCGAGGATGCGCTCAAAGCATTTGTCACGCCGGTTGTAGAAAGCCGCTGACCACCGCGCGTTGACAGCCCATATTTGGCCGCTATAATTAATCCTTTTGCGCAGCAGTCGCCAAAACAGGGCTTTCGTCATAGGGTGTGCGTAGTGCGGATAGAGCTGGACCAGTTGGAAGGAACGGAAGGGCGATTCGCGCACGCCTATGGAGCCGGAGAGCTTGAGCTGGAGGACGAACGCGTGCGTTTGCACGGAGTGCCTGAGATTTCAGGTCGGCTCGTCCGTGACGGGAACAAAGTACTGCTAACGGGCCATCTCTCGGCCATTGCGCAAGTTGATTGCGATCGCTGCCTGGGAGCTGTTGAGGTACCAGTCGAAACCGATTTGAAACTCCGGTACGTCACGGTCCAGGATTACGAGTCGCTTCCCGCAGCCGCGCTCGAGGATGAAGACCTCGCCCTTTCGGTCTTTGACGGCGAAGCAGTCGATATCGATGAGATAGTGCGAGAGCAAGTGCTTTTGGCTGTTCCGTTGCGAACTCTCTGTCGTGAAGATTGTAAAGGCTTCTGCCCGGTTTGCGGCGCAGACAGGAATTTGAAAGATTGTGGCTGCCAGACAACTGAGACTGATGCGCGTTGGGCCGGATTAAAAGAATTAGCGAATCGTGAATCGGGAATCGTTAAATAGTAGGGACCTGTTTTTACTATTCATCATTTAGCAACTGGAGTAATTATGCCAAATCCAAAACGGCGACATTCAAAAGCCCGCAGGGGCAAACGTCGGGCGCATGACGCGCTGCGTGTGCCACAAACGACGCTTTGCCCAAACTGCCAGGAGCCTCGTTTACAACACCGAGTGTGTCCCAAGTGCGGTTACTACAAAGGCCGCGAAATTCTGCAAGTGGAACAGACCTGAACCGGCTGAAAGTTCCCTGTGCGCGACTGGTCAAGGCAAGGATCCCGCTTGACGGGCAAGGTTGTTCTCGACGCGATGGGCAGCGACCACGCGCCACATGCGGAGATTGACGGCGCGCTTGCGGCCACGCGCGATCTGGGAATCGGGGTCGTACTGGTGGGCCGGACAGAGATCGTCGAGCCTGAGCTGCGGCGCTGTGGCTGGCGCGGCGACGGTGATCGCGGCATCGAGCTGGTTGAAGCGGCTGAAGTCATTGGGATGGACGATCCGGTGGCGACGTCGATCAGACGGAAGAAGAAAAGCTCTTTGAGAATTGGTTGCAAACTCGTTACCGAAGGACGCGCCGACGGTTTCGTCTCAGCGGGTAACACCGGCGCCGCGATGGCGACCGCGAAGATGGTTATCGGTATGTTATCCGGCGTCGATCGTCCGGCGCTGGCGGCTCTGATGCCGACCAAATCGGGAAGACCAACGCTGCTGATAGACGTGGGCGCTAATTCCGAGTGCAAGGCGCATCATCTGGTGCAGTTTGCCATCATGGGCGACGCTTATTCGCGCGCGGTGCTGGGAACTATAAAACCAACGATCGGTTTAATGAGCATCGGCGAAGAAGAGGCCAAAGGGAACGACTTGACGAAGGAGGCGTTTCCCCTTTTGCGCGAGCTGAACAGCTTGAACTTCGTCGGGAACGTCGAAGGTCGCGACGTTTTCTCGGGCTCAGTTGATGTGATCGTCACTGACGGTTTCACCGGCAACGTGATGCTCAAGTTGTCCGAGGGGTTGACGGCGGCGATGCTTTCGATGATCAAGCGCGAGCTGACGTCCTCGGCAATGACAAAGGCAGGCGCGATGCTGGCGCGGCCCGCGTTTCGGAACATAAAAAAGCGTTTGGATTATTCGGAGCACGGCGGCGCGCCGCTTCTCGGGGTCAGACAGATTGTGGTCATTGGCCACGGCAGCTCGAATGCGCGCGCGATCAGGAACGCGATCCGCAGCGCGAAGGAGTTTTCTGAAAACCGGGCCAGCGAACGGATCGAGAGCGGCATTGCTGAAATCAGCGCCGCCGAAAAGCTGATGCGTGTCGCGCGCGCTGGTTAAATAACTTGGCTTTTTCTTTTGGCGCTCGGTAGTATTACCGTGCGCTATTCATTTATTCGTGATTATTGTACTGGGGAGTTAGATGACAGATAGGCAAGCCGGCATCCTTGGCACCGGCCACTCGTACCCGGAAGGAATTCTGACCAACGCCGAGCTGGAAAGGATGGTGGAGACGTCGGATGATTGGATCACGACGCGCACCGGGATCAAGCAGCGGCGAAAAGCAGCACCGGGAGAATACACATCGCAGTTTGCCGTGCGCGCGGCGCGTAACGCGCTGGAGCGTGCGCGTATCGACCCGGCAGAGATCGATCTGCTCTTGTGCGCCACGGTGACGCCGGATCAGATACTTCCGTCAACTGGTTGCATCATTCAAGCGGAATTAGGCGCGAATAAAGCCGCCGCGATGGATCTGGTCGCGGCCTGCTCCGGCTTCCTGTATGGCTTGACTCTGGCGGATACAATGATTCGGACGGGCCAGTCACGCTATGCGCTGGTGATTGGCGCTGAGATTCTGACGCAGTATGTTGATTACACCGATCGAGGAACGTGTGTTCTGTTCGGTGACGGCGCGGGCGCGGCGGTATTGGGACCGGTTGACGCTAATCGGGGCATCCTGGCGGCGCGGATAAGATCGGATGGCCGCTATCTGGAGCAACTCTATGCACCCGGCGGCGGCACACGACGGCCCCCAAGTGCTGAGACAATTGCAGCCGGCGATCATTTTTTCAAGATGAAGGGCAACGAGCTGTTCAAGGTCGCCGTGCGTTCGATGTCGGAAATTTCCAAAGACGTTCTCGATGAAGCAGGTCTGCGCGCCGAAGACGTCAATCTGTTTATTCCGCACCAGGCGAATCAGCGGATTACCGATGTCGTCGCCAGCAAGCTCAACGTTGACAGTGACCGCGTCTACTCAAACATAGCGATGCACGGCAACACGTCATCCGCCTCGATCCCGATCGCCCTTGACGAATGTGTCGAAGCCGGGCGGATCAAGGAAAACGATCTGGTTTTGATGGCCTCTTTCGGCGGGGGCGTAACCTGGGGCGGAGTGTTGTTGCGTTGGTGATGACATTGCCGATTGCCAATTTCCAATTGCCGATTGTTTGAGTTGGTCTTTGACTCGGTTCGCGGGATCTGAAGGCGTGAAAATAGGGGTAGTAAACAATTGGCAATCGGCAATCGGCAATCGGCAATAGCTTTTATCTTTCCCGGGCAGGGATCACAATACGTCGGTATGGGCAAGGAGCTGACCGAGAACTTTCCTGCCGCCCGCAAGGTCTTTGAAGAAGCTGACGATGCACTTGGCGTTTTTGTCTCGCGCCTATGTTTTGAAGGACCGGCTGACGAGTTGCAGTTGACTGAAAACACTCAGCCTGCAATTGTGACTGCTTCGATTGCGGTCCTTCGCATTATCGAGGCGGAAGGATTTCCGCGGCCGGCATACCTCGCGGGCCATAGCCTGGGTGAGTATTCGGCGCTGGTTGCCGCCGGCTCGTTATCGCTTGCCGATGCCGTTCGCACTGTACGGGCGCGAGGCCGTTACATGCAGGAGGCAGTGCCCGTGGGTACAGGCGCGATGGCCGCGGTGCTCGGCGCGATGCTGCGCGAGGTCGAGAAAGCCTGTGCTGAGGCAAGCGAAGGAGAGGTTTGCTCGCCGGCGAATATCAACTCGCCGAACCAGATCGTGATCGCGGGCAACACAGCCGCGATCGACCGCGCCATCGCGTTGCTGAAGAGCGGGGGCGCCAAGCGCGTCGTAAAGTTGAACGTCAGCGCGCCTTTTCATTGCGCCTTGATGAATCCAGCGCAGGAGCGCCTGGCGGTTGACCTCGCGGAGATCGAGTTTTGCGATCTCAACCTGCCGCTGGTAACAAACGTCGATGCCGCGCCAATCACGAGCGGTAAAGAGGCCCGCTATGCGCTCGGCAGACAGGTGTCAGCCCCGGTGCGCTGGCAGGAATCGGTTGAACTAATGATTCGCGAGGGTGTTGAAACTTTCGTTGAAGTGGGACCGGGAAAAGTTTTGTCAGGTTTGGTGCGGCACATTAACCGTGCCGCCAAGTGTCTTAATGTTGAAGACCTGGCGAGTTTCAGAGCGGCAAACTCGAACCTCGCCGGTATTTAGATCGTAGGTTTTCTATCAATCACCGAAGGAGCAAACCAGATGCCGGATCAAGAGATCGAGAATAAGGTAAAGCAGATCATCGTTGACGAGCTTGGCGTGGACGAAAACGAAGTCACGCCGAACGCTCGCTTCATCGATGATTTAGGCGCAGACTCGCTGGATACGGTGGAACTCGTCATGCGTTTCGAAGAAGAGTTTGGCATCGAGATCCCCGACGAGGACGCTGAAAAGATTCAAAGCGTGCGGGACGCATACAACTACATCGACCAGCACAAGAAATAGCTGGCGGGCGTGTCCGGTAATAAGTGGCAAGTGATAGGACTCCTCAACTCTTATCACAGCTCAGTTATCACTTATCACTCGCAAAGGAGTTTTAGTATTGACACGTCGGATTGTGGTTACAGGCGTCGGCCTGGTTACGCCAATCGGGGCTACGGTCGAGGAAACCTGGGCCGGCCTGATGAGCGGGCGTAACGGGGCGGATTACATCAGAAAATTTGACGCGGAAAAGTTTTCCGCTCGGTTTGCGTGCGAAGTCAAAAACTTCGACGCGCTTAAGTTCATTCCCAAGAAAGAGGCGCGCAAAATGGGCGCCTTTATTCATTACGCCATCGCGGCTTCACTCGAGGCGGTGGCCGACAGCGGTTTGGCCCTGACTGCGGAGGGCAAGTTTCCCGACGACGTTAGCGAGAATGTTGGCACATACATCAGCAGCGGTATCGGAGATTTCTGGGCGATAGAACGCGAACACTCGAAACTTTTGAATGATGGTCCGGATCGCGTCTCGCCTTTCTTCATTGTTTCGGCAATCGTTAATCTGGCGGCCGGCCAGGTCTCGATTCGCTTCGGCGCCAAAGGACCCAACTCGGCCACCGCTACGGCCTGCTCGGCGGGAGCGCACGCGATCGGCGACAGCTTTAAGATCATTCAACGCGGAGATGCCAACGTCATGATTTGCGGCGGCGCGGAGTCGGCCATCACGCCAATGAGCGTGGCGGGGTTTGCCTCGATGCGCGCGCTCTCGACCCGCAATGATGATCCGCTTCACGCATCGCGTCCGTTCGAGCGTGATCGCGACGGTTTCGTTATCGGCGAGGGCGCGGGCATCATGATTCTGGAGGAACTCGAGCTAGCGAAGCAGCGGGGCGCGCGCATTTATGCCGAAGTCGTTGGCTATGGGATGTCTGCGGACGCGTTTCATCTGACGATGCCCGACGAGACCGGATCGGGCGCGATTCGCGTGATGCAAAAAGCGTTGCGCGATGCCGGCGTGCGTCCCGATCAGGTGGGCTACATCAACGCGCATGGAACATCGACACCGTACAATGACAAATTCGAGACGCTGGCTATCAAAAAGACGTTTGGCGATCATGCTTACAAGTTGGCGATTAGCTCGACCAAGTCGATGACCGGACACTTGCTTGGCGCCGCTGGCGGCATCGAAGGTGTTTTCTCCGCGCTCGCAATTCATCGGAACATGTTGCCGCCGACGATCAACTACTTCAATCCCGATCCTGACTGCGATCTTGACTATGTGCCAAACGAGCCGCGCGAGGCGCACGTTGAATACGCGCTGTCGAACAGCTTCGGCTTTGGCGGCACGAATGCGGCGTTGTTATTCAAGCGATACGAAGAATAGTCAGTGGTCCGTTGTCAGTTGTCCGTTGGATAGCATTGACTACTGACCACTGACGACTAACTACTAACCAATCATGAAAATCATCGTTCTAATGAAGCAGGTCGCCAGCAAAGACGCGATTCTGCGGCTTAACAAAGATTCAACTTGGATCGAAGAAGGCGATCTTTCTTTCGAGGTCAACGAATCCGACGGCTATGCGCTCGAAGAAGGGTTGAGACTGAAGGAAAAGCATGGCGGTGAAGTGATCGTCTGCTCGATGGGGCCGCAGCGGGCGAAGGCGGTTATCAAAGACGCGTTGGCCCGGGGCGCGGATCGCGCGATCCATGTCGTTGGCGACAATCTGGCGCACCTTTCTCCCTACGCGGCGGCGAACGTGTTGGCCCAGGCGGTGCGCGAGGAACAACCCGATCTGGTAATGACCGGCTTGCAGTCAGACGATTACGGCTACGCGCAGACGGGCGTGATCATGGCTGAGTTGCTGGGCCTGCCCCACGCCACCATCGTGATCGAAGTTGACGCGTCGAGCGAAAAGTTGCGCGTCAAGCGCGAGCTCGAAAGCGGCTGGTATCAGTGGTACTCGATGCCGACGCCGGCGCTGCTGACGATTCAATCCGGCATCAGCCAGATTCGCTATGCCTCGCTGAAAGGCATCATGGCCGCGAAGAAAAAAGAGATTAGGGAAGTCGCTGCCCCGGTCGAGATCGTCAATCGCGCGTCGCATCAACGGATCGAAAGGATCTACTTTCCGGAGAAGACAAAACAGACGCAGTTTCTCGGCAACGGTGATGGGAAGGCGGGAGCCGTCGCGCTGGCGGAGAAGCTGCACAATGAAGCGCGCCTGATTTAGTGGGCGCGAATTGGTTTCCGAGAAACTTCCGCGGGATGTAAGTAGGAGGCAAGTTTATGAAACACCGGATCATTCTCGTTGCGGTCGCGGTCTGCTCTGTTTTCGTGCTTGGGCGGACGAATCTGGCTGCGAATTTTCAGGGCGAAAAAACGGCGCTGGATTATCTTCGCGAGGGGAGCGTTTACTACCTTAAGCATGATTTCAAGAAAGCGATCCCGCCCTATCAGAAAGCGCTCGATCTCGAAAAGGAAAACTCAACCCTTGAAAAGACTCTTTGGAAAGTGCTCGTTGATAACCTGGGAATGTCGTACGGAATTACGGGCAACTTGAAGAAGGCGAAAGAAATTTTCGAGTACGGCATTTCAAAGGACCCTCACTATCCGCTCTTCTACTACAACATGGCCTGCACCTACGGCGAGATGAAGGATATGGACAAGGCGATCGAATATCTAAGGCTGGCCTTTGAGAGAAAAAAGAACGTGATCGAAGGTGAGCATATGCCTGACCCGGCAACCGATTCCTCATTTGAGCGGTTCATGAAGGACGAGAAATTTCTTAATGCGCTGAAGGAAATCAAGCAGCAATGAGCCAGGGGATTCTAGTATTCATAGAACACCGCGACAGCGCGATCACTAAAACCTCAATCGAGGCCATCGCCGCCGCGCAGAGCTTAGGTGCACAGCTGCAACAGACCGTGAGCGCTGTGGTACTCGGTTCGGACATGGTCTCGCTAGCCCAGGAGATCGCTTTATATGATCTTGCGAAAGTTGTCGCCGCCAACAACGCAAAGCTTGCCGATTACACACCAGACGGCTATACGGCCGCGATGGAGCGCGTGATACGACAGCTCGATCCGCAGCTTGTCATTATGCCGCACACCTACCTGGTGCGTGATTACGCGCCAAAGCTGGCCGCGCGATTTGGTAAATCTCTGATCAGCGATTGCGTCCGCGCCAAAGTCACAGATGGCTCCGTAACGTTCACGCGCAGAATCTTCCTGGGCAAGATCGACGCCGACGTTGTGTCGGACGGCGAGCCGCCCATGTTCGCGACTTTTCAGTCGGGCGCTTATCGCGGAGACCAGGCGGTGAAGGGAAGCGGCGCGCCGGTGGAAACTGTGGAGGTCGAAGTTGGCGAGATACGAATGACTCCGGAAGCCCCTTTCCAGGAGGTCAAGCAAGCAGTTGATCT
Source organism: Pyrinomonadaceae bacterium (assembly GCA_041499185.1). Lineage (GTDB taxonomy): Bacteria > Acidobacteriota > Blastocatellia > Pyrinomonadales > Pyrinomonadaceae > JAOAPY01. The sequence continues at coordinate 17,689 of JBGQJU010000068.1, read as the reverse complement.
GACCAAAGCGGATATCATCGTCGCCGTTGGTCGTGGAATCAAGAGCAAGGATAACCTGGCGATTGCGGAGAAGCTGGCTGAAGCTCTTGGCGGTGATCTCGCTGCCTCGCGTCCGATCTGCGATGCTGAATGGCTGCCAATCGATCGGCAGATTGGTTCTTCCGGACAAACGGTGGCGCCAAAGCTCTACATCGCGATCGGAATCTCGGGCGCGATTCAACACTTGGTGGGCATGAAAAACTCTGGAACGATCGTCGCCATCAACAAGGATCCGGAAGCGCCGATTTTTGATATAGCTGACTACGGCATCGTCGCCGATCTGTTTGAAGTTGTGCCGGTGCTAACCGAAGAGATCAAGAAGCTGAAGGGTTAGGCCAGCAACTTTTGTCCCAAGCACCTAAGAGCAAAACGTGAGACTGTCGGCGGCTCGATTCGGATGGAACCGCAACGAGAGTAGCCGCGTAAGAACAAACTGACCCAGGGTTATCGTGGGGATTACAGTTTTAGTTGAGTTTACCGCGGGACCGGCTTACTATCTTCCGAAGAGAAGTTGACGGACATGAGTGAAGACGCAACCAAAGATTTGACTGGTCAGCGAACGTTCGAGGAGCGTGTGCTGGCTGAGCTTGGTGCGATCCGCGCTGAGTTTGGCACGATCCATGTTGAGCTTGGCACGATCCGCGCTGAGTTTGGCACGATCCATGTCGAGTTCGGCGCAGTGCGTTCTGAGCAGGCAGCGATTCGCCGAGAGATAGCCGCCCTGGATGCGCGCCTCACCGCACTGGAAGAGCGAGTTGATGCGCGGCTGCGCGAAACACGTCCAATCTGGGAAGCTATACAGCTAAGTCTCGAGCGGCTGGATGAAAAATTCGACAACGTGATTCGCGACCTTTACGAGGTTCGCGCCGACGTGGGCTTGCACGACAAACGGCTCAGAGAGTTAGAGCGGCGATTGAGCAGCTAACGGTTTCTTTCGATTGAAATCTCATTCACTCAGCTAAAATCTGCCTCTTCATCCAGGAGACACGGAGTACACACAGGGGCTGCACAGAGATCCTTTATCTACGGATTCTTCTGCACAACGCTCTTCAGATCATTCAGGATCTCTTCCGGTTTCCATTTGTTTTCGCGATAGACTTTGAATACCTTCCCATCGGGTCCAATGACGGCAGTGCGCAACGAGTGGATGATCTGCTCTTGTCCGGATGAGGTGTCGTGGTAGTAACGCAGGCCGAAGAACTGCGCGAGCCCTTTAATCTCGTCCTTTGTGCCGGTGGCAAACTCCCAGTGCTGAAACGTCTCATTTGAATAGCGACCGGTGAAGGCCGCGCCGTAGCTGCGCAAGACTTTCGGCGTGTCATAGTCAGGATCGAAACTGATGCTGAGCAGATGCGTCTTTTCGTAAAGCTCCGGCTGCTTTTGCAATTCCTGATCGATAATCGAAAAGTTGTTGCTCATCAGCGTGCACTGATCGGGCATGGGGCAGCGCGTGTAGATGAACGTTAAGACCAGCGCTTTGCCGCGATAGTCTTTGATCCTGATGCTCTTTCCATCCTGATTTGTGAGCTCATAATTCGGTACTTCATCGCCCGTCTTGGGTTCGGCGAGACCGTCTGGCGCCTTGGCGCCGGTCTCGGTGCTCTCTTTAGCAATCACTACGTCTTCCAGCCACGACGTCGACCCATCGACAACCAGCGTCGCGGTGATCTGATCGCCCGGAACGAGGGGAATCTCAAATGGCCAATCGTCTTTGATCGTAAACGGCATCGTCATGCTGGGCATGTAACCTTTGATCTCCTCGTGCGCCACCGTGACTAACCGCTTGTCTTTCTCCACCGCTACGACTTTGCCTTTCAACTCGTAGCGTTTCTCGTTTGCTGAACGGCGACTACAGCCGGCGAATGTTCCCAGCGATGCGACTACGACGCTGAGAACGAGTATTTGAGTGCGGGTCTTATTTGTCCACATTGGTTCTTGAATTATTTTCTTTCCAATTGTTCTGAATAGAGCTGCTGGTAAACCCAGAAGTTAGACATCACTATAAAGACGTATTCTTTTGTTTGCGAGAATCCAATCTCCGCTACGTAGCGGTCGGGATCGTTCGTGCGTGAGCGAGCAACCCAGCGTGCAATGTTGTCAGGACCGCCGTTGTACGAGCCCGCAACGGCCTGAGGCATCGCGGGAAACTGCTTGAAGAGCGACGACAGATACTGCACGCCAAACTCGATGGCCGTATCCGGGTTGTACAACTCGTCCTGACTGAATGCGCGCTTGCCGAGTTGTTTCGCGACGTCATCCGCCGTCGCGGAGATGAACTGCATCAAACCGCGAGCGGCGGCGTTTGACTTTGCATCGGATCTAAAGCGTGATTCCTGGCGTGCGACCGCCAGAAGAAACCGCGGATCGATGCCGCGCGGCGGGGCATGTTTTAAGAGCGACTCGCGAAAAGGCGCCGGATAAAGCAGTTCGGCCATCTGTGGCGGAGCGAGTTCCAGAAGGTAGTCGCTCGCGATTGGCTTCCAGATCCGTTCTGCAAACCGCACCGCCTGATTAGTCAAACCTCCGCGCAAGGAATAGAAAGCGATGGTGTAATCGAGATCGCTTGCCGGCAAAGAGTCCTTTGTCGCTGCATTGGAGGATTTACTTTGCCCCGTTGAAGTTTCGCGCTTCTGTTCAGTGCTTCCCGACTCAAGCGAGCGAGCGGCGGTGAACTCAGGTACGCCTTCATCGTAGAGGCCGAGGAAGAATAGTTCATCGGCCAGCGCTTGATGCAAAGACGCAGTGCCAAACTGCACCGGCCCAGTTAACACTTCACCTCTGCCAAGAGGTAATAGTTGCAGCGTTGGAAAATTGTAGTTTGGGAGAGTTGCGTAGGCGCGCCGCGCAATACCGAGCAACTCATTTCGCGCCCCAGAATCGAAAGTTATTCGTAATGAGTTTTGCGCCGCGCGCCGAGCTACGTCGGCTTGGCCGCTTTCGATCGCTTGTCTGGCAGTCGAGCCCAACACTACACCCTTTGCCGCGATCGCCGGATGAGTTTTTGGATTAGAGTCCAGCGTCCGCAGTCGTTCATTCGCGCGGAACCCGTAATACTCGCTACGGCCTTCGGCAATCGAAAGATATGCATTGACTGCATCCTCTGTCTGGCCCAATTGTTCGAGAGCAAAGGCGCGCAGAAATAACAGTTCTGACGCGGTGGTGCCGCCCGGCACGCGCGCGCCGCCAAGGTCCTTAGCTTGTTGCAATTCATCAAGATCGGAAATTGCCGCAGCCCATGAGCCGTGCGCCAGATGAATCTTGGCCTGTGCAAAGAGTGCGAGCGTGCCGCCGATCTGATCTTTGAAACGCACGCGCGTTTGCTTGACCCAGTCGAGCGCTTCGTCGTCGCGGCCCGCGTCACGCAAGGTGTCGATGATGTTGAGATAGGGGCGTTCAGGATTGGGAGCATTTGGGAATCGTTCAATCGAAAGTTTGTAAGCGGCGATTGCTTCGTCGCTACGTTTCAGGCGGTTGTAGGTCGCGGCGGCCAAGCCCAGCGCATCGCGCGCGCTCGTGCTCGTCGCATATCGATCCTGCAAACGCTGAAAGTATTTCAAAGCATCATCGTAGTTTCCTTGTTGATAGTAACCACGACCGATCTGGAAAAGTGCATCTGGCGCACTGCTGCTTTGTTCATAGTTGTCAATCAGCACGAGGTAATGTGTCCGCGCGCCAGCGAAATCGCGGTTGAAGTTGTAGATCGAGGCACGCAGCAGATGATCAGCCTCCGAAAGTGGAGTCTTTGTTTGCGTCGCAGTCGAGTTTCCGGCGTCTAGTTGATCCAAACCACGCGCGGCGGAGAGCGCGAAATCATCGGGTCGCGACGCGTCGGGCATTTGGGCGACGAGCTTGGAGAATAGTTCGCGCGCTTCTGTTGGCTTGTTATCGGCCAGATACGCCTGAGCACTTAGCGCGAGTGCCTGGCGGGCGAGGCCCGGGTTTTTCGATTCACTTAATGGCCGGAGCGTCGAGATGGCCGCAGCGTAATCGCTACTTTCAACAAAACTTTGGGCCAGTCGCGTGGTGGCCGCCTCGCGCAACAGGCTTTCCGGCGCGGTTGTGATCAACTGCCTAAGTCGTTCGCGTTCAAGTACAAGGTCGCCGGTCGAGCGCGCGCTCTGCGCCAGATGCCAGAGCGCGTATTGCGATAGCAGTGAATGACGCACCACCACAGACTGATAACTGGACGACGAGACGGCAAAGTCACCGCGACGCTCAGCTAGGCGCGCCAGCAAGTAGTCGTAGTTATTCAGCGCAAAAGTTGAGGCGCCCGCGGTTCGCAGTGATTTAAGCTGACTGATAGCAGCGCTGAGATTATTACTCTCGATTGACGCGCGAATCTGATCGTGACGTTCCTGAGCCGATTGCGCGCCGGCCCTTTGAACGGAAAGAACTACAAATAGCAGACAAAGAGAGGTTACCCCGAATTTGCTTCTGAACCGCACGTCTCAAATTATCATCCAGCTCTATGAAATCCCCAAACGGACCAGTCGCGGCTTTCTTTTCAATCTTGCGCCAGTTACCAATCACTGAAGGCACGAACAAGCAACTTAGATGCTGAGTCACTGGATTTCAAGTATACTCGCCGTACGTTAACGGCATGTTTCATTATTACTGAAAGATCTGGCTTTGCGTTTGAAAGATTGACGTAGATGGCTGCTGAAGACAACCGCGCGACTCAAACAGCAAGCAGGGCGGAGCTGCTGGACGGCGCGCGCGCGGCCGCCGAAATCAAGCACGATGTCGCGGCAGAGGTTGAACGGCTTCGCGGAGAACACCTGATCACCCCCTGCCTGGCGGCAATTCGCGTTGGTGACGACGCGGCATCCGCCGTCTACGTGCGGAACAAGATTCGAGCGTGCGCAGAGGTAGGCATTCGATCCGAACATCACGCGCTTCCGGCCACGACCACCTCAATTGAATTGCTTGACTTGATAGCGTCCCTTAACACACGCGGTGACGTTGACGGGATCCTGGTCCAATTGCCGTTGCCCAAAGAGATTGATGAAGCGTCGATCATCGAAGCAGTCGATCCGGAAAAGGATGTTGATGGTTTCCATCCGGTAAACGTTGGTAAGCTGGCAATGGGCCGGCCTGCCTTTGTGCCATGTACTCCCGCCGGCATCATCGAATTGCTGGAGCGCAACAACATTCAGCTTCGGGGGGCAAATGCGTGCGTCGTGGGCCGCAGCCAGATCGTCGGCCGGCCGGTCGCACAATTGTTGCTGCAAAGAGACGCGACGGTGACGATTTGCCACTCGAAGACTCGCGATCTTGCTTCAGTGACGCGCCAGGCCGACGTGCTTGTCGTGGCCATCGGTCGCCCGGGATTTATCGGTCGCCTTCACATTAAGTCAGGGGCGACGGTGGTCGATGTGGGAATGAACAGAGTCACCGACGAAGCGAACGCTCGGGCTCTGTTTGGCGATGACGCGGAACGGCGCATAGGCATTATTGCCAAACAAGGCTACACGCTGGCGGGCGATGTGAATCCGGCGGAAGCCGACGAAGTAGCGGGCCGTATAACGCCTGTGCCGGGAGGCGTCGGATTGCTGACAGTGGCGATGTTAATGCGTAACACAGTGAAAGCCGCGAGGATGCGGCGAGGTCTGAGCTAACTCGATGTTGCGCGTCGGTCTGACAGGCTCGATTGGGGTGGGAAAGTCATTCGTCACCGGCATTCTTGCCGAGCTTGGCTGCCATGTCATTGATGCCGATCAGACGGCGCGAGAAGTGGTCGAGCCCGGCTCGCCCGGATTGCTGGCGGTCGCAGAGAGGTTTGGCAGGGAAGTGATTCGCGCGGACGGCACGCTTGATCGCGAACGACTCGGCTCGCTGGTTTTTGCGGATGAAGAGAAGCGACGGATGTTGAATTCGATCCTTCATCCCTACATCATTGCCAGACAGGATAAACTGCTGACCGCGTGGGAAGCCGACGACCCGAGCGGTATTGCCGTAGTTGACGCTGCGCTGATGATCGAATCTGGTGGCTACAAGCGCTTTGACAAACTCATCGTGGTGCACTGCACTTCAGAAGAACAGTTGAAGCGAATAATGATCAGGGACAATCTATCGCGCGAGGAAGCTGAGAAAAGGATCCGGGCACAGTTGCCCCAGGAAGAGAAGAGGGGTTATGCCGATTACCTGATCGACACTTCTGACGGGTTTGAGGCGACGCGCCTCCGCACTGAAGCAGTTTATCAAGAGTTGCGTAGGATCAGTGTAGAGGCGCGGGAAGAAAGGTGACGTATGATCGAATTGAAACGCAAAGGTCGCCAAGGCAGTCGCAAAGGAGCAGAGGAATTTCTCTTTGCGCGCTTTGCGCGAAACTTTGCGCCCTTTGCGTTTGAATTTCATTCGTCACTCTTCACTCAATCGAGCTGTTAACGCAGCAACTTTGTCATGAGACGCAAACAAAAGTCGCGGAAACGAGGACGCTCGGGGCGAATTCTGGTCGCTGGCTCGTTGCTTCTTTGTTTTGCGCTTGCGGATGCCGGATGCTTTCTGAGCGAAGAGATCAGCCCTTACTATGGCCGGATCGTTGTGCCGCGCAAACAGCAGTTCCGGTGGAGCGATGGTGGTCTGCCGCAAGTCTTCGATCCGGCGTTTGCGGCTGCGCCCCCGGATACCGACGCGGTGCGCGCATTATTTGAAGGTCTTACCGACTACGATGCGCGGACGCTCAAGCCGGTTCCCGCTATCGCGACCCGTTGGGAGTCATCCGAAAATGATCGCGTCTGGACTTTTTATTTACGCCAGGATGCGCGCTGGTCCAGCGGCGAAACGGTAACCGCGAGGGATTTCGTGCGTTCGTGGCAGCGCACTTTGAAACTCGGTGATCTCGCCCCGCACATTGAGCTGCTCAACAACATCGTCGGCGCTGGATTGTCCATTGGTTCGGCGCGAGGGACGAACGCCGAAAGCGAATCCAACAATCAGAAGAGTGAACCGATCGACAAGTCGAATAATCAACAAAAGAAAGAGGCGCCGCGCGAAAACCTGAGACCGCAATTCGGCGCGGAAGCCGTCAATGACCACGTGCTGCGCGTCCAGTTGCAACGCGCCAATCCGGATTTTCCGGCGCTCGTGGCGCATCCGGTTTTTCGCCCAGTGAAAGTAACGGGCGAAGAAGCTAACAAAGAGATCGCAGCCTCTCGCGTGATCTCGAATGGAGCTTTTCACCTGACAAAGACCGGACGCGACGGTGTGGTGCTGGAGCGGGCAGAGAACTACTGGGGGAAGACTGACGTAAGCCTCGAGCGTGTCGAATTTGTCGGTGGCCGCGACGGCGAAGCAACCCTGGCGGCTTATCGCGCCGGCGAGGTCGACGCGGTGACCAATGCTGTGTTTGAGCCCCTGGCTCTAAAGTTACTTGCGCCGTACAAAGATTATCATCGCACCACTTTTGGAGCGTTGACGTACTACAGCTTCAATGCAGCGCACGCTCCGTTTGACGATGTGCGCGTGCGCCAGGCCCTGACCCTGGCTATCGATCGCGAGCGCATCAGCGAAGACGAGACGCATGGCGCCACGGAGCCGGCCAGGAAGTTTCTGCCTGACGCAATCTCTGACGGCACGGACGAACCGGTTGTCTCAAAGTCGGCGACTCTCGAGAAAGACATAGCGCACGCGAGAAAGTTGTTTGCAGAAGCTGGCTACGCGGACGGAAAGGATTTCCCAAGAATTCGCTTGCTAGTCAATCGCAACGAACAACAACGGCAGGTGGCCCAAGCGATCGCCGCGATGTGGCACAACGCGCTCAACGTCGAGACGGAAATAATCGTCAAGAACTGGGACGATTATGAAGCGGCGATCCGGGCTGGCGAATACGATCTGGTGCGGCGCGGCATGGTGATGCAGACCACGGACGAGCTAACGAACATTAGTATGCTTTTTCCTCCAGAGATAACGGCCGCTGCGCGGCCGGAGTCAGAAACGACGCAAACTGGATCGTCACCGCCCGGAGTCCCTGGAGACGCGAATGGCGCTGCGCCGAGCAGTGTAGGCGCCCGCGCGCCGGAGAAGAAAGCCGCACCTCCGATCGAATCAGAAGCCGAGGCACTGAGCCAGCTAAGAGCAATCCCCATCTATTTCGCTTCTTCGTACACGTTAGTCAAACCGTATGTCGCCGGCTTTGACGCAAACATTCTCGACGCCCCGTCTTTAAAGAAAATAAAGATCGATACGAGCTGGCGAGAACCGAAGACTGCGCGAGATGTGTGGTCGAGATGAGCGTTTGAGCCTATAATACGCCAGTCGCCGAGGCGGCAAATGTAATCCAAACCAAAACCTAAGGTTGCGGTTGATTTCTCTTGCTGGTGGGCTCAAGTGGCTTGCAGAAAGGAAGCGCGTATGTTCGATCTGACACTGAAGCAAGTCACCGCCGCGATCGCTCTAGCCGCGCTCGCGTTGGCAAGTATCTCGTGCGGCGTTTCGGCGAAGAACGAAGTCTATTTTGGTAAGACTGAACCACCCGCGCGAAACATATTTCGTTATGTAACCGGTGATGAACCGGGATCTCTCGATCCACAGGTAGGTAACCTCCAACCGGAAGGGCGCATCCACATGGCGCTTTACGACGGACTGGCCGAATACGATCCTAAGACAACGTTGCCCATCCCCGCGATTGCCGAGCGCTGGGAGGTCAACAACGACTCATCGGAATTTGTATTCCATCTGCGAAAAAATGCGCGCTGGTCCAACGGCGATCAAATTAACGCCAGCGATTTTGTTTACAGTTTCCGCCGGGGAGTTTCGCCAGCGCTTGCCTCGCCCAATGCGTATCTTGGGTACTACATCAAGTACGCGGCGGCCTACAACGGCGGTGCAGTCTTCGTTCGAGATCCGCAAACTAATCAGGATCTTCTCGCGAGGGACTTTGCTGAAGGCGTTACGGCGCCGCCGCTTAGCCAGACGCCGCTGAAGTCAACGGAAGAGGAATACAAACCGACAGCAGAGCAGCTAAAGCCTGAGACGGATACGCCGTTTCACCAGTCGATGCATTCGCCCGAGAGGCTAACGCTGCCAGGAGATGAAAAATCTCGTGGCAAGCTGATCGCGAACGATCCGAGACTTCAGGCAGCCGTCACCGGCAAGGAATTCGTTAAAGTAACGCCGGAGGACGTCGGTATCGAGGCTGTCAATGATTACACATTGCGGATCACGCTGAGCCAATCAGCGCCGTTCTTCATTGGCCTCATCCCCCACCAGTTTTTCCGCGTAGTGCCTCGAAAGGTAATCGAAAAGTATGGCGAGCATTGGACCGATCCTTCAAATATCGTTACGTCTGGTGCATTCAAGGTGAAATCGTGGAAACCTTACAACGAGTTAGTGGTCGAACGTAACCCGCTGTATTGGGATGCGGCAAACGTCCGCCTGGATGAGATTTACTTCTACCCGATGTCTGACAATCCGACGATCATGAATCTCTACAAGGTTGGCGAGATCGATGCGGTTCTCAATCACACTGTTCCGTACTTCTGGTTGGACATTGTTAGATCGAAGAAGGATTACATGGAGGGCCGGGAAGCAGCAATAACCTACATCATTATGAACGTCACCAAGCCACCAATGAACGACTTGCGAGTACGAAAGGCGTTCAACCTGGCTATTGATAAGATCACTTATAGCCAAGTGAAGAAGATTACCAAACCACTCACAGCATTTACTCCCGAGGGTATTTTCCCGGGTTATCCTCAGCCTAAAGGTGATGCATTTGACCCGGAAAGAGCGAGACAGCTTCTGGGCGAAGCCGGGTTTCCAGTCACTAAGAAGGCCGATGGGAGCTACGAATGCCCGAAGTTCCCGGTAGATGAAGTTGAGTATGTTCACAACACTCAATCTTCTAACAGGACGATGGCCGAGTACATGCAAGCGCAATGGAAGCAAAACCTCGGTATTACGGTTCCCCTGAGAAGCATGGAGTTTAAGACGTTCATTGCTCTGCGAAATAAGCTCGAGTACAAGGGTTTTGGACTTGGGGTCTGGGGCGCCGATTACATGGACCCGTTTACGTTTCTCAATCTCTTCTCGACTCCGACTGGGGATAACGGCACAGGTTGGTTTGACCAGAAATACGCTGACATGCTCGATGAAGCAAACCGAACTTTAGACAAACAGAGGCGATATGAGTTGTTGGCGAAGGCCGAAAAGTATTTGCTGGATGCGCAGCCTATTATTCCTATCGAAACTGCGGCGGTGAATTTTGTCAAGAAGCCTTATGTGAAAGGAATGTATCCGAACGCGCTATCAATGTACCCTTGGAAATTTGTGTACATCGAGCGCGATCCGTCGAAATGGGATAACGGCGCACCCAGTCTTGCGGAGTAGGGCAGACGTGCTTGTCCGTTGCCGGGGACGCCTGACTCGCCTATAGACCGTACACTTCGCAGACAGACAAGAATGTCTGTCCAACATGAAATGCTTCGATTCATCATTCACCGCTTACTGATCGTCATCCCGACGATCCTTGTCGTTATTACCGTTACCTGGGGTTTGATCAGACTTGCTCCCGGAAACTTCTATTCAGGCGAAAAGAAGATCCCTCCCGCCATCGAGAAGAACATCCGCGAAAAGTATGGGTTGAACAAGCCGTGGTACGTGCAGTATGGCAGAACGATGAGCCATATTGTGCGACTCGATTTCGGTAATTCACTCAAATACGAGGGCCAGTCAGTCAACGCCATTATCGCGCGTTCGTTGCCGGTGTCCGCGACCGTGGGCCTGCTCGCTTACTTGCTGGCGCTGATCGTGGGAATCACTGTCGGTTCGATTGCGGCTTTGAAGCAGAACTCCAGATGGGATCATGCGTCGATGGGGCTGGCGATGCTTGGTATATCGATTCCCAACTTCGTGCTTGGTCCAATCCTGGTGTTGATCTTTTCGCTGACACTTTACTGGCTACCGCCTTCACGTTGGTACGGTTCTGCAAGCAAAGGAGTAATCTTGCCGGTACTGACCCTTTCGGCAATCTACATGGCATACATCGCGCGGCTGACGCGGGCAGGCATGCTCGAGGTCTTGCGGTCAGATTATATCCGCACGGCTCGTTCCAAGGGACTGAGTGAGAAGGACGTCTTGATTCGACACGCCCTGCGTGGCGGCTTGATGCCGGTGGTGTCTTTCACTGGGCCGGCGCTTGCGTTTCTGCTGACGGGCACGGTTGTCGTCGAGAAGATCTTTGCTCTGCCCGGCCTGGGAAACTATTTCATTCAGGCGTCTCTGAATCGCGATGAGCCACTGATCCTCGGAATCGTGGCCTTCATCGCCATGACCCTGTTATTGATGAACCTGTTGGTGGACATCACCTACGCGTATCTTGATCCGCGCATACGTTACTAACGAGATGAAGAAGGACGAGCCAATAATCCATACCGATCCTGAACTGGCAATTGCCGAAGCCGATGTTCATTCAGCAGAGGATTCGGATACTGTCATCGGAACTTCGTTGTGGCGAGATGCCTGGCGGCGGCTTTTGAAAAACAGGCTCGCTGTATTTGGCGTGATAGTCGTGATTCTGGTCGCGATTGCCTGCCTCTGTGGACCTTTTATCGTTAAGAAGACAACGGGCTTCACTCCCGATTTCATTCCGGCCGACGCAAAGCTGATCAAATCGATGCCGCCGTTTGAAGCTCCCAATGGATCGTTCTCCTGGACCCATCCCATGGGAACAGATATTAATGGACGCGATCTATTAGCGCGCGTTCTGCAGGGCGGCCAGATTTCTTTGATGGTCGGCATCATCTCGACACTCGTCTCTTTAATCATTGGTGTCAGCTACGGGGCCGTCGCTGGTTATCTGGGCGGGCGTATTGATAACTTGATGATGCGGCTTGTGGATGTGCTCTATTCCCTGCCGTACATCATCCTCGTGATAGTTCTGTTGGCGATGTTTCGCAGCAGTACGGCGTTGGGCCAGCTTGTTCTTTTGTTTATTGCGCTTGGTTCAGTCTCGTGGCTGACAATGGCGCGGATCGTTCGCGGCCAGGTGCTTTCGTTGAAGAATCAGGAATTTGTGCTGGCGGCGCGGGCTACGGGCGTTTCGACAACGAGGATCATTTTTCGACATCTGGTGCCGAACACGCTGGGACCGGTGATCGTCTATGCGACGTTGACGATTCCTTCGGTGATGCTGACTGAAGCGTTTCTTTCGTTTCTGGGTTTTGGCGTGCAACCGCCACTGGCGTCCTGGGGCAGCCTGGCGGCGGACGGAATTCAAAACATTGCGATCTTTCCGTGGCAACTGATCTTTCCCGGCGTGACGATGGCGCTCACGCTTTTTTCACTGAACTTTCTTGGTGACGGATTGCGAGACGCGCTCGACCCGCAGATGCGGAAGGCATGAGTTTGTCGTTTGAAACTTTAGGTTTCGAGAATTTGCGATCTGAGATTTGAGACTCGATGAGCAACAGCAACGGAAAGCTTCTGGAAGTCAGAGACCTGCGCACGTACTTCGAGACAGAAGACGGCACGGTCAAAGCCGTAGACGGCATCAGCTTTGCGCTTGAGCGCGGCGAGACGCTGGGCATCGTCGGTGAATCCGGCTCAGGGAAATCCGTAACCAATCTTTCAGTTATTCGCCTGATTCCCAGTCCTCCGGGAAAGATTGTCTCCGGCGAAATTATCTTCAACGGCCAGGACATCCTCCTGCTCACTGAAGACGAGGTGCGCAAGATCCGCGGTCGGCGCATCGCCATGATCTTTCAGGATCCGATGACGTCGCTAAATCCGTTCATGAAAATCTCACGACAGTTGATGGAGATTACGCAACTGCATCTGGGCCATACGCGAGCGCAGGCGCGCGAGCATGCCATCAAGATGTTAGAAACGGTGGGCATCCCTGATGCGCGCGATCGCGCCGACGCTTACCCGCACGAGTTTTCGGGTGGCATGCGTCAACGAGTGATGATCGCGATGGCTCTCTCGTGCGAGCCCGAACTTTTGATCGCTGACGAACCAACGACGGCTCTCGATGTCACAATCCAGGCGCAAATTCTGGAGCTGATCAAAAAGCTCAAGCAGGATACGGGCACGAGCGTCGTTCTCATCACGCACGATCTTGGCGTGGTGGCCGGCATGACTGATCACGTCGTAGTGATGTACGCAGGCAAGGTTTTTGAGCAAGCGCCAACGCGTGAACTATTCGCGGTGCCGGGTAATCCTTATACGAAAGGGCTGTTGCGCTCTGTGCCCGATCCAACGGATGAGCAGGGCAAGCTATATCAAATACCTGGACTGCCGCCCGATGTCGCGCATCTGGGCCCCGGCTGTCCATTCGCGCCGCGCTGCGATCGCGTCGAGGAGATCTGTCGCAAGGAATTTCCCCCGTTCGTGCAACTAAAGGCGAATCACTTTTCTCTCTGTCACTTTGCAACTGACGTCTATGATGAGTCGCGCAAAGAGAGCGACATCAAGATTCACACTGAGCAGTACCGTCCGTAGGGTCGCGACGACGCGAGAACTTATTATGAGCACTAAACCTGCGGACTTTGAAGTTCTGCGAACTGCGCCATTGCTGTCACGCAGCGCAAGCGGTGAGCCGTTGATTTCGATTCGTGATCTAAAAGTACACTTCGGTAAGGTCAAAGCAGTCGATGGCGTGACGCTCGATATTCTAGAAGGTGAGACGCTTGGACTCGTCGGCGAGTCAGGCTGCGGAAAATCCACACTAGGTCGAGCGATTCTGCGCTTGACGGAACCCATCGACGGTCAGGTTTTGTATCACAATCGCGATCTCGCACACCTGTCAGCCAGCGAGATGCGCGAGCAGCGCCGCCACTTGCAGATCATTTTTCAGGATCCATACGCTTCGTTGAATCCGCGCATGACGGTGGGGCAGATCGTGGGCGAGCCGCTCAACACGTTTAAGTTGGCGCGAGGCCGGGAAGCAGAGCGGCGCGTGCAGGAGTTGATGGAAACCGTGGGCCTGAGCAAACGCTTCATCAATCGTTATCCGCACGAGTTCTCGGGTGGTCAGCGTCAGCGTATCGGTATTGCGCGTGCACTCGCGGTCGACCCGCAGTTCATCGTTGCCGACGAGCCGATCTCCGCCCTTGATGTTTCAATCCAGGCGCAGATCATGAACCTGCTCGAGCGGCTCAAACAGGAAAAGAACCTCACCTATCTTTTCATCTCTCACGATCTGAGGGCGATTCGTCACGTCTCGGATCGGGTGGCGGTAATGTACCTGGGTAAACTCGTCGAGATTGCCGAGGCGAAAACGATCTACCGCGACCCGCTGATGCCCTATACAAAGGCTCTGATCTCCGCGGTTCCGGTGCCGGATCCGGAGGTCGAATCAAAGCGGCGTCGAATTGTTCTCGAAGGCGATGTGCCTTCGCCCATAAATCCACCGTCGGGCTGCCGTTTTCACACGCGCTGCCCTTACGCAATCAAGCAATGCAGAGGAGTTGAGCCGAAGCTGGTGGAGATCAAGCCCAACCACTTTGCAGCCTGCATCAGAATCAGTCCCGATCAGCCTGATATAGACAAAGTCGCGCCTGGGGACGCGCCAGGGCTGCACAATGCGGGAACCCTCGCCTGATGAAGTCCGAAGTCGCTCCAGTAGCCGGATTTCGCTCGTCTTTCGCAGCGCTGATTGCGTGAAAGCGCTTGCCCATTAGTCGTATAGCAATAACGTAAGTTGTGATCTCTGCGCTGAGGGCGGCGGCAACCGTCTAAGTGACAAACTCTTGTGTGTGTAAATCTCGGTACTTATACTGAGTTCTTGAACGGAAGGCCGCTCAGCCACCATTTTCAGCCATAATTCGAATGCGTAGAACAAAGCTTTCAATGGTTAAGCATTCGCCCAAGCCCGGGCGCGAAATACTACAGGAACTCCCGGCTGAGGCCCCGGCGGGATGGGCGGATGTGCAGCAAAGCCTTTCGGACTCATCGGGCTTGTCAATGCTCCTGGTTAATGGTCACCAACCTCCCGCGCTGGTCGTTTCGAACAATAACTCGATTTGCCGGACGTTGCAGTCCTCGCCCGAACACGCTCATCTTTGCGATCCCTATTGCGGCGACGCGCATCGCCGCGCGACGAGCGCAAATGACGTCACACAATACCGTTGCCATGCCGGCTTACACTGCTTTGCGACGCCGGTGCAGATTGGCAAAAAGCGCGACCTTGCAGTGATCGGCGGACGCGCGTTCCTCACTGCCCAGGACTATCGAGAGACGGTCGAAAGATTTCGCGTCGGCGATCTGCAAGACTTACTCAGCAAAGATCCGTTTGCCAACGTCATCTTTGGAGCGCAGGGAGACCTTGAAGAATTGGCTAATCGTTTGGCCAGGGCGACGCGCGATTTCAGCGCAGGCTCTTCCGAGTTGGCAAGTGCTCCGCCAGAGCGAATAGCGGAGCCACCTCAGAAGTCTGAAACGTCGGAGGGTTTGACACAAGAAATTGAGCGCCTCAGAGGCGAGCTGGAGTATCAATCGCGGTTTGCCGGATCGCTGCAGTATTTTCTGGAGCGAATCAGTTCAACCGATGCGGAGAAAACCTATCTAGCGATTCTGACGAATTCCAAGGAACTCTTGCGTGCAGAGCGGGCTTCGCTGTTGGTCTTCAACGAGGCGACGAATGAGCTGACTGTCAAGGCGGCCGTGGGCCTGGCAACCGAAGTCTCCGAAGTCTCACCGATGCACCTCGGCGAAGGTATCTCCGGCGCAACGCTACAATCCGGTCGGCCGATGATCGTGGCGGACTTGGAAGCGGCCGGGATCACTCCCGCGCCGGCTGAGAGACGCTACAAGACGAAATCGTTTATTAGTTATCCGATCATGATTGGCGGTCGAAAAATCGGGATTCTTAACCTGACCGACAAATCCAGCGGCGGGCCTTACGACCTGGTAGACGCCAGCCTCTTGGAGATTATTGCTCCGCAAGTGGCTTTGGCCTTAGAGCGCGCCGAGTGGCAGGAAAAAGCCAATCAGTATCAATTGATGTCGATTACGGATCCGCTGACGGCGTTACCCAACCGGCGTTATCTGGAAGAGCGTTTGACGGAAGAAGTGAATCGTTCGAAACGCTACGAGTACGCAATGAGCTTTCTAATGATCGACATCGATGACTTCAAGCTGTACAACGATCGCAACGGGCATCAAGCCGGCGATGTCGCCCTGCAGATCACTGCGCATGCCCTGAAAGGCGCACTGCGATCCGCGGATGTCGCCTCGCGGTACGGTGGTGAAGAGTTTTGCATACTCCTGCCGCAGACGTCGCTCACTGAGGCGGGCGTAATCGCGGAACGTATCCGCGAGCGAATCGAGCACACGAGTTATCCACACGCAAAGACGCAACCGCTGGGCGCCGTGACCATCAGCATCGGGGTGGCGTCCTTTTCGCCGTTTGTTAATACCGCCGAACAGATTATTTGGGCGGCCGATCGCGCTCTCTACGACGCAAAAAACCAGGGCAAGAACAAAATTGCCTTCTATCAGGATGCTTTTCTTAGGGTAGCAAAGGCCAATGAACGCGGATAACCAGAGTGACAAGCAGCGGCGCATTCTAGGCCGCGTGGAAAGAGATGAGTTCGTCGGGCGCGCCGCCGAGTTGATGCAGATTGTCTCACATCCGCATGGTCAGGCCCGTGGTCTGCTGTTGTTGCTGGAACCTTCCGCCGGTGTTTCTGAGCTTTTGCGCCAAGCCTACGACGCTCTTTTCAACCGACGCGGAAAGATCATTCCAATCTATTTTGCGTTGCCACGAGACGAGACCACGGCGGTCAGCGCGGCGATCGAATTCCTCAACACGTTCCTCTTGCAGTACTTGGCGTTTCGGCGCGACGAGCCCGCGCTTTGTCAGTCGTCAATAACACTCAGTGACCTGTTGGAGCTGGCGCCGGCGACGGATTACGAATGGATCGAGCAGTTGGTTGAATCGTACAACCGCGAACGCTTCGGCAATGACGATCGAGCGCTAATCCGCTGGTGCCTCGGCGCTCCGCAAAAAATTCCTCCGGCGAGCGGTCGAGCTTTTGTAATGCTCGATGCCGTGCCGTTGGCCGAGCCGACCAGCGGCGGCCCATCGCTTGGCAGAGAAATAATTCGCGTTCTCAGCCGCTCGAATCTTCCTTACGCAATCGCCGGCCTGCGACGACAACTGTTAGACGCCGTACACGGTATTCACCGCGACTTTGAGGCGATCGACATCATCCGGCTTGAGAAACTAAGTGACGAAGACGGGCGCTCGTTGTTGGATCGTGTGGCCCAACGACAACAGGTTGGGCTGAGCGAAGAAACGCGAGACTTGCTCGTCCAGCAATTCCAGTGCAGTCCGTTTTTCATTACGGCTTTCATGCAGGCCGCGCGCGAACGCAATGCGTCGCTAACCAGCTACCTTGCCTGCGAGCAACTCTACGTCGACGAATTGATGGGTGGGCGAATCAACCGCCACTACTCATCCTTGCTTGAGGAGATCGCGTTCGAGCCGGAAACGCGCCGGGCGCTGGTCCGCGTGCTTTACGAATCCGCGTTGGCTGACGGTCGCCGGTCTTCGTTTGAGACCTGGAAGAAGCGACTTCGTCTGGAAGGGGACGAGCTGGAGAGGGTGCTGCTTACGTTGCACGTGCAGGAGTTCATAACCTGGAATGGCAGCTCTATTGAAGCTGGCGGCGGTTCGCTGGTGTGGAAAGATTATTTGAAGACTCGT